>NZ_JAVLAT010000002.1:610000-1210000 GCF_032190615.1 Brucella pseudogrignonensis
CGTGAGACATCCTGGAGGTATCGGAAGTGAGAATGCTGACATGAGTAACGATAAAGGGAGTGAGAGACTCCCTCGCCGAAAGTCCAAGGGTTCCTGCTTAAAGTTAATCTGAGCAGGGTTAGCCGGCCCCTAAGGCGAGGCCGAAAGGCGTAGTCGATGGGAACCACGTTAATATTCGTGGGCCTGCAGGTAGTGACGGATTGCGTGTGTTGTCAGGTCTTATTGGATTGATCTGGCAGCGAAGCGGTTCCAGGAAATAGCTCCTGCATATAGACCGTACCCTAAACCGACACTGGTGGACTGGTAGAGAATACCAAGGCGCTTGAGAGAACTGCGTTGAAGGAACTCGGCAAAATGCACGCGTAACTTCGGAAGAAGCGTGACCCTTCTTTAGGCAACTATTGGAGGGTGGCACAGACCAGGGGGTAGCGACTGTTTACCAAAAACACAGGGCTCTGCGAAGTCGCAAGACGACGTATAGGGTCTGACGCCTGCCCGGTGCTGGAAGGTTAAGAGGAGATGTGCAAGCATTGAATTGAAGCCCCAGTAAACGGCGGCCGTAACTATAACGGTCCTAAGGTAGCGAAATTCCTTGTCGGGTAAGTTCCGACCTGCACGAATGGCGTAACGACTTCCCCGCTGTCTCCAACGCAGACTCAGTGAAATTGAATTCCCCGTGAAGATGCGGGGTTCCTGCGGTTAGACGGAAAGACCCCGTGCACCTTTACTATAGCTTTACACTGGCATTCGTGTCGACATGTGTAGGATAGGTGGTAGACTTTGAAGCCGTGGCGCCAGCCATGGTGGAGTCATCCTTGAAATACCACCCTTATCTATATGGATGTCTAACTGCGGCCCGTTATCCGGGTCCAGGACCGTGTATGGTGGGTAGTTTGACTGGGGCGGTCGCCTCCTAAAGAGTAACGGAGGCGCGCGATGGTAGGCTCAGAACGGTCGGAAATCGTTCGTCGAGTGCAATGGCATAAGCCTGCCTGACTGCAAGACTGACAAGTCGAGCAGAGACGAAAGTCGGTCATAGTGATCCGGTGGTCCCGCGTGGAAGGGCCATCGCTCAACGGATAAAAGGTACGCCGGGGATAACAGGCTGATGACCCCCAAGAGTCCATATCGACGGGGTTGTTTGGCACCTCGATGTCGACTCATCGCATCCTGGGGCTGGAGCAGGTCCCAAGGGTATGGCTGTTCGCCATTTAAAGCGGTACGTGAGTTGGGTTCAGAACGTCGTGAGACAGTTCGGTCCCTATCTGCCGTGGGTGTAGGAATATTGATAGGATCTGTCCCTAGTACGAGAGGACCGGGATGGACGTATCTCTGGTGGACCTGTTGTCGTGCCAACGGCATAGCAGGGTAGCTATATACGGACTAGATAACCGCTGAAGGCATCTAAGCGGGAAACTAACCTAAAAACGAGTATTCCCTATCAGAGCCGTGGAAGACTACCACGTTGATAGGCCGGGTGTGGAAGTGCGGCAACGCATGTAGCTTACCGGTACTAATAGCTCGATCGACTTGATCATTCTCATTTACAATATCCATCGAACAAAGTTCGATGAAAACTTTGCCCCTCACGCCTTATTCACTTCGTGAATGGCTCCGGGAGGGCGCCGGGCAACCGGCGGCACACAGTCGTGTGCTTATTGTTTATCAGCGCCTGAAAACAACTCAATATCAGCACGAAAGACAACAGCTTCTCATATTTGTGTTCTTCGCCGACCTGGTGGTTATGGCGGAGCGGCTGCACCCGATCCCATTCCGAACTCGGCCGTGAAACGCTCCAGCGCCAATGGTACTTTGTCTTAAGACACGGGAGAGTAGGTCGCTGCCAGGTCTGCTAAGCACACAAATAATCCCATCTTCTCAAAACAATACAAAACAGACATTCAACGCAATAAGCGCGAAAAATACCGAATATATGACTGCGTGAGAGTGGCTCGGAGCAGCCCGTTCGGTCTAAAATCGATAATCAATCGATTTTTAAACGACCTCACCTCATCAGGCCCATGCCTTGAAAAAAGGCGCCTGACTTCGCTCCCGGGCCGCAATGGTTCGTAACTCATAACGCGGGGTGGAGCAGCCCGGTAGCTCGTCAGGCTCATAACCTGAAGGCCGCAGGTTCAAATCCTGCCCCCGCAACCACTGATAACGACAAACCCGTAGCATCCGCTGCGGGTTTTGTTGTTTTAGCAGACTTTCCAATGGCTTGACGCTCCGTCCAATTGAGAACTGTGCCCAGTTCACCGTGCAGCGTTGCGTAAATCTCGCCACGTTCCGGCCCCGGCGTCAGCAAAATCTTTTCGATCAGGCCACGCAATGTCTCCGCCGCTTCCTGCCGCTCTTCCTTGCGATTGAGCGCTTTGGTGAGGGCAGAAACCTTCTTCGCATAAATCGCCGAGGCGTTCGGCAGAATGTCCGGTGTGTCCTCTGGCGCGTCGGCCAGCAGGCTGTTCAGTTCGGTTTTGCGCGCTTCCAGCGTGTCCATCTCTGCCTTCATGCTCTCGTGAAACATGCCAGCCTTGATCGCCTCGATGATGCCGCGGATCTGCTTCTCAATCTTTACCAGTTCTGCTTTCCAGGTATCGCCGCTGGAGCGGCGCTCGCGGTTGAGGCGGCTCATCTCCTCCGCATAGGCGCGCATCGCCTCCTCGACGATCTCAGGCGCCATCATGCGGTCCTTGAGGCCGGAGAGCACACGAGCTTCCAGATCCTCACGCGGGATCGTGCGGCTGTTTGAGCAGGCGCCCTTGCTGATATGGTTCGAGCAGGCGAACCGATCAGCGCCGCGAAGCGAGTAGGGCCTCCGCAGCAGCCACAGAACACGAGGCCGGACAGAAGGGACTTCGGCCGACGTGTGCCGTTCAGGCGGTTCTTTTTTGTGGCGCTTGCGCACGGCTTCGGTGACGTTGGCAAACTTTTCGGCGATCTCGCCCTGCCGGACACGGACCGAATGCCAGAGTTCGTCATCAACAATACGCAGCTCAGGCACATCCTTGATAATCCATTCCGGTTCCGGGTTCAGGCGTGAGACGCGCTTTCCGGTCGATGGATCTTTGATGTAGCGAAGCCGGTTCCAGACCAGACGACCGATATAGAGTTCATTATTTACCAGTCCAGTGCCGCGCTTCATATGGCCTCGGATGGTGGTGTCGTTCCAGAGCTTGCCAGCCGAACCGGGTACGCCTTTCTCGTTCAATGTGCGCGCTATCGTGCGCGGGCCGATGCCTGCGGCGAACTCTCGGAAGATGCGCCGGACAACATTTGCCTCGGCTTCGTTGATTTCCCGGTCGCCGCGAATGGGATCACCCCGCGCGTCGAGTTGCTTGATGACGTTGTAGCCGAAGCAGAGCCCGCCGCCTGATTTGCCGTCCTCGACGCGGCCACGGATGCCACGATGCGTCCTGGCCGCGAGGTCTTTGAGGAACAGTGCGTTCATCGTCCCCTTGAGGCCGACATGCAACTCGCTGATCTCGCCCTCGGACAGCGTGACAATCGGAACACCGGCGAACTTGAGATGCTTGTAGAAGGTGGCGACGTCCGCCTGGTCGCGACTGATGCGATCCAGCGCCTCCGCTAATACGATGTCGAACTGGCCTGCCTGTGCATCCTGAAGGAGCGCCTGAATGCCCGGTCGCAGGATCATGCTTGCACCAGAGATGCCTGCGTCATTGTAGGTTCCGACGATCTTGGACTTGCCCTTATTTAGTGGAGAGGTTCTGTCACTAATTTACGGTTTATCATCTCGAACTGGATCGGCGATTTATACCCGAGTGCAGAATGTCTGCGCACAGGATTGTAGAAGCCATCAATATATTCTCCAATGGCTTTGATTGCGTCATTTCTAGTCTGGAACACGGTTCTCCAGATCAATTCCGATTTGATCGTTTTGAAGACGGTTTCCACCATTGCATTGTCATAGCAGTTTCCTTTTCCGCTCATGGATGGAAGGATATCATGCGCCTTGAGAAGCCTACGGTAGTCATAGCTGGCATATTGGCTTCCTCTGTCTGAATGCTGGATCAGCCCGGGCTTTGGTTGACGGATTGCAATGGCTTTCTTCAAAGCACTGATCGCCAGATCCTTCTTCATCCGATCGCGCGCTTCCCACCCGATGATGCGACGCGAATAAAGATCGACAACAATTGCCAGATATAGCCAGCCTTCTGCCGTCCATATGTAACTGATATCGACACCCCATTTCTGATCCGGTCCATCACAGGTAAAGTCCTGATCCAGAAGATTGGGAGCGACGGGCTCACCATGATTGCTGTCGGTCGTGCGTTTGAACCGCGTTTTCTGCCGGGCTTTAAGGCCGTTTTCACGCATCAGTCGCGCCGTGCGGTGACGTCCTGCTCGAATACCTTCTTCGTTCAGTTCGACATGCATTCGAGGGCTGCCATAAGTTTCACGTGACAGTTCAAACTGATTGCGAATATGCGCCAGGATGATCATATCGTCGAGCTGACGACTGGGCAAACGATGCTTCCATGCATAATAACCGCTGATACTGACGCCTGCGAAAGCGCACAGCCGTGACAGAGACATATGAGCCTTCTCCGTGTCGATGAACGCAAACTTCATCGACTTGTCTCCCGAGCGAAGAAGGCCGTCGCTTTTTTTAGTAGGTCACGTTCCTGTCGCAGGAGTTCATTTTCCTTACGAAGCCGGGCAAGTTCCTCGCTCATGTCCTCATGCGGACCAGAAAGCAGATCCTTCTCAGCAAAATTGCGACGCCAGCGGTCAAGTGTTGACTTGCCAATTCCTAGGTCATCGGCAACCGATGAAATGCTTCGACCGCTCGTCGTTAAAATCCGAACGGCTTCGCGTTTAAACTCTTCTGTAAATTCTCGCTGCTTCAATTCTAGGTCTCCTGTCAGTTGTATCTAACAAAAGCCCTCCACTTTTGAAGGGGGAAGTCCAGATCGCCGACGTGCTCCTCGACCATCTCAGTCCGCACACCATCGTGCTGGGCGACAAGGCTTACGATGCCGAGCGCATACGGGAGCTGATCCTGGACCAAGGCGCTACCCCCAACATCCCGCCGAAGCGCAACCGGCGCCGGAAGCCGTGCTTCAGCAAACTTCTCTACCGCGAGCGCAACCTGATCGAACGGTTCTTCTCTAAGCTGAAACACTTCCGCCGCGTCGCTACTCGCTACGACAAGCTTGCAGCCAACTTCCTTGCGATGGTTCAGCTCGCCTCAATACGGCTATGGCTGCGAGCCTATGAGGCTGCGACCTAGTTCATATGATGTGCAAGCAGTAAGGTATCTTCGCATTAACAAAAGCGTTCTCTCTTAAACAGCAATTAGAAGCCATCGCCACACAGGTGGGTCCAAGGCAAAGGCTTGCTCCGTACCGAACGGATTTTTGCAACACGTTCGTTTCAGGCGTTCCACGAGCTTGCTGTCAATCAGCATTAAAACCTGACCAAGACGCCTATGACTATGGTCGGGCCGCTTTACTTTTCGTCTTATCTGAAATTCTGGGGAACGCTCAAAAATTCGAGAGAGACATTGAAATCGTCTATCAATCAGGAAACATGTGCTGTCTGTTGCCCACTCGAGTCGACATCTGAGACGCGTCGCGTCATTATCTTTCACAGTGCTTTAGGAAAATGGTTCCCTAACTTTGATCCTCGTTCGTCAGTATAAGAGGAGTAGTGTAGGATTGGCTAGCGCTCCCTGCCGCTGCGATCAACGGGATTCTGTACCAGTTTGACGATGCAAGCAAAACGGTGCGAGGATAAAAGTAAATGCAGGTGAAAAATGGTTTGTCTACTAATGCTCAGTTGCACGCGCTCGCCGCCCGGTCGGCCATGTGGCCAGAAGTGCGGACGAACTTGGGCGATCCTGAACCGGGATGGATTACGGCCCATGCGTTTTTCGCGGACGACGCGGCAATCGACGAATATCTCCATTATGAAGGCTCGTTTCATCAGGACACCGACCGCAAGACCTGCGCGGCTGCCATGATGGTTGATTATTGCTACGTCTTCGCCTTGGCGACAGTTCCGCTCTTCGCCGGCTTCGGCATCGTGCCAGATATGTCGCCGCGGCAATACGCGATGCAATTCTACACTGCTCCACTGGAGCACGACGGCCGAACCTTCGAGGTGCGCCGCGCTCATGTCCGCTTTCTATCGCCAGCCTTCTGGACAGATAGGGAAGAGAGTGCGGTTGATGCGTGGCAGCTGATGCATCATGACGGTCTGTGCGATTTCTACCGCCGCTCCGTCGAGGATCATCTACGGTCGCTAGTGGAAAAGCTTGCCAGCAGGTCCGGCCTGTCGAGCAATGCGCTCTGGCGCTTGGTTGCGGACGCCATCGCTGCCTGCTTCCTTGACGCAGGACGGCGCTTCGGGTGCCTTGAAGAAGCCAAAGCGACGGCAATGACTGTTCTCAAGTATCCAGGGTCGCCGCTTTATAACCGTCAGCTTCATTTTTTCGACCTGACCTTGCGCGACGAACGGCAGCGTGAGTTGCTGACCTGGACTTTTCGTGCGCGCGGCGGGTGCTGCCGTTACTACACGGTGGAAGATGGAACGCTTTGCGAGACATGCGTGCTGAAGAAGCCGGCGGACCGGAATGCCGAGTTGCTGCGCGTCATGCGTCTCAGGTACGCGTCCATCTCCGGCGAGGCGCACGGCCGTGATACAGGAAGCGAGTCGGCTGGCTGAATTGTTGCGTTAATGCAACTATCGTTGCAGATTCTTCCTGTTGCGCGCGTTCACCACGTAGCTCCATCTTCCGCTGATACAGAAGTGAAACAAGTAACAAAATCAAGAGTAAACATGAGTTTTCTACGCAACTTTGTGCGCCGCATCGCATCGTTTTACTGAAAGCAATCTAAGTATCTGCACTTGCAAGAGAATTTTTGCCTTTGTATGGATCTGACAAGCCGTCATACCGCCACATGGACGCACGGCAAAGTCGAACATTGCTGGTCCGATGAACGGAAAGACAGACGAAATAGCGGCACTCTATATCGCCGAACACGAACGCCTGAAGCGGCAGATAGGTAGCCGTCTGGGTTGCTCCAGCACTGCAAGCGATCTTGTTCACGACATCTTCCTCCGCCTTTGGGAGCGAACTGCCGGGCGTCTCGCTGAACCGGCTGCCTACCTGACGCGCAGCGCGCGCAACGCCACGATAGATCACATCAGGGCGGAGCGAAGGCGCAGTGAGTTCTTCGGCGGCTTTGTGCCGGAACAATATGCCGCACCATCCGCGTCCCCCGATGATGTCGTTTCCGCGCGACAGGAGCTGCGCAGCATTGATGACGCCTTGGCCGCATTGCCGACACGCACGAGGCACATTTTTCTTCTTAACCGCGTCCATGGCAGAAGCTTTTCCGAAATCGCTGAAGTGCTTGGAATATCCCGGCGCGCCGTTACCAAGCACATGGCACGCGCTGTCGCTGTTTGTGAAGAGATCAAATAGATTGTCCTCAGGCTTTGCTTTGTGTGTCAGATACGGATAGTAGGCAACATGCGAGGCCCGCCCAAGTGCGCGGCATGCTGATAGCGACCCCGGAAGATATATGCGTATAGCCAACCAGCCACCGCAGAACCGATCCGAAGCCGAGCTTCGCGAAGAAGCCCGACATTGGTTTGTCTCGCTGCTGGAGCAGCCAACCACCGCAAAGCGGGCTGCGTTCGAGAAGTGGGTTCGGGCGGATTCTGCCCACTATGACGCCTATCGCGCCATCGAGGCCGCCTGGCAAGCAGCGGAAGACCCCGGTCAGCGGCTCGCGGAGCGGGAGGCCGACCAACTCGCCATCTATCTGGAGGCGATCGATAAGGCCAAGGCACATAAGAAGACTTTTCGTAGGCTCTCGGCTTTAAGCGTCATCCTCGTCGCCATACTCGCCGGCGGCATATGGCTGGAGCGTCCGAATATCTTTGAGGACATGCGCACCGACTATAACTCTGCACGTGGAGAGCGCCGCAGCATCACGCTTTCGGATGGTTCGTCCGTATTACTCGACGCCGACAGCGCCTTTGACGAGGACTTTACGGGCATGGAGCGGCGTGTTCGTCTTCTGCGCGGCGGTGCGTTCTTCGATATTGCGCGTTCAGACGTTCCCTTTGTCGTCCAGGCGGGAAACGGTGAGGTGCGCGTTCACGGCACCGCCTTCGGTATTCACTTGCTGGAGAATGGCGGCGTTGTGACGTTGGAGCGTGGTGTCGTCGAGGTGACGACCAACGAACATCCTGAAGCCACGAGGCTCGCGCCGGGTCAGCAGGCCCATTTCGGTGCCGCTGGCGTCGCTTCCGTCGAGGACGTGAACGTCGATGACGAGCTTGCGTGGCGCGACGGCCGCTTCGTCTTCTATCGCGCAAGTCTGGCAGATGTAGTGAGTGAAATCCAGCGCTATCGCCGCGGGCGGATCGTTATCGCGACGTCGCGACTGGCGGAAGAGCGTGTGACCGGTAGCATCTCGCTTGCCGACACCGACGTCGCGCTTGCCTCGCTCCAGGCCAGTCTCGGCTTCCGCATGACGACGGTTGCCGGACGCCTCACGGTCATTGGACCGTAGCGCCACTTCCGGTTGGAATCCCGGCGTGGTTCAAACCTTCGCGCAAAAAAAATGCGTTCGGAGGTTCCCCGATTGCCCGTGCCGAGCGTGAACGCACTAGGAGCATGATGAAGAGTGGCAAATAGCCGCCCGTGCTCTCCAACGTTCGAGAGCAACAGGGACAGGCAGATATGACGGCTCAAGGGGTACGAGGGGTAACATTCGCGCTGGCGGCGGCGCTGATGACGGCGGCGAGCAGCGCTTCAATCGCGGCAGCACAAGCGCAGCAGGTCGTGCAGGGTCAATTCACCTTCGACATCAAGGCCAAGCCCGTACCGCAGGCCGTTAACGATATTGGTCGCATTGCCGGACTTTCCGTCGTGTTCCGCGAAAACCGGCCAATATCGGCTACCGGCAATCCGGTTCGTGGTAGGATGAGCGCCGAGCAGGCACTGGCAACCATGCTCGCCGAAACCGGCCTTGGCTACAGTTTCAGCAACCCGACGACGGTACAAGTCTTCGAGGTGGCGGTCGAAAACTCTGCGCCTTTATCGGCTGACGGCGCTACGATGCTCGACCCCATCACCATCTATGGTGCGAGAGATGCGACGAGCTTGAACGACACCTCCGCAAGCGTAGGGATCGTTACGGCTGAAGAGATCCAGGACAGCCAGATCCGCAACTTCCGCGATTCCTTCCGTCGCATGGCGAATGTCATGGATGCTGATTGGATTAACGGCGGTTTCGTCATTCGCGGCGTGAACTCGGAGGGTTTTAATACCGGCGCAAATCCTATCGGGTCACTTTACGTCGACGGAGTATTGCAGCCGACCGAAGGAACCAGACGCGGTGCGCGCGGTCTATGGGATGTCGAGCAGGTGGAGGTCTATCGAGGACCTCAATCGACACTGAGCGGTCGCGCTGCGATGGCGGGTGCAATTTATATCAAGACAAAGGACCCGACCTTCGAAAAGGAGGCAGAAGTTTCTGCAACCGTCGGAAACGATCATCTGGCTGGTACCGCCTTCATGGTAAACACGCCGCTTCTTGAAGACCAGATCGCCATGCGCATCGCCGGTTCGTTGGAGCGCAGCAAGAGTGATCTCAACGCCCCATCCTTTACGGGCTTCGATCGCTACGATGATTTCATGACGAACCTTACCTACAACATTCGTGGCAAGATGTTGTTCACGCCCGCTGAACTCCCCGACACAAAAGCCCTGCTCAGCTACTCCTTCGCACATGACGCGCCCACCGAACGAAATATTGGCGGGCCGGGCCAGGGCTTCCGATGGGAGGATAAAAGGGCGGACTACTATCTGCCGATCTACACAGAAGTTCGCTCCACCAAAGTCCACAATGTGGGTCTGGAAATCACGCATGACTTTTCCGATGCGTTGCAGTTCACCTCTCAAACCGGCGTAACGCATGACATTCATCAGCGCCCTTCTATCAATGAGGGTACGCCAGGCGAGGTCAATACACTCAGAGGAGATCGAAAGAATACGTTGTTTACCCAGGAAGCTCGCCTGAACTATCAGGGCGAAAGATGGAAATGGGTCGGCGGCGTCTTTGGAAGCCATCAGAATTATAGCAACAGCTATGATGGAACACTTGGCTTCTATAACCAGTTTCAGGACGATCACAGGAAAATTACAAATCTTGCCGCGTTCGGTGAGGCTACATATGAATTTTTGCCGAGTTGGCACCTCACCGCCGGAGGCCGTATCGATTACACGAAGCAGTCGACGGACTATTTCTATCGAATGCGCGATTCACGCTCTCCGAATAATCCCCGTATAACGGATTATTCAGGAAGCGGTGAGGAAACGAATTTTGTTCCGAAGATTGGAATATCGAAGGATTTCGGCGACGATCATACGGTTGGTTTTTCCTATTCGCAGGGCTTTCGCAATGGCGGCATTGCTTACGATACGGTCAACCGGGTCATGTATAACTATGACCCGGAAAGCTCGCATAGCTATGAAATCTTCTACAAGGGAAGCTGGCTGGACGATCGTCTCAGGTTGAACGCCAATTTCTTCTATACCCAGTACAGAGACCAGCAGGTGGACATTGAAGACTTCGCGAACCTCACCAACAGGATCGCGAATGCCGCAGGCTCGCGCGCCTATGGCTTCGAAATCGAGCCAACCTGGCAGGTTACGGATCAGCTCTCCACATTCCTTGCACTCGGCTATCTCAATACGAAGTTTGACCGGGAAAGTGAGGCCGACACGATCGATCTACCCGGCTTCCCGTTCCCGGAAGCCCCGGAGTGGTCCATTGGCCTGGGTGGTCGCTACGAGTTTGAGAACGGCTTCTATGTCGGTGGAGACGCAAAATACACCTCTTCGTACATGGCTCGGTTCTCGGCAAATACGCCCAACAGTTTCGTCGGTTCCAGAACGATCGTAAACGCGCAGGCTGGCTATCGGCTGGACGGTTGGGAGATCAATGCATTTGCCGAAAACCTTCTTGACGAAGAATACCTGACTTATCTCGAAGCAGACAGGATGGCGACCCTGGGCCAAAGGCGTAGTTTCGGCTTGAATGTTAAGGCGAAATTCTGACGACATCGTGATGCTGTTCAGCATGACGGCATCTCCCACAGCCAAGATGATGAGAGTTAAAATGGAAATTTTTCGGCCGCTTCTTATGAGTTTGGTCATGTTGTTGGCGGCTATTCCAGCGTGGGCATCGTGCGATGGGAGAACCATAGCCAAGAACGTCTATGAAGCCCCGGTTTGTGTGCCCAAAAAGCCTCAGCGCGTGGTTGTCCTCGACCATTTCTATAATCTGGGAATGGCTTTAGAACTGGATATTCCGGTCGTTGGCGCGCCGCTGATGGCGGCGCCGGACGCAGAATTGCGCGAGCGCGCGACAGACGCCTTTATTAAGGACATCGGCAACGCGCGTCAGCCCAATTTAGAGTTGATAATCAGCCTCAAGCCGGATCTCATTGTCGGTGAGGCGCAATTCCATGGCCAATTCTACGATAAACTTGCCCCGATCGCACCGACAGCTCTGATCGACGCAGCAAATTGGAAGGAACACTTCCTCCTGCTAGCCGATGTTGCTGATCGTTCAGATGAGGGTGCCAAGCTTCTGAAAGCTTACGAGGCGCGTGCGTCCGCTATCCGCACTCGCGTGCCTGCTGACGTCGAAGTCTCAGCAATCAGAGTCGCACCGCATGGCTTTCATGTCTATCTTGACAGTCCGTCGGCCTATGCGCCCTACGCCGTCCTCCGGGAGGCGGGTATAAGACGCACCGTCTATGAAACGACTGACGATGACGCGGTGCTGAAGCGCCCGGATTGGGAGGAACTGGACGCCTTGAACGGCGATATTCTACTCTACGTGGTTGCCGCTGGAAATGCGCCCGGCCAGGACGAGGCCCTGAATGCGCTAACCATTGGCAATCCGTTTTGGCAGATGCTTCCGGCGGTGCAGGCGGGACATGCGTATCGTGTCGAGAAGGGAGCATGGTTTGGTTTCAACAGCATCGCCTCTGCCCATCGGGTTCTCGACGACATCGAACGCTATGTTCTGACGAGGCCGTGAGCGGGGGACGGATGACAGGAACCACGGTGACCGGCTCTCACGATAGCCGCGCGGATGCAATGCGGGCCTCATCGCTCGCGACGCTGTGTGTTGTCGCGGCGAGCCTGGCGGTCTGGTCCGTGACGCTCGGCACGTCGCGCATTGCGGTTGTGGATGTGCTTGCGGCGCTCTTTGCGTTCGATGGCTCGCGCGAGCATCTGGTGGTGACGACGCTGCGCCTGCCACGCGTGCTGGCCGGGCTTCTGGCCGGCTCCGCGCTGGCGGTGGCGGGCGCGGTCATGCAGGCTGTGACGAACAACCCGCTCGCTTCGCCCGGCCTGCTTGGCATTAATGCCGGGGCGTCCTTCGCAGTGGTCGTGGCGATATCCGTGCTCGGGGCAGGATCGAGCAACGCCCATATCTGGTTCGCCTTTGGCGGCGGGGGCTTGGCGGCCGTTGTGGTCTATGCGCTGGCCTCGGCCGGAGTTGCCGGTGCAACGCCGCTCAAGCTGGTGCTGGCCGGAGCTGTGCTGGCCACCTTCCTCACCTCGCTGGCCACTGCGATCCTCATTTTCGACCAGACCACGCTCGACGCCGTGAGGCTGTGGACGGCCGGTTCGCTTGCCGGCCGCACTATGGCTCAGGTGAGCGCCGTAGCACCCTATATTCTCGTGGGCCTGACCGCAGCCCTGATCTTTCGCCGCCATCTCATGACATTAAGCCTGGGAACAACGCTTGCCCAATCTGTCGGGCAGAACCAAGTCCTGTGGCGTGGTCTCGCCGTTGTTATAGTCATTTTGCTTGCTGGCGGTGCAGTATCGCTCGCCGGTCCCATCGGTTTCGTCGGGCTGGTCGTCCCGCACATTGCACGCATGACGGTCAGTGTCGACTACCGCTGGATCATCCCGTTCAGCGCGGCTGGCGGTGCGCTACTGATCTTGGTAGCGGACACGGTGGGCCGGACGTTTTTTGCCAGCCAGAGCTTTCCGGTTGGGGTGACGATGGCGCTTGTCGGCGCACCGTTTTTCATATGGATCGCCCGCCGCCGCGTGGATGGTGCCTCATGATCCGCATTGTCTCTCTCTCGTTGCTGCTTTTGGCCTGTATTTCCGCTTCTCTTGCTTATGGCGATCATGCCGTATCGTTTAGCGATCTGTGCTCAGTTCTGACACAGCCAGCGGGCATCAATCCACAGGTCGAGATGATCGTGCTCGACCTGCGCATGCCACGCGCATTGCTCGCCGCACTGGTCGGTGCAGCTCTTGCCGTGGCCGGGGCAATAGCACAGGCTGTGATGCGCAACCCGCTCGCTGAACCCGGCATCCTCGGCATCAATGCCGGCGCGGCTCTTGCAGCCATGATCGTCATCGTGGCGCTCGACAATGCACCGATCCAGCTTTTGCCCTGGGCTGGCTTTGCTGGCGCAGGCGGGATGGCAGCTGCAATCTACATGCTGTCATGGCGCAATGGCGGCACCTCGTCGCTGCGCATTATCCTGATAGGCATCGGGCTTTCCGCACTAGCGGGCGCGGCCACGACCTTTCTCACCGCCTTCGGTGAGGTTGGAGACGTGCAGCGCGCCATGATCTGGCTCGCTGGCAACGTCTATCACGCAGATTGGATGGGAGTGTATGTCCTCACACTCTGGCTTGTCACACCCTTGGCGGTGACGATGATTTCGAGTCGGCAACTCGACCTGATCCGTTTCGGCGACAATGCCGCGCGCAGTCTTGGACAGCGCGTCAACCTCGTTCGAGGACTGATGATCCTGCTTTGTGCGCTTCTGTCCGGCGCGGCCGTCGCCGCCGCCGGGCTGATCAGCTTCGTCGGGTTGGTCGCGCCGCATATGGCCCGCCGAATTGTCGGTCCGGCCCATGCAAGGCTGATCCCCGTGTCGGCTTTGATCGGCGCAACGCTGGTCGTGGCGGCGGATCTTGCAGGTCGCTCGATCATCGCCCCGGCCCAGCTTCCAGCCGGGATCGTAACCGCGCTGATCGGCGCACCTTTTTTCGCATATCTGCTATGGGGGCGTCGTCATGTCCCGGCCTGACGTAAACGGAAACATAGACCTCGCTGCCGAAGGCGTTACGGTCGCCTATGGCCGCGCAGTGGTCGTAAAAGATCTCGACCTTATCATTCCTCGCGGCGCCTTCACCGCGTTGATCGGGCCGAACGGTAGCGGCAAGTCGACCATCCTGCGCGCGCTTGGCGGCCTGCTTGCGCCCATGGCTGGCACAGTTCGGGTGGACAGGCGGCCCATAGCCGAATTTTCGACAAGGGAAATCGCACGACGCATAGGCGTGCTGGCGCAAGGGCCGGTCGCGCCGGAAGGGTTGTCGGTGCTGGATTTGGTCCGGCAGGGCCCGTATCCGCACCTTTCCCTGTTCGGTCGCAGGTCCGAACGGGACGATGCGGTTTGCGAGGAGGCCCTGCTGCTGACCGGGATGCAAGACCTAGCTGGGCGACCGCTCGACAGCCTGTCCGGCGGCCAGCGCCAACGAGCGTGGATCGCGATGGCGCTTGCGCAGGAGACCCCCATCTTACTGCTCGACGAGCCCACAACGTTTCTCGATCTCGCTCATCAGATCGAGGTGATGGAGTTGGTGAGCCGCCTGGTTGCTGAGCGCGGCAAGACAGTCGTTGCCGTGCTGCACGATCTCAACCAGGCTGCGCGCTACGCGGACCACATGGTCATGCTTAGGAAAGGTAAGATCGTGGCTACCGGTCGCCCCAGCGTTGTGATGACGGCTGAGATCGTACAGCATGTTTTCGGGGTTGCCGCTATCATTATTGCAGATCCCGTCGCTGGAACACCGATGTGCATTCCTGCCGCCTCCTGACTTGCCCCCGTGTGGTGATCCGTTTGGAATGTTAGTGCATGTTCGGTCTGATGGCCACAGCCGGGCGTTGATGCTGGCCAAGGATTTTCTAAAGCAAACCGGCTCTTATGAGCACACGAGTTATGCCATCCAAGACACGCCGACAACTGTGGTTTAGGCCCAGGACCCATTGATTTCAGAATGATGAGCTGTTTCAGTTTCGCTTGAGGAGACTGATTGGTGAGTAATCTTTACTGGCTGAGCGAAGGACAAATGTCACGCCTTCGCCCCTTTTTCCCTAAGAGTCATGGACGTCCGCGCTTTGATGACAGGCGTGTCTTGAGTGGAATTATATTTATTCTTCGCAATGGGTTACGGTGGTGTGGTGCCCGTCGGGAATACGGGCCCTCTAAAACGCTCTATAATCGTTGGAACCGTAGGTGTCACAAGGGGATATTTGCTCAAATACTGGAAGGTTTGTTTTCTAAGTCGTCGGTCGGAAAAACTGTCATGATAGATGCGACCTACTTGAAAGCGCACCGCACGGCCTCAAGCCTACGGTTAAAAAAGGGGGCGATGGACGCCTGATCGGTCGGATGAAAGGTGGCATGAATACCAAATTGCACTCCGTCACCGACACACAGGGGCGTCCCATCAGGTTACACGTTACGGCCGGACAAATCAGCGACTATACCGGAACTGCAGTCTTAATCGAGATGTTACCGAAGGTCGACTGGCTTCTTGCTGACAGAGGCTATGATGCAGACTGGTTCAGAAAACGGTTAAAAGACCAAGAGATAAGGCCTTGCATCCTGGGTCGCAAAAACCGTTAGAAGGCTATCAAATATGACAAACGTCGATACAAGCGGCGTAATCGTATCGAAATTATGTTTGAAAGACTGAAAGACTGGCGCAGAATTGCCACCCGTTATGATCGCTGCCCGATTGTGTTCCGAGCAGCAATAGATCTCGCAGCAGCCGTTATATTCTGGCTCGGAAACCAATGAGTCCTGAGCCTAGGCCTTGTGGAATGGACTGCCCCTTTCCACATCGTCTGTCAGGATGCTGTGTGAGGAAAAGCAAGGAAAGAGCCAATGACTATTGTGATCCTTGGCGTGGATCTGGGCAAGACGTCTTGCAGCGTATTTAGTGTTGATGCGACTGGAGCAGTAGTTACTCGCAGAACAATTCGTCGTCAGACAGCTAACATTACAGTTGTAAATTCGTCAGGCCGTGGCGAAAAGAGTGATTTCGAGTACCAGAGCAGAAGGTACTTAAGTACCTGAACGCAGATTAGGCGCTCTCTGCAGCCCGGCATTTCGAAGAATGCAACTGCAATGCTAATTTGAAAATAAACAGATTTTTCTGGTTATCCAAATTAGCCTGTCTTGTTTCCCTTTGAATCAAAGCATTCGCAAAAGGAAATCGTAAAACCTCATGTCCTGTGCTCTGGACACATTAATGCGGATGCCTCTGCCTAGGGGGTTTTGTTTGTCGATACAAAACACGCTGCCGGGCGCTATGAAAATGCTTTCCTTAGCGCCCGCTCGGGCCAATTCGATATCGCTGACGCCTGCCGGTAAAAGTAGATACCTGTAATACCCCCCAACGCTATCTGCAAAACATTGCCAGCCGGCCTGGTCGATTCTATGCTGGAATGCGTGTGAAGCCGTCTCAATCCTCTGCAATAGGCGTTTCAAATGCCGGTCGTAATGGCCGTCCGCAATCAATCGGTGAAGCAATCGCTCGATATGGCCCGAACTGTTGACTGTGGTCAGCATCTTCAATTCGGTCAGCGCCGCGATGATATCCTCCCGCGCAACGATAAAACCTGAACGCAAACTTGCTGACAATGTCTTCGAAAATGTCCCGACTGAAATAACACGATTGACTTGATCAAGTGTGGCCAGGCGATGTGCTGGTAGGGGCAAGTCAGAAAATGGATCGTCTTCGACTATTAGGATATCATGAGCACTCGCCGCGGCAAGTACCGCATGGGCGATCGGTAAGTTAATCGAACCGCCCATTGGGTTATGCCCTAGCGATTGGGTGAAGAACATCTTTGGTCGCTCTGATTGGAGCTTCTCATTAAAGTCATTGACGTCCGGTCCTTCGGGTGTACGGCGTACACCCACCACGCGTATCTGTGCCAATGCAAGTTTAGCAAACAGCGGGTAATAACCTGGTTCATCGACAAGGACTGTATCGCCGGCTGAGAGAAGTCCACGAATGATAAGGTCCAGCGCATGATTGGCGCCAAAACTCAACAATACATTTTCCTCACCCGCGCCAATTTGCTGGTTTTTCAGTCGATGCGCGATCTTTTGCCTTAACAGTGGGAAACCCAGTGCCGATCCGTAGGCGTCAGAATCAGTGGTCAACGTCCGGTCATGGATTGTGAGATGACGTTTGATCTCCGATTGTTCCGTCCATGCGGGCGGCGGTCGTCCGTCTCCCACCCGCACTTCAAAGCTTTGATCAAGCTGAGCACTGAGAAGAGAGGCAATGTCCACCGCTTCCGCCACATGTTTTGGACGGTGGTTAGTTCCAATCTCGGGTTCGAAAACAACTGTAAATCCAGATCCCTTACGGGCGGCGATGAACCCTCCTGCGACGAGGCGGTCGTAAGCCTCCACAATCGTGTTTTTCGACACATTGAATTCATCTGCCGCCTTGCGAATAGAAAGCAGCCTGCAACCATAAGGCAAAGCTCCGGAAAATATCTGTTTTTTCAAACGGGCAGTGATTGTTTCCACAAGAGTAACCGCTGAGGTGCATAAGCCATTCGTAGAGGGCATGCTATCTCCATGTGGGTACAGTTGGTGACAATAACTAAAAACTGTACCTTTTCATAAGGGTAACAAATTGCCCATAAAACTTTCAAGAGGAACTTCTTCCGGGAGGCAGCATTGGCTGATTTAAACGCGAAAGCATCGCGACAGGGCATTAACTCTCGTTTGGAGAATATGCGGAATCTCTCTCCCCACGCACGATTGGCCAAAGTCGCGGATGTGGTGTCGCTTTCCACTGAAGAGGCGAACGTCTTCTCATATGCCGGCTTGCCGGTCGATCTCGCCAATGGGATGATTGAGAATGTCATCGGTGTATTTGAACTGCCGATAGGTATAGCTACAAATTTTACCATAAATGGGCGGGATTACCTTATCCCAATGGCAGTAGAAGAACCATCCGTTGTCGCGGCTGCGTCCTATATGGCGCGGATAGCACGCAAATGCGGTGGGTTCCAGACCTCGAGTACTGGCCCACTCATGCGAGCGCAAGTGCAGGTACTGAAGCTGAGCGATCCGTATAGCGCGCGAATCCGGGTATTGCAGGAGCGTGAGGCGATCATTACTGCTGCCAACGCCAAGGACAAGGTGTTGATTTCGCTCGGCGGTGGCTGCAAAGATATTGAAGTTCATATCTTTGAGGACACGCAAGTCGGTCCTATGATTGCCGTTCATCTGATTGTGGATGTTCGCGACGCAATGGGTGCGAACACGGTCAATACAATGGCCGAAACCGTGGCGCCGCTGATCGAAAAAATAACCGGCGGTGAGGTCCGGCTCCGGATTCTTTCCAATTACGCTGATCTGCGACTGGCGCGTGCAATGGTGTCCCTGACGCCGGAAGCATTGAAAACCAATGAATATGGTGGGGAGAGAATCGCCCGAGGTGTTGTTGAGGCTTGCGCCTTTGCAGTTGTCGATCCCTACCGCGCCGCCACCCATAATAAGGGGATAATGAACGGTATCGATCCAATCGTTGTCGCCACCGGAAACGATTGGCGTGCGATTGAAGCCGGGGCTCATGTATGGGCATCCCGCTCGGGCCGGTACACTTCGCTCACTCACTGGGAAATTGATGCGACAGGGAACCTTATAGGCACACTTGAAATGCCTATGGCGTTGGGCTTGGTAGGGGGCGCCACCAAAACGCATCCCGCCGCTCGCGCGGCGCTAAAAATTCTCGGCGTGCAGACCGCTCAGGAACTTGCCGAAGTCACGGTGGCAGTCGGGTTAGCACAAAATATGGCCGCGCTTCGGGCTCTGGCCACGGAAGGCATCCAGAAGGGGCATATGGCATTGCATGCCCGCAATATTGCAATTGTTGCCGGAGCGATTGGCGAGGAAGTTGACAAGGTTGCGACCGCTCTCGCCGCTGACCATGATGTTCGTGTCGATCGTGCTAAAGAATTGCTCGAAAGCATGCGCAACGCATGATGACGTGGGCAGACGAATCCATGCAAATGATGCGAAGTGCAACGAGCCAGGGACCAATTTGATACGCGCCTGGCAGATATGGAGGCCCCAATGAATACTGATCGAGAAAGCAGCCCTGTTCTTGCTAAGAGGACTGGTCCTTTGTCGGGGGTAATCGTTCTCGATGTGACACGGGTCGTCGCGGGGCCGTTTTGTGCAATGCTCCTAGCGGACATGGGCGCGACAGTTATCAAGATAGAGCATCCCAGCGAACCGGATTATGCGCGGACGTTCCCACCATTTGTCTCTTCTGGGGAGGCGCAGTTAAGCGCTTTCTTCTCACAGTACAATCGCAACAAACTCGGTTTGTCGATCAACTTGAAATCCGAAGACGGAAAACGCCTGCTCAAACAATTGGTTGAGCAGGCGGACATATTGATCGAAAACTTCCGTCCCGGCACCATGGACAGGTTGGGGTTAGGGTACGACACGCTTGGCACCATCAACCCCAAGCTCGTTTATACCGCCATTAGCGGCTTCGGCCGGTCGGGTCCCAACTCATCGAAGCCTGCATATGATAATACAGGGCAGGCGGCGGGTGGCTTGTGGTCTATGAATGGTTATCCTGGTCGGCCACCCGTACGAGTTGGCACGATCATCGGCGATCTGGCTGCATCGCTTTACGCCGCTATCGGGACAGTAGCAGCTCTGCGAGAAGCTGAAAAAACCGGCAAGGGTCAGGTCGTGGACGTATCGCAACAAGATTCTATCCTGACTCTGACTGAAAATGCAGTGGTTCGCTACACGACTCAAAAAGAAGTGGCCGAGCCTCTGGGTAATGATCATCCATTCGTTAGCCCTTATGGTCAGTTTCCCTGCAAGGACGGTTACGTGTTCTTTGGAGGTTATACAGATAAATTCTGGTCCATCACGTGTGAGCTGTTCGGCCAGCCTGAAAAGGCCAGGGACCCGCAAATCGACACAATGGAGAAGCGGTTCGATCCAAAGATTTCGGAGGCAGTCGTCAAGCCGCTCCTCAATGAATGGTTTAGTCGATACACAAAAGCCCAACTTGAGGAGATGGCGGGAGACCGGGTTCCCCTAAGTGCAATCAAGACCATCGCAGAGGTTGTCGAAGATCCTCATATTGCAGCGCGTGAGATGATTGTTGACGTTCCCATGGGGGACCAGCTGGTCAAAATGTTTGGGCTGCCAATCAAGCTCTCCGGCATGGATAATATCCGGTATGAGAAGGCTCCGTCTCCCGGAGAACACAGCGCCCGTATTCTGACAGAACTTCTAGGCGTTTCGCCCGAAGAGGTGGCCCGATTGAAAGATCAAGGTGCAATCTGATGGGAACGATCGACTTCACGAAGGACGATCACGTTGCGATCATCCGGATTAACCGGCCCGAAAAACTCAACTCATTGACGCTGTCGATGTATGACGATCTCGGCGCCGCTTTTCAGCGCGCCAATACAGATACGGAAATTCATTCGGTAGTTCTGTGTGGCGAGGGAACGCGCGCCTTTTGTGCAGGCGCGGACCTCAAGGAATCGATTCCCGCTCTTGCATCTGATCGGTTCGATATTTCGGCCTGGGACCCGGCACATATCAAATATGCGGGGTTTAATAAGCCGATAGTAAGCGCGGTCCAAGGTGTTTGCATGGGCGCGGGTTTTGAACTCATGCTGGCTACGGACATACGGATAGCTTCGCAGGACGCCGTGTTTCAGCTTCCTGAGGTCCGGCACGGGTTCGTTCCGGCAGGTGGCACACTGGTCCGTCTGGTGCGTCAGATCGGATATGCGCATGCGATGGAGATAATGCTCACTGCGGAACGCTTTTCTGCATCGGATATGCGTGAACGGGGGATCGTCAATCGTATCGAGCCTTCCGATAGGGTTGAGGCAACCGCTATTGATATGGCTCGACGTCTGGCCGGCTTCAATCCGACTGCGGTGCAGGCCATAAAGGAAGCGGCACTAACATTGCCGGATCTTCCTATCGTCGATGCTTTCCGCGAGGAAGCCAGAATTGGGCAGCGTACCTTTACCAGTGACGAAGCCAAGAAGAGCTTGGCGGCTTTTGCCGCGCGAGGAAAGGATAGTTGATGGCTGACGTCACGATAGTTGAGGTCGGCCCCCGCGATGGCTTGCAAAATGAAAAGCGTATCGTGTCGACGAAGGAGAAACTGGAGCTTATTTCCTGTCTGCGTGCGACGGGGTTGACGCGGCTGGAAGTTACGGCTTTCGTTTCCCCGAAATGGGTGCCGCAGATGGCGGATCATGAAGCTGTATTGGTTGAAACGCCTCCGGCGGAAGGATTGGTTCGGTCGGTGTTGGCACCAAATGAGCGTGGCGCCCATGCCGCATTGGAGATAGGTGTCGAGGAACTTGCGGTATTTACGAGCGCCTCGGGGAGCTTTGCCAGAAAGAACATAAACTGCTCAATAGATGAGAGTATCAAGAGGTTTCAGCCGGTTGCTGATCTGGCGCGCAACAGAGGCGTGAGATTGCGTGGATACGTGTCCTGCGCCGTTGAATGCCCCTTTGAAGGCGCTGTTGAGCCGCACGCGGTCGCGGATATCGCGGGCAAACTTGCGGATTTGGGCTGCACCGAAATCTCTCTCGCGGATACGATTGGGCGAGCTTCGCCAGATAGCGTTCATAAGATGCTATCGGTTGTCGGCCAGAAACTTCAACCGCAACAACTCGCTTGCCACTTTCACGATACGTATGGTCAAGCACTTGAGAACATCGATGTTGCGCTGGAACACGGTATTCGTGTTTTCGACAGCGCTATTGGCGGTCTTGGGGGATGTCCATACGTACCGGGAGCAGCTGGAAATCTGAGCACATTGCTGCTGGTCAATCATCTGGAGAATAAGGGCTATTCGACGGGCCTTGACATTGCGGCCTTGGAGCGGGCGGAGCAGCTTGCGACGAAAATCCGAACAACTTCGATATGTGTTTCCGATTAATAAATAGAATAATATGGGAGGAACAGTATGCGCGTTGATGGATTTAAGAAGCTGGCAAATGGTGCGGTCTTCCTGACGGGAATACTCGCGGCATCCAATGTCTTCGCTAAAGATGGGATCAGCGATCAGGTCGTGCGTATCGGGCTCATTGAGGATATGAGTGGTGTCTATGCCGACATTACTGGCATGGGTGCTGTCACCGCTGCGAAAATGGCTGTTGCGGAGTTTGGTGGTTCCGTCTTGGGAATGCCAATCGAGATTGTTTCAGCAGATCACCAGAACAAGGCTGACATCGGTGGTGCGATCGCACGAAAGTGGTTCGACGAAGATGGGGTTGATGCAATTCTCGATGTCGCGTCATCGTCACCGGCGCTTGCGGCTTTGGAAGTCGCGAAGCAGAAGGAAAAGCTTATTGTCCTGAGTTCTCCCGGTTCGTTGCGTATCACGAATGATGCATGCGGTCCTTACGTTGTCCATTGGGCATACGATACTTATGCGGTTGCGCATACGACAGGTCAGGCTCTCGTCGATCAGGGGCTGAAGAATTGGTATTTTATCACTGCCGATTACGCCTTCGGTCACGGCCTGGAAAAGGAGACAGGCGATCTCGTCAAGGCGAGAGGCGGTGAAGTTGTGGGTAGTATCCGTCTGCCTATCGGGACCGCGGATTTTGCGTCAGCTCTTCTTACGGCGCAGGGGTCAGGCGCCAACGTGGTAGCCCTGGCGAATGCCGGTGCGGATACGATCAACTCTGTTAAGCAGGCCGCGCAGTTCGGGCTGACCCAATCGGGCCAGAAGATCGCCACGCTTGGTGGGTTCATCAACGATATTCATGGAATGGGTCTTGAAGAAGCACAAGGTTTGACGATTGTCGAGGCCAGCTACTGGGACTTGAACGAACAAACACGTGCATGGTCGCAGCGCTTTTTCGAGGAAAGAAAGGCAATGCCGAACATGCTGCAGACGGGTGTTTATTCATCCGTGCTCCACTATCTCAAGGCAGTCAAGGAAGCCGGTACGGATGATACCAAACAGGTGGTTGCCAAGATGAGGGAACTGCCGGTCGAGGACGTTTTCTACCACAATGGTTCCATCCGTGCGGACGGTCGCATGATGCACGATATGTATCTGTTTGAGGTCAAAAAGCCGGACGAATCCAAAGAGCCTTGGGACTACTACAAGTTGCTTGCGACGGTTTCTGCTGACAAGGCATTCCAGCCCTTGGGCAACTCGCAATGCCCGTTGGTGACGAAATAAGACCTGTTGCGCAGAACACGTCCGACATTTGATTTGGCGCAACGTCTCAATAGCCGTTCAATAGGAGAAATAAAATGACAGGGAACATGAACCGGCGAGAGTTTAATCTGTTTTTGGCTGCAACGATCGCCTGTGCAGCGACGGGTGGCAATGCCTATGCCCAGGCGCACGGCGAAACGCTTACTTCCATTGTTTATCCCGAGCCGCCTATTTTGAACCTTGGATTGAACCAGCAGACCCCCACCGGCGTGGTAGCTGGAAAACTCTATGAAGGCCTGCTTTCTTATTCGAGGGATTTGACACCACAGCCTTTGCTGGCAGATTCATGGGATGTTTCGCCGGATGGTCTAACCTACACCTTTCATCTCGTAAAAAATGCGAAATGGCACGACGGTCAGCCGTTCACATCTGCAGACGTTGTCTTTTCCTGCAAGACGTTTCTGCCGGAGGTTCATCCACGTGCGCGCGATGTGTTCGGCCGCTGCGCAAGCATTGAAGCGCCCGACGACTACACGGTGATTTTCACACTCAAGAAGGCTTTTCCCGCGTTTCTGATGGCATTCGAGACAGCTTCAGCGCCAATGCTGCCGCGTCATCAGCTTGAGGGAATGGATTATCGCAAGGTTGGCGCAGAACAATCTCCTATCGGCACAGGTCCTTTCCGTTTCTCGGAATGGGTGCGGGGTTCACACATCCATTTGACTGCGGTGGACGACTATTATCGTCAAGGCGAACCGAAACTGCGCGAAATCTATTACCGTGTGATCCCCGATGCCGCGTCGCGTGGCGTCTCATTGGAGCAGGGTGATGCTCAGTTGGCGCAGTGGCAGGACATTGAACCCTTCGATGTGGCGCGTCTGGCCGCGCTGCCGCATCTTGAGATGACGACTGACGGCTACGAGTATTTCTCGCCGATGTTGTGGATCGAACTGAACTGTCGCCGTCCACCTATGAACGACAAGCGTTTCAGGCAAGCGCTGATGCATCTGATCGACCGGGAGTTCGTGCGCGACCGCATCCTGTTTGGGCTTGCGAAAGCGGCCACGGGGCCAATTTCATCTTCGATGCGGTTTTATAGCGCCGATGTGCCGACCTACGAACCATCGGTCGCGAAGGCGACGCAACTGCTGGATGAAATGGGTCTGAAGGCAGGTTCGGACGGCGTGAGAGTTTCGCTCAAGTTCACAATGGTGCCCGCTGGTGAGACGTGGACCCGCATCGCGGAATATGTGCGACAGTCTTTCGCCAAGGCAGGTATCAAGGTCGAGTTGCAGAGCAACGATCTGGCGGGTTGGGTTGAGAGCGTCAGCAATGGTGATTTCGATATCAGCGGCAACCAGCTTTATCAAAACGGCGACCCCGCCCTCGGAGTAGCCCGCACCTATATCTCGTCAAATATCCGCAAGGGTGTCATGTTCTCCAATACTTCTGGGTACTCTAACCCGAAGGTTGACGAATTGTTCGAGGCCGCGGCAGGGGAACTGGATTCGGAAAAGCGCCAAGCCTATTACACCGAGGTTCAACAACTTCTTGTAGAAGAAATGCCCGTCCTGTGGCTGGCTGAACAAAAATACCCGACGATTTATGATAATCGGTTGAAGGAAGTGGCGGTCTCAGCCACTGGCGTCAATTCCAATTTCGGTACGGTCAGTTTCGCCTCGAGCTAACCGTTACACTCGCCCGTTGAGAGCCAGAGCGGAACACACCGCAGCAGTGTTGTTCTCGACATGATTCCAGATTGAGGGTGGTCGCAAGCGGCCACCAGATGAAAGGCTGTTGTCAATGTTATCCCCTATTGACGATAAAGAAATCGCTGTTTTGCGTGACTGGCGCCATAAGCTGCATCAGTTTCCGGAAGTGTCGGGTGAGGAAGTCGAAACAGCGCGAGAAGTGGTATCTTTTCTGTCCGACACCAAACCGGATCAGGTGATAACTGAATTGGGCGGTCACGGTGTGGCGTTGGTTTATGAAGGTGAGCAAAGCGGGCCGGCGGTGTTACTGCGTTGCGAGCTTGATGCATTGCAGATCCAGGAAATCTCTGATCTTCCCTACAAATCCCGCAACGATGGAAAAGCGCATATGTGCGGGCACGATGGCCACATGACAATTATGGCAGCTGTTGCCCGTCAGTTGCACCGGAAGTGGCCATTACACGGTCGGGCCATTTTGTTGTTCCAGCCGGCAGAGGAAACCGCACATGGTGCGGAGGCGGTCATTGCCGATCCCAAGTTTGCGTCAATCAAGCCGGACTATGCTTTCGCTATCCATAACATGCCGGGTTTGCCGCTGGGGCATATCGCAGTAGCGCCGGGGCAAATCACCTGTGCGTCGATGGGGCTGTGTATCAAGCTGACGGGCAAGGTTTCTCACGCCTCCGTGCCCGAAGCAGGCATTTCGCCAGCAATGGCGGTGTCGCGTATCATCGCGGCCCTTCAACGACTTCAAGCCGGGGAGACTGTCGAACCGGGCTTTAGGCGCCTGACGGTGACTGGCGTAGAAATGGGTAAACGCGTTTTCGGCATCACGCCGGGCAATGCAGAGATACGCATGACCCTTCGCACGCCTGAAAGCGACGCCGTCATGGGGCTTCTGGAAGAAACGCTCGACATGGCGCGCAAGATTGCCGCCGAGGAACGACTGACGCTGGATTATTCGACACACAATTTCTTTAGAGCCTGTGTGAATGATCAGGACGCCGCAGCGATTTTCGACAATGCGGTCGAACGCATGGGATTGTCCCGGGTGACGGATTACCTGCCTATCAGGGGCGCGGAAGACTTCGGATTGTTCGGCTCTTGTTCAAAATCGGCGTTGCTGTTTATAGGCTCGGGAATGGATCATCCCATGGTCCACAATCCGGATTATGATTTTCCAGATGAATTGATCCCCCAGGGAGCGGGAATATTTCTCGGTGTTCTCGACCAATTGCTTGGTTCCACGCACCAAAAGCCAACAGAAACTCTAAAGACAAGCTAATGTTCGTTCTTTCCCGATTATTGGCGAAACTGGCGGGGATCGTGTTACGATCCTCGTTATCGCGATAATAAACTTCGCCGTCATTCATTCAGCGCCGGGAGATCCCGCATCGGTGATCGCCGGTCAATCTGGCGCTGCGGACGCTAAATTCATCGCGCAGATTCGAGCTGATTATGGTCTCGATCAGCCGTTTTTTAACCAGCTTGTTACCTATGTCGGTAAGGTTCTGCAATTCGATCTCGGTTACTCCTATCGGCAGCGGGCAGCCGTCAGTCAGTTGATTGCCGAGCGGTTGGGACCAACCTTGCTCCTTACACTTTCCGCTTTCTTCCTTTCGTTGATTGGCGGCGTCTTGTTCGGTGCAATCGCCGGAAAGCGGAATGGTTCGTGGGGTGATCTTGCGATCTTGCTGGTTTCATTGCTTCTTTATGCGACGCCGGTCTTTTGGCTCGGGCTGATGCTGGTACTGGTCTTTTCGATTCAACTCGAATGGCTACCGGCATTTGGCTATGCGGATATTCGCGCTTCGAGTTTCACCACGGGTCAATATGTGTTTGACGTGGCGCGCCACGCCATTCTTCCCGTGGTTACCTTGGCCGCAATCTATATGGCCGTCTACATCCGACTGATGCGTTCCTCGTTGATCGAAGTTTCACACGAAGATCATGTGCGAACCGCACGTGCTAAAGGTCTGAATGAGGCGCAAGTCCTGTCTCGCCATATGTTGCGCAACGCCGCCGTTCCCGTCGTGACTTTCGCGGGATTGCAAGCGGGCGCGCTGATCGGTGGGTCCGTGGTTGTGGAAACAGTATTCTCTTGGCCAGGTCTTGGGCGATTGACCTACGATGCGGTGACCGCGCGCGATTATCCCGTTTTGCTAGGCTTGTTTCTGATCATGTCGATGCTGGTTATCGCGACCAATCTACTGACCGATTTTCTGCATCGGATTATCGATCCTCGTGTGAACGGCCGATAGGAGAAAAGCTATGAGGGATTTCATACGAACATTCATGAGTAGGCCAGCGGGCCTCGTTGGCCTCATACTCCTAGGCTTTATCTGTCTGGTCGCCGTCGTTGGACCGTGGTTTTATCCGGCTTCGCCATGGGATATGGCTGGTGTGCCTTTCAGCGCGCCCGGAGAGAACGGCATGCTCCTCGGCTCCGACACGTTGGGGCGGGATGTAGCAGCAGGCATCGTACATGGGGCACGCGTTTCCATTCTGATAGGATTGGCCTCCACTCTAACCGCACTTGGTATTGGAGTAATACTCGGTTGTGTCGCCGGTTATGGTGGCGGTATGCTCGATACCGCTATTGTGCGGTTCACGGAGATATTTCAGACCATACCGAGCTTCGTGCTTGCAATCTTGTTTGTCGCTATTCTAACTCCTTCGATCTCCACAATCATCTTTGCGATTGGCTTGGTTAGCTGGCCACCTTTGGCGCGACTGACGAGAGCGCAGGTGAAAACGATCTCACAACGTGAATTCGTTCAAGCCGCCCGGTGCCAGGGACAGTCTATGCTGTCTGTCGTCGTCCGGCATATTCTTCCAAATGCCGTTTCGCCTATCATAGTCGCCGCGTCGCTAACGGTGGCGGCGGCGATCCTGATCGAGGCTGCCTTATCCTTCATGGGGTTAGGCGATCCCAATCTGATGAGCTGGGGCTATATGATTGGAGCCGGTCGAACTGTCATTCGACAGGCGTGGTGGATGAGCGTCTTTCCCGGTGTTGCAATCCTTTTAACCGTGGTTGCAATCAATCTCGTCGGGGAAGCGCTGAACGATACACTCAATCCCAGGATATCCAGAGCATGAGCGAACCGTTGCTATCCATTCATAACCTTGTGCTCGGCCTGCCTACGGGCGCTGATCGCAGCCATGCTGTCGATGGCGTTAGTTTCAACCTCAACAAAAACGAAATCGTATGTCTTGTCGGTGAGAGCGGCTCCGGTAAATCGATGACCGCCCACGCGATCTTGGGCCTGCTTCCGACCAAGGTAAAGGCTCTGCAAGGCGAGATCAGGTTTGAGGGCCGCGATCTGCTTGACCTTGGGCCGAAGGATATGCGGACCTTGCGAGGCAACCGGATCGCAATGGTGTTTCAGGAACCGCTGACCGCACTCAATCCTCTACAGCGCGTTGGGGCGCAGGTCGCGGAAGCTGTTTGTGTTCATACGTCGATGCCCTCGAATAAAGCCCGTACGCGGGTTGTGGAGCTGTTTGGGCAGGTTGGCTTGCCCGATCCCCAACAGATTCTATCCGCTTACCCATTCCAGTTATCCGGCGGACAGCGTCAACGCGTGATGATTGCTATGGCGCTCGCCAATGACCCGAAGCTGCTGATTGCGGATGAACCGACAACCGCATTGGATGTGACGACGCAGCGACAGATACTGGATTTGATCGTCGACCTGCAGAAAAAGCGCGACTTGGGAGTGTTGTTTATAACGCACGATATTGGTGTGGTCGCCGATATAGCCAGTCGTGTTGTCGTGCTTCGTCATGGCAAAGTCGTTGAGCAGGGACCGGCAGCCACGATTCTGAATGCGCCTAATGACTCATATACAAGAGATTTGCTGGACGCTGTTCCGGGGCGTGGATCGGTGCGTTCGGTAGAGAGCAAAAGCCAGCCGCTTTTGCAGGTCAATGGCCTGCAAAAGGTATTCGTGACCAAACAGGATATGTTTGCACCACCTCGACGCGTTGTCGCTGCAGATAATCTCAATTTGGTTTTGAACAAAGGTGATACATTGGCGGTCGTGGGTGAAAGCGGTTCAGGCAAGTCCACGCTCGCACGAATGGTCTTGCGTTTGATCGAGCCGGATGATGGCTCGATTATTTTCGACGGTGCACCCGTGCAGAGAATGCGTGGAGAAGATCTGCGCCAGTTCAGGCGCAAGGTACAGATCGTGTTTCAGGATCCATATGCTTCACTGGACCCCAGATTGAAGGTCGGCGAAAGCATTATACGCGGCCCGATGGCGTTCGGATCCCCTCGTTCAAAGGCGCTGTCTGTCGCGACGCATTGGCTGGAAAAAGTGGGATTGGGAGTGCATGCGCTGGATCGGTATCCCCATGAGTTCTCCGGTGGGCAACGGCAGAGAATCTGTATTGCACGCGCGTTGGCGCTTGAGCCTGTCTGTTTGATTGCAGACGAGGCCGTCTCCGCGCTCGACGTTTCCGTTCAGGCTCAAGTCCTCAAGCTTTTGTCCGAGCTGAAGGCGGAAATGGGGCTGACTATGCTGTTCATTACGCATGATCTGAGGGTCGCTAGGGAAATCGCTGACCGCATCGTGGTCATGCAAAAAGGGAGTGTAGTCGAAGAGGCTAAAGCATTGGACCTCTTCGAAAGACCGCGCGCCGATTATACGCGGCGTCTGCTGGATGCGGTTCCCGGACGAGATTTTTTCGACCGTCGCAGCGTGGGCGAAGCAGCTCTGTAGCCTGATTGACACGAGCGCTGGCTACTCGCGGTCGGGAACAGGCCGATCGAAGCCGAAAAAGGAGAACACAAATATGAACGACACTGAGCGCTCCTTTATTGAGAAAGCCACTTTGCTTTTCATCGCTTCCCGCAGTGCTGAGGGGGCGATGGACGTCTCTCCCCGTGGCGGTCAGCCTTGTGTTGTCAGGATACGTGCGGATGGAAGCCTTCTGCTTCCTGATTACGTCGGGAATAAACGACTTGATACTATCGGCAACATACTGAGCGATCCCAATGTGGCGCTCGTGCTGCTCAATAAGCAAACGGATGTTTACCTGCACGTCATCGCCCACGCCACTTTCTCGCAAAGTGAGGACGATATCGCAGCGTTTCCTGCCGACGACAATCGTCCTTTGAGTATCATGGTGCTGAAGCCGTCCAGAATGGAGTTCATTCAGAGCGATGCATTTCGCAAGAGTGGATTCTGGATCAATCCAACCGAACGGAAGCCGCCACTCGATGTGTTGGATATATATGCGCGTGACCGTAAATGGCAGATAGAGAACGGGAGCGGACCCATTGTTCGAGACACCGAATCCGAGCATCGTCTTGCTCAAGCTGGGTTACGAGAGTTTTATGGGATACCGAGCCCAATTGTGCAGACCAAGGCCTATAATATAGCAGGCCCCGGCTTTATGTCCTTTATCGACCAGGCGGCCTTCATCGTCTTTGCTTATGAGACCGAAAGCGGTGAGATCGTAATCGAACTGGTCGGTGGTGCGCCTCTGCATTCCGACTACACCACCAATCGACAATCTTTCCTTCTCGATATGACTGGCCGTCATGGTACACAAGGAAGAGCAATACCCCATTCAGGCAAGTGTGCTGTTCTGGCCGCGGAGCCGGGGAGATGCGAGAATGTAAGGTTGAATGGCGCCTATCGCGAAACAAACAATGATATGGGTGAGAAACGAGCGCTGAGCATATCTGCCGAGGAAATCTATTTTCATTGTTCCGCTGCTTTTACCAGATCTCGGATATGGGCGGATACCCGTCCCACCGCATGGACGGGCAAGCGCAAGTTCTGGTGTGCCGAACGCAAGCGTGAAAGCGCTGATGTGGTGTCTTTTGTTTTGAAACCACGCGATAGCGCTCCAATTGGCCACGTGACGCCAGGCCAGTATGTAACCGTCGCGCTCCCCAAGAACGACGGTCACAGGACCGCTCGTCAGCGTTGCTATTCTATTTCGGGTACGCCGGAAACTCACTCACTGCGTATTACGGTGCGCCGGATCGGAAATAACGGTGTTTCGGATATGCTTCACGATGAGATAGACATTGGCGACGAATTGTTGCTGGGGCCGCCGGCTGGACATTTCGTTTTGGAGAGCGAGCCTTTTCGTCCGGTTGTCTTGATTAGTGCAGGGGTTGGGATAACGCCGCTTTTGCCAATGGCCGAAAAACTTGCAAGGGAGCAGTCGGGTCGCGAGATATGGTTTGTACATGCGGCGCGGAGCGGGAAACACCATTCCTTCAAAGAGGATATAGAGCGTCTGGTAGACGCTAATCCATCGCTTCGTCTGTTCACAGCTTATTCAAGGCCGGGCATAAGCGATGATTGTCATCATAAAGGTCGGCTCAATGCCAGTATCATTGAGCAATTGACGCCTATCGCAAAAGCCGATTTTTATATTTGCGGTCCTAATAGTTTCATGTCTGAATTATGTGAAGGTTTGAATGCTTTAGGCGCATTACCTGGCAGCATCAAAAAAGAAGCGTTTGAGCAAAAAAGCGGTGGCCCCACATTTTTTGCGTCGCAAACTGTCGCCACACGCGCTCCTTGTTCAGTCACATTTGCCCTTTCGGGCCAGACGCTCACGTGGAAACCGGAAAGCGGAACTCTGCTCGACCTCGCTCTCGCGCATGAAATTGATGTGCCGTTCTCATGTCGCACTGGGGAATGCCAATCCTGTGTGCAGCGTATCGTTGAAGGCAAGGTTGATTATTTGATTGGTGAGGAACCGATCCTCGCGCGTGGACGCGTCATGCTCTGCCAAGCAACACCGCTTGTCGATGTTGTCATAGATTGCTGATTGAAACGCCGCATAGCGGTGTCGGTGGGGTTTCCCGATCTGGACGAAACTCCAGACATACGCAGGTACAGCAATATGGTGGTTGATACCGGGAGTATCTATTCATGTCTATAAATGTGATAGCGGATCATCCTGATTTGGTGGAGGAGTTGACTCAATGGCGCCATCATCTGCACCGCAATCCAGAACTCATGTACGATCTGCCTTTAACCGCTGGGTTCGTTGAGGAAAAGTTACATCGCTTTGGCTTTGACGAGATCGAGAGGGATCTCGCACCGAGCGGAGTAGTTGGTGTTTTGCACGGTCACAAGGGCCCGGCAACCTGTAAAGATAAGTCGATTTTGCTTCGCGCTGATATGGACGCCCTTCCTCTTCTGGAAAAGACGAATGCAGAGCACCGTTCTCAAACGACGGGCAAGATGCACGCCTGTGGGCACGATGGCCATACCGTCATGCTTCTGGGAGCTGCAAAATTGCTCGCGGAAAAACGTGATTTTGACGGAACAATCATATTCTGTTTTCAGCCGGCCGAGGAGGGCGGGGCTGGCGCCAAAGCCATGATCGACGCAGGCTTGTTGGAAAGGTATCCGGTTAAATCAGCATTCGGTTTGCATAACTGGCCTGGAATGCCTATTGGGTCGTTCGGTATCACGCCGCGAGCAATGATGGCGGGGGCTGACGCGCTTTTCATAACAATTGAAGGCAAAGCCGCCCATGCAGCGCAACCCCACCGTGGGCGGGATCCGATTACAGCGGCCGCTTACCTGATAACGTTATTGCAGACCATTGTTTCCCGAAAGCTCGATCCGCTTACACCTGCGGTTATTTCTATCACTTCCATAAATGGCGGCGAGGCGTGGAACATTATTCCTGACACTGTTGAGATGCGCTGCAATATCCGAACGTTTTCTGATGCTGTGGCTGAAGTGATTCATCGTGAAATCAACCGCATTTGTCTTCAAGTCGCCAACAGTTTCGATCTGCGGATTGAAGCGTTGCGTCCAGAAGGATGTATTCCTTATCCCCCGACGATCAATCATCCAATAGAAACAGCAATTGCCATCAAAGCTGCTGAGATGGCATCGCCTAAAACGTATGTGACGGTCGATCTCGAACCCACAATGGCTGCTGAAGACTTTGGCTTCATATTGCGGGAAGTTCCGGGGGCGTTCATGTTTATTGGAAATGGAGACAGCGCATCGCTCCATAGTTCAGAATATGATTTCAGTGATGAGGCGATCCCATTCGGTGTTAGATATTGGCTTGAGGTGGTAAGGTTGTCAGGGCTAAATTCCTGTCTATTGTGATGTGAATTGACTATGTGTTTGCCTGCTTTTGATCTTTCAAGCAACGAGATGAGAGGGTGCCGTTGGTCTGCCCTTGAAAAGTGATCCTTCATAAAGTAATCGCAGTCGCCTGAAGAAGGCGTTGTACTTAACTATGGTGTATGAGGCATGGAACAGACGGCTAGGTATCGGACAAGACACTCATGCGTCAGGAGCATAGTAGCCCTATTCGTATGGGGTTCAGATACATGTTAAATTTGGGCGACGATAACGGCTGTTTAGCTCCATCTTCATGAGGTGTGGCAGTCATGAATTGTCGGATTTTTCCAACCGGTCATTTGCACAATGTTATCCGCAAAGACAGGGTTGGTCTTTTATTCGGGAATTATGCATTTAGCAGTTATGTGAGCCGACGAATGGAACGAGGCTGTTTTAACTAGCCCCTAGATTAATACTTTCAACGAATGTTGGTATCGGTGGTTGCGAGCCGCGCAACCAAAAATCCGAAATAAAATCAGAAAGCCCGATGCAAATGCTGCCGGGCTATGCGCGTTTCTGATAGATGACAAAAGACCCGAAAGGCAAACTCATCCCAACAAAACCACAACACCAGAAATCAGTATCACAATTCAGCCGTTACACGTGCGGATACCGTATTTATTCAATCAGCTTTATCTTGTCTTACTTGCTTTGGTAAAGAGTGCAGGGTATCGGGTTCTTTCGTGTCTTTTTTATCGTCTGATGGCTGCATATAAAGCGTTTCGCTAGCGAATGCGAAATCGGCACCGCGCGCATGAACGATTTCAATGATCTTCAGGTAAACTTCTTGCTGTGCCGCCAACCAGTCGGCCCAGATTGTCGTTTTGGTGAAGCAATAGACCATAATGTTGAGCGATGAATCGGCAAAAGCATCAAAATAAACAAGCAAAGACTGCGTTTGATCAATATCTTGATTGTTTTTCAACATGTTGCGGATGTCTTCGACGACAGCCGCGAGTTTATCAGCATCTTCGTAACGCAAGCCAACAGTCGTGGTGATGCGCCGGTTTGTCATGCGACCCGGATTAACGACGCTGATTGTTGAGAACGCAGCATTTGGTACATAAAGCGGGCGGTTTTCAAATGTCGTGATTTTGGTGATACGCCAGCCAATTTCAACGACTGTGCCTTCGATGTCGCGGTCAGGAGAACTGATCCAATCGCCGATGCTAAACGGGCGGTCAAAATAGAGCATAACGCCGGAAAAGAGATTGCTCAGCATGTCCTTGCCAGCGACGCCAATCGCGATACCGCCGATGCCACCAAATGCAAGCAATCCGGATAGTCCAATCCCAAAATGCTCGCCGAAAATCAGCATGATGACCACAAAGATTGCTAATTTCAGAATACGCGCAACCATCCGCGCCGATGTGACGTCATTGCCACGTGCAATCTGGCTATGCGTAAGGCGGTTGATGAGCTGGAAAAGCTGCTGCATCGTCAGCAGCGCCATCGCAAACACTGATGCTGTCTTGATCATATCGGGCGTAATATCCGTGATATGATAATCCTCAAGCAGCATGAAGGCGATTTGACGGATGGTGAGGATCGCGCCAAACATCATCCCAACAAAAACGACATGAACGGATATGCTGCGTGACCAGCCGCGCCTGTGGCGCATCAGAAACCACGCGGTAAATGCCGTAATGGCAAAAAGAACAGCGATTGCAGCGGCTATCCAGTATTTCGACATTCAATCCCCGCAGTCAGAACAGTTGAGCTGAAAGTGCTTGATGGCCTTACATTAAGACTTCTGGCAATCCATGTCGGGCTCACTAAACTTATAAATCATTCGAAACACCGGCAAGGCTTTTGCTGGATGTCAGTGCGCCGGTGAAAAACGCGAGATTAGCCGCTGCAATGCGCGACGCGGCCTGTGCGTCCGTCTGCGCAAGCTTTGCATCCAAAAGCGCATTGTTGGTTTCATTCACAATCGTGATTGTCCCTAGGCCATTTTTATAGGCCTCAAGTGCTGCATCAAAAGCAACTGCCGAGGTTTGAACAAGAACACCCGCCGCTTTATTGGCCGCAAGCGCGGTTCTCAGCGCATTGGAAGCCAAGACTATTTCTGCAACGGCATCAAGCTGCACTCTGCGGAATGTCTCAGTTGCTGCACTTTGTGTTGACTGCGCATTCTTCAACTGCGCGGCTCTAAACCCACCGTCGAAGAGCGGCACTGTGGCTCCAACAAGAATGCCAGCGCTGACGTTTGGTTGCCGATGGATGGCAGGCTGCCGGCATTGAAACTGTTTGAACTTGACGAGAGTGCGCCCGCTACAAAGACTTTCGGCATGAACTCAGCCTGAGCCACCTTGACGCCTGACTTACTCGCCTGGAGGGCAGCATAGCTTGCTATCAGATCAGGGCGCCGTGACAAAGCGGTTTCGAGAACCGATTGGGTAACACCATCAAAACTCGCCGGCAGCTTATGGTTCGCAGAGCCGTCGACCTTGATCTTTACCATTGCATTGACGCCCATCGCTGCAAGAAGTGCCTGATAGGTGACTTGCTGTTGGCCTTCTGCACGTACAATGCGCAGTTCGGATTGCGCGACCTGTTGACGTGCAAGTGCGAGTTCAACTGTTGTTGCACGACCTTCATTCAGTTTAGCCTGAACAGCGGCGAGAACGGCTTTGCTGTTGCGCAATGTCTGTTGAGCGATGCGATAGCCGTCAACAGCCGCGCTATATTCGTAGTACGTCCGGGTTACATCAAAGATGACCTTCTGATGCAAAGCATTGAAAGTCACATTGGCCGCAAATGAAACTTGCTTAGCAGCTTCGGCCAAAGCCGCGCGCTGTCCAAAATCGAATACGAGCCATTGCAGAGCAATATTGGGGGTTACGCCGCGTAGTGTCGTGTTAACCGTGCGCTCGCCGATTAACGGAACATCGACAGGTGTGGACGTCTTTTGAACGCCACCAATGACGTTGGCCGTTATGATCGGCAACATGGTCGCTTCGACCATGCCGACAGCAAGAGCTGCTTGTCGTGCTCGTTCCCATGCGCTTCTGGTCGCAGGATTGCTGCGCTGCGCAAGATCGATTAATTGCGCAAGATTATATTCCGACTGTGTGTTCACCGAGACTGGGCTTGAAATCAAAGCCAGTTCGGGATTGGCCGGAACGCTAAAATCTTTCACCCCGTCGGGAGTGCTGGCTGGCGCGCCACCGTTCTTATTTTCTTTCCAGGGCTTGTCGGACGCTTCGGGCGCGAGCTTAAGCGCATCCGTAGCGCAACCGCCAAGCGACAACGCTAGGAGCAAAGGAAGTATTGGTGATCGCAGCTGTGCAAGTTTTTTCATGCCTTACCATCCGCCAACGCTGTTTCCAGATGTGTAAGATGCATATCGATCTGTTTTGCCCCAATATCTTCAACGCCAGCAACGGGAGGAGTCTGATCGGCAGATAAGCCATCTCCTTGTACACCAACAGACCCGAGTTGCGCAGACAATATATTCAATCGTTCAGCAGCATCCGGGATTGCCTCAGATGAGAAGTAGACTTCCCTGTTCAACGAGGCAAGCTGCGTGACAGCAACATCAAATGTTTTTTCGAGCTCTGATGACGGTCGCAGCCCAGATGGCTCAAAGGGCAATAGATAAAAACAATAGCGCACTTCGTCTAAAAGACGCTCAGCTTCGGCTGCCGTTGCAATCATTTTCATGCGGTCATCCGGTTGCGCGGATGCAATCTGTGCAATTTTTCGAGCTGTATCGGAAAGCTTTTGGCGGATAACTGCTGCCACAGGCGCAGGCCAGATGAGCGTCGAAACAATATAGACGGCAAAATTGCCGACCAGAATGCCGATAATACGATCACGTGCCGTATCCATGTCAGTTGTCGGGCCAAAGCCTTGCAAAACCGTCAGTGTAAAAGCCAGGCCGATTTGCACGCCGCCATAAGACACTTTTTCGCTACCAGCAGTAACCCATGCCGCCAAAAGCGCGACGATGAACACCAGCACCATCAGGCCACCAACAGTTTCAAGCTGCGGCATCAAATAAATCAGCGACCCAATTCCGATGACGGCACCGATGAGACAACCGGTAATACGTAAAGTCAACTTGTGGATGGTGTCGCCCGCAGTTCCCATTGAGGCGACATAGCATGTGACCATGGCCGTATGGATGCCCTGCCAATTGATAGCGGCATAGAATATATAACACAGAATAGCAGCCAGTGTTGTTTTGAGCGCAAAGCGCTGATAAACAGGGTTGGTAAAAGCATCGGCGGCAAAAAAGCTATCGCCTGATCCTTTGCCATATGCAGTCTTCTCGCTACCCGCAATGTTGCGAAGCGCTTGCAGGAGACCTGCTTCTTGTCTGCTACTCGATGTATTTAGCTCAATCTTAGGCGCAGGCAGTGCCTCGCCCTTATCGAGAGCTGTGACCATCTGATCAATGTGCTCGATATATTCTTTCTTGCTCTCATCAGAAGTGTCAGCCGGAAGTGCGGAGACTGCAAACAACAGCTGATAAGAAGCCGGAATATCCGATTGGATTTTAGCGGCTTTATCTGTAGTTGTTTGATGGAGGATTTTAACAAGCATCGAACGCTTGTTTTCATCATCATTGGCTGCGCCCAGTTTTTCTTTTAGCGCTTCAGTGGTTGCTGACGTTTTCTGAAGCAAGGCTTCTTTTGCAACCAGCAATCGCTCGCGCATTTCTTCGCGCAGCAACGTCAAGCTCCAGCGTCCGAAAAACAGGCAGAAACCCGCGATGACAAACATCGGTAGAATGGCCATTTCCCACGCATAGCGCAGTGCGAAAGAAATGACGCCATTAATTGGAACTTCATTCACAAGGCTGAGAATGAACGCGATGATCAAGGCAACAATGCTACCGCCTTCACCAAGTTTGCTGGCCGCACCGATGAAAATAAACACAAAGGAGACGAGAATCATCACCAGTATGCGCAAAAGAGCAGACTCAATAGTCCATTGCAGAACGGGGATCATCATGGCGACGAGCAATGTAATTGCTATAACCGCCGCTGTCGCAACGATGGTGTTTTCGGCACCATCTGCCTTCATCAAAAAGATGACGAGATAACAACTGATCGCAGATTCCGGGATGTGGAACATCATTGCTATGCCAGCGACCAGCGCGCAAACAGCTGCGACGCGCCATGAAGTTGCCATGCGACCCGGAAAAGGCGCAAGGTCCGCTAAGGTTTCGCGAACCGCTCCGCGCAGTGTGTTGTCAGCACTTTTTGCCATTTAACACTGTCACAACGGCCGAGGCACCAGAACGGGTCAGCTCTGCGGGCGGATTAATCAGTTTTACACGGACCGGAAAGCGCTGCGCGATGCGAACCCAATTCAGGTTCTTTGGAACATAAGGCAGACTACGCGGAATGTTGATCAGGTCTTCTGAGGATACGCCCCAGCCAATACCCTCGACAACACCTTTAACCACAATTGAGCTGTCAGCCATAATGCGGACCTCCGCGCAATCGCCCACTTTGATGCCAGTAAGTTCGGTTTCCGGGAAAGTTGCCGAAGCATACCAGCTTGCGGTATCAATCAATGTGAAAACAGATTGGCCCGGTGCAATGATCTGCCCGGTGCCATTACGCACACCAACGACGCGTCCATCATGCGGCGCGTAAACCACGCTGTTATCAAGATTATGCTGCGCAAGAGCGAGTGCTGCCTGTCGAGCGCGTACCAGAGCTTGAGAGCTGTCAAGCGTTCCAACCAAAGTATTGGCGGCCTCGGCTTGTTTGACGGCCTGGCTGAGACTGATCTGCGCATCGTTGCGCAGGGTACGGGCATCATCAACTTGTTGTTTCGTTACGTAGCCCTTTGGGCTTAATGCTTCGAGACGCTTGAGCGTGGCTTCTGCGAGATCGAGATTGGTGCGCGCACGCGCAACCTGCTGATCAGCGATCAGTGCGTTTTGCGATTCCGCCTTTACGGCTCGCCGTTGCGTATCAAGTGTTGCCTCGGCAATTGCGAGATCTGCCGTTGTTTGATCGACAAGCAGCTGAAGCGGCACGGGATCAATAGAAAAGAGCTTATCTCCCTTTTTGACCGCCTGATTTTCCTGCACATCAATAGCGATAATTCTGCCCGGTACCGTCGCAGCAATATTGACAATATTTGCGCCGATGACGGCGTCATCCGACAATGGATTATTGTGTGCTTCTCGAAGATAAAGCCACCCCATCACGACGGCGACAATAATCAATATACCCGTCAGAACGACACCAACGATACTGAATTCTCTTTTGTTGTAAGCGTTGCTTGTCATGTTATCGCCCATACACAAAAAGCGCGAGGCCGCAGGCGATCGCGATGACGATTGCAGTATAAGCTGTCAAGCGAAATGGCAGGATGTCGTCTACGCCAAGACGAATAAACACCACGCGCAGCAATATTGTGATAACGATCGCGACGAGAAGACAAAGCATCCACGATGGGAAATATGCCCCTAACAAAGAGAATGATGGCCCAGACAACGCAATAGGTCTCCGTAAGATATGCGTGCAATATGAGACAGATTCCTACCCCACAAAAGAGTTACGGGAAGCCAGCCTCGACTGCAAGCCGTATGATCTTCTTTCGCGTGATAGCACGCGCATATTTAATGATGGTGCTGTGATATTTATTATTAAGTGGCAGTCAGAACCATATTCCTTCAATACGCGGCTCTTATCACTTGAATGCAATATACACAGCTGGTAGCTCTTAAGGGCTTGGGCTGCTGCCTCGAAAAGGTCTGATATTTCAAAGGGGATGAAAAGTGTCTTTGTTGTCAAATGTTTTGCCGTTTTTTACCGACTTGCCTACTTTTCAGACTTCACATGATTTATGGCTTGCCTGTACTGCGCTATTGTTCAAAGACGCAAAAGCAGGATCCTATGCAGGTCGTACGATGGAGCTGTCGTTAGAGCTGCCATACTTGGCCGCGTCTATTCCTCGTGGTCATCAGTTTACGTCTGCCGTTGATGGGCATGATCCGCTCAACTATGAATCGAAATATGCAATCTTTGCAATTGTTGTCCCAAATGAAACGATTGAGGATCTGAAGATCGTCGAAGGCATCAATGAAAAGGGGCTGACGTTTAGCGTTCTGGCTTATGCTGGTGCTTCTGGACCTGCCGATAATGCTGCTAAGACCAAGGCAATGCTTGCTGCAATTGACCTCGGATCATGGGTTCTCGGACAGTTTGACAGCGCTGAAAAAGTAAAGGCCAGCTTAAGCGAAAATACGGTTATTCTGACATCGCTTGCGCCTTTGCATGGCGCTAAGACGCCATTCCACTTTGTCGTCCATGACAGTGGTGGGAAATCGATTGTGATTGAATTCTCAAGCGAAAAGCAAAATGTCTACGACAATCCTGTTGGTGTGATGACCAATGGTCCTGAATTTACGTGGCATTTGACCAACCTGAATAACTACACGTTTTTGTCAAATCTTGATCAATCGACTGGCCAGTTTGGTGATCTCAAGGTTTCTCAGCCAGATCCTGGTATTGCTACCGCTGGATTGCCTGCGTCCAACACATCGGTAGGCCGTTTCGTGCGCGCCGCTTACTACGCCACTTATGCGGAAAAACCTGAGCCTGAAAACGCGATTAAATCGCTCGGTCATATAATGAATAATTTTGACCGTCCGCGTGGTATTACGATTGATCGTCCGCAATCGGGTGGATTGGATTTTGAATCGGTGCCGTCGAAGCCCGGGCAGGAGTACGAGACAGAATATACGTCATGGACGGTTCTCGCAGACCTGAACAAGAGCGAATTTTATATCCGCACGTACGACGGGTTGAACTTTATAAAGTTCGATTTGCCACGGCTCTTTGCCGTGAATGAGCTGAAATTGGCACCGCTGGATAAATTGTCTGCACTCGACAATGTCGACGTGACTGATGCTCTACTGAAGTAGCGAAGCTTCTTAATTATCCGTAAGGAGTAATAAAGCAGAGTAATTTAGCGCTCGTGGACAAAATGTACCCATAGTTTGACTGCGGCTATGACGACGAAGCCAAGACAGGATTTCATGGCTTCGTCGTGTGTGATTGGCTCGTGGCTGTTTCTTTTTGAGGGGATGGCGGCCTCGACGTCAGTGCTGGCAAATTCGTCGCGAGTGGCGTCGGCATTGTAATCCTTGTCGGCGAGGAAAGCTTCAATCCGATCGGAGATCATCCCGAATAAGGGCGCAAAGCCTTGGGTATCATGACTTTGCCTAGAGCATTTCCAGTTTTCATTGAAACATTCGAAATGCTCTATCTCTTTGTTTTTACGCGCATCTTGTTCCGAAAACCGTTTCACACTTTTCAGGATGCGTCTTAGGCGTCAGCACGAAGCTGATCGGCCGCCCTTTGCATTGCAGCAAGCATGGGGCCTGGTGGTGAAGCCGCCGCATGATCGACCAAACGACTTGATCTCCTGAGTCCCGTTTTATGCCGACCGTACAATGATGCGCTCGGACAATCGTGCTGTCGATCATGACGGCGTTTTGATCCTGCTCGGCCAGATCAGCCAGAACTTGAACCATTGCTTCGAACACGCCGGTCTCAACCCAGTGTCGAGATCGGCGGAAAACGCCGTTCCATTTGCCCTATTCATCAGCCAGATGTCGCCATCGCGCTGGAGACAACGATGCAGCGATGAACGTGTCAGGTGCGGAATGATTGGCTGCAAAGCATAGAGAAATCATCAAGTCGCAGAAGTGTGTGTTTGCGAAAGGCAAAAATAACTGCCTCTTCTTCAACCGACAGTACCGTTGAACGCCGTTCCCTTGGTCCTGCAGGAAGATCGACAACGGAATTGCGTTTACGCCACTTCGTAACTGTCTTCTGATTGATGCCGCAACGCTTCGAGAGCCCTCTTAGGCTCTGTTTACTATTTCGTATTGGCCGCGGAATTGCCTCAGTCATCGTGGCACTGCCGTGTGGAACTTACCCCTTAATGCATCACTCCAAGTCTTAGAAAGTATCGTACCATCAAAAACTGTGATGAAACAGATAAAATGGTTGGCTTTTATAAAATTGTTGTGTTTCTTATAAATAATTATGAGTAATATTAATATATTATTTGTAAGAGTATTATTTTTTCAAAAAATATATTGTATTTTAGTTTTATAAGAGTGATCAACTCTATTTTATTAATTTGAATGGTATTCCAGAAATCAGTGCCTTTACATAACGGCGCTTCTGGAAGCGACCGTTTAGTGAAACGCGCGGTAATGTTGTAAGTTGCGTCAGGCTTTCTGAGGTCAGGATGCCCGGTTGTGTTGTGACAGCTACACGAATGCCAACATCGGCAATAGCATTTGATTCACGTTCACTAACTGCGGTCTTCCAGCCATAAGGATAAGAAAATGAGCGCGGCGTCTGGCCCGTTATTTGGTTTAGGAGACTTATTGAATCCTCTACTTCTTGTTTTAAACGGATGGAAGTGGCCCGCTTTAGATTAATATGGTTTACGGTATGCGCGCCAAAGTGAGCAAATGGATCGGACGCCAGTGACTGGATATCTGAGGTGCTCATTATAAGTTCGTCTACGATATTTATCGGGGAAATTTGATTTGCCCGTGCGGCGTTGTCGATCCTTTGGACAGCAACATCTTCGTTAATGGATTGAACGAGATTAGCTAACCGCTGAAAGGCCGTAAATTTTTCAGTATAAGTTTGGCATTGTACTGTTTCTGTTCCAGCGCCAAAGTCAAAACGAAAAGAGCTCGCTTCACGTGTCAGTGCGGCTGCTGTTTCCCACCAGATTGTCCGGCTGCGGTCGACAAAGCCTGGGCTTATAAAAATAGTGTAAGGGATATTGAACTTACGAAATATGGGTACCGCAAATTCTGCGTTGTTTTTATATCCATCGTCAAGTGTGAAGGCGACGAAATTTCTCTTGTCTGTAGTATTGTTAAGTAAGTCTGGCAGGTCATGTAGGTGAACTGGAGTGAGGCCTTGTTCTAAGGCTACGCGAATAGAAACTTCGAGAAAATCTGGTGTGATGGAAAGTATATCGTTGGGATCAAATATTTTGTCTTGTTGAGGTCGAACGTGATGAAGAGTAAATATCAAGCCCCGCCCACCTGCCTCAGGAAAAAGACGGTGCATAAGAGGATTAGACGTCAGTTCCAGTCCACCCTTGATTAGACTATATTTCAGGGCGTTTTTAGCGGCGTGTAAAGGCCACATTGGACCGATCCTTCTGAAAACTCTATTTCATTAATTGAAAATACGTCGTTTTAATACCCGATAGACGGTTATAGGAAGATCAGCGAAGCCGGGCTTTAGATCGCTCCATGAAAACGCTGCCCATGCTTTAACTTTGAGCAATGACGCTAGATAGGTTCTGAGCTTTAGCTTTCTTCTGCTTATTAGTATAGTGGCAGCTATTATGTCTCGAGATAAATATATCCAAGCTGCGTTACGCTGCATCAGCACTTCAGGTTGTGGCGCGCGATTATTCACGGCGTCCCACAGCATTGTGGTAAGGTTTGAGCTAGTGACACTGCTCAAAGCGAACCATGACCAGGGACGGGGATTCACATCCAGAATATTGAGGCTACCATCGGTGAGGTCTCGTTTAAATTCCACTTCGACCAACCCGCTATAATGAACGGAACTCAGAATTTTGCGAGCTGCGTCTATGGCTTCTGGTGAATTGATGGTCTCTACGAACGTACTCGTGAATCCGAAGTCAACGGGATACTGCCTACTTCGCTGAGCGGTGAACTCCCCGATTGGCGCACCTTTATGCCAGAAAGCCGCATAGGATAGCTGTGTATCTCCATCACCAGGGATTAAGCGTTGAATAACTATATTCTCTGCTCCCAGTTCACGGCTCGCAGAAACATAAACTTTAACGAGGGAGGGTTTGTCATCAACCCTTATCACCTTAGCTTTAGCTAGGGCACTGTTGCCTCCGCCCATATTGGGTTTCAGTACAACCGGAAAACGAAAGCTCTGTTCGTGAATATCGCCTAAAGCGGTGATCTTGTAAGTTGTTGGATGGGCGATTTGTAATTCTGCTGCGCGTTTATATAGGTTAGGCTTGTCACAGAGCCACCTTAATTGTTCCCATTCCGGCGTTATAAGCGCAAATGTCGATGAAAGAATTTTGGTGTTTTGAGAAACAAATTTTACATCTTGATCACCTGCGGGGATCAGTAACGCACCGTTCAGATCAAATGATTTAGCGATTTGAAGGATTTCTTCCGCCGCATTAGCTGTTTGTGGTCCGGACCAAAAAATGGTCTTTTTTATGTGGCGTGACCATTGAGTTAAGGGATTGTCGTTGGTGATATAAAATACTTTTACATCTAGTTTTGCCAAGCTTCGTGCTAAAGCAAGTGAACCATGCGCACCGCCTAAGATGACGGCGCTGTTCATTAATAAGTCTGGATGTGATCGAGACATGTGCCAGTTATCCACCAATGGTGACCACATCAGTATCAGCTATCAGCGAAACATTGTATAATTGAATGGCTTTTGATGATGCGCAGAAAATAATTGATTTATCGCTGTTGAGGTAAAACAGGATAATTTATCAAAACGGAACGAGCAACAATGGCAGCTAATACCGCTTTGATAATGTCTCCCGGTATAAATGCCATAGCTCCTATCAGAGCTGTATAGAATGAAAGTCCCGTTATCAACATAACCCCGATGATACCCACCGCGTATAGCACGATAACGCACCCGACTATTGACGCAATTGCAAAGCCTGCCAACTGTATAATATTAGTTTGGGACCGTTTGATAAAGGTTTGTGCTATAAAGCCCGTGGTCAACACAGCAGGAACCCAGCCGATAAAAAAGCCGACAGTTGGGCCTGTATAGACGGCTAGTCCGCCCCGTCCACCTGAAAGAACCGGCATCCCTATAGTCACAAGAGTGATTACCAACAAGACTGCAATCGCGCCCCGCTTAGCACCAAGAACCATGCCGGCGAGCATGACGCCGAATGATTGAGCGGTGATTGGCACCGGAATAAAACCGAGGGTGATCGGAGGGATAAGGCCTAAAACTACGATGATTGCGGCAAACAGCGAAACAAAAACGATATCTTTGGTGTGCATGATTTCACTTTTCGTTTCGATGACTTCTCAGCGTGACCGCAAATTTCTTGCGTCGATCGCTTGCGCAATCTGATCAGCTTGCTGCAGTGTGAGTATAATAAGTGACGGCAGTATCGTTAAGAGGCGTAGTTTCAATCCGCGCACTTTGTGTGCGTCTCGTATTGCTTCGTAGCGTGTCAAGATTTCGGGTACAAAGCGCAAAATCAATCCAATTGCAAGACCAATATCCTCAGCGTTGGCAATGCCGATCCGTTCAAGTGGTTTGGAAAAATCTGTAATTGCTTGAATGAATTCGCCTATCTTCGTGGTTGCAGTTATCGCTGCCGCAAAAAGCATTAAACTTGTCAGCCTCAGCAATTGAAAAACTGCTTCTTCTTTGTCTCTGAGAAAAAAGCTAAATAAGGAAACTATCAAAATAGTTATAAAGATCGGAAGTAATCGCTTTAGTGCCGGTACAAGCGATTGCCGAATTGAAAAATAGATAATTCCACAAAAGATGCATATCGATATCAGTAACGGAAAATTATTTGTAACATATAAAATAATTCCTATCGAAAATAATAATAATAATTTCAGTTTGATGGGTGTTTTATAAAGTAAGCCCTCACCATCTATATAAAGAGAGCGAATCAATTTGCTATTTCCAAATATCTGGCAATGGCAATTGAAGGGCAGTTGTCTTCGACGAGTCTTCCCTCATGAAAAACAAGAACGCGGTCATATTTTTCAACCAGCTGTAAATCATGGGTGATGACAATTGTTTGCTGCGGTAGTCCGTGAATGGTCCGATCAACAGTTCTACGATTTCTAAAATCAAGCTGGTTTGTTGGTTCATCAAATATAATAAGTTCTGGTTTGGTGACCAGCACTGATGCTAAGGCCGCAAGTTGTAACTCGCCACCAGAAAGTTCGTGCACACGACGAGATGCCAGATGCTCGGCGTCTAATTGCAAAAGCATATTTTTAGACACTTCTGCACGCATTTTCTTATCTGCCACAAGGTTTTTAAGACCGAATTCAATGTCTTCCTGTACGGTAGGCATTATGATCTGGTTGGCCGGATTTTGAAAAATATAGCTCACGCGCCCGTTAAGGCGCACATTTTCTTTAGTAATTTTTCCAGAGGATACTGTTTCAAGGCCCGCTATAAGCCGTGCAAAGGTTGATTTTCCTGATCCGTTCAAGCCGACAATACCTATCCTCTTTTCGGAGATAGATATCGTGAGTGGATAAAGCGCTGTATGTTCAGCATATTGAACAGTTACGTCGTTAAAGTGAATAATCACCCTTTGCGCCTCATTTCGATCCCGTATACATTGGATTAAATAGTGTTCTTTCTAAGATAGCTGAGTACTGTGACGCGGCTTGAATGGCAATATGGAGTAATAAATGTTGTTGGTGCCGCTCGATGAAATGAAGAATAGTCGAACGGTATCAATCGTAGCAGGGTAAGATATCCAGCCAGTCAGTGAAATACGCTGCGGAAAATATAAAATCTTATCCAAAAACTACGCCAACTTAATTTGCTTAACGGTTCGTTTGGGTCGACAGGGTAGCTTCACGGATATTGATGGGCTCGCCGGAATTGTACATTTCCTTTGGCGTCTTAAAAATAAAGTCAATTATCGCGGTAACCTGAGGTGCCGGAGAAATTTATCACAAAGGTCCTAAAGGGGATTTGCGCTTGTTGCTGCCAAGGTCGTCTGAAATAGCGCTGTGCAGTGTATGGTAGAATAGTTACTTTGAACGCTTCACTTCTGAATTCGTGGTTGAACGGCTTTGCCCGTAAATAGCTTCATTTTTATGAGTCTTTGGCAGATAAAATTTGAAGTTATTCAGTGGGCGGCCTATGCCTGCGTAACTTGAACAAGTGGAATACGATGTTCCTTGTAAATTCCCGTTTTAGCAAGTTTACGACTATTTGCTGAAATGCGGCATCTTGTCAGCTGGCCTTGATTGGCGTACGCGAAACCCATAATAAACCGCCAGATTGAAATTCTCGTTTGGCGGCGCTGTCCTTCAAAGCCGTGCAACATAATGACGTTGGGATTACGATGACCCTGTATCTGGATTACCTCGCTGAAATTAAAAGCAGAGAAACACAAGGGCTCGCTCCGAAGCCGATTGATGATGGCGCCTTGACAGCGGAAATCACTGCCCTCATTGATGACAGCGCGAATGAACATCGTGCAGAAGCGTTGAACTTTTTCATTTATAACACGTTGCCGGGTACAACCAGTGCAGCAGGCGTCAAAGCTGCATATCTGAAGAAAATTATTCTCGGTGAAACCGTCGTTCCGGAAATAACGCCTGATTTCGCTCTCGAGTTACTTTCACATATGAAGGGCGGGCCATCGGTTGAAGTGCTTTTGGATATCGCATTGGGTGATGATGCTTCAATTGCGACCAAAGCCGGCGATGTTCTGAAAACACAGGTTTTCCTCTACGACGCGGATATGTTCCGTCTGCGTGACGCCTATACAAAAGAAAATCCGGTCGCCAAAGACATTCTTGAGAGCTATGCGAGGGCAGAGTTCTTCACCAAGCTCCCTGACATCGATGACGAAATCAAGGTTGTAACTTTCATTGCCGCTGAAGGCGATATTTCAACCGACCTTCTGTCGCCGGGAAATCAGGCGCATTCCCGCTCCGACCGTCAGTTACATGGTCAGTGCATGATTTCGCCGGAAGCGCAGCAGCAAATTGTGGCGTTGCAAAAGCAGCATCCTGACAAACGCGTTATGATGATCGCTGAAAAGGGTACAATGGGTGTTGGCTCGTCGCGTATGTCAGGCGTCAATAACGTAGCATTGTGGACAGGAAAGCAATCCAGCCCTTACGTGCCCTTTGTCAATTTCGCACCGATTGTCGCTGGCACCAACGGCATCTCGCCAATTTTTGCGACGACTGTTGACGTGACGGGCGGCATCGGCATCAACCTGAAAAATTGGGTTAAGAAGACTGGTGAAGATGGCAAGCCGATCCTCAACAATGATGGAAACCCGATTCTTGAACAAAAGTTCTCCGTTGAAACAGGCACTATTTTAAATATCGACACTAAAAATAAAAAACTTCGTGATGAAAACGGCAGTGAGTTGGTTGATGTCGCATCTTCCTTCACACTGCAGAAGATGGAGTTCATGAAGGCCGGAAGCTCTTATGCTATCGTCTTTGGAAAGAAGCTCCAGACATTTGCTGCACAGACGCTGGGCATCGAACCAACACCAGTGTTTGCACCAAACAAAGAAATTACGATAGAAAATCAGGGCCTTACCGCAGTTGAGAAGATTTTCAATCGCAACGCTGTTGGTGTCACTCCGGGCAAAATTCTTCATGCCGGTTCAGACGTTCGTGTAAAAGTGAACATCGTCGGTTCGCAGGACACAACCGGCCTGATGACTGCGCAGGAACTGGAAGCGATGGCTGCAACTGTCATTTCGCCGCTGGTTGATGGCGCCTATCAGTCTGGCTGCCATACTGCATCAGTGTGGGACAAAAAGGCTCAGGTCAATATTCCGAAGCTAATGCGCTTCATGAATAATTTTGGCGTGATTACAGCACGTGATCCGAACGGCGTTTATCATTCAATGACAGACGTTATTCATAAAGTGCTGAACGATATTACTGTCGATGACTGGGATATTATCATTGGCGGAGACAGCCATACACGCATGTCCAAAGGCGTGGCTTTTGGTGCGGACTCCGGCACCGTTGCACTGGCACTTGCAACTGGTGAAGCAACCATGCCGATCCCGCAATCAGTTAAAGTAACATTCAAAGGCACGATGCAGCCTTATATGGACTTCCGCGACGTTGTACATGCAACACAGGCGCAGATGCTCAAGCAGCATGGTGACAACGTCTTCCAGGGTCGCGTCATCGAAGTCCATATCGGCACATTGCTGGCGGATCAGGCATTTACCTTCACCGATTGGACAGCGGAAATGAAGGCCAAAGCTTCGATTTGTATTTCTGAAGATGAAACACTGATTGAATCGCTTGAAATAGCAAAATCACGTATTCAGATTATGATCGACAAGGGCATGGATAATGCCGCTGAAACATTACAAGGTCTGATCAACAAGGCAGATGCACGTATTTTCGAAATCCGTTCGGGCGAAAAGCCTGCGCTGAAACCAGACGATAATGCAAAGTATTTTGCTGAAGTTGTTGTTGATCTTGATGAAATCAACGAGCCTATGATTGCGGATCCGGACGTCAACAATGCCGACGTCTCGCGTCGTTATACCCATGACACCATCCGCCCGGTTTCCTATTACGGTGGCAACAAGAAAGTTGATTTAGGTTTTGTTGGTTCTTGTATGGTTCACAAGGGCGATATTAAAATCGTAGCCCAGATGCTCAAGAACCTTGAAAAGAAACAAGGCAAGATTGAATTTAACGCTCCACTTGTTGTCGCAGCACCAACCTACAACATCATTGATGAGCTGAAAGCCGAAGGCGACTGGGAAATTCTTCAGAAATATTCTGGCTTTGAATTCGATGATGCGAAGCCAAAGACTGCCAACCGCACCGAATATGAGAATATTCTCTATCTGGAGCGTCCGGGCTGCAATCTTTGCATGGGCAATCAGGAAAAAGCTGGAAAAGGCGATACGGTTCTTGCAACCTCCACCCGTCTTTTCCAGGGCCGCGTTGTTGAAGATACCGCAGAGAAGAAGGGGGAATCCTTGCTGGCATCCACACCGTTGGTGGTTCTGTCTGCCATCCTGGGCCGTACACCAAGCATCGAAGAATATCGCTCGGCAGTAGAAGGTATCAATCTGACAAAGTTTGCGCCGCCAAAGACAACGCCTATCGATTCTTTGTCGGTTCATTATTAAGTTTGAATTTATAGCTCCTCGCGGTGTAATTTATGCGCGAGGAGCTGTCATTTTTTAAAATATATTTAAGTTCTTTCTTTCGAATTTTGGTAATATTTTTTTTATTTAAGTATATCTGATAGCCGTTTATGGTCTTTTTCGGTTCTGTTAAGATTTAGACCGTCTAAAAGATCTAAAATGTGGGCTTTCATTAGAAATGATGCTTCGTTTGGTCTGCGTTTTTCTATTGAGTCAATCAGCGCATTGTGAGCGTGGCTTTCGCATGTTGTTTCCCTGCGTTGCCAGTATAAGGCTATAATGAGCGATGAGCGGGGCAATAACTCTGCAACAAAAGCTGCTAAAATCGAATGTCCAGCAATTCTGGCCAGATCAAGATGAAATCGGGCAGACAGTTTGATGGCATCACTGTCCCGACCCGCATGAAGAGCTTCATGTTCATCCTGCAGGTGTTTGCGAAGCTTCGCGATATCTTCCGCCTTCGAAACCTTTGCTGCGATAGCTGCGACTTCGGGCTCAATCAGTGTCCGCGCTTCAAACACTTCTCGTGCTTCTTCACGAGAGGGTTCGGCAACAAATGCGCCGCGATTGGGCTCCAATCTGACAAGGCGATCATGGGCGAGGGCTTGCAAGGCCGACCGGACGACAGATCGGCTCACCGAATAAATTGTTGCAAGTTCATCCTCAGGTAGTTTGGTTCCAGGCAGCAGTTGGTGGCTGACAACAGCATCGCGCAGTCCCTGATAAACCGGGTACCATCGTGTGGCTCCGTTATTATTTTGGGTCTCAATATTGTCCGCAGGCTGATTATTAAGAAAGTTCATTTGCTACCGGATATAAACTGTGCGGTGTCAGGAGTGACCGCGATCAGAGTAATTTCAGATCTTGCTTACTTACATATCTAATCCCGTTTATCGCGTGTCAACAAATGCCGGAACTTGGTTTGTAAAATAGAGCTTAAACTTTGGCTAAGTTCGATTGAAGACCCATAGGTTTATCTATCGGGTGAATATTTTTCAAAAATTCCTTGAAACGTTTTGCTCCTAGGCGGCAAATAACCACCGCGCTTGGATGTCTTTAGTCCCAAACTTACAAGGCCTTCGCAAAGTTTGACGGCCGCTGTTACTCCGTCAATTACCGGCAATTCGTGTTCGCTTGAAAGAGACGCTGCAAGATCTGCCATGCCGGCACAACCAAGAACAATAGCCTCCGCATGATCTTCGCGGATCGCACGCGCTATTTCTTCAGAAATACGTTTGCGCGCATCAGAGCCCGGTATTTCAAGTTCGAGTACTGCAACGTCACTTGCTCGGACGCGTGAGCAGCGCGTTGCCAGACCATATCGCACCAGATTGTGTTCTATTGCTGGCACAGAGCGGGAGAGGGTTGTTACCACACTAAATTTTCCCGAGATCAAGCTCGCCATATGAAAGGCTGCCTCGCCAATGCCAACGACTGGCATAGTACCCGCACAACGCGCCGCATCAAGACCGGTATCATCGAAGCACGCTATAATGCATGCATCAGCCTTTGAATGTTTTTGCATCTCACCGATCATACCGGGAATGGCGAAAACCTCATCAAAATAACCTTCTATGCTGGGTGGCCCGTCTTTGGGGTTAACCGCAGTAATTGTCGTGGAGGGCAGGGCAACGCTTCGTGCAGCCTCGCCAATTTTCTTCGTCATTGACGATGTTGTATTGGGGTTGATGACAAGTATGTCCATTTCCTCAAACCATGTTTTTTATCGTTATTGGTGACCTGAAGCGCGCTTCGTTCTGAATGTTTTTCGCCCTTCAAGTTAACAGCGTGAGTCACTGTCGCTTCTTCGGCTGTCCAATTGCCTAGTGTGGTGGATTTAAAGTTCGTATCATTCGCGCTGCATTCACCTCGAGGAACTTTAAATCCGTAAACCACACTAGATCCAATAATTTGCTGGTATGGCTTTAGACCCGAAATTCGCTCAGTTGATTGCTTTGCAGTGAAGCAAATTTCGGGTCCGCCATACTAGCTATCATTGCGCCTGAAATTAAAGTTCAGCAGCCATGTCTTGCCCCCACGACACGGCTGCTGATCTGGTTGGTTATTTAGATTTCACCGCCCAGATAGAGTTTTTTGACGCGTTCGTCGGAAATGAGCTCTTCTGAATTACCCGAGAGAACGATTTTTCCTGTCGTGAGAGCATAGGCTCGTTGTGATATTCGAAGTGCCATGCGTGAGTTTTGCTCGACAAGCAGGACACTTACTTTCTCGTCACGGTTGATCGCAACGATAGAACGGGCGATATCCTGCACGAGCTTTGGTGCTACCCCCAGCGATGGTTCATCAAGAAGCAGGAGCTTGGGCTTAGCCATGAGTGCGCGCCCGATGACGAGCATCTGTTGTTCACCACCGCTCATTGTCCCTGCCGCCTGTGAGTATCGTTCTTTCAAACGGGGAAAGCGCCCCAATACCATTTCAAGCGTATTCGAAATCTCCGCCTTACTCGAACGGGTAAACGCACCCATCAACAAGTTGTCCCTAACACTCATATAGGGGAAAACGCGGCGTCCTTCCGGAACCATAGCGATGCCCATTTCGACAATTGCATCGGAACGCGTGCCGTCAAGCCGTTGACCTTCGAAATGGATTTCGCCCTTACGAAGCTTGTTCAACCCGGTAATCGCCCTCAAAATCGAGGATTTTCCCGCGCCATTTGCTCCGATCAATGCAACAGTTTCCCCTTCATTGACCGTAAGTGATACACCTTTGAGGGCATAGACATGATCATAATAGAGTTCGGCATCAGTGATTTTCAGAAGCTCTGTCATGATCAGTATCCAATCGTTTCATCTTCTGCGCCGAGATAGGCTTCGATGACTTTCTCGTTCTCCTGAATTTCTTTAGGTGTGCCTTCAGCAATTTTCTGGCCGAAGTTTATTACGACAATTCTGTCGGAAATATTCATGACAGCCGGCATATCATGTTCGACGAGTAGCACAGTCACTCCACGATCTCTTACAGCACGTACCATTTCTACGGCCTTCACCGTTTCATCGTGGTTCATGCCCGCGAAAGGTTCATCCAGCAGTAGAATTTTAGGTTCGGTTGCAAGTCCAATCGCGATGCCGAGTGCTCGCAAATGACCGTGCGGCAGGTTTTGCGCAACTTCGTTGCGTTGATGACCCAAGCCGAGGAAATCGAGTATCTCATCGGCTGAACGACCGAATTCTTCCTGATCCTGACGGGCGATGCTTGTGCCGATATAGCAACCCAGAAGGCTAGCTTTTGCGCGCAGGTGGTGGGCGACAATAACATTGTCGCGTACCGTCATTCCTTTGAAGATTGTGGTTTCCTGAAAGGTACGTACGACACCTTTTCGAGCAACAATATGTGGAGCAAGTCCCGATATCCGCTGTCCATCAAACACAACTTCACCGCTTGTTGGTGTGAGGAAGGATGCGATTAATTTAAAAAGCGTGGATTTTCCTGCTCCATTGGGTCCGATTACCGAGAGGATTTCCTTTTCTTTGACTGCGAAGGAAACATCATTCACGGCAACGAGCCCACCAAAACGTTTGGTCAGTCCCTTTACTTCGAGAATTGCGTTCATGATTTAGTTCCTTTCTTGCCTGTCAGTCGAAGGCTGAGCAGCCCGTTGGGCAGGAACAGCATTAGAATGATCAAAACGCTCGAAAAGATAAGGAGCTGGAACTTTCCGGTTTGGAACAAGAAATCCCATCCGAAATAGAGAACAAAAGTTCCAATAATTGGACCGAATACATAACCAAGGCCACCAAGGAAACAGTTGAGCATGAAGTTTACAGAGTCTGTAACTGTAAAGCTGGATGGATAGATTGACTGCGAAATCGCCACGAACATCGCGCCACCCAGTCCCCCTAGGAAAGAGGAAATCGCATAGGCCAGCACTCTGAGATACGTAATGTTTACTCCAATAGAAGACGCAAGTTCTTCATTTTGTTGTAGTGACTGGCACAGGCCGCCAATGCGCGAATGTATCAGTCGATAAAGCGCGGCAAAACACACGACCATCAATACAACTGAGACGAAGTAGAAAGCGGCACGCGGATTTTGCAATGTCGCAAAATCAGGCAAAATTGTCAGTCCGAAGATGGATATGCCGCCAGGCATAGGGATGCTGACAATGCCTTTTGCACCATTTGTAATGGGTAAAGCCATCGCCAGTAATCGTGCAACTTCCGTCAGAACAAGAGTAACCATGGCAAAGTAAACGCCACGAAGTCGCAGTATTGGAATGCCGATAAGGATACTGGCGAAGGCACAAAACAGGCCTGCAAGTGGTAAAGTGAGCCAGAACGATACCCCGTATTTGACCATCAAAATGGCGGATACGTAGCCACCCATCAAAGCGTACGCACCCTGGCCGATATTAATTCGGCCAATGTAGAAGGTAAGCCAGACACCACCGCTGACAATTGAAAGCAAGGCGACTGAAGTCAGCGTGTAATAAAGATCGTTGCGGCCGGTTACTTCGATTAGCAACGGAATGGCGACCAATACAAGTGCAAGGAATGCAATCACGCCAAGTATTTTTGTTGTCTTTGTCATGTTGGTCCCCATCAGCCCCACGGTTTGCCCATCAGCCCGTTCGGGCGAAGGCTGAGGAAGATCATCAAGCCAGCGAAGATGACCAAGTACGTGATGTCACCATATGGGCGGAGCACTGTGAGGCCTACAGACTCAAGCATGCCGAGTATAAAGCCGCCCGCAATAGCTCCGCTGACGACGCCAGCTCCGCCTATCATCACCATCATGAACGCTTTGATGGAGATTGCTCCACCAATGCCTGAATTAACACCGGTAATGGCGACCAACAGACCGCCGACCAGGCCTGCCAGCATAGCCCCCATTGCGAAGCCGATCATGGAATATCGGTCGACATTCACGCCCATTAATTGTGCCGCCACACGGTCTTGGGCGAGCGCGCGCATGGCGCGACCGGGTTTCGTGAATTGCATGAAAAGAACAAAGGAAACGATGAATATTACCGCAAGTGCACCGATCAGCATGCGATCATAAGGCATGATAAGCCAATCAGAAACATAGACACCGTTAACGATCTTTGGCACGCCGCGCTGTTTCTCTCCAAACAGCAGCAAGATGATTGCATCGAGGAAGAATGCGACTGCCGCCGCCAACAACATCGTGCTTTCATCACGTAGACTTCGCTTGATAACGGGTCTGAACAAAAATTTTTCAATTAAAGCGCCTACAATCATCAAAGTGACCGCCGAAGCCAGCAAAGCTACTACAAACGGCAAACCAAGCTGACCATAAATAGTGTACGTGACGAAACCGCCGAGCACATACATTTGGCCGTGCGCAAAGTTAAGAACGTTCATTAGTGCAAAGATAAGCGTCAAACCCAACGCGATGAGTGCGTATTGAGCACCGAGATACAGCCCATTGGCTATAATCTGTTCCATGAAGACAGACTCCCCCAGTGGAGACCGGCAATACCGAAGCCTCCTCTTTTGTTTTTACGTTTGGGAGGCCTGACGCATATTTAGAGATGCTGCGTCAGGCTATTCAGTCACGACGATTTGTTAATCGACTTGAGCCACGAATAGGGTTTCGAACTTGCCGTCTTTGTATTCGGTGACAACCATAGGAATACCGATTTGGCGCTTCTGACCAAATGACGCTGTGCCGACATAGGTTAGCTTCGCATCGTCACCTTTAACAAAAGGGTTTGGCGCAGAAAAAGTGTCCATAGTCTTTTTAAATTCTTCGACGTTATCGACAGCCGCAGGATTTGCCTTCATCGTTTCCACGATGTAGTCGAGCGCATAGACTTTTGTATTGGATTCATCATTATACTCGCCATAAGCTTTTGTATAACGGTCAACGAATTCTTTCATCGTGTCTGAGGCGATTTCTGGGGTCGATGCACCTCCGACGGAGATGAATCCATTTGCTAACTCGCCAGCACCTTCTTTAAGAACTTTGGCATCCTGTGCAGTTTCAGTGGAAATAAAGCCCTCGTAGCCCAGTTCCCGTGCCGCACGGATCAGAAGGGGCGCGTTACCTGGAGCGACACCGGAAAGAACAAGAAGGTCAGGCTTCTGCATTACAATGGGTGTCAGTACCGGCGTGAAATCTCGCGTGTCGTTCTGATAAGCATCGCTTGTTGAAATGACTTCAAGATCGAGTGCTTTCGCTGCTTCAATGCCGCTGTCGCGTTGGCTTAATGGATCGGACTCATTGGCTGCTACGAATGCGACCCGCTTCACACCTTTGTTTTCTTTGAGATATTTATAGATTGCCGGGCCGGACTGATAATTTGCAATCATGCCAAGAACGGCATTGGAGGCTGGAGGTGTGTAAAGCTCTTTGGGAAATGAATAAGGAAAATAGATGATGCCTTTGGATTCTGCGACGGGCCGGACAGCCGCTGCACCGTCATCGACATTGGGGCCAACGACATAATGCACGCCTTCCTGTGCCATTTTTTCCATACCCGCGATTGCGCGTTTGGGATCTTTTTGATCGTCAAAGGTTACAATCTTGATCTTGTATGTATCGTCGCCGATCTTCACGCCGCCAAGTTCATTAAGCCAGTCGGCACGGACTTGCATTGATCGCACGTTTGACGTTCCCCATGCTGCAGCTGGCCCACTGGTTACGCCTACAAACCCAATTTTGAGTTCTTTGTCTGCGGCTTGAGAAGCATTGGCGGACATGAGCGCAAAAAATGAAACAGCGCCCAGCGCCGCAGTTTTGATAACTGCGCGTCTGTTAAACATTGATATTCCCCTTGTTTAAGTAACTCTTCTCTCGTTTGATGGAGAAGAGCATGCGTGATTGAACGTCACTTCCGGAAAATTGTCAACAATATTAATTCCTATTATTTACAATATGGCCATCGGATGGCTACAATTAAGGAGCAGGTGCTTAAAGACCGTGTCCGTCCGACAGAAATTACAAATGATTAGAATAGTTTATTCAAATCCAAGTATGAGGGCGCAATCGGTTTATTGAATACGCGTAAGGCCAGTATCTCAATTGAAAAAGCGCAGCTTATAAGCTGCGCTTTTGATATTTAGAGCTGTTTACCAAGGGCTTGTATCAGATCATTTTCCAGATCGGCAGGATCCTCGAGTCCCACGGAAATTCGAATGAGGTTAGGTCCAATACCGAGATCAGATTTGTGATCTTCAGGCACAACGGCATGAGTTAATGAAAACGGATGCTGAATTAGGCTTTCCACACTTCCAAGACTTACTGCAAAATGAAAATAGTTGGTGCTCTTGAGTATGCGTTCCACTCTTCTCAGATCGCCCTCAACGTCAATGGATACCACGCAACCAAAATTAATCATTTGGCTTGCGGCAAGTTCATGTTGTGGATGGCTTTTTAAGCCGGGATAGATAACTCTTTCTATTCCTAACTCTTTCGCCCGACTTTCCAAGTTTTGAGCGATCTTTAAGGCTGTTTCTGCCTGTCTGGTGCTCCTGATTTCAAGCGTCTTCAGAGACCGGTGAAGCAAATTACAATCCATGGGAGACATGACTGATCCAAGTGCATTTTGAAGGTACTTGATACGGTCAGCAAGATTGTCTGGTGCTTGCGCGGAAATAGCAATAACGCCACCCAAAAGGTCGGAGTGTCCGTTCAACATCTTCGTGGCGGAATGAACCACGACGTCAATCCCATATTCAATGGGACGCTGCCCAGCGGGCGAGGAAAATGTGCTGTCGCAAACTGTAATCGCTCCTGCCTCTTTGCCAAGCTGCGCAACCAGTGACAGATCAACAATGCGCAAAGTTGGATTGGAAGGCGTTTCAAACCATAACAATTTCGGCTTCTGTTGAGATATGGCTTTCCGAAGTGCTGTTTCATCTGAAAAGTCAACAAAATGAACTTTATGGCCTGCCGATATAGGACGTACATCGGCCAAAAGTCGGTAAACGCCACCATAAAGATCATTATGTGCGAGGATAGATGCACCTGCTGGCAGAACTTCGAGCAGTGTAGCTGCAGCAGCCAATCCCGAAGGGAAGGCGAAAGCTGCTTCCGCACCTTCAAGGTCTGCAAGGCAAACTTCAAGCGAATTACGCGTTGGATTACCGCTGCGGCTGTAATCGAAGCCCTTACTTTGGCCTATTCCATCCTGAACGAATGTTGTTGCGTGATAAATTGGGGGTATCACTGCACCGGTCAATGGGTCGGGAGATTGGCCAGTATGGATTGCTCGTGTTGCAAACCCAGCTTGATTGCGGAGAAGCGCTTTTGTCACTTTTTTCATTCCCGTGGGGTCTTTAGGCGTCGTTACAGAACAACTTCTGACTTGTGATCACGTTTACAAAATTTATTTAATACTCAATCAGTTCACTCGTGTCTTTGAGATACAAGGGGTGCCCCGGTGAGCCGTTATTGGTGATTTTAAGCGCATGCAACTCTATTCCTTGCGCACGCAAGGCATCTGTGACCGTCTGACCATGGTGTGCGAGGCGCTTGTGTAGTGAGCCATATGCCATGACGACAATCGCTGCATTGCGGGCTTGATCAACAATCGTTTTTAGATTTTCTTCGGTGCAAGGGATCACGCCTGGCTCCAACAGTGTTTTGGGATCGGTGGCGCGATAATCCATCACATTGCATTTTACGTAACGGCTATATCCCCAGCGACGCGTGAACTTCTGTTCCTTAAAAACTGTGGGATCGTCGACATCAAGGTCAGCTGTGCTGGGATTCATACCAATCCATAAAACATATCCAGGATTTTCGGCGCCATCCCATTCCCGAGTCAATAAGCGTCTGTAACGACCACAATTTGAGAAAAGGGCGTCACTGCGAATATCAGCTTTGACTTTCAGGCGAACTTTGCCACCCGGGTCATGAGGCTCTTTATTCATTGTGTTTTTCATTTTTTGTATCATAAGGTGCGATTGTAGGTTTTCTACCCTATTTTATTGGCATGTTAAGAGCCTGAATCATTATGATACAAAGATATCATGCTCTTGTGATGCGCCGGGTGAGCATGCGGATGTTTGCGATGTCGATCCACGCTTTAGCGGAGGCGACGGTTTTCTCGAAATCTTTAGCCAGTCTGCCTTTGAACCTGGGACCTGCCTATCCACTATCAGCGAAGATATGCCGTAACCACGGCCAGCGTTTGAGTATGGTCCTCAATGACTGGCTATAGGCTGCCCTCATACGGCTGAAGGATTTTACCCGGTCGCTGTCGAAGGAAACTCTAAGAATGTTCATGGCCGCAAGGCCTCAAATTGGATGCACTTTCATTCAGTGAAAATTGGCCTGAACTATTACTTGTAATAATAATAGTTTTTGTGCCTTTTAAACCGAAGAAGCTGCAACCCTATAATCAGCTTGCAGCTAAGATTTAGAACTGCGGTGACATGCTTATGAGTAAAAAATGGCCTAGTTGGATTTCCGGCTAGGCCATATTTTTTTGTCGATCTATTTAAGCTGACTTCTCTATGAGTTGTATTCAGTTATTTTATTTTGAGCTTTTTTGTAGAGCAGCAAGGTCAGACACAATGGCCGCTGCTTCATTTTGCAACACATCTTTGGCATTCTTCCGAGCATTTTCGCGGGCAATATCTGCAGTCAGACTTCGTTCATTTGATTGGAGTCCATCATCACTACGAGAATTGACATCGTCGGTATCTTCTCCGTGAGATTTTGACCTTTTGGCCTGTTCTTCCATCTCAGTTTTGCGGACTGCTTCATTGAGGGAGACAGTTGATTTCTCGCGTTGTGCTTTCAATGTTGCCAGATCATCAACAAACTGCCGGAATCCGCTGTCATCTTTGACACGGTTATCATGCAGTGCTTGCAATTGCGGAACTATAGCTTTGGTCTTATGGAATGATTTGTATTTCGCAGGCTTTATTTCCGTCCACGGTAATGCGTTATCAAAGCTTGATTCACCAACGGTACTTAAATCAAAAAGACCCGGTAATGTTATATCAGGTGTTACGCCGCGCAACTGAGTTGTGCCGCCATTAACCCGAAAAAATTGAGCTATTGTCAACTTCAATGCGCCCAGTTTTGGTTCGGGATTGTTTGCAACTTCATCGAGGTTCACTACAGTCTGCACTGTGCCTTTGCCAAAGCTAGGTTCACCTATGACGATGCCGCGATCGTAATCTTGTATAGCCGCAGCAAAAATCTCGGATGCTGACGCTGAGCCACGATTAATCAGCACGCCTAAAGGGCCATTCCAAGCAGGAGTTGTAAGAGTATCGCTCTCTACTCTAATATCACCCTGTGCGTTACGCTGTTGAACTACAGGGCCTTTTCCGATGAAAAGACCTGTCAAATCAATGGCTTCAGTTAATGAGCCGCCGCCATTATTCCGCAAGTCAAACAAAATACCATCAACTTTCTCATCAGAAAGTTCTTTAAGAAGCTTGGCAACGTCTCGGCTGGCGCTTCGATAATTTTTATCGCCTTTTCTTCGCGCCTCGATGTCTTCGTAGAAGGCCGGAAGGGTAATGACACCGATTTTGCGGGTCACATCGCCATCTTTAACAGAAAGCGTCTTTTTCTGCGCAGCTTGTTTATCGAGGCTGATCTTGTCCCGTACCAGACTGATAATCCGGTGGGGGGCGTCTGGCCCAGCATCGGCAGGCAATATTTCCAAACGAACGACAGAGCCTTTGTCACCTCTGATGAGTTTTACAACTTCATCAAGCCGCATGCCTACGACTTCTTTGATGGGCCCTTCTTTATTTTGTCCAACACCGACAATTCGATCACCAACGGCAAGCTTTCCTGAAAGCTGCGCTGGGCCACCGGCGGTTAATTCTCTTATCGTCGTAAAATCGTCGCGCTCCTGAAGAACAGCGCCAATACCAACGAGTGAGAGCTTCATCGAGATATCAAATTCCGCTGAAGCATTTGCACCGAAGTAATCCGTGTGTGGATCTACTGAGGTCGTGTATGCGGCCATGAAGAGTTGAAAAACGTCGTCTGCCTTTGCTTTATTCGCACGCGATAACACGTTTTCATAGCGTTTCGTCAAAGTTTCACGGATTGAAGCGTCGTCTTTTCCGGCAAGTTTTAAACGCAACCAATCGTTTTTGACACGTTTGCGCCAAAGGTCATCACGCTCGTCTTCTGATTTTGGCCATGGTCCTTTGTCTCTTTTGGTAGAATAACTCTCTTGATCGTTGAAGTCGAATTTCTCTGAGAGAAGTTTTTGTGCGTATGTCATGCGATCATTAATGCGCTGTCCGTAAATATTATAGATCGCAAAAGGAATACTCAGATCTTGCCCTTGAATAGCATCATCTAGTTTCGTGTTCTGGGTTTTGAAGCTATCAATATCAGCCTGTAAGAAAATTAGCCTTTCAGGATCGAGAGCATCAATAAACCGGTCCATGATTTTGACCGATAGTTTATCGTCCAATGCAACCGGTTTGTAATGAAAGCGCTGAAGAAACTCTGCCGTGAGATTGGCAGCCTCTGCCTGTTGCGGCGATGGTTCAAGAACTGGGGGTGGGCTGGCCTCAAAAGCATTGGCTGAGGAAGCAAGTGCCATCATTAGGCAAAAGAAAACAGACTTGATACGTATCACCTTTTATCCCGCTTCTGGCTATTTGGTATTCTACTCATAAACTTATTTGCCGGAATTGGGGCGCTTTGGCAATCTATCTGCTTAATTCTTCCGTCACAGTTCCTTGAGTTGGACTTATAAATAGCGGCGGGGATTGGCTGCCAGATAGAATGTGTTGATCAGAGTGTTGATATCAAAAACCGGCAAGCCAGATTCTTCCGCAACAAAAGATGAAAATGGGCACATATTCGTGCATTCAAACAGGATTGCACCGGGATTTTCACAACTCGCCATAAACGCTCGCGTCATGTCCAGCATTTCTTCTTTTAACACGTCCGTATCAAGATAATCGCGGCCTTCAATGTAGGTTTGCGGAAACTCAGCGTTTTCCTTCATACCCTGCACCTGAACTGGGATCACCTCTGATGACCAGCCAACGCCCTTAAAATGTGCGTCATTCATGTGGTGCGCGCGCTCGGTAAACACACCAATGACTTTGCCGGGAGCTAGCATGGCATGGATAATCGGTGCTTGCATCAAGGCTGATGTGAAGACAGGAATATTCACCGCAGCAGCAATATCTTTTTGGAATGGACCCAGAAAGCCGCAGCTCGTGGTAATGGCGCGCACGCCTTCTGCTTCAAGTTCCCGCGCCGCGTCGATAAAGGGTTCGATGAGTTTTGGATCCGGGTTGTTGCCCATGATGCGCGTGGCATGCGCACCTTTCACCGTCTTGTAGCGAACAGGAAAATGATAGGACAGTGCGTTACCAATATCGCCTGCCGGACGCGGGAAAATCGTATCCAGCATCAGTACGCCAATCTGCTGACCATAATTGGTAAAGCCACCTTTGAGCATCATTGTTTCATTCCTTTGTAATCAGAAAATTAGTGGCCGAAACGTGCAGGCGAAAAGTCGCGGGCCCGTTCAGAAGCGACGTTATTGATTGCGTCGAGAACCATTTCCGCCGTTTTGGGGGCTGAGGCGATCCCGATATGACCATGACCAAAGGCTGCAATAATTCCGGGATGGCGGGTGAGTTTTCCGATTACCGGAATGCCATCAGAGGGCGAGGGGCGATGTCCCATCCAGAGCTTGAGATGTTTTAAGTCTTGCTTTCTGAGATTGGGATAACTTGCCAAAGCGTGCTTAAACAGCACTTCAGAACGCCTCCAGTCCGGTGCTTTTTCGACCGTTGCCAGCTCGACCTGACCAGACAGGCGCAGTCCCATATTGGTTGGGGTATTCCCCATCCGTCCCGTGCTCGGCATGATCGGAATATCAAAAGGAAGCTCCTTCATCGGCAAAGTCACGTGATAGCCGCGCTCACTTTGCATTGGCACATGCATGCCAAGATCATTCATCATCCGGCCGGAGTGAATGCCTGCGGCAAGAACGATATGATCAGCAGCAAGGCTTTCATTGTTTTCCAACACTACGCGCGGGGACACACCTGTAAGCACACGCACGACATTCTTGCGTATAAAGTCAACGCCGGATTTTTCAGCCTGTGCAGCAATCCCGGCAACATATTTGCCGGTATCGAGACAATGCGCTCCTTCTGTTACATGAATGGCAAAGCGATAGTTATTTCCAAGCGCTGGAATGCGCTCGCGCAATTCCACCTCCTGCCATTCGTCGAACAGAATCCCGTTATCGCGACGCAACTGCCAGCTCAGCGCTTCGGCTTCAAATGCTGTGCGGTCGGGATAAGCGTAAAGCAAGCCCTTCTGCACAATGAGATGGCCCTGTCCAGTTTTGCGCGCCAAATCGATATGCCGTTTCGGTCCATCATTGAGCAACCAGTTCAGTTTAGCAGCAGTCTTCGTCACGCGTGATTTTGTGGCGCCGGCGAAGAGGAAACGCGTAAGCCATGGCATCAATCTGGGGACCGATTTCCAGTCGAGCGTAAGCGGACCATTGCGATCCAGCAGAAAACCCGGCACCTGCCGCCAGAGACCCGGCATACTCATGGGAATAATAGAAGCGGGACTGATCCACCCTCCATTGCCATAGCTTGCACTTTGCTCGCCGCCCGGTTCCGAGCCGTCGCACAGCGTTACCTTCAGGCCAGCTTCAGCAAGTCGCAAAGCGATTGTGGAGCCGATAATGCCAGCTCCGACGACAATAACACTGCCTGTCATGACATCCATCCGTTCTGCGTGTGCGCTTAAGCGAGGCCGCCATGGAAATGGCTTAAGAACTCGCGGGTTGCAGCTTCGCGTGGCTCATTGATCATCTGACGAGCATCGCCGGTTTCGACAACGTAGCCGTCCTGCATAAAGATGACTTTGTCGGCGACGTCGCGTGCAAAGGCCATTTCATGGGTTACGAGGATCATCGTCATGCCCTGCTCGGCCAGTTGTCGGATAACGGCGAGAACTTCACCGACCAGCGCCGGATCAAGCGCCGATGTCGCCTCATCAAACAGCATCACATCAGGACGCATCGCGAGCGCTCTTGCAATCGCCACACGTTGTTTCTGACCGCCTGAAAGCTGCTCCGGCCTAGCATCTGCACGCGCTGCAAGTCCGACCTTTTCGAGCAACTCCATCGCCAACTGGCGTGCAGCTTTTTTATCCTGCTTTAGCACAGTGACTGGCCCGACCATGACGTTATCGATCACGCTCATATGTGGAAACAGATTGAAGTTCTGAAACACCATGCCCGTATTGGCGCGGAACGCAGCGAGATACTTGTCTTTCAGGGCGACGTTACCGGACGAAAAATCAATCTTCTGATCGCCGATTGCGACATAGCCTGCATCGGGTAGTGAGAGCAGATTAAGGCTGCGCAGCAGTGTCGACTTTCCCGAGCCGCTCGGTCCGATCAGCGCAACAACTTGTCCGCGTTCGACGGTGAGGCTGATATTGCGCAGCACTTCGATGTCTCCAAAAGACTTCTTAAGCCCACGTACTTCGATCATCGGTTCAGTATTCATGGCTTATCTCCACATGAACGGCGGACTTCATAAGGCTCGTCATTTCAGCTTGCCTTCCAGCCCATGAGCGAGGCGTGTGAGAGGGAAGAGAACTGCGAGATAAAGCACTGCAATCAAGGTGTAGGTTTCAAGCGGACGGTACGTCGCCGATGTTACCAGCTGGCCCTGATATAGGAGATCTGGCACTGCAAGGACGGACAAAAGCGATGTGTTTTTCAGCTGAAGCACGGATTGGTTGACCAAAGGTGGCACCATGCGGCGGAGTGCTTGCGGCAGAATAATCTTGCCCATCAATTGACCGCGGCGCATACCGATTGCGCGTCCGGCGTCCCACTGCCCTGCATCGATGGAAACAATGCCGCCTCGAATGATTTCCGCATAAAATGCAGCGCCATAGAAAGTCAGCGTAAGGAAAGCTGCCATGGCTGGCGAGATTTCAAGGCCGATTAGCATCGGGAGCGCATAATAGCACCAGACAAGCTGCACCAGCACTGGCGTACAACGAAATATTTCTACGACCGTCATGATAGGCACGGTGATAATCTTATTGCCGGAAAGCCTGCCAAGAGCGAAAACCGTACCGACCAAGATGCCGGAGATTACCGTTATAATCGTGAAGCCGACAGTGTAGGCCAGCCCTTGGACAAATAATCCTCGATATTGCCACAGGCCGGAAAAGTCCCATTGATAGTCCATTAATTCACTCTTTCTGACACCCCGGCAAAGGCACGGGAGGACGTTGAGCTGAACAGCCAGTGCCCAAGCGAAAGGATGTCGAACACTGGCACACCGCTGGCTTTAGCAACCGCTCGTGCGAAGGGCGGCATGTTCGTACACTCGAGAACTATGGCACCAAGATCATGTTCTCGGGACTGCAATCGCTCCGCCGCATGGATGATTTCAGCTTCAAGGGCAGAGCGGTCATAAATCCCACTGCCTTCGATTAATTCAAGAAATGCGCCGCCGTCTGGCATGCCGATCCGTGGTGTGTTGATGTCGGCACCGCAAGCTAAGAAGATTGCATCATCAAGGCTGGCTTCATCATAAGTGATCACACCGACTTTGCGTGTCTGACCAATCAATGCTTTCACCATCGGCAATTGCAGCAAGCTGGACGTTGCAATCGGCACCGATAGTCTCTCACTTAAAACACTTTGATGCCGCGCCATGAAACCGCAAGACGTGACTAGCGCACTGCACCCTTCAGCGATCAAAGCATTGCCAGCCTGAACGAAGTCTTCGATCAATCCAGCGCCCCGCTGACGAATTATCTTGTCCGCTGATGCGCCAACGACCTTTCTGAACCGCACAGGCATATTCCATGACGCCGGATTTCCGACGTCTCCGGGCGGCCTTGGAAAGTCGGTATCAAGCATGATGACACCGAGTGATTTCTGCTCGAGCTGCATTTTGGTTGACGCGTCAGAATTTTAGCGTTGGTGGTAGATCAGATGGCTGCACACCGACCAGCGAAAGGCTGCTGACGATCCACTCATTGACCTTACCGTCCTCCCGACGCTTCTTAAGCCAAACGTCAACGTAATCGCGGAATTCGCCCTTCGCGTCTTTGCGCACACCAATCGTCGTCGGCTGGCTATCCAATGGCTCTGGTACAAAGACTTTAAATTTGTCGCCCAGCTTATGTGCTGTCACCACTGACATCAGTGCGACCTGTATGATTGCATCGGCCCGACCCGATTGCAGGGCGATAACGGTTTCATCTGCACCTTTGAGCGCGACGAGCGTACAATTCGGCAATGTTTTACGTGCGAAAAGATCCTGCGTGGAACCAAGATCAACCGTGACGCGGATTTCCGGCTTATTCAGTTCTTCCCAGGTTTTAACATCGCGGTCTTTGTTGGTGATGACAGTGAAGACATTGTCCATCATGGCTTCAGTGAAATCGACGGTCTTCGCGCGTTCAGGATTATTGCTCAGCGCAAACATGATGTCGATTTTGCCACTCTGAAGATCCATAACGGAATTGCCCCAGGTGGTTTCGACCATTTCCAGCGGGACTCCAATATTTTCAGCCAAATCCCTGCCCATAGAAACGCAGAAACCGTCCCATTCGCCGGTCGCGAGATTTTTCTGATAATAAGGCGGGGTGCCGTTAAAAACGCCGATGCGTAGAGCACCTCGATCCTTAATAGCTTTAAGCGTCGCGCCTTCTTCAACGGCCCATGAAAGACTAGGTGCCAGCATCACTGCTGTGCCACCCAAAAGCGTTGTCTGGATAAACTTACGTCTGTTCATTGTTGTTTCCCTCTTTTTTGACCGAGCATTCCGTCGAACATTATTGGGCGCTTGAATGCGCCAGACTGCTTTCTCTATTAAATTTATTGGAAAGTACCACCGAGTAACTAACGTTCTCGATCTCTTCTATCTGTGCCAGCTCTTCAATCAAAGCCTCCAGGTCTTCGAGAAAGCCGACATGCACGCGGCACATAATATTGGCCGGTCCACTGATCGCATCCGCAGTCAGAATTTCCGGATAAGCACGCAATGTCGCAAACAGACGTTGCGCGATACGCTGTGCGGCCGTGATAAACAAATAGGCAGAAATGCTGTTATCGTCCGTCGCCCGACGAACGATGGCGCGATAGCCCAATATGACGCCGCGTCGTTCCAGACGGCCAATGCGCTCTTGAACGCTTGATCGGGCAAGACCCACGCGCCGGGCCAGTTCACTTGCAGGAAGCCGTGCATTCTCTTCCAGGATACTGACCAGATTTCGGTCGATGCTATCACCGTAGTCCATCGTGTTCCCTTATCTTTATTTTTAGTAAGAATGCGGCTCTTTCTCATCAAATAAAAGCATTGAAAATTGGATTAGTCATGACTTAAAATCATGATGAAATCTTGAGGAAACCCAATGCGACGTTTTCTTCCCTCACTCTCAGCACTGCACGCTTTTGATGCCTCCGTGCGATATCTCAGTTTTACGCGTGCTTCTGAAAACTTAGGCATGACGCAAAGCGGCGTTAGCCGTCAGATTCAAAATCTTGAATCTTTTCTTGGCCTTAAACTATTTGAACGTGCGGGGCCGCGACTGGTTTTAACGGAAGAAGGGCAAAGCTATTACGAAGAAGTCTCGCGCATCCTTGCCAAGCTTGAAGAAGTATCGATGGATGCGGTGCGCGGCTATAAAACGCAAAGTCTGCTCAAAGTTGGCCTGCCGCCAACACTGATGCGCAAATGGGCTCCGGGCATTATCAGCACCTTTGCGAGATCGCATCCGCAAATATGGTTTGAAGTGTTTCCGTGCTCACACGACCTAGACTGGAGCAAATCTGATCTCGATCTTGCAGTGCTGCGCGGCATCGGCAACTGGGCGAATGTACGCAGCCACTTGCTTTTCGATGAAGAGCTGGTCGTGATTGGCTCGCCCGACGTGGTGCCCGAGAATGGGCTGAAGGGAGACGTAGAACTGCTCGATTTTCCACTGATCCAGAATTCAAACCGGCCAAGCCTATGGCTGCACTGGCTGCGTGGCGCGGGTATTCATTATAATAAGCGCATCTTTGGGCCGCGCTTGCCAACGCATGATATTATCATCGAATGCGCTGTTGCGGGGATGGGGCTTGCGATAGCGCCCAAAATTTTCGTGCAGGACGAATTGCGCTCTGGAAAGCTCAAGCTGGCACTTGATCGTGTTCAGACATCTGGAGAGAGCTACTTTCTGTGCTCTGCACAAGCGCGTCAGGGATCAAAAAACGTCCGTCTGTTTCGCGACTGGTTCATCGCAGAAGCAAAACGCCACAGACATCAAGTGCCTGTGGCGTCGGGTACTCAAATATAGGAGCGTTCAACGGGCTTGAAGTTGAGCGGGTCTTCTCCGCGTTTTAAAAGCCACGAATAAACGGGCGGCACCCGGTCAGCGATCGATTCAACATGAATATCGATAAAGCACGGACCATCTTTCCAGGCAAAAGCCTCCGACATTACAATATCCAACTGATCTGCCGTTTTGGCGGTCCATGCTTTTAAGCCATATGCTTCGGCAATTGCCTGTCCTTTTGGTGCCAGAAAATCGACGCCAAAACATTGGTTATGTCCCTTCAGGCGATGAAGACCTTTGATCCAGCCGAACGTTCCGTTGTTAAACAAGATCAGAAGTGCGGGCACCTGCAATCGCACCAGCGTTTCAAGTTCACCCACTGTCATCCCAAAGGAACCATCGCCAAACATTCCGATTGGACGCTTATCGGGATCCGCACGCCACGCACCAACCGTTGCTGGCAAAGCCGAACCCAAACCACCAAAAGCACGCGGAATAGCGAAGCGCGTTTCACGATCATTGATCTTCAGGAAGCGCGTCATGTAGGGCGTTGGCGTACCAGCATCGGAATAGATCAATGCGGGCTGCCCGGACTGACTAAGCGCCTCATTAAACGACCGAACAACGCGTTCGGGGCGCAAAGGCACCCGTTCATCGCTCAGGGCTTCTTCGGCATGCTCCCAGAATGTGCGGCGATGCGCATTCAACTCTTCAATCCAGCTATCATGTCTCTTAAGTTCAACTGGTTGTTCGATCTGCAATAACTCATCCAGAACCAGCAATGCATCGCCCTGAATCGAGAGCAGGTTCTCATAATTATTCGCCATGATTTCGGGCGAGATATCAATCTGAGCAAGGCGCCGGTTCAGTGTAACCTTCGGGAAAGTCCAGCCAATCGTCACCACAGAACCAATCCGCGATCCAACAAACAATGTGAAATCGGAATGCTCCAACGCCCAGTTTGCATGAGGATGATAGCCATTGTCACCGATCACACCGATGGCAAGACGATGGTCGTCGTCAATTGCGCCTTGTCCCGTCATCGTCGTGCACATAGGAATATCGAAACGCTCGGCGAGTTTGGTAATTAGCCCTCCGGCATGGGCACGATTGACACCACCACCCGCGACGATCAAAGGCCGCTCAGCTTTTGCGATGAGTTCTAAAAGCTCAACGAGTTTTTGCTTCGGTGGGAGTGTCGGGAGGGCAGGAAAGGTTTTGCACTCTTCTTCGACATGCAGCGATATACGTGCTGGATCGACTTCGGCCAACAACATATCCTCTGGAATTTGCAGATGCACGGCACCCGGTTTTCCTGAACAGGCAACACGGAACGCACGGCGAATAATTTCCGGCAATTTATCAGCCGATTTCACCTGCACTGAGAGCTTTGTCACCGGCTCGAACAGTTTGGCGCAATCAAGCTCAGTAAGAACACCACGACCTTCACCTGGCAACGGAATATCAATCGTCAGAAGGATGACGGGAACGGAGGAGCCATTTGACTCAGCGACAGGCGGCAATGAATACATCGCGCCTGCGCCCGACGGGCACTCAAAAACACCCGGCTTATTGGAAAAGCGGCCATAAGCATCGGCCATATAACCAGCAGAGCGCTCGTCCCGAGCCATAATATGGCGGATTTCGCCCTCGCGCTGCTGCAATGCTTCATAAAAAGGCACATTCGTATCGCCTGGCACTCCGAATATTGTCTCGACACCATAACCAATCAACATTTGCACCAAAATATCCGCGCCGCGCATTCCATTACTCCTTCAGAATCTGATGAAGTAACAATAATCGCGATATTTTTCGGCAAGGACCGGCGGATAGTCGGCTAATACGCTGTTATTCCGGCGATACGTCGTGCAATCCCGCCGCTTTGCCGAGGCATGAAAATTGTGCTGCGTTATACAGTAAGTGAAATTTTGAAAAGAAAGATCGAAAAAACGGCGATATAAATTGGTCTGGCTTTATCTGCCGTGGAACGGCTCAAATTGTCTTCCACTCTTCCATTTTATCACGAAACAGCTCTCTTATTATTGGAAACATGGGTGGTTGGGAACGCCCCGAAAGCCTGATAATGGCGAACTCAGATGCATTCGATGCAGGATGGACAGGTAGTTCGACGAGTTGGCAACTCTCAATAAGCTCGTGAGCGGGTGCGAGAACACCATAATAGACAGTTTCACTATCTAATGCTGTTTGAAGAAGGCCATCTATTGCATCGGAGTGAAAGGTAACACTCTCATCCGGGTGAGCTGCGGGGCCATAGGTGGTGATCATATTCCTTATTTGTTCGGGTGCAAGAATTGTTGTAGCCAACGGCCAGGGGCGAAGATCTGAAAAACTGAGCTCTTGACGTTTAGACAATGGATGATTGTTCTTGACGAGAAAGCCAGTTCGCAATGGGGGAAGCATTTCAATCTGAAGATCGGCTGTGACTGGAACGCCACGTATTTCTACGACAAGCATATCAAGTGTTCTGTCTCGTAATGCTTGCACTTGCAAAGGAATTGCCCCTCGCATCAGCAATATGTGCAGCGACGGGTTCGTCGTTGAAAATCTGCTGAGTAAAGGGGCGGTGAGAAGAGCGCTTGGCGTTGAACCCAGTCCAATTCTTATTCGTCCGGCGCTGCCCTCATGTTGTTGTTTTACGACGCGATATAGCTCTTCTGTTTCAAACAGAACGCGCCTTGCATGATTCAGAACAACATTACCGAAAGCAGTTACTTCGCAACGTTTGCCAATCCTATCCACCAGCTTCATGCCTAATTCCGCTTCAAGCTGAGCAATGCTTCGTGAGAGCGCAGGCTGCGTGAGATGGGTATGTTCAGCAGCGCGTGTGAAAGAACCTTTCTCCGCAAGCGCAACAAAGTGTTTCAATTGCTGAATATTCACGTAATTTTCCTAAATCATTATGCCTATTATGCATGGTAATCAAATTTACTATGCATTGGACAAATAAAAAAGCACCTCGTAGCTAGCATGATAAATAATTGAGCATTGCGAGTGGTTTTATGAACGATATCCGGCAGCTGATCGAGCGAGACATTGAGGAATTTGTGTCGATCAGGCACGATCTGCACCAACATCCGGAACTAGCCTTTATGGAAGTTCGAACGGGCGAGCTTGTTGCCTCATTGTTGGAAAAGTGGGGTTACGCTGTCGCAAGAAATGTTGGAACGACAGGAATTGTCGGCCAGCTTCGCCATGGTAACAGTGCAAATGCAATTGGCATTAGAGCAGATATGGATGCGCTCCCAATTTCGGAGGAAACAGGACTTTCATATGCAAGTGTCAATCCGGGTGTAATGCATGCTTGCGGGCATGATGGTCATACAACGATGCTGCTTGCTGCGGCAAAGGCGATAGCAGAACGCAAAAATTTTCATGGTACGGTGAACCTAATTTTCCAGCCGGCAGAGGAATATGGCCGACCAGACAGCGGTGCCGCGCGGATGGTTGCTGACGGATTATTCAAGAAGTTTCCGTGCGATGCAGTGTTTGCAATTCACAATATGCCGGGTGTTCCGCAGGGGCAATTGCAGTTTTACGATGGTGCGATGATGGCGTCTTCGGACACCGTTTTTATCACCATTGAAGGCCGTGGGGGACACGGCGCGCAACCACACACGACAGCTGATCCCATTACCGCAACTGCTTCCATCGTGATGGCGCTTCAAACGGTCGTGGCGCGCAATATCAACCCGCTTGATACAGCGGTGGTGACTGTGGGTGTAATGCAGGCTGGGGTTGCAAATAATGTCATTCCTGAAACTGCGAAGCTTGAATTGACTGTTCGGTGTTTTAAACCGGAAGTGCGGGATCTCCTTGAGCAAAGAATTCGTGAACTTGTACTTGCTCAGGCTCAAAGTTTCGGGGTCATAGCTCAAATCGATTATTGTCGCGGTTACCCAGCGCTACAAAACTCTCCCGCAGCGACCAAATTCGCACGTCAAGTTGGAGAGAGCTTTGCTGCCGCGAGTAACTTCGTCGCTCAAACGACTCCGATGACAGGCAGTGAAGACTTCTCTTTCATGCTCGAAGAGCGACCAGGCTCTTATATTTTCTTAGGAAATGGCGACCAGCCAGGTTCGCAAAGCTGCGCGCTGCATAATCCGGGGTTTGATTTCAATGACGCGATCATTGTCGATGGCGCGGCCTATTGGGTTGCCCTCACAGAAGCGTTCCTAGCTGCAACAGATACCCCCCAGATTTGACGGATTACTACACTATCGGAGGACAACCATGAATACTTCTATGATGCACGCGCAATCCGCTGGATCAATCGATGACCATGAACGATCAGATAAACCACCGGTTAAAGCGATAGCGGCGGCTGTTGCAGGGAATGCGCTCGAATTTTACGATTTCATCGTCTATTCGTTTTTTGCGGTTTACATTGGACAAACGTTTTTCCCGCTTGGCAGTGAAACTGCGAGTTTGCTGGCATCAGTGGCTGTATTCGGTGTTGGCTTTTTTACCCGTCCACTTGGCGGTGTTTTGATTGGAGCATTTGCAGACAAGGCAGGTCGCCGTGCAGCGATGATTCTCACTGTAACGCTGATTACAGTGGGAACGTTGGGTTTGGCCGCGACGCCGGGCTATGAAACAATTGGTATTGCGGCACCGATCATCGTTTTGATGTGTCGATTATTGCAAGGTTTGGCTCTTGGTGGTGAAGTCGGCCCCGCTTCTGCAATGCTTGTTGAGGCTGCTCCACGTGATAAACGTGGTCTTTATGCAAGCTGGCAAATTGCCAGTCAGGGGATTGCAGTTGTAGCCGGTGGCCTGATGGGTGTTCTGGTGTCTTGGTATCTTACTCATGAAGAACTCGTTTCATGGGGCTGGCGCATTCCGTTCTTGGTGTCGCTCGCGCTTATTCCACTAGCGGTCTATATTCGCCGTGCGTTGCCGGAGACGTTGGAAAAACCGAGCGAGAAAAGCGGTGCCCAAATTGTATCTTCGGTTTTTTCCGACCATTCACGTTATCTCATTCTGGGAATTCTCGTTATTATTTCGACCACCGTGTCCACGCAGGTGGGCAACTATATGACAACTTATGCGATTCAAACACTGAAATTACCAGCTACTCTTGCGCAGGCAGGAACGGTTCTCGGCGGGACAATGACCTTTTTATTTGCGCTGGTCGCAGGTTATCTTGCTGACAAATATGGGCGTAAAAGCGTAATGATCTGGCCTCGGATTGTCTTGATGTTGGCCATCATCCCGTTGTTCTTCTGGCTCTCAGAATCCAAAGATGCAACAGTGCTACTCGTCGTAACCGCAGCAGTCACTTTGCTTACCTCTATGAGTGGTGCGGCCAGTCTGGTTGCCATACCTGAGATGATGCCGATCGCTTTGCGTGCGACTGGTGTTTCTTTGATCTACGCCATTGGGGCGACGCTTTTTGGCGGTACAACACAATTCATCATAACTTGGCTTATTGGAATTTTTGGTGCAGTTGCACCTGCATATTATGTGGTTGCGACGAGCATCATCTCGCTTGTAGCGATGTTTATGATGCCTGAGACCCGCAATTTTGACGTGAAGCGATAAGATTTTCCATTTGAGAATGGACAGAATGGCTGACTTTGTTTAGCCATTCTGCTTCCGTTTGTCATAACCAGAGACCTTGAATGGCTCATTATGACGTTGGTTGGTTCTGTTAAAATGACAGCGACTTTTCAAAGGTGTGGACTTGAAGCAGCGTTTGCGTGCCGTTATTGATGCCATCGAAGCCGAACTTCAAAACACCGAAGTACGTGGTAAAGTCGCTGATTATATTCCTCCACTGGCGAACATCGATCCCTCAAAATTTGGCATTGCCATCATGTTACATGATGGCACTTTGATTTCTGCGGGAGACTCAAAAGAAAAATTTTCTATCCAGAGCATTTCAAAGGTCTTTGCTCTGACGCTTGCTTTGGGCAAAAGAGGTGACAGCATTTGGCGACGTGTGAACCGGGAGCCATCCGGAGATCCCTTTAATTCAAGCGTATTGCTGGAGCTTGAAAAAGGTATTCCTCGGAATCCGTTCATAAATGCAGGGGCGATTGTTATCTCCGATGTGTTGTTAGGTTCGCATAAGCCACGAGAGACTATCGCCGAGATAGTGCGGTTTGTTCAGTCTGTGTCTGACGATGATGATATTTATATTGATCGCTTTGTTGCCGAGGCTGAAGATCAAACCGGCTTCAACAATGCAGCTCTCGCTAACCTGTTAAAGGCAAACCAAAATCTGGATAACATTCCCTCACACGTGCTTGGTGTGTATCATCATCAATGTGCGCTTGCGATGTCTTGTGAACAGCTTGCGAAGGCGGGGCTTTTCCTTTCCGCCTCCGGTCGAAACCCGGTGAGCGATCATCGCATTGTCAGTATTGAGCGTGCGTTACGTATTAATGCTCTTATGATGACGTGTGGGCACTATGATGGGTCAGGTGATTTTGCTTTTCGTGTTGGGATTCCGGCAAAAAGTGGTGTCGGTGGCGGCATATTAGCTATAGTGCCTGGTGTCGCATCAATCGCTGTTTGGTCTCCGGGTCTTAATCAGCATGGAAATTCTCTGTTGGGGACTTACGCGCTGGAAAAGCTTTGCAGGGAGATGAACTGGTCCGTTTTTGGCGCTTAAATACTCGACGGTCGACAGTGCGATATAATATTCAAACTGATTATTCTTCCAACTCGGCATAGACGAGATAACGAAGTGGGCCTTGTGTAACCGCTTCAAAGGGATAACAGGTCGCTAGAACCAGATATGAGCCGGAAGCGTGAATATCGATCTGGGCTTCATCCCAGCGGGTGACGGTCATCTGAGTGGCGCGATATGTGAATATCTTACCGTCATCCCGGGTGATGCGAATGAGATCGCCTTTTTCGACATTCTTTAAGAACGCAAAATGCGTATCGCGATGTGCAGCATAGACGGCCGTTCCCGCTTCACCGGCCTTGGGTGTGTTTTGTAGATGTCCGGGACCAAACGCGAGAGCCTGTCCGCTTACGCCATTCAGAGCAATGGCTGATGCAGCCAGTCGTGGCGCTTCGATACGGGCTACCGGCCAGGTATCGGCCCAGCTCCACGGTTTGACCTTGTCACCTGAGGCGATGCTTCGCGTGAAAGCCCGCTCAAGAAGGATTTGTGCTGCATAGGCTTTTGCGTGAATCCAAAGGCCCTGGCCAAAAAGCACAAGACCACAAACCATAACGGCAACAGACAGAATGGGGAGGGGGGAGCGCGACCAAGCGCGCTCCTTTGACTTCTTATTCTGGGTAATAACAATACTCATTATGCATTCCCCCTGCGGCGTGAGAACCAGAAGATCAGGAAACCGATGAAAACGACGCCCAGCCCCTGCAGCATATTAAGTGTTGCTGGTGTTGCGGTTTGCGGCAGAGGCGTTGCGGGCGATGGAAGGCTTGGAATGCTGGCACGTTCTTGAGTGCGAACCTTAATCTGGTCCTGCCCGGCATCCGCATGATCAAGCACGCTGCGTTCTGCACGACTGCCAAACAAAGTCTCGAAATCCCATCCGGCAGGAAGTTCCAAAGGAATATCAGCACGGGTGAGGGGTGTGTTTGCAGGACGTGCTGGCGTCTGATCGACAGCGACAAGACTTGTGAGACGTGTCACCAGATGATGTTCCAATGCCAGATTGAGGATACGCGTGTCGGCTGCCAAGACTGAAATCTTGCCGAGCTTCATGTCCACTTCCGCATCATCGATTTTGCGACGAGCCCAAATTTTCGAAATGCCTTTCGCGGGGCTTACTGCATCAAGTGACAGGGTGATCGTCCAGGGACGGCTTCCAACTGTACCTTGAACTGTAATGGTACCAGCTGCATTTTTTGTACGGGCAGCAATCACCAACGGTTCGCCATGATAGATATCCGGTAGAATACCGGGTGTCAGATTGGCGCCTTCCTGTGAGAAATTGACCTTTAGATCGGTGACAGCTGGATTCTGCAGCTTATCAAAGAGCTCACGCATACGCTGTTCCAGCTCTTCAGAAGAACCGATATGTGTGAAGGTGCCGCGACCAAGTTCCGATGCCTTGCTCATCAGGTAAGTATTGGGTGCTGAGCCGATGCCGACCATGAAGAGGCGCGAGCGGTCACGGCGCGATGCGATGACATCGAACATCTGCTGTTCGTTGCTGATTTCGCCATCAGTCAGGAACACGATCTGGCGCAAACCATCTTTCTGGTGGCTGTCATCAAGAGCCGCGTTGAGTGCGGGCAGCATTTCTGTTCCGCCGACAGCTTCGAGGCTGGCAACATACTGGCGGGCATCATTGATATTCTGCTGTGTGGCATCGACGGAATCCTCAAAGAATTTGGTCAGTGTGTCGTCGAACCGAATGACATTGAAACGGTCGCCGGGATTGAGATGCGAGAGGCCATAATCGAGACTGGCTTTGGCTTGTGTCATCGATGTGCCACCCATCGAACCTGAATTATCGATGACGAAGACGATCTCACGCGATTGCGCTGCATTCGTTTTGGCAAGCGGAGGGGTCACATATGCAAGCAGATAGTCCTGATCGCCGAGCCGTTCACGAAACAGCCCGACATTCGGCATATCCGTTTGGGCTGCTTGCCATTCGAGGACGAAGTCACGATCCGCTGTGGCTTTTCGATCGAGAATGATTCTGGCTGTCTGCTCGTTCTGTCGATCAATGCGCACTGGATGATAAAGGCTCTTGATATCGGTTGCGGGGAAACCGGGTTTGAGATCGACCGTGATCGTTACCGGATTGATGCGCTCTACACTCGGCTCCTCATCGGGTATGATGAGCGGTGTTTCAATTGCGCTGTTGTCCGGGCCGGGCGCTGGTCGCGTTTTAGGCTGTCCCCAACCACCGGAAAGATCGACGGTTTGTTCGATCGGATCGCTATTTTCAGGATTATAGCGCGGCGCCACAACAAGCGGCAGGCGCAGTGAAAAGCGATTGTCGCTGAGACGCACAGCCTGCTGATATTCGATCTGGATGACGACTTTCTCGTGCGGACCCAGATTGGCAACCGCATTGGTGAAGATGTTTGGCCGCTGCTGCTCGATAAGCGCAGCCTTCTTGCCTTCGCTTTTGGCTTTCTCGTAGATTTCGCGTGCAGCCTGCTTTTCCTTGATGTCGGCAACGATAATCCGGTCGCCCACGATCATTTTCAGGGAATAGACCGCGCTGTCTTCCGGTAGCGGGAAAACATAGAGCCCTTCAACCCAGCCATTCGTCGGATTTTCAAAAATCTGGCTGAGGCGGGCGCGGGCGGTTGGGCCGCTGGCATCGATATTGTAATCAGTGCTGATGCGTGGAGCCTCGACATACCGACCTTCTTTGCTGCCTTGCAGCAGAAGGCTTCCGCTTTGTACTGCATTCGGCGTCAGATAGGCCGGCGTCTCAGCACGGGCCGAAGCCACGTTGAGAAGCGAAAGAACAACGGCAAGGATTGGCAATATCAGCACGTTCACAAACCAGATGAGTTTGCAGAACTGCGAGAGGCTGATTGCCCTTCCGCTGCGATGAGAGTGTCTGATGGCAGGCGACATGATGCGCTCCTGTAACTATCGGATAACTGGAGACAATTTTTGCCAAAGCGGTGTTTTAGTGCCAGCGTAAGCTTTCCCAAGTTTTATCCGGACTTTGCCGCAAGCCACCTTGCCGGTTGCGCTTATGTGTGGAATTGTGAAGAAAAGTACGGATTCAGGAAGTTCTCATGTCTCAGCAAGATGCGGTGTTACCCGATCAGATGAATAGCCGTGTCTCTGAACGTGTGCGTGAGGAGATCGCGCGGCGCAGAATTTCCCGTCAGCATCTGGCGGATGAGGCGCGTATCAGCCTCTCAACGCTTGAGAAAGCACTGTCGGGACACAGGCCTTTCACGCTTGCCACCATCATCCGGCTTGAACAGGCCATGGGGTTTGAACTGCGTGATCAGCTGGAAACGGAGAAGCCAAAGCCAGCTGCGGCTCATGGACATGCTGCAGAAGAACTGGGGGCCTATTCGCGTGCCGGTGTCTCCTGGCTTGAAGGAACCTTTCTCACGCTTCGCCCGTCCTTTGGCAATCAATCCGATATTTTCGCTTATTGTACAGATATCAGCTGGGATGCCGAAAATACCCATCTGAAGTTTGAAGAGCGCGAGCGCACCGATACGTCGTTTTCGCAGCATGGACGTGTTTCTGTTCCGCACCTCTCAGGCCATGTTTATCTTGTAACCAATACGTCTGGCCAATATCGGATGGCGGTTCTGTCGCGCCCAAGCATCGCAGGTGAAATGTACGGCATTCTCACGACATTGCGGGCAGGGCAGGGCGCGCAACTGACACCTGTATCAGTGCCTTTGGCGCTTATACCGATGAAGGTTTTTGAAACGCCAGTCTTTGGGCGCGTGACACGAGAACATGCAGCCTATGACCACTACTCCCGCTTTATCAGCAAGACGCTGGGCGAGGGTTATGCGAGCTTCATATCATCAGAATAGCCGAAACGCGGGTAGATGAGAGATTTATAGCGGGAGGGCTATATGAGCGTATCGCAGGGCTTTGCCTCAGATCCGCGGTCCGGGTTCGAGATTGCAAATGTCATTGTGTCACGCGCACCGATCTTAACCCGTCGTTAGCTTATTATTCAGCAACAAAAGGGCGGAAATTCCGCCCTTTCTATTTAGTTTATTAATGTGTGCCGACCGCTTTGCCATAAACCCGGATGACATTTCTGACGGCTTCGACCATCAGGGCATGCGGCGTGGCTTCGACCTTGCCTGCGGCAACAGCCGGATAAAGTGTGCTCAGATACTGGCTGATCAGCGTTTCCGGAATTTTGCGGCCATCAAGACGCTTGAGTAGGTCATTGACGGCAGCGGTGGCTTCCGGATGCGGCCAGTAATAGCGAATGCGGTCGCTATAGGAGAAATGGCGCTGAAGATGCAGTTCTTCTGCATCGCCATGATAATATTTCTCCCAGTTCTTTGGTTCATTGAGAAGCAGCTTCTCAAGCTTGCCGCGAACAGTGTCTTCTTCTGGCAGTTTGTCAAGGAAAGCTGCAATCTGATCAAGACCATAGAGTGCTTCACGCAGCGCAAACGTCAGGCCGGGCCCGACTTTCAGAATGGCAAAACCATCATGAACCAGCGCCGACAGCGCCTCAACCGGCTGATAGTCGGTCGAATGGGCTTCAAAGACAAACTGCGGGACCTCGTTGAGAACGCCGCTTAAAGCATTCGCCTTGTTGCTGTCGTAATAGACAACGTTTTCATTGCCGAATTCCACGCCCGGCTGAACCACAACGCCGATGGCGCGCGAGAATGCATCCTCTAAGCCAAGGGCTGCAAAAGCCTTGCGGTGAATGGCGATGGTTTCAAGCGCTGCATCTGGCTTGGTCAGCTCCAGATCTTCGATCTCTTCCATCGCGCCGCCCGGGATCGGAACTTCCGTGCCGACAATATAGACAGGCAGATCAAAGCCGGATTCAGCGGCTGCTTTTTCTGCAACTTTTGCAAGACGCGCTGCACGTTCAGCAGTCACAGCATCAGGCAGTGCAACAGGTTCGCCAGCGCAACCCATCGACGTGTCGAGGTGGATTTTGGTAAAGCCTGCACGCACAAATCCATCCATCATCACTTCGGATTTGGCCATGGCTTCTTCAGCCGACAAATGCTTCCAGGGATTTGGGCCGAGGTGATCACCACCCAGAATAAGGTGCTTGGTATCAAAGCCGAGACGCGCTGCAATATCTTCGACAAAACGGCGGAAATCAGCCGGTGTCATGCCGGTATAGCCACCATCCTGATTGACCTGATTGCAGGTGGCTTCGATCAGAACGTCAGTCTTGGTTGCAATGCCTTCAAGAAGGGCTGCTTCGATAACCAGAGGATGAGCCGAGCAGATCGAGGTGATGCCTCCGCGTTCGCCGCCAGTATAACGGGCGGGAAGGTGGCGTAAGCGCTGAGTGCTGCTCATGATGGGACTCCATATATAATGTAAATTTCAGAGAGAAATGCGCTGAAGATTGTTATCCATAGCAAGAACTTCTGGCAGTGGCGTTCCGGCACCAAGGTTCGGGCTAGTTACGCCCATCACATCGGCAGGCACAACACAGGCCGCGCGAATGGCTTCTTCAAGCGGCACGCCGACGTGCTGAACCAGATTGGCAAGACAGCCGACCATATCGATATGGGCGCCTGCAAGCGAACCGGCTGCATTAACGAGTGCGCCATCGCGCACTTCAATGCGTTCGCCATACAGTTCGAAATGGTCTGGCCCGCCAATGGTGGACATGGCATCTGACACGAGGAACATGCGGTCGCGTTTAGGGCGTGCACGCCATGCGATGCCGACCATTTCCCATGTCACATGATGCCCATCAACAATGATGCCAACAAACGCATCGCTGCCAATCGCAGTGCCGACCACACCCGGCTCACGCGATGTCATTGGCGGCATGGCGTTGTAAAGATGGGTGAAGCAGCGGATCCCGGCTTCAAGCCCGGCACGGGCCTGTTCCGTCGTGCCGTTGGTGTGACCGGCGGAAACCACGACTCCCATATCTGCGATCTCGCGGATCGTGTCGCCCGGCACCATTTCAGGTGCCAGCGTCAGCATGACAGGCACATCCGCCTTGCGCAGAATTTTCAGCGCTTCAAGCGTGGATGCATCCATCGGGCGGATGAATTCAACGCGATGCGTGCCCTTGCGGGCAGGGTTAAGATGCGGGCCTTCTATGTGCAGGCCGAAGAAGCCATCCATGCCCTTGCATTCAACGGCTGCATGGGCTGCCTGAATGATGCGCTCCGGCTCGCAGGTAATTAGCGTTGGCAGAACCCAGGCAGTGCCGAGTTTGCGCAATGTCGAGATGATGTGCGCGATGCCCTTTGCACTGGTTTCCGAATTGAGCATGACGCCGCCCGCACCATTGACCTGCAGGTCGATGCAGGCTGGCATCAGCACATGCGGCGTGAGGTCCGGCGTTTCATCCGACTTTCGCGGGCGAAGACGGATGATGCCATGCTGGCCGATCTCGGCCACGAGACCAGTCTGAAGTCGCCCATTTAGAAACACATAATCGGGGGCAACAAGACGGGTCATTGGCTTTCTCCAGAATGATTAAGCGCGTAGAGCGCAACGCCGCGTGCACCCGAACTATCACCAAAACGTGCCGTTCTGATGGCGGGTATGCGTGTGGGTCCGAGCTTGCGCTTTTCAAATGCCTTTGAGACGCGTTCAGCTACACCATCCATATTGGAAAGACCGCCGCCAAGAACGAAACAATCCGGATCGACGACAAGCTGCATGGTCAGAAGCGATTCCGCCATCAGATCAGCCCAGTCATCGAGAATCTTTTCTGCGTTCGCATCGCCATTGGACGCGCGCAATGTCAGTTCCTGATTGGAGATGGTCTCATTGAGCTTGATCTTGGAAATATCGGCAAGGCCCGTGCCGGAAACATAGCGTTCCATGCAACCTGTCTTGCCGCAGCCGCAAGGAATCAATGGCAGGTTCTGCTCGCTCAGAACGCGTGCAGGCATACCCGTGTGACCGATTTCCAGTGCAAGACCATTATAGCGCGGTGGAATTTCGCCATTGATGACCACACCAGCGCCCATGCCGGTGCCGACGATCAGGCCAATCATTGCTTCGCTGCCTTCGGCTGCACCGCCATGCGCTTCCGAATAAGCAAAAGCCATACAGTCATTCATCAGCGGAAAGCTGCGCCCGAAACGTGTGGTCAGCGCTGTACCTACATCACGACCGGTGATAGGAATATTGGATGCAAAGCCGTGGCCGGTGGCTGGATCAATCCAGCCCGGTAGGCTGATGCCGACGGGCAGATTTGGATTGCCCGCCGTCTCGGTCAGCCATTCAATCTGCGCCGAAAGCCCATCGATAAAGGCCTCAAAGTCGCTGACGGGCGTTGGAATACGCCGTGTCAGAACTGTTTCCATATTTGCGTCGAACAGGCGGCCCTCAATTTTGGTGCCGCCCAGATCAATGGCGCCGCAGATCATGCTGACCTCGTGTTTCATGCTGCAAAGGGGTAAATCTTAACCCCGGAAACAACGCGTGTCAGGTTGCCCTGATCAATAAATGGATTGTCGATGTTGAGATTGAGTTCTGCCGACCAGCGGGCGGACCAGATTTGCGCCAGAAGCACGTAAAGTACGGCATCCCAGCGGCTGTCGCCGGTAAGATCAAGCGTAAGATCACAGCCTTCGCCACCAACGGTCGTAACAGTCGCTGTCGGGAACTGCTGAGCAATTTCAACTGCGATGTCGTGATCATAACGCGCGGTATGCTGATCCGGGTGAATGAAGACCACAACGCGGGTGTTGCCGACAACCGAAGCTTTTGGGCCATGACGGAAGCCGAGCGTGCTATCCCAATTTGTCATGACTTGACCCGCGGTCAGCTCCAGAACCTTGAGTGCGCTTTCGCGCGAAACGCCGGTCAGTGCGCCGGAGCCCAGAAAGATTGCGCGGTCTGGATGGGGCGCAGGCGTTGCGTCGAGCTGTGCAAGTGCCTTAGTACCCGCAGCCGAGAGCTTGTTAAGTTTGTCGGCGACATCAACATTGCTATCAATGCAGGCGAGCGCCGACAAAAGCATTGTCGTGTAGCTCGACGTCATTGCAAAAGCCTGATCGTGCGTTGCTGCTGGCAGAACGATCACGCGCTGTTCGCCAGGGCCTTTCGCTGCCCGAACGGCCAGTGTACTTTCGCCATTGCAGGTGATGTTGAGGCGGTGTGCCTTCGGGAAATGCTCATCCAACAGGTCGAGCGTTGCGACGGTTTCCGAGCTGTTGCCGCTGCGGCCAAATTGCACGACGAGCAGTTCGCCATCATCAGACAGCGTTTCAGACGGATTGGAAACAATGTCGGTGGTCGGAATGGCGTTAAGCGAAATTGCGCCAGCCTTGACCGATGCAAGAGCTTGACCGATGAAAGCCGAGGTCCCTGCGCCGCTGAAAACGATATGCTTGATACCCTTGGCGGCTATCCATTCACGGATTTCAGCCGACTGGGTGGCAAGAGGTGCTGCCCATGCCTGCCAGATGCCCGGCTGTGCATGAATTTCCTGCCAGGTGTGACTCGTTTCCAGTTTAGTCATTAACGCCGTCCTCTTGAGTACTGATGACACGCACACCGCGTTCGCGGATGCGGTTGGCTATTTCGTGATTGGGTTCAAGATCGGTTATGATCGCCGTAATCCGATCCATTGCGCAGATACGATGCAGCCGTGGTTTGCTGAATTTGGTCTTGTCGGCCAGAACGATGACACGGCCAGAAGCCTCGATCATCGCGCGGTTTTCGTGGGCCTCGTCTTCCAGAAAAGTGCTGACGCCCGTTTCTGGCTCAATGCTGTCTGCCCCCATCACGAAAGTATCGAAACGCATCTGGGAAAGAGCCGTATCGACCAGTCGTCCGGAGACGGACATGGTTTCACGGCGAATGCTGCCGCCGGTCAGCATCACCTGATGCTGTTTATGGCGAAGCACGGTCTGGGCAACGTCGAGACTGCGGGTCATCACGATAAGCGGTGCAAGATTGCCCAGATGCGCTGCGAAGCGCTCTATGCTGGAGCCGTTATCGAACAGCACAGCTGTATCGCCTTCCAGGAGACTGACCGCCTTGCGTCCGATTGCATCCTTGGCGTCATAATTGACGGCGCGACGATCAACCGGATTGGCTTCCACGCCAGTGGGGACGAGGCCGGGGCGCTGGGCAAGCGACAAAGCAAGATCGATGCGGAAATCGGCAAGACCTGCATAGCCAAAGCGCTGGCAGAAGCGGATGAGCGTTGGTTCTGAAGTACCAAGCTGGTTGCACAATTCGCGTGCTGTTGAGCGAATGAAGCCTACCGGATCGTTTTCGATCAACAGGCATATGCCACGCAGCTTCGGAGTGAGCTCCGGCACTGCTGCTTGCACAGTCTGATAGAGGTCTTCTGTCGGTTGCAACTCCGGCCCTTTCCTTGTGTTGTAATTTTCTATTGAAAAGAGAATTTTACTTCAACACAAATTTCTAATGTCAGTTGTTTATTTTAACACAAATTTTGTTTTGCTCCGTTTGCATGTCAGCCATTCCTGAGCACGGATGGCTGTTTAAATCAGGAAGGCGGCTGCCTGCCATCGGCAATTGCCTTGAGGGCTTCACGCAGTTCGGCAACTTTGGCTGCCGTAGTTCTTGTTGCACCCGGCACGGCGAAGCCGAAATTCAGCAAAATCTCATCCGCATCGATTGGCGCACTGCAGGATGCATGAATTTCAGTGAGATCAGGCAATGCTGCAGCGATCTCGGCAAGTGTTCCCATATTCACGCCCGAACCTGGCATGATGGTGATTTTGTTTTTGGCAGCACTCTGCATTTCCGCAAGGCGTTCGAGGCCGGATACGGCTTTCAAGGCACCGCCTGAACTCAAAATCCGGTTGATGCCAAGCTCGATAGCTATTTGTACGGCTTCTGCCGCGTCAGGGGTAAGATCGATTGAGCGATGCAGTGCGATCTCAAGACCATCGGCTGCATTGACCAGTCGCTCCAATGCAGGTCTATCAAGCCTTCCATCGGGCAGATTGGCGCCAATCACAACACCTGCGAGGCCAAGGGTGCGTGTTGCTGCAATTTCGGCTTCCATGATCTGCAATTCATCTTCGGTCCAGACAAAGCTGCCAGCGCGTGGCCGTATCATCACCATGATAGGAATTGGCGCTTTGGCTGAAAGCTGCATGAGACCGATGGAAGGCGTCAGCCCGCCAATTGCGAGTGCTGCGCAAAGCTCAATTCGATCTGCACCGCCTTTGATTGCGGCGTCCAGCCCTTCTGCATCATCGACGCAGACTTCCAGTAATATCCGGCTCAAAGCAATCCCCTCAGTTTTTCTTGTATTCTATCTTTGCCAGTATCGCGACACCGGCCAGTCCTGCGATAGCCCCCATGATGGTGACAGTTCCATAGCCAGCAAAGCTTGTGCCAATCGCAAAAAGCGCTGTGCCGATGCCACCGCCGACAAACATGTTGATTGCGATCAGGGAGGCCGACAGGCCGGGCCGATCGTGAATGATGCCAAGCAGATAGCTTATTGGCTGGCTCACGATTGCTGCTGCACCAATCCCCCCAATCGCCGATGCGGCGTAAATCTCCCATCGTGTGGTGAGGAATGCAAGCCAGATCAAATAGATTGCGTAAAGCAATGATGCGACAAAGAAGATGCTGATCTGGCTTTTGCGACGGCCAATGCGCGCCCAGACCAGCATGAGAATTGCTTCAAGCCCTGCCACGAAGCCCATGACCATGCCAACATCTTCGACTGATCCACCACCGCGCCCTGTAATGATGAGCGGAAGTGCAATGGCATTCACATGCAGAACCGAGGTTATAAGCGCGGTTCCGATCAACCGGATGAAAATGCCGGGTGAAATCAGGCGCTGAAGATCGGCAAGGCTTGATGGCTTTGTGCTTTGCGCGTTTGTGTCCGGCTTATGATCATGGGGCATCAGCGTCATGATCGACAGAAAGCAACCCAGTGAAAGCAGCGTTGCAAAGGAATAGGCGGTCAGAGGCGAGCCGGTTCCGGCCAGCACAGCACCGACAAGTCCGGGCACAAGAATCCAAGCAATAGAAATCGCCATGCGAACGATTGTTATAGAATCACCGAGTTCAATCGGCGTCATTCCAGCCGAGTGATTGCGGATATTGGCAAAAAGTAGTGTGCTGACGACGTTAAAAAGCGCGATTGGTCCGATGGTTGCGAGCGCAAAGATCCATGGCGATGGGAACAGCCAGATCAGGCCGAAACCCGCAATGCCAAGGGCCGTCACAATCACCATCGGCGCGCGATAACGCCCGATGCGGTCAGAAACCAGTCCGATGGCAATGCTTGCCGCGAGATTGGCGACAACGGCGCAGAAGGCCACAACCGAATAGGTAAAGTCGCTTAAGCCGATGACGCGGATGCCCACGATCGGCTGATATGGTGTTGTGGCCGCCCCTGCGAAGCCAAAAAACAGGATCGCGATCGTGCTGGCTCGCACGATCGGATATTGCCGGACAAGATCGAGGCTCGAGGTCGACATTCAGTGCGCCACTATTTTCACAATAGGCCTTGTCCTGCACGGCTATAACCGTGCAGGACATGAGGATCAGAATAGCGGATGACGGCGTGCCTGCACAGCAAAGCGCAGCCAATCCTTTTCCGATGCTGGGGTCCATGCAGCTTCCGCGACCGCCAAAAGGCGCGGGAAGGTGAGGTCATTGAAATAGGCATGCGTGGTGAAATGTTCACACCAGATACATGCCTGAACGCCTTTGAGATGCTGCGCCAGTTCCGGCGGGAAATCACCAGCAGCTTCGTAGGCATAGCTTTCTTCTGGCGTGGAAGCGCCCGCCCAGCCAGCGCCCGGTTCCCACCAGTTATGCGACTGCGCCATATCAAGATAATAGGCCTGACCCGGCGTCATGACGACGTCATAACCCTGCTTTGCTAGCTCAATGCCGATTTCTGGTGCCTGCCATGCCATCAGCAAAGTGCCTTCCGGCTGTACGCCGCCGCCATGCGCGACTTCGTTCCAGCCAGCGAGAACACGACCGCGCTGTTCCAGCATGATCTTGAGCTTGCGCATGAACCATGATTGCAGTTCAAAGGTGCCTTCAAGCCCTTCGCGTTCCATCAATTCGCATGCAAGCGGTGAGCCAATCCACGAATTGTCGGCCACTTCGTCGCCGCCGATATGGATATAGCGCCCCGGGAAGAGAGCGACGATATTGTCAAGGATTGTCTTCACAAATTCCCATGTCGCTGGCATGGCTGGGTTGAGCGCATTATTCGTGAAGCCCTGAACGGTTTTGTAAGACTCATTGGCTTCATTGCGATCCTGAAGATACGGCAGAGCGGTTAGTACTGCCTTGCAATGGCCGGGCATGTCGACTTCCGGTACCACTTCGATGCCAAGTGATTGCGCATGTGCAACCACTAAGCGGATTTGTTCCTGGGTATAAAAGCCGTGCGACGGTTCAGTCGTATCGCCAAGCTGCGGCAACATCGCACTGTTCGGAGCGCGGGTTGCGCCAATCCTTGTCAGTTCCGGCAGTTCCGGAATTTCAATGCGCCATGCTTCATCGTCGGTCAGATGCCAATGGAAGGTGTTGAGGCGATACCAGGCCATGATGTCGAGGAAGCGCTTAACTTCATCATGAGTCCAGAAGTGACGCGAAACGTCCAGAAGGCAGCCGCGCCAATCATGGCGTGGCGCATCTTCAATGCGGCCAGAAACGGGAAATTTGAAGCGTTCTGCCTCCTGCTTTGCACCATCAAGAATTTGTGCCAGAGCGATAAGACCATGGCGCGTGCCATCGGCATCAGAGGCAGTAACCGTGATTAGCTCAGCCGTGAAATCGATGCTGAAGCCGCTTTTCTTGATGCCCGTGTCGGTTCTGATCGCAACAGCGCGGCCGCCTTCAACTGCTTTCAGCGAAAAGACCTGACGTGCCTGCGGGAACAGTCGTGCATGAAGCTCCTCAACCAGCGAAAGCGCACGCAGACCTGAAAGGTCGGTGCCCTCTGCGGGATGCAGAGCAATTGGTGTGCTGCCTGCCTCAGCCTCGAACTTCACGGGCCATGGTAGTAGGGCAAACGGAAGCGTAAGACGGCCTTCTGGCAGACGCGGGCCGGGCAGAGGGAGGTTCTGACCCGAAAGTGCAAGTTCGCCGGTCTCAATGTGGATTAAACGGCCATCGGCACATTTGAGATAAGCCGTCTTCGCTCCGTCATTAACATGAAATGGTGAGCGATTAAGTGGTGCGACGCTCACCGTCCATGTTTCGCCCGGCTTCAATGTGAAGCCTTTGGGCGCAGCTATTTCGTTGAAGCTGCCATCATGCAGGACAAAATGTCCGTTCGTGATCTGTGGCTCTCCAACAATGCGGGTGATGCTGGTGTAGCAAAGTGAGAAATTGGTCAGTGTTTCATCCGACAGGTTAAACACTTCGATTGTCATGGTTCCGGCTGGTGCGGGATTTGCGTTCCACGAATTTTCAAGTCGGAATAGGCTAGGCATGCAATTCTCCACCAGCAGATTTGTGCGCATTCCGAAAGATAAACCTGTTTTCGGTGAGCGCGTTTTAGATAAGTGAGATCCCGCTGAGTCTTCGTCGGCTTGGCCACAAATCATGCGGGATAGAGGCCTTGGCCTTGTTAGCAACTATATCATCGTCTTCAATGGATTTTGTCCATCCTAAAATTTAGCCGTTTGTAATTTAATGGTTATTAAATTCCTTTGTTGCGAATTCTGCATGACGTCATGCGCTTCGTGCAGCCAGAATTTATAACAAAAGTACATCATTTCTTGTCAGTCCGATCTGCTTATTGCGAAATCGTAAATCCATTAAATTCCTGTTTTTATTTATTAAAATTGCAATCTTAATGCGGAATGATTGCAATTTGTACATATTGAACAGATTTCGAGCAATTTGATTTCTTTTAAGGCAGATGGCCGGAATGCTATTTCTGGACCTCATCAAGTCTGTGTGAAAAGTTTTGGTTTTGCTAAATTCCTTGTGTTTTTTCTTGACATTTTGTGGTGATAATTTTCATCTTACTAAAAAATCGATTGGGAGTTTATCGTGAAAGTCGGCATTGTAGGACTGGGCTATCGTCTGGGTTATTTGGGTTTTGTCTTCAATGCACTTGATCCCGAGTTCGAGATTGTCGGCTATGTAGACCCTGCGCCTGCGGGCATGGCAGAGCTGGATGAGCATGGCATTTCGGCTGGCAAGCAATATGCGACGCCGGAAGAGCTGATCGCTAATGAAACGTTCGATCTTCTGATGATCGGCTCTCCAAACCATATGCATCTTGATCATATTCGTGTGGGTCTTGAAGCAGGTCTTACCGTTTTCACCGAAAAGCCGATTGTGTCGTCTATTGAGCAGACTTATGCGCTGGCTGAGCTTCTTGCCAAACACGGTCAGGAGCGTTTGCTGGTCGGTCTCGTGCTGCGCTATGCGCCGATGTATCGCGATTTGATGCAGGCCAAGACCGACGGTTTGCTGGGCAATATCGTTTCGGTTGAAGCCGCAGAGCACATCTATCCATATCACGGCGCATTCTTCATGCGCGACTGGCGCCGCTATTCAAAGTGGTCGGGCAGCTTCCTTCTTGAGAAGTGCTGTCACGATCTCGATCTCTACAACAGCGTGATCGGCTCGCGCCCTGAGCGTGTTGCAAGCTTTGGTGGCCGCAAGACCTTCATTCCGGAAAATGATCCACGCCGTGAAGGCATCAACGACATGTCACTGTTCCATCGCAAGCCGACCGGCTGGGAAGGTTCGGACAAGGTTTTTGATTCCGATGGTGACATCATCGATCATCAGGTTGCGATCATTGAATATGCCAATGGTGTCGGCATGAACTTCCACACCAATCTGAATGCGCCGGACCAGTTCCGCCGTTTTGCGATTTTCGGAACGCGCGGTCAGGCTGAGGGCGACTTCATTCGCGGTTATTTCGATGTGCATGAAGTGCTGAACGAAAAGCGCACTATTCACAAGGAATATGCGACACGCACCGAGCTTTCGCAGCATTACGGTGCGGATGAGAAAATGGCGGAAGAAGTGATCGCCCATGTCATGCATGGCGGACCACTGCCTGTTTCGCCGCTTGATGCGATGGAAGCGGGCATTCTTGCCATGGCAATGGATGAAGCGCGTGAAAAGCGCACGGTCATCGATCTGCGTCCCGTCTGGGATCGCTTCGACACAGCACTTCAGAAAGTTTGACCTGATACATGGGAATGCAACGCTCCAAAGTCATCTTTGCTTGGGTCATGCTTGCACCGGCACTTATCTATGTGCTGGCAATCGTCGCCTATCCGCTGATCGACACTTTCATCCTGTCCTTCACCGACGCATCGCTGCGTCGCACGACCAATTGGGTCGGCTGGGCTAACTACGACAAGATCGCCAATGCGCAGTTTATGGCTGTTATTGGCCGGACATTCGTCTGGACGTTCTTTTCGGTGTTGATGAAGATCACGATTGGCATGTTTGGAGCGGTGCTTCTCAATATGGCTTTGCCGGGGCGTGCATTGTTCCGCCTGATGATTATGCCACCGTGGATCGTGCCAATGGCTATCGGCATTTTCATGTGGAGCTGGATGTATAATGGCCAGTTCGGCATGATTTCGGGCATGCTTCAGCGCTTTGGGCTGGTCGATGGACCGGTTGCATTCCTCGCTTATGGCAACACGGCTTTCTGGGCAACGATTGTCACGGACGTCTGGATCGGTGTGCCGATGGTGACGCTCTATTTCTTGGCGGCCCTTCAGGCGATCCCGAAAGATCTCTATGAAGCCGCTTGGACTGATGGCGCAGGTCGCATGTATCGCTTCCGCCGGGTGACGCTGCCGCTGATGCTGCCAGCCATCATCACCATGTCGATGCTCTCGACCATTGCGACATTCAACTCGTTCGACATCATCTGGATTTTGACGCAGGGCGGCCCGAACGGTTCGACCACCACGATGATTATCGACACCTATCAGACGGCTATTGGCTCGAAGCGTTATGGCGAAGGTGCGGCGCGTGCCGTCACCATCTGCATATTCCTGTCGCTGTTCTGCCTTGCCTATTTCCGTGTCACGCGGCGCATCAACCCCGAAAAACTTGCGTAAGGGGAAACATAATGAGCCAACCGCAAAATACACCGCTTATCGACCGCTATACGTGGATTGAAAAAATTGGTGCTTATGTAGGCATTGCGATCTTTATGATCTTCCTGCTCGCACCATTCTTTGAAGGGTTTCTGGTTTCATTGAAGCCATTAAACCAGCTGTTCTCTTCGCCCTATCGGTTCTGGCCGGAAAATGGCAGTTTTGATGCCTATTTTTCGATGTGGAAGAGCGTTCCGCAATTCGGACGCTACATCTTCAACTCGTTCTTTATCTCGTCAGTGGTCACAATCATTGTGCTGCTTCTGGTGGTGCCTGCGGCTTACGCCTTCTCACGTTTTGAGTTTCGTGGGGCAGGGCTGATCCTTGGCGGTTTTCTGGCAATCAATATGTTTTCAGGCGCGGTTCTGCTGATCCCGCTGTTCCGCCTGATGCGCAGTTTTCAGCTTCTCAACACCTATGCCGCGATGATCGTGCCGGGCGTTGCCTTCCTTATTCCGGCGGCGATCTGGCTGCTGCGCACTTATATGATGCGTATTCCGCGTGAGTTGAATGAAGCTGCCTATATGGATGGCGCAAGTCACTTCTACACATTGCGCCGGGTTATCCTGCCGATCGCCATGCCGGGTATCATCGTTGTGGCGATCACCACCTTCATCGGGGCCTATGCGCAGCAGTTTATCTTCGCGCTGACGTTCAATTCCAAGGCGGAATACATGCCGCTGCCGGTAGGCCTCTTTGCCTTCTTCGGCAAGCAGGAAGTCGTCTGGAATGAGCTGATGGCGGCGTCTTTTGTGGGCATCGCACCAGCGATGATCATCATCTTCTTACTACAGCGCTATCTGGTCGGAGGACTGACCGCAGGTGCTGTGAAGCAATAACAATCCGTCTAAAGATCTATCATCATAAGGGAGTTTTCAGAGGTGACGACGATATTTAAAATGGGAGCTGCGGCGCTCGTTCTCGCAGGCAGCACGATGCTTGGCACGCTCGGTGCATCGGCAGCACAGCAGGAGATCTCGTGGATCTATTGCGGCGACAAGCTCGACAAGACACACGACAAATACATCAAGGCCTGGGAAGAAAAGAACCCGGATTGGAAGATCGCTGTTGAAGTTGTCGGCTGGGCACAGTGCCAGGACAAGGCAACGACGCTTGCAGCCGCAGGTACGCCGCCAGCAATCGCTTACGTCGGCTCGCGCACGCTCAAGGAATTTGCTGACAACGACATGATCGTGTCTGTTCCGATGACGGACGAAGAAAAAAGCGCTTATTTCCCACATGTGGTTGAAACCGTTACCTATGACGGCACCCAGTGGGGCGTACCAATCGCGCTTTCGACCAAGGTTCTTTACTGGAACAAGGACCTGTTCAAGCAGGCTGGTCTTGATCCAGAACAGCCACCACGCACATGGGCTGAAGAAATCGAATTCGCCAAGGTCATCAAAGAAAAGACCGGCATTCCGGGCTATGGCCTGTCTGCTAAGACCTTCGACAACACCGTTCACCAGTTCCTGCATTGGGTTTACACCAATGACGGCAAGATCGTGAACGATAAGGGCGAAGTCGTCATCGACAACCCGCAGGTTCTTGCAGCACTCAATGCCTATAACGACATCAAGTCCTATTCGCAGGAAGGTCCAACCGCCTACGAACAGAACGAAGTGCGCGCGATCTTCCTCGACGGCAAAGTTGGTATGATTCAGGGCGGTTCGGGTGCTGCTGTTCGTTTGCAGGATTCCAAGTTCAATTGGGGCATTGCAACACTCCCCGTTGGTCCTGATTCAAAAGGTCCGGGCACGCTCGTCATCACTGACAGTCTTGCCGTGTTCAAGGATTCCGGCGTTGAAGAAAAGGCAGCCGAGTTTGCCAAATACATCACGTCACCTGCAATTCAGGAAGAGTATGAACTGGCAACCGATGAAGGCCTGACGCCAATGCGTCCGTCACCAGCGGTTGATAAGGTCATGGTTGATATTCCTTACTGGCGTCCGCTAATCGAAGGCATTCAGTATGGTGGTGCAGAGCCGCTTTTCACTGATTGGCGCGGTTTCCAGAATGTCATGATCGCTATGGTTCAGTCCGTTGTCACAGGCGATGCAAAGCCTGAAGACGCGCTAAAGAAGGCCGATCAAGAGCTGAAGAACCTTAAATAAAACTGAGATAGAACCGCCCTGCCGGATCATTCAGCAGGGCGGTACGACAACGAGTTTTCGGCCGCAGGAGAGCAGCGTGGGAAAATTATCCCTCAAGAATATTGTCAAGAGCTTCGGCCAGTTTGACGTCGTCAAGAACGTATCCCTTGAAGTGAACGAAGGCGAGTTCATGGTCTTTGTCGGACCATCGGGCTGCGGCAAGTCCACGCTTCTGCGCATGATCGCAGGCCTTGAGGATACGACGTCTGGCGATATTGTCATCGATGAGAAGCGCGTCAATGACCTGCCTCCGGTCAAGCGCGGCATCGCGATGGTGTTCCAGAGCTATGCGCTCTATCCGCATATGAGCGTTTACGAAAATATCGCATTCCCGCTGCGCGTCGAAGGTGCTGATAACGCGACCATCAAGCGCAAAGTAGAACATGCGGCCTCAATCCTGCATCTCGATCAGCGCCTTGAACAAAAGCCCGGCATGTTGTCCGGTGGCCAGCGTCAGCGCGTGGCGATTGGCCGTGCGATTGTTCGTGAGCCGAAGATTTTCCTGTTCGATGAACCGCTTTCCAACCTCGATGCAGCGCTTCGTGCCGACATGCGTATCGAGCTGACCAAGCTGCACAAGCAGCTTGGCGCAACCATGATTTATGTGACGCATGATCAGGTTGAAGCCATGACCATGGCTGATCGCATCGTGGTGCTTGAAGGTGGCAACATCTCGCAGGTTGGTACGCCGCTCGAACTTTACAACAAGCCGCGTAACAGCTTCGTTGCAGGCTTTATCGGTAACCCGCGTATGAATATGCTGCCGGTCACCTTTGCTGGTTTTGAGAGCAACGGCTATGCGCGTGTTAAGCTCGGAAACAACGAATTGGTTCTGCCGGTTCTTTGCGAAGAAGCCGCGCGTCCAGACGTCGGCCAGACGCTTACACTGGGCATTCGTCCTGAGCATGTCGAAATCGGTGACGGTGAAGTTGCAATCACGGTGCAGCCATCTGTTGTTGAGCGCCTTGGTCAGCAGACAATCGTTTACAGCACTCCGGAAGGCATGAGCGAGACGTTCTGCATCATTACGCCGGGCACAGCACCGATCTCTGGTGATGCTTCGATCAAGGCAAGTTTTGATGCACAATCATGCCATTTGTTCGATCAGAATGGCATTGCCTTTACAAGACAGGGCGACTTCTCGAATTAAACTTCGAGCTCCATTTGACGATAATAAAAAAGGGCGGAAATTCCGCCCTTTTTTGTTAGTTTATTAATGCGTACCGACTGCTTTGCCGTAAACCCGGATGACATTTCTGACGGCTTCGACCATCAGGGCATGCGGTGTGGCTTCAACCTTGCCGGCTGCAACAGCCGGATAAAGCGTGCCAAGATACTGGCTGATCAGCGTTTCAGGAATTTTGCGACCTTCAAGGCGCTTGAGTAGGTCATTGACGGCAGCTGTGGCTTCCGGATGTGGCCAGTAATAACGAATGCGGTCGCTATAGGAGAAATGGCGCTGAAGACGCAGTTCTTCCGCATCGCCATGATAATATTTCTCCCAGTTCTTGGGTTCGTTGAGAAGCAGCTTCTCAAGCTTGCCACGAACGGTCTCTTCTTCAGGCAGTTTGTCGAGGAAAGCTGCAATCTGATCAAGACCATAGAGTGCTTCACGCAGCGCAAACGTCAGACCCGGTCCAACTTTCAGAATGGCAAAGCCATCATGAACCAGAGCCGACAGCGCCTCAACCGGCTGATAGTCGGTTGAATGGGCTTCAAAGACAAACTGCGGGACCTCATTGAGAACGCCGCTGAGAGCGGTCGCTTTTTCGCTATCGTAATAGACAACATTTTCATTGCCGAATTCCACGCCCGGTTGCACCACAACGCCGATGGCGCGCGAGAAGGCATCTTCAAGGCCAAGGGCTGCAAAAGCCTTGCGGTGAATGGCGATGGTTTCAAGCGCCGCATCTGGTTTGGTCAGCTCCAGATCTTCGATCTCTTCCATCGCGCCGCCCGGGATCGGAACTTCCGTGCCGACAATATAGACAGGCAGATCAAAGCCGGACTCAGCGGCTGCTTTTTCTGCAACTTTTGCAAGACGCGCTGCACGTTCAGCAGTCACAGCATCAGGCAGTGCAACAGGTTCACCAGCGCAACCCATGGAGGTGTCGAGGTGGATTTTGGTAAAGCCTGCACGCACAAAGCCATCCATCATCACTTCGGATTTGGCCATGGCTTCTTCAGCTGACAAATGCTTCCACGGATTGGGGCCGAGGTGATCACCACCCAGAATAAGGTGCTTGGTATCAAAGCCGAGACGCGCTGCGATGTCTTCGACAAAACGGCGGAAATCAGCCGGTGTCATGCCGGTATAGCCACCATCCTGATTGACCTGATTGCAGGTGGCCTCGATCAGAACGTCGGTCTTGGTTGCAATGCCTTCAAGAAGGGCTGCTTCGATAACCAGAGGATGAGCCGAGCAGATCGAGGTGATGCCTCCCCGCGCACCGCTTGCATAACGCGTGGGAAGTTTGCTCAAGGTCTGAGTGCTGCTCATGACGGGACTCCGTTTTTGGCGATGAATGCGTTGATTTCATCCATCGTTGATGTGCCTTCCATTGGGCCTTTGACGCCAACGGCGCGCGCGCCTGTCGCGTTGGCTATGGTCAATGCTTCTTTTGGTGCGAGGCCGCGCAACCAGCAGGTGACGAAGGCCGCGCCAAAGCTGTCACCTGCGCCTGTTGGATCGATCTCATTGACTTTGAATGCGGGGGCTGTGACTTCGCCAGACTGGTCGAAGTAGCTTGCACCTTCAGCGCCACGCTTAATCACAATTGCCTTGATGCCACGAGCGAGCAATTCTTCAATGGCGGCTTTTTCTTCCGTCGCCTTGGTGAATAGGAAGATTTCAGGCCCACTTGGCATGAACAAATCGGTATGTTCAAGCGCATGGACGAGTGCCTCGCGCATACCCGGCAGATCAAGCATTTCCTTGCGGATATTCGGATCAAATGAGACCGTGCCGCCTTTAGCTTTGATGCGCAGCGTTGCTTCGTGGATAGCGTCAACAATTCCATCAGAAAAGAGTGCTGAACCCATAATATGCAGATGGTCGGCAGTCTCGATTAGCTTTTCCGCCTCAGGTGTCAGCCCAATTGCGCTGCATGCACTGTGCTTGATGTTGAAGATGAAATCGCGATTACCATCTGGACGATAACGCACGAACGCGCTGCCTGTGGCGGCTGTTGGATGCACACTGATTGCTGACACATCCACGCCGTCTTTTTGCAAACGTTCGATGTTGAGAGTGCCAAAGTCGTCATTGCCTACCGCACTGACCATACCGCAAGGCTGGCCCATCTTGGCTGCCTGATCAATGAAGATTGCCGGTGCGCCGGAAGCAAAAGGGCCAATCAGCGGAATGGCGCTTTTAAAACCATTGCCTGTTTCAATAGCCATGATCTCAACGACGATTTCGCCGATTGTGATGATCTTTTTCATGCGATGCACCAAGTTATGTCCTGACTGATTTCGAGCGGACATCGAGCCAAACGGCGACGAGAATGACGACGCCCTTGACGATGAGCTGATAGAAATACGGCACCGACAGCATGTTCATGCCGTTGTTGATGACGCCGATAATCAACGCGCCAAGGATTGTACCGACCATCGTGCCGACACCACCGGCGAGCGATGTGCCACCCAGAACAACGGCTGCAATGGCGTCGAGTTCGTACCCCATGCCTGCATTGGTTTGTGCCGAGGACAGGCGCGATGAGAGCAAAATGCCACTGATTGCAGCCATAACGCCTGAAAGCATGAAGACGATGATCTTAATACGATCGACACGAATACCGGAATAAACGGCCGCCTCCTTGTTGCCACCTGCGAGATAAATGCGGCGGCCAAAAACTGTTTTGGACAACAGAACATAATTGACGAGAAACAGAACACCGACGATCCAGATGATGATTGGTAAGCCGAGCCAGCTTTCTGAACCGATTGCCAGCCAGGTTTCATTCTCGATAATTTCGGGCGCGCCATTGGTCGGCAGGCTGACCATGCCGCGATAAATGCCCATTGTGGCAACTGTCACAATGAAGGACGGAAGCATAAGTTTCGCTGAGAGCACACCATTCAGCCCGCCCATAATCGCACCGGCAGCCAGTGTGAAGATGACGGTCGGCGCAAAGCCGAAGCCCATGGAAAACGCTTGCGCCGCCACCATGCCAGCAACTGCAATGATTGAACCGATGGAAAGATCAATTTCACCCAGCAGGATCACGTAGGTCATGCCGTAGGCCGCAACCGCAATCACGGCCACCTGCTGCATGATGTTCATGAAGTTGTTGAATGCAAGGAAGCGCGGGTTCAGCACTGCAAAAACAATGCAGAGAACGGCCAGCGATATGACAATGCCGCCATATTGACGGATCATCGGAGAAGAGAAAAGCGAACGACGAACTTCTGCGTTTGCGGCTTTTTTCTCAATGTCTTGTGCGTTGCTCATTGATGCATTCCTGCTGCGTAGCTCATGACGGTTTCTGGGGTGAGGCCATCTGCGTCGAGTGTTGCGGCGACATGCTTGGAATGCATGACGACAACGCGATCACTCAGCCCCAGAACTTCTGGCAACTCGGACGAAACCATCAGGATTGCCGCGCCATGGGCGGCAAGTTCACGGATGATGCGATAGATTTCAAATTTTGCGCCCACATCGACGCCGCGGGTTGGCTCATCGAGGATGAGCACTTTTGGCTTCATCTGAAGCCACTTTGCTAAAACGATTTTCTGCTGATTACCGCCGCTGAGAGAGCCGGCAATCGTGTCAAGCGATGCGGTCTTGATTGCCAGTCGCAGCACTTCAGCTTTTGCGCTGGCACGTTCAGCGGATGAGCGCATCATGCCAAAAGGTCCGGCAAGTTGTCCGAGAGCAACCATATTGATGTTGCGCTCGACGCTCTGCGGCAGAACGAGACCTTCTTCCTTGCGGTTCTCAGTCACAAAAGCGATGCCGTGAGCAATCGCCTGTGTTGGCGAGGCGAGAGTAATGGATTGTCCGTCGAGTTTTATGTCGCCGGTTGGATGCAGCATGCCAAAGAGCGCTTTCATCACATCCGAACGACCGGAGCCGACGAGGCCAAACAAACCAAGCACTTCGCCGGGTTTTACATCAATGGATACATCGTTGAATTTGCCCGGAACCGAAAGGTTCTTTGTTTCTAAAATAGCGGGAACCGTTGCTGATGGGCGAGGGGCCTCACGCGGGGGGTAGATGTCGTTCATCTCACGGCCGACCATCAAGGCGATTAGCTCTTCAATGCTGGTCTGGTTTTTTTCAGTCGTTGTGACATATTCGCCGTCGCGCACGACCGTAATGTCGTCGGACAGGCGCATGATTTCTTCCATCCGGTGCGAAATGTAGATGACGGCCGTACCGCGCGCTTTGAGACGTTCAATAATTGAGAACAGAATCTCGGCTTCACTGTCAGACAGCGATGATGTTGGCTCGTCCAGGATCACAACATCAGCCGGTTGGCTAAGCCCCTTGGCGATCTCAACCAACTGGCGCTGCGCGATCGATAAGTCGCCGACTTTGGCGCGTGCATCAACCGGCAGGCCAAGTTCTGCAATGAGCTTGCTGGCTTCAGCGATGAGCTCCCGTTCGCGGATAAAACCAAAGCGGCTCGGTTCATTGTTCGCCAGAATGTTCTCGGCAACCGATAGGTTTCGAGACAGGCTAAGCTCTTGAAATACGATTGAAATGCCGCTGCTGCGTGCGTCGCGCGGGTTCTTGGGAGCATAAGGGGCGCCCTTGAGCACTATCGTGCCTGATGTGGGTTTGAAGACCCCGGCAAGGATTTTCATTAGTGTGGATTTGCCAGCACCGTTTTCGCCGAGCAATGTATGCACACGCCCACCGCGAACAGTCAGGTTCATGCGTTTGAGTGCAACAACAGACCCAAATGTTTTGGCCACATTGCTGATCTCAAGCACAATATCCTGAGTGGTATTGGTCGCAGAATTGATAGCGGTCATTGGGAGTCTCCGCTCTCCATAAGAGGTCTGTATTTAACACGCCTGAAAATGCGCTAACTACAACCTTGTATCGATAATGTGCTGCGGCGGCACTGACGCGTGGTGATCGTCGTGCCGCCGCGCACTAAAGAGAAACGACGGTTGGGAGGAGTTGCCGTCGTTTCACGCGGTTTTACTTGGTTTCGCCGTCCTTGGTGACAACACCAGGTACGATTGGCTGCTTTGCAGGAACCTCTTCGCCCTTGATCACTTTCACTGCGGTTTCAACGGCAGTTTTTCCCATTTGGTCGGGATACTGCGCAATCACGCCGACCATGATCGGGTCGTTCTTAACTGCGTTACGGGCTTCTTCCATGCCATCAAAGCCGATAACCTTGACCTGATTTTCGAGCTTTGCAGCTTTTACAGCCGAAGCTGCAGCCAGCGCTGCGTCATCACCAAAGCCGAAGATGCCGACGATGTCAGGATTGGCCTGAATGATGTTCTGAGCAGCAGCAAGCGCTTCTGAACGCGTGATGCCTGGCTGGATAGAAACAATCTTGATGTCAGGATGGTTTGCGATGGCCTTCTTGAAGCCTTCGACGCGATCAACAACGGACTGAACCGTCGGGTATTCGATGACCGCAACATTACCCTTGTCGCCAATGGACTTTGCCATCAGCTCGCCAGCCTTTTCGCCGCCGGCAAAGTTGTCTGTGCCAACAAAGGAAGTCACGTCGATATTATTGGCTGGAACGTCAACGGTGATGACCTTGATGCCCGCTTTCTGAGCTTTGGTTATAGCCGAGCGAACGCCCTTGCTATCAACAGGTGAAATGATGATGACATCAACGCCCTTGGTGATGAAATCTTCAACGTCAGCGAGCTGTTTGCTGAGATCCTGATTGGCAATGGACACTTCGAGCGGCACGTTTTCGGCCTGCGCTTCCTTTTTCATCGCTTCTGCGAGCGAGATATAGAAAGGATGCTGCTGTGTGAGAAGCGATGCACCAATGCCTTCAGCGGAAGCAATGCCTGTCATCATGGCAAGAGCTACGCCAGAAAAAAGAATACGACCAAGCGATTTACGAAACATAATTTCCTCCGACTAGAACCGGCATCTGCCGGGTCGTCCTTCTGATTAGGGACACATAAACATTTCCTGCTGGGTTAAAGGCCGTTGCTGACCTTAACCTCCCGGAAGGGCAGGTTCCTTCCTAAGCCCGCCTTAGAGCCTTTATTAGACATGATGGAGCCCGCTCGATGAGTCAATATAAAATTTATCACGTGTAAAAATTATAACGATTTAAAGTCGGGGTTTTAACGCAGGTTGAGGTCTATTTTACATTGTAAATCAAGGATACGTTGCATATCAGCGCAAATTAGAGTTGCTTCTGATAAGAAATAATTTTACGCATAGAAAATAATTGACCCGTCTAGAGATGCTCGCAACACGGGATGGGAGGAGCGGCAATGGCCGACAACAAAATCAGGACAATGGAAGAATTCGCTGTCGCAAGCGGTTTATCGCGTCCGACTGTTTCGAAATATTTCGACAATCCTGAGAGTGTTAAACCATCGACGCGTGCACGCATTGAGAAGGCGCTGAAAGACCATAATTATCAGCCCAATATTTTTGCTGTGAGCATGAACCGCAAAAAGCCCAAGAATATTGGCGTGATTGTTCCACATATTTCAGATCCATTTTACGCCGAAATCATTCGCCAGATTGAAATGCGTTGTCTGGCTGAGGGCTATTGGACGATTGTTCTGTCTTCTCATGGTGATCGCAAGCTTGAAGCGCGCGCTATGCGCACGCTCATGTCGCTCAACATATCGGGTGTGCTAATGGCGCCGCTTGGTTTTGAAACTGATGCCAAGCTCCTTTCAAGCTTGTCGGCCTCTATGCCAGTCGTTTTTCTGGATAGCCGTATTAGTGATGATCAGCCTTTTGTTGGGACAGATAATCGCCAGAGCATTGGCAATATTGTCGAATATCTCTGCCGCACGGGTGAACACCCTTGTTTCATGGAAATGCCCGCCGTTAATCAGAATGCTATTGAGCGCCGGGCTGCTTATATCTCTGCAATGGAACGTCTGCGCATTGAGCCGATTGTCTTGCCGTTGACACCGAAGAAGTGGAACTTCGAAGAGCTTGGTTATGAGGAAGCAGGGCGCATTCTTGATCGGGGCGGTTTTCCGACGCGCACTGTCTTGTGTGCCAATGACCGTATTGCTTTTGGCGTGATTTCAGCGGCTTATGAGAGGCGACGTCACGTTGGGCGAGAAGAGGGATGCGATTTTCGCGTGGCAGGCCATGACGATCATCCGCTTAGTCGATTTACGTGTCCGCCACTGACAACAGTTGCGCAGGATTATCGCACAATTGCTCAGCTTGGGCTCGATATGTTGTTTTCACGCATAAACGCGCAGAAAAGCGGTACTGCGGTTGCTGCGGAAATCAGTCATCTCGCAAGCCAGCTGATTTTACGTTCATCCGCTTAAACTCTGGTTTGAGTGTTTTTCTGTTTGCGCCATTCCAGCGGGCTTAATCCCGTCACGCGGCGGAATTCTCGGTTGAAGTTTGACTTCGTTGTGAAGCCTGAATCGAGCATGATCACGGTCACGGATGTATCTGTCTCGATTAGTAACTTGCAAGCTTCAGCTATTCGATAATCATTGATGAATTGCGAAACATTTTTTGCAGTCAAATGGTTCACAGCATTTGAAATTTGACGTGCGGGTAGACCGACTTTTTTTCCAAGACGAACCAGCGTTAAATTCTCGTCGAGATACAGCTTCTTTGCTGACAGAAACTCTTCGACATGCGCCAATACTGCTTGATGTTGTTCTCTATCTGAAATGCTTTGGTTTCTGTCTTCATGGCTAGGCACTGATGGTTGCGCTTTGCCCGCTACGATTGCCGTGAGGCCAAGAAAGAACAGCCCAAGCAGATTGGCATTGCTTACCATCAGAGCCGCATTGTTACCGTTGGTCCACTCGAAATCAAAAAGGATTGCGATATCAAAAAATGCCGACATGAAAAGAGACGCTGCTGCGATAAGAAGTGCGCGATGCGCTGAAATTGCTGTCTCAAACCGAGCATCACTTAAAGAATCCGGACCGCGCCGACCAAGATATAGCAAGGCGATTGCATAACCCATAAAAAGCAGGATCAGAGCGCCATCAATCAGAATTGGCGCGACAAATAGCAGGCCCATAATCGTGATCGGAAAAATTGCTGTAAGCCAGAGGTTGTCGGTATTTCGCCCCGTTTCAGAGCCGATCAAGGTCCGAAAGCTTGCATAAAGCAATGGCGGTAGCGCGCTGGCAATTATTGGAAGCACATAGCGAACTTCAGTAAGGTCATATCCCCATCGCAAACCCACGGCCACAGATTGCGCAATGCAAAGTGCGACGAGGAGTTGAAATGGCCAATTATGCTGCTCGGAAGTTCTATTCCGCCACATCGTAAAAAACAGGATTGTCAAAAGCAGAGCGACGACAAAGGGCAAGGGAACAAAGATCACGCTGAGACTCTATTTGAGGGAAGCACGCTCACTGTTTGGCCTAAATCGCGATTGTGTACGACCTGAATCGCGATTTAGGACGAAAATGAGAAAGGTTCACCGCAATTCTCCAGACATAACTCAAACTCTGGAGACTTGAATGAAACGACCTTTTTTGCTTGCCGCTTTTATCACTGTTAAGCTGATGATCATAGCGCCGAACGCTTATGCCTATGAGGTTGGGGTGCGTGAAATAAAGGTGCCTTCTGCGGAAAGGAAAACCGATCTTTCTGTTGCGATTTGGTATCCAGCACAAAAAGGAGGCGAGGCGATTTCGTTCGGTGAGAACAAAGTGTTCAAAGGCACGGAGGCTTATTTGAATGCGCCTTTGGCTGCCGGAAAGTTTCCTGTGATTTTGCTTTCTCACGGTTCAGGTGGGCGGGTGGAAACGGCTGGCTGGCTGGCGGCGAAATTGGCCGAAGCAGGGTTTGTGGTTGCTGGCCCTAATCACCCTGGAACAACGTCCGGCAATTCGTTGCCTGCGGAAACCCCAAAGCTATGGCAAAGAACGCACGATATCTCTGATGTGGCAAGTTACTTGACGAGCGATGCGGAATGGTCGCCACATCTTAAGGCCGATCAAATGGGTGTTGTGGGATTTTCATTGGGTGGTGCGACTGCACTTGAACTGATTGGTGCCCGCGCAAATCTTGAAGCTTTTGCAACTTACTGTGATCAATACGATAAATGGGACTGTGCGTGGTATCAAGGTGGCGTGGGGTATGCCGATGGCGAGGCTGTTAAGGTCGAAAAGGTCAATTTGCGCACCATCGATAAGAAGCTGTTTGAGCAATCCAACCTTGATGCGCGCATCAAATCAGCAGTGCTTATCGATCCGGGATTGGTTCATGCTTATGTTTCGCAGAGCCTGAAAGACATCAGTGTTCCAAGCTCATTTATCAATTTTGGTGCGGGTAATGAAATCCCGTTTGCCGTGATTGCCGATAAAGTGTCTAGTCAGGTTTCAGGCGCCAATTATGAAACGGTGAGCGGAGCGGATCATTTCAGCTTTTTGCCAGTCTGCCATTCAGGCGCTGCAGATTTTCTAAAATCAATTGGGGAAATTGATCCCATATGTAATGAAACATCAAAAAGCCGTTCAGATATTCACGACGAGGTTTCTGAACTGGTATTGAAGCACATGGACGAAACACTTCAAAAATAAATAGCGCTATCATGCTGGTTTGGTGACAAATTTAATGCGAGACGGCCTTGTTGATGAAAATCAGGATGCCGTCTTTTAATACCTAAAAATTATTTCCGCTCTCATCTGTTCGGCGAGGCAGGGAAAGTGTAGGCACCTGTTTTCTTTGCATATTTTGATTGCTGCGTTCGAACTCATTGAAGATGCGCAAACCGACAGCCCAAGTTAAAAATATTAGGCATAACGCTATAACAGCGTTAAAAACAGTTTCAGGCTTCATGGAGTTTATCGTCCTTTGACGTTGGACGTGTATATGCTGCCTAAGTGGCGCTCATACAATGAATAATAAAGCATATCTGTTATGTGAGAGAATGCTAAATGAACAATGTGGTTCATTTCTGCCTGCGCATGCGAATGGCTTTAATCCAGGTGTTGTTGAACATGAACGCACCTATCACGAGAGCAACCAATCCAAGCGCCATCATTCCGTAAGCAATGCCTTGGTCGCCAAACTGCTGATATAGCCAGCCAGATTTCTCGACGTCCTGAGCAGGTTGACCGATTCGCATAAGCCCTTGAAAAAATGCGCCGACGCCGACGATTAACAAAAGAACACTACGAATCATCAGTCATGCCTGAATGCAAATTTTTAAATGGAATGAGTTATCTGAGAGCATATATTTATTTCTATCATGCTCATGAAAGCCTCGGAAAAACTGGAGCGGGCGAAGGGATTCGAACCCTCGACCCCAACCTTGGCAAGGTTGTGCTCTACCCCTGAGCTACACCCGCTCGCGCCAGTCTTCTCTGAGAGAGAAGTCGTTTCCGTTAGGCAAGCGCTATATCGCTCACAGCTTTTAATATTGCAACAGAGAAAAGAGATTTTCCTGAAAATAAACTGATTTATACAATTAAGCAATTGATTTAATTATATAAATATTTTTGGGTTGGCTGTGGATATGGTGCTGGTTTTACGGAGTGACGCTTCTAATCGTATGGAATCGATGTGAATCAGCTGATTTATTATGATTTACATTGGCTTTTCCAGAAGGGCTGAGCGGAAAGGTTTTGCAGACGTGGAGTGACTGGTATTGCGTCTGCAGATGGGTTGAGTAAGTGTACCTCTGCGCTTCGTATAATGGTCTTGCGACAAGATCATGCATTTAGGGAACCCAATTTTATGCCTCTTACGCCAGCCGAACTTCACGACTATCTGAAAAACCTTGGCATTGAGGTTAAGACGGTGGAACATCCACCTTTGTTTACGGTAGCGGACTCGCAAAGTCTTCGTGGTGAAATCGCTGGAGGCCATACCAAGAACCTTTTCCTGAAAGACAAGAAAGACAATTTCTTTTTGGTGACAGTAGACGAGGATGCTGTCGTTGATCTCAAGACAATTCATCAGATCATTGGCGCCGCCAGCCGGGTTTCGTTTGGCAAGCCAGAAAAGCTGATGGAATATCTGGGGGTTGTTCCGGGCGGCGTGACGGTATTTGGTGCGGTCAATGATACTGAACACAATGTTCAGATTATCCTCGATGCAAATCTGATGAAAAATGACATCGTCAATGGTCATCCTCTAACCAATGAAGCAACGACATCGATCCGACGTGACGATCTGTTACGCTTTTTGGCAGCAACAGGACATGAGCCACGCATTCTTGCAGTTTCGGATGATACCAAGGCTACACAACAGGTCTAAGCATTTTGCTAGCGTGTAGAACTTGAAATTAGAGGCTGCCAATACAAATTGATCTATCGAAACCGGCCTGCTTCCGCCCTATATGCAAGCTGGAAGATATAAGGAATATCCAATGACGAGCCAGAACAATCCTTATTCAACAGCCACTGGACAAATGACTGGGAACGTTTCGTTTGGGGTTGCGCCAGCAACAGGTAGCAACGATCTGATCAGGGATACGACGACAGCCACTTTTCAGACTGATGTCATTGCGGAATCGCGTAAGCAGCCTGTTCTCGTTGATTTTTGGGCGCCGTGGTGCGGGCCTTGCAAACAACTCACGCCCATTATCGAAAAGGCAGTTCGTGAAGCAGGCGGTGCGGTTAAGCTTGTTAAGATGAACATTGACGATCATCCATCAATCGCTGGTCAGCTTGGTATCCAGTCGATCCCGGCTGTCATTGCCTTTGTCAATGGTCAGCCTGCCGATGGCTTTATGGGGGCTTTGCCTGAATCCAAGGTGAAGGAATTTATCGCGAAGATCAGCGGTCCAAGTGATCAGGAAGCAGCAATTGCTGAAGCCGCGACAGCAGCAAAAGAGTTGGTTGACGCGGGTGATTTTGTGCAGGCGGCACAGATTTTCTCATCAATTCTGCAAGTAGCACCTGATAATGTGGATGCAATTGTCGGCTTGGCCACGTGTTTGCTGGAATCTGGCGATGCTGACAAAGCACGGGAAATGCTGGCAAGCTTGCCTGCCGATAAGCAGGATGCCGCCCCTGTTCGTGCGCTTGAAGCGAAGCTTGCCCTTGCCGATCAGGTGAAACTTATCGGTGATCCAGTAGAGCTGGAGCGCCGCGTTCAGACGGACCCGAGTGATTATCAGGCCCGGTTTGATCTCGCGCAGGTACGCAATGCGCAGGGAAGGCGCGTGGAAGCCGCTGATGAATTGCTGGCAATCATGAAGGCGGACCGCAGTTGGAACGATGACGGTGCACGTAAGCAGCTTCTGCAATTCTTTGAAGCGTGGGGCAATGCAGACCCGGCAACTTTAGGTGCGCGCCGCAAGCTTTCGTCGCTTCTGTTTTCTTAAAGGAGATAGTTATGCAAGTGGGCAATGCCCGTTATCGGATAGCTTCGGATATACCGGAGCTTGTTCCGGTGTTTCCCCTTAAAGGCGCACTTTTGCTGCCGGGTGGTCAGCTGCCGTTAAACATATTCGAGCCTCGCTATCTTGAGATGGTCGAAGACGCACTGTCGGGTAAGCGGATCATTGCAATGATCCAGCCTCGCATTCATGATGTCGAGGAAGAAGATGATAGTGATGATTTCGACGAGACACAGAAACCTGAATTGAGCCAGGTTGGCTGTCTTGGACGCATCACCACCTATTCAGAAACCGGCGACGGTCGTGTGTTGATCACATTGCAAGGCATTTGCCGGTTCCGAGTTCTCGAGGAGGTGCATTCTCGCAAGCCTTATCGCCAATGCAAGATAGCGCCATTTTTGACTGATCTCGAAGCTGCGAATGATGTTGGAGACATCGACCGCGAAGCTTTGTTGCGCGCTTTTAAAGACTATCTGGAAGTGCATAATTTGGAAGCTGATTGGGATAGTATTTCGCGGGCAGCCAATGATACGCTCGTCAATGCGCTCTCAATTATGTCGCCTTTTGGTCCTGCAGAAAAGCAAGCATTGTTGGAAGCAGCAGATTTGAAAACGCGTGCCGCAACTTTGATTGCGATCACGGAAATGGTGTTGGCGAAAGCCAGGGATGATTATGGTTCGCGTTTGCAGTAGGTGCCGGGAAGAGTTTAATGATGACAAATGAAAATGACAGCCAGCTCGACGTAAAACTGCTTGAGTTGCTTGTGTGCCCGCTGACCAAAGGCCTGCTTCGTTATGATGCACAGAATAGCGAGCTGATTTCGGAAAAAGCCAAACTTGCTTATCCAATTCGAGGTGGTATTCCGATTATGCTGCCCTCGGAAGCACGTCCAACTGACTAGTTTTTCTGGCTTCTGCGGCTCACATGAGCGTAACACAGGTTGACTTGATACGACTGTTATATAATTTCTGTATATCCTCTGTTCTTTTTCATAAATTTCACGCCGCCGGTTGTTGCCTGCCGCGCGGCGGGGTTCTATAACCCTCGCGGAACTTGAAAGCGCGATAGTGGGATAAAATTTTCCTGCTCCTATTGTGCGATAAAAAACAGAGGCTTGGCATTATGGCATCCAGAAAACTTCTTCTCCTGCCCGGCGACGGCATCGGTCCCGAAGCAATGGCTGAGGTCCGCAAGATTATTGATTACCTGAACACAGGCCTCAATCTCGGTTTTGAGACCGATGAAGGTCTTGTTGGTGGTTCTGCATATGATGCGTGCGGTCAGGCGATTTCCGATGCGGATATGGAAAAAGCGCTTGCAGCCGATGCCGTACTTTTCGGTGCTGTTGGCGGTCCTAAGTGGGACAGCGTACCTTACGAAGTGCGTCCAGAAGCAGGTCTTCTGCGCCTGCGTAAAGATTTGGCCCTTTATGCTAATCTGCGCCCGGCAATCTGCTATCCAGCACTCGCACATTCATCGTCGCTCAAGCCGGAAGTGATTGAAGGTCTCGACATTCTGATTCTGCGCGAACTGACCGGTGGCGTCTACTTCGGTGAACCGAAGGAAATTATCGATCTGGGTAATGGTCAGAAGCGCGGTATCGATACGCAGGTTTATGACACTTACGAAATCGAACGCATTGCTGATGTCGCTTTTGAGCTTGCACGCACCCGTCGCAACAAAGTGACGTCGATGGAAAAGCGCAATGTGATGAAGTCGGGCGTTCTGTGGAATCAAGTCGTCACAGCACGTCACAAAGAAAAGCATTCGGACGTTGAACTTGAGCATATGCTGGCTGATGCGGGTGGTATGCAGCTCGTTCGATGGCCGAAGCAGTTCGACGTGATCGTCACTGACAATCTTTTTGGTGACATGCTTTCCGACGTTGCTGCGATGCTGACCGGTTCGCTCGGTATGCTTCCGTCTGCTTCGCTCGGTGCGGCCGATGGCGTGACTGGCAAGCGCAAGGCGCTTTATGAGCCCGTACACGGTTCGGCGCCGGATATTGCTGGTCAGGGCGTTGCCAATCCGATCGCAATGATCGCGTCGCTTGCCATGTGTTTGCGTTATTCGTTCAACCTGATCGATGAAGCTGATCGTCTGGAAGCTGCGATTGCTGGCGTTCTGGATGACGGTCTGCGCACTGCCGATATCTGGTCGGAAGGCACGAATAAGGTCGGAACGACAGAAATGGGCGATGCTATCCTTGCCAAGTTCAAGGCGCTGTCAGCTTAATCACTGATCGAATATGCGTTGAAAGTCGCTGTGTGAAGATCGCACAGCGGCTTTTTTAGTTTCAGTCGAGTTGAATTGTGAAGTCTGCAAACACCGCTACTATAAGCAGTGCAATAAAGAAATACTGAAAGCCTCTTTTCTTGATCTTCATAGCTAGCAGTATCACCGCTGTTTCGATTGCAAAGAAAATGAAATCACCTAGCGGAGATTCCTCGTTATTGATTGAAATACTGGGGCCAGCACTGCGCAATAGCTCAATAAGATTGAGCAATATCAAAAGCGATAACAGCCATATTTTTCGTGAAAGGAAATATTTTTCATAATCTCCATACTCTTTGATATCGTCTGGAGTTAGAGTGACGCACATGAAAAAAAGACCGAATACATAAAGTAAATCTAAAACATAGGTATAGACGTTGTAGGCCTTTGTGCTGCTTTCAAAAAGATAGTCCCACCAGAACTGAATTATCCAGAGAAAAACAACAATTACCCAGCCGATATGCATATAGGAGATTTTATGCTTGTTAGGATGCTGCACAAATCTGGATGCAAAGATAAGCAATCGTGAGAGGCAAAGACTGATGCCCATGCCATTAATGATACGCATGTGCGAGAAAGCATCAGCAGCACTGATCGCGGTGTCAACTCCAGAAGGCAATGTTCACCCGTATTGATGTTTGCAAAGAGTTGCTGTTGAATATTTATTCTATAGATATGTCGTGTTTTCACACAGTGTCAAAGTAATAAATTCGCATAGCAATATGTCGCGCCGAAAAATATACGCCCGATTTCCGGCTGCAGTTTCGCTCTGATGCACTAACAGTTGTCGCCATGTTGAACACACTCCCAGATTTAAATACCTTGTATGATGCGCTGCTTGCTCGTGATGTGGCCTATGAAGGCAGGGCCTATGTCGGCGTGCTGTCGACGGGCATTTTCTGTCGGCTGACCTGTCCGGCAAGAAAGCCTCTCAAAGAGAACTGCCGCTTTTTTGCGTCTATCCCAGAATGTATTGCGGATGGATTTCGCGCTTGCAAACGATGCCACCCGTTACAGCCTGCAGCTGATGCGGATGCCTCGGTTGAGCGTTTGTTGAAAGCACTTGAAGCTGAGCCGCAGCGTCGTTGGAGTGAAGATGATGTTGCCGGCATGGGCTTCGATCCGTCAACGGTGAGGCGTAGCTTCAGACGACACTTTGGAATTACGTTTCTTGAAATGGCGCGGCAGGAACGCCTACGACAAGGATTTCAAACTCTTGCGCAGGGAGAGCGTGTTATCGATGCGCAAGTCGATGCGGGTTTTGAATCACCTGACGCATTTCGCACTGCTTTTGCACGTTTTCTTGGAATGCCACCGGCACAATTGCGGAAGGATGGCTTGTTGCGCGCTGACTGGATCAAAACACCGCTCGGCACGATGATTGCTGTCTGTGACCGGTCGGCGCTGCATTTGCTGGAGTTTGCGGATCGCAAAGCTTTGCCACAGGAGTTGAAGAAGCTTTATAAGGCGTGTCACGGTTTGATTGGTATCGGTCGGTATCCGTCACATGATGTGCTGGAACTACAGCTTAACGCTTTCTTTGCCGGTTGCTCTGCAAGGTTTGATATGCCGCTTGTGTTGCATGGAAGTGAATTTACACGCGATGTCTGGCGCGAATTGCAAAATATACGTGCGGGGCAGACGCGCAGCTATAGCGAGATAGCAAGAGCGGTCGACAAGCCGCTGGCGGTTCGCGCTGTTGCACGTGCCAATGGACCCAATCAGATTGCCATCCTCATTCCGTGCCATCGGGTAATTGGTGCTGACGGTTCTCTGACTGGTTATGGCGGCGGGCTTTGGCGTAAACAAAAGCTGATTGAGATTGAAGCACAATATCGCTGAGATAGGTCAACAAATGAAAACGCCGCCCAAAGAGGCGGCGTTTTTATTTCATTGGTGGTGACTATTATTCGACCTTGTTGAGATCGACGTCTTTGGTTTCCTTGACGAACAGGATGCCGATGACGAGCGTAATCGTCGCGATGATGATCGGATACCAAAGACCATAATAAATATCGCCCTTGGCAGCACTCATTGCAAACACGGTTGCTGGAAGAAGACCACCGAACCAGCCGTTACCGATGTGGTATGGTAGTGACATACCAGTATAACGGATGCGTGTTGGGAACATCTCAACGAGGATAGCGGCAATCGGGCCGTAAACCATGGTTACGTAGATGACCAGAACGGTTAGGATTGCGATTGTCATTGTCCAGTTGATCTGTGCCGGATCTGCAACCATCTTGAACGCGCCTGCGTTCGGGATGGTGTAAACAGCCTGACTTGGTTCACCTGCCGCATCTGCTTCGATCTGCGTGACGATGTTTGCTTTGACCAATTCCGCATTGGTCATTGTGGTGCTCTCACCTGCGCGCACGGCCTCTGCATTCAGAGCAAGCTCTGGGTTTGCCGCAACAAAGGCATCAAGCTTTGAATCGGCAACCTTTGCAGGGCTGCGTACCAGTGGCCAGCCAGCCTTTTGCAGAGCAAGGTTGATGTCGTGTGTCAGTGTCGCCTGTTTGGCTTTTGCATCCGCACCCGCTGCGTTTGCATCAAAGGACGTGATGGTCGCATCGCCGATTTTGACGGTTGCAGGCTGTCCGGCAGGACCTGTTACCACATCGTAAGGCACGGCGCTACGCGACAGGAAGCTCGTGGCAATATCGCAGGAACTGGTGAATTTCGACGTTCCTGTAGCGTTGAACTGGAAGTTACAGTCACCCGGCGCAGCGGTAACGGTTGCACGGATGGTCTGTTCTGCATGAGCAAGCGCCGGATTTGCAGCTTGCGTGAGCGCTTTAAACAGCGGGAAATAGGTGACTGCTGCCAAAAGCAATCCAGCCATGATGATCGGCTTGCGGCCAATCTTGTCTGATAACCAGCCAAACACAACAAAGAATCCGGTGCCGATAACCAGCGCCGATGCAACCATAATATTGGCGGACTGATTTTCGACTTTCAGTACGTTCTGCAGGAAGAACAGAGCGTAGAACTGGCCACTATACCAGACGACAGCCTGACCCATTGTGAGGCCGAACAGAGCGATCAGGGCAATCTTCGCATTTTTCCACTGGCCGAAAGCTTCGGAAAGTGGTGCCTTTGATGTCTTACCTTCTTCTTTCATCTTCTTGAAGGCAGGCGATTCACTCATCTGCAAGCGAATCCAGACGGAAATGCCCAAAAGAACAATCGAAACAAGGAAAGGAATACGCCAGCCCCACGAGGCGAAGGATTCTGTGGTCATGACGTTCTGAATGCTCAAAATGACCATCAGAGAAAGGAACAGTCCAAGCGTTGCGGTTGTCTGAATCCACGATGTGTAGAAACCGCGACGACCGTTTGGCGCGTGCTCAGCCACATAGGTTGCAGCACCACCATATTCGCCGCCCAGGGCCAGACCCTGCAACATGCGCAGGATGATCAGGATTGTAGGCGCTATGATGCCAATTGTTGCCGATCCCGGCAGAATGCCGACCAGAAAGGTCGAGGCACCCATGATGACGATCGTGACAAGGAATGTATATTTACGCCCGACGAGATCGCCGATGCGTCCGAACACGAGCGCTCCAAACGGGCGCACAAGAAAGCCTGCCGCAAACGCGAGCAGAACGAAAATATTACGGGTTGTTTCTGGATATTCATTGAAGAACGCGGCGCCAATAAAGGCAGCAAGTGTTCCGTATAGATAAAAATCATACCATTCAAATACGGTGCCGAGTGAAGAGGCGAAAATAACCTTCTTTTCTTCACGCGTCATTTTAGGCGCGCCTGCCTTGGCGCTCGATTGCACTGACATAGGGTTCCTCCCAACAGCATTTTTGCTGATATGTGCGGATGTTCTCCTCCAACTTCCGCACACGTCTCCACCTGGTCATGATGAACTGAATCGTTTCAAACGGTTATTATCTTTTAGTATGATAAAAGCCGATAACCGGTTCGCGGACGAAAGGCAGAGATGAAACAGTTTACAGGTGGTTGCTTGTGTGGTCGCGTCAGACTGGAAGCTTCTGGAAATCCTTACAGGGTCGGTGTCTGCCATTGCCTCGATTGCCGCAAGCATCATGGTGCATTGTTTCATGCATCTGCAATTTTCCCGGAGAATGCTGTAATCATTGAAGGAGAAACGAACAGCTATGCGGGCCGGTTTTTTTGCCTTAACTGCGGATCGTCCGTATTTTCAAAGTCAGGCGATGAAGTTGAAATCAACCTCGGATCGCTGGATGCGCCTGATCAACTCAAGCCAACTTACGAGCTCTGGACTATCCGTCGCGAAGCGTGGTTGCCAGAATTTCCGCTGAGCAGTCACTATGAGCGCGATCGCACCGAGACGACTCGCGATGATGAGTGAATTCTAAAGTTGCGTAACAGAGCGGTAATCCGGCGCCATTCATCTTTTTTGGGCGCATGAAGGCCTATGATTCATGCAATCTCAGGCGCGTATGTGTTGTGAAGTTGAAATGATTATCCAAATACGACTGTCGTTGGCCATTTTCCGTCGAATTTGGTTTTTTTCTCGGTCATGGAGTGCTAAGTCGCTCTCGCGATAAATGCCGACAAATCCTCAGAGTTCAATTCATCCGCATGCCCCAAAATATCGCAGTGACGACATTTGCAGATTGATTTATGTCGCCGAGCGAGTACCGAGCCCAGAGCCTGAAAGCCCCAAAAATGACCGCACGTCTTTCATTTGCGCGTGAGCGTATCAATGTTCTTCTTCTCGAAGGCATCAATCAGTCCGCTGTCGATTATTTCAAATCGTCTGGCTATACAAATGTTGTCCATCTGCCAAAGGCATTGGACAAAGCTGAGCTGATCGAGGCGATTGCGTCGGCGCATATTATAGGCATCCGTTCGCGCACCCAGCTGACCGATGAAGTGTTTGAAGCTGCGCAGCGTCTGATCGCAGTCGGTTGTTTTTCGGTCGGCACCAATCAGGTTGATTTGAAGGCGGCCCGCAAACGCGGTATCCCTGTTTTCAACGCACCGTTCTCCAATACACGTTCAGTGGCCGAGCTGGTGATTGGCGAAATCATCATGCTGATGCGCCGCATTTTCCCGCGTTCAAACTCTGCGCATGCGGGCGGCTGGGACAAAAGCGCGACGGGTAGCCGTGAAGTGCGTGGCAAAACGCTGGGTATTGTTGGCTACGGCAACATTGGTTCGCAGGTCGGCAACCTTGCTGAAAGCCTCGGCATGACGGTTCGCTATTTCGACATGACCGACAAGTTGCAATATGGCAATGTTATCCCGACCGAGACGCTCGACGAACTGCTCGAAATTTCCGACGTAATCAGCTTGCATGTACCGTCAAACAAGTCGACGGCCAAGATGATCACCGAAGCCAAGCTGCGTAAGATGAAGAAGGGTGCCTTCCTCATCAACAATGCGCGCGGAAATGTGGTTGATTTGGAAGCGCTGGCTACAGTGCTTAAAGAAGGGCATCTCGCAGGTGCCGCAATTGACGTATTCCCAGTTGAGCCGGCTTCGAACAAAGATCCATTTACTTCGTCATTGCAGGGACTGGAAAACGTCATTCTGACCCCACATATCGGTGGTTCGACCGCAGAAGCGCAAGAGCGCATCGGCATGGAAGTCACCCGCAAGCTTGTTGAATATTCCGATGTTGGCTCGACGCTGGGTGCTGTCAACTTCCCTCAGGTGCAGTTGCCAGCACGTCCGAACGGCACGCGTTTCATGCATGTGCACGAAAACCGTCCGGGCATCCTTAACAGTCTCGTCAATATTTTCTCGTCACACAATATCAACATCATCAGCCAGTTTTTGCAGACCGATGGTGAAGTTGGCTATGTGGTGATTGAAGGCGACGCGATGGAGGAACACGCTGAGGACGTACTTCAGGCGATGCGCGAAATTCCGGGCACCATCCGCACGCGCTTGCTGTATTAATTCGTCGCAATTTTGAGTAAGGTCCGCGCCGCATTCGCTGCGCGGGCTTTTTCATTGCGCCTGTCAGGGTAATAAGCGGCATTGTTCCTGCATATTCGAGCAGTTTTGTTGCGCTTGTCTTTGCAAACACATTGACTCTTTTCTCAAAGGGCTTAAAAGCGCAATCGGAAAAGGAGAAATCCCGTGAACGCTTCCTGCGCATCACATAGCTTGTACGGACTGAATGGCCTCAACGCCATCGGTGCCGCTATGGCGTCCGTTTCCAAAACTACCACGGCCACTTGCATTAAAACGACCACCAAAACGGTCTGACCCCTTGGCCTGCTCGCCCTCTCTCCCCGGGTCCGGCCCAGGGAAAAGGCCCGCTGGTCGCGGGTTTTTATGGAAGCGGAGAGGACAGGAGACAGGTAAATGGGTTTTAAAGTTGCAGTCGTCGGCGCTACCGGGAATGTCGGTCGCGAAATGCTCAATATCCTCGAAGAACGCGGTTTTCCGGCTGATGAAGTCGTAGCACTCGCTTCGCGTCGCAGTCAGGGTACGGAAGTATCTTATGGCGATAAGACGCTGAAGGTTAAGGCGCTCGACCAGTACGATTTTTCGGATACTGACATTTGCCTTATGTCTGCTGGTGGCAATATTTCCAAAGAATGGTCGCCAAAGATCGGTGCGCAGGGTTGTGTTGTCATCGATAATTCATCCGCATGGCGCTATGATGCCAATGTGCCGCTGATCGTTCCGGAAGTGAACCCAGACGCGATTGAAGACTTCCGCAAGCGCAATATCATTGCCAATCCGAATTGCTCGACTGCGCAGCTTGTTGTCGCTCTGAAGCCGCTTCACGACGCAGCCAAGATCAAGCGGGTTGTTGTCGCCACCTACCAGTCCGTTTCGGGCGCTGGCAAGGAAGGCATGGACGAGCTGTTTCAGCAGTCGCGTGCGGTTTTTGTTGCCGACCCTGTCACGGCGCAGAAATTTACGAAGCGTATTGCGTTCAATGTGATCCCGCACATAGATCAGTTTATGGAAGACGGCTACACCAAGGAAGAATGGAAGGTGATGGCTGAAACCAAGAAGATGCTTGATCCGAAGATCAAGCTCACCGCAACGGCTGTGCGCGTTCCTGTCTTCATTGGCCACTCTGAAGCCGTTAACATTGAGTTCGAAAACCCGATTTCGGCTGGCGAAGCACGTGAAATTCTGCGTGAAGCACCAGGCTGTCAGGTTGTCGATAAGCACGAAAATGGCGGTTATATCACGCCATATGAATCGGCAGGTGAAGACGCAACTTACATCAGCCGTATCCGTGAAGACATCACGGTTGAAAACGGCCTGTCGATGTGGGTTGTTTCCGACAATCTGCGTAAGGGCGCTGCTCTTAATACAATCCAGATCGCAGAACTGCTTGTTGCGCGTGGCCTGATTACGCCAAAGGCACTTGCTGCTTAATCGATCTTACAGATTACAAAACAAAAGCGCCGGGCAACCGGCGCTTTTTTTATTACCTTGAAATGCTGTCTTTGAGATTATTGCGGACTTTAAGCAATCTTTCACGCAAATCCTGCAAGTCATTCAGAGGCTCACCAAGCGCGCAGAAGACCTTCTCAGGAATATCGGCAGCTTTTATCCGCAAAGCACGCCCTTCATCGGTCAGCGTAATGCGGACCTGCCGCTCATCTTCTGGATCTCTGCGGCGCGCGAGATGACCGGCTGCTTCAAGCCGTTTTAAAAGCGGGGTGAGGGTGCCAGAATCGAGATTGAGTTTCGCACCAATTTCCGAAACCGTGCAATTATCCTGTTCCCATAAAATAACCATCACCAGAAACTGAGGATAAGTAAGTTCCAGTTTACTCAAAATTGGCTGGTATGCGCGCGTTAACGCATTCGCAGTGGAATAGATCGCGAAACAAACCATATCCGACAGATTGAGATGAGATTCTTGGTTGTCGTCTTTCATAGCCCAGGCTCCATGACAGGATTATACATGAGGCGCAATTGAATTGCGCATCACATATTTGTGTAAATAAATTTTGCAAAATTAGATTGTGTACAATATAAAAATCTGCCAGTTTGGTTGTGGAGATAATTCAACGATACCAACGGAGACATTTAAATGACTATTCTTTACACCACCCAATCCACCGCAACCGGCGGCCGCACAGGCAGCGCCAAGACGGCAGACGGTCGCCTTAGTGTTGTTCTTGATACGCCAAAGGAACTTGGCGGTTCGGGTGGCGAAGGCACTAATCCTGAGCAGTTGTTTGCATCCGGTTATGCAGCTTGTTTCCTCGGCGCATTGAAATTCGTCGCAGCGAAAGAAAAGGTTTCTATTTCTGCTGATAGCACGGTCACAGCCACTGTTGGTATTGGTCCGCGTGAAGATGGCACTGGTTTTGGACTGGATGTGGCTCTGGAAGTCGCTTTGCCTGGAGTTGAAAAAGCCAAAGCGCAGGAGCTGGTCAATGCTGCGCACATCGTCTGTCCTTATTCCCATGCAACACGTGGCAATATCGATGTCCGCCTAAGCGTAGCATAAATTAGACAAGCAAAAGGCGCTCGGTTGAGCGCCTTTTTTGTTTATGAGGATAGTTCTTCCAAAACCTGCAAAGCATCCTCAATCTGCTCACGGACCTCTGTCGTTAACGGCAATATGGGCCGAGGCGGTTCTATTTTCGCAAGACCCAGTAGATCGGCGATGACATACATTACGCGGAAGCTGCCATGGGTTTTGAACAGGCTCCAGAGCGGCTCAAATGCTGCATTGATGCGTTCCGCCTCAGTCTGGTGGCCGCTTTGCGACGCGCGTACAAGTGCTGAAAATTGTTTTGGTAGAAGACCCGCAGCGACACTGTAGAAAGTGTCGGCCCCCGCAAGAAGTGCATCTTTTGCGCCCCAATCGCCACTATAACCGATGGCGAAGTCATCGGGTGTTGAAGCACGCAACTTCCCAATTTCTGCCGCATAGTTTTCGTCGGCGGGCAGGGGCATCTTGATCGCGCAGATATTATCGATATTTGCAAGTCGAGCAATCAGTTCATCACTGAAAACAAATCGCGTGGTCCCAGGGTTGTTATAAATGCAAAGCGGCAAATCAGTGGCCCGCGCGACAGCCTTGAAATGCTGATAGACTTCTTCTTGGGTCAGCGGCGTGTAGGAAACGGGCGCAAGTAATAAAGCATCAGCGCCAGTGTCTGCGGCATCTCTTGCAAGTGCCTGCGCTTCATCAGTACGCAACGCTCCAACGCCAACAATCAGTGGTATTTTACCGCCAATGTGTTTGACGGCAGTTTTCACTGTATGCTGACGTTGTTCACGTGTGAGAAAAGCATATCCACCTGTGCTTCCTAATAGGCCAATCGAATCTGCTCCTGCGTCATGGATGCGCGTAAGAAAAGCCTCTAGCGCGTCCTCTATCAAATTGCCTTCGGTATCCATCGGCGTGAGCGGAAAGGCGGATAGACCATGGAACATCTTCATTACGAGACTCATTTCTCAAATGGTTCTAGCGTGACAGAAGGAGGCGAATGCCAGCGAGGGCAAACACCGTGGACAGAACCCCTTCGATCCAGCGCCGTGCCCCACGATATAACCGCACCATGGGTGCAGTAGAGAACACAATCGCATAGCCGCAGAAGATCGTAATGCTAAGCGTAATGCAGCCACCGAGGAATGCCGCCATCTGTTGCCAAGACGAATTTGTGCCAAGGCCAAGCGTGACGAGTGCTATCCATGATAGTATCGATTTTGGATTGGAAAGGTGCAAAAGCAGGCCACGACGATATAGTTCGCCGCCTGAAAGGAATGCATCACCATTTATGTTGCGTGCTGCGATTTGCTCATCTGATGTCATAGCAGCACGTGCTGCTTTGAACGCGAGGTAGAGCAGATAAAGACCACCGAAAATCTTGAGAATAATCAGCGCTTCGGCAAACCGTGTAAGGATTGCAGATACCCCTGTTGCCGCCATCAGGCCCCAGAATATAGAGCCGGTCACAACACCTGATGCAAACATCAGTCCGGCTTTGCGGCCTTGATGCATGGAAACGCCCATGATGCGCATATTGCTTGGGCCGGGGCTTCCGGCAGCAATAACATAGGTCGTGTAAACAAGGAGAAGCTGATAGGCGGCGGGCGAAAGGCTCATGATCATCACTCAGATTGAACTGAGCAGATTTATAGCATTCTCTGCGTCCGATATCTTGATTGGATTGTATTAAAAACGGCCAAAATTGTCTCAATTTTGGTTAGAACTGATAGCCTACTAAAGCACCGCGATAATGTGTTGCTTTAGTCAGCATGTGCTTCCAGAGCTTCCATATCATCATCGGTAAGGCCAAAATGATGGCCAATTTCATGAATGAGAACATGGGTAATAATATCGCCAAGTGTCTCTTCATTCTCTGACCAATAGTCGAGAATTGCGCGGCGAAAGAGCGTGATGCGGTTGGGCGTGTCGCCGGTTTGAAGGCTGAAACGTTCGCCTATCCCCATGCCTTCAAACAGACCAAGAAGATCAAAGGGCGTCTCTAAGCCCATATCTTCAACGATCTGTTCTTCAGGGAAGTCTGCAATCTGGATGATGATGTCACCACAAAGCGCACGAAATTCCTGCGGAAGATGCGCAAGCGCTTCAATCGCAATAGATTCAATTTCGTCTAGCGAGGGCGAGAGACGTCCCGCCCAGTCACCGCTTTGATCTTCTCTGGCCATTTCAGCCAACCGTGTCCTATTCAATGATTCAGGCCACCGCACATCGACCAAAGGCGCATAACGAAGCTACCATTATGCCCAGGGACGCTGTTGAGCGTTTTTCGCCTCGAACGTATCAATGTTACTTACCTTTTCCATGGTCAGACCGATATCATCAAGACCATTGAGCAGACAATGACGCTTGAAGTCGTCAAGGTCAAAGGCAATCGAACCGCCATCAGGACCGTGGATCTCTTTGGCTTCAAGATCAACAGTCAGCGTTGCATTGGCACCGCGTGATGCATCGTCCATCAGCTTATCGAGATCTTCCTGGCTGACTCTGATTGGCAGAATGCCGTTCTTGAAGCAGTTGTTGTAGAAGATGTCGGCGAACGAAGTCGAGATCACACAGCGAATACCAAAATCAAGCAGTGCCCAAGGCGCATGCTCACGCGAAGAACCGCAACCAAAATTGTCGCCGGCAACCAGAATCTGCGCGTTGCGATAGCCCGGCTTGTTGAGCACGAAATCTGGATTTTCGGTTCCATCTTCGTTAAAGCGCATTTCGGCAAAAAGCCCCTTGCTCAGACCCGTGCGCTTGATCGTCTTCAGATAATCCTTCGGGATGATCATGTCCGTATCGATATTGACGATCGGCAGGGGGGCTGCAACGCCCGTGAGCTTGGTGAACTTATCCATGTTCCTGACCTGTCGGTTGGGTATTTTAAATTTGCAGTCTGCTTTACATCAGCATGGCAGAGAGTCAATCTTTCTGGCCGCAAGTGCCCAATAGGTCGCAACCCTCAAGACAAAAATTGCCCTTCCGGCATATGCAAAGGTACGCTGGAAGGGACTCTTTAAGCTTTGCGCATGAATATTTCTGAGGTTTTGCTAACAAACTCAGAATCATGCGCTGGTGCTCTTATTGGCGAAATTATTGTATGTTTAATGTAATTCCGCCACTCTCACTGCCGGTCAATCGGCGTGACTTACCGTCTGCACCAACAACGAACGTGAATCGCCTGCGCAGCATCGACAGGTTGGGTGAAACTGCGACATTAATTGCGGGATCAAATTGCAGAGTGATCCGCCAGAGATCAGGCTTGATCGTTTCTTCCACGCCGATGATGCGGGCTTCAAATGCTGTTGAATGGAACATGCCCGAAACGCGCTGACTGACGCGGTAAGGTGCTTTATCTTCTTCAACCTTTGGAGTTTCAATATTCGTGCTGTTGGCTGCAAGCGTATTCCAGTCGCGTGTGCCAGATTGGCGTGCAACGAGATCAAGCGCTTTTCCGTGGCTAATGTTAATGCCTTCTTCGCCTAAAGCCTGCCTTAAACGGCGAGCCTGATGTTTGAAGTCGGTTGTCGTGTTCCCAGCAAGGATTGCTGTGGTCATAATATCGCTCCTGAATGTGAGCAGCATTTTCGTGAACGGGCACCCGCATTGCCGTTTCTGCCGTCACCGGAACAGGAACGTGAATTCAGAATGCTTTACCATGGCCTTGAGGCTGCGAGCGGCAGGTGCATTCCAACCGTGGATGCAAATTAAGCAGTCACAATGCAGATTTCAAGTGTCTTAGAATATGCGGGTTAAGTGCTTGCGAATGAACGCTGTTCGGTGCACAAATTGCGTATGAAAACAATTGCTCGTCCGCGCCGTTCCGTTTTGTTTGTACCAGCTTCCAATAGCCGTGCGGTTGAAAAATCGCTGACGCTTGGAGCCGATTGCGTCATTTATGATTTGGAAGACTCTGTTGCGCCGGAAGCAAAACTTGCAGCGCGCGATGCATTGATTTCTTATTTTTCTGAGCATCCAAACGTCGGCTTTGAGCGCGTTGTGCGCGTGAACGCCGCCGATACGCAATGGAATAAGGCTGATCTTAATGCCGCGGCAGAGATTGGCGCGGACGCGGTTTTGTTGCCGAAGGTTGAGCGTCCGCAGGACGTGATTGATGCGGCGAGCCTGCTTGATCGTCAGGATGCGGATCCTCAAATGTGCGTCTGGGCGATGATCGAAACCCCTCGCGGAATTCTCAATGCGGATGAGATTGCCGTACTGGGCCATCGCTCTGCCGCACGGCTTAGCTGTTTTGTCGTCGGGCCGAATGATATTGCGCTGGCAACCGGTGTGCGTCCGCAATCTGGGCGGCCTTATCTCGTCCCATGGCTGATGCAGATATTACTGGCCGCGCGTGCTGGTGGCATCGATGTGTTGGACGGCGTCTATAACGATTTTCGCGACACTGCAGGCTTTGAAGCGGAATGCATGCAGGGCGCTCTGATGGGCTTTGATGGCAAAACCCTCATTCATCCCTCGCAGATTGAGGTAGCCAATCGCGCCTTCTCCCCTTCAGACGAAGATGTGGCAAATGCCCGTGCGGTGGTCGCTGCATTTGCGCAGCCAGAAAATGCTGACAAAGGCGTCGTATCGCTGAACGGCCAGATGGTCGAACGCCTGCACCTGAAAATGGCCGAGCGCCTGCTGGCTAAATCAATCTCGTAAAAACTTAAAGGAAGAAAAACTATGAAGCTCTATCGTTTCATCACTGGCCCAGATGATTCCGCATTCTGTCACCGTGTCACTGCAGCTTTGAACAAGGGCTGGCAGCTGCATGGTTCGCCAACCTATGCGTTCAATGCAGCAACAGGCGTGTTGCATTGCGGTCAGCCGGTTATCAAGGAAGTTGAGGGTGTCGAATATACGCCTGATATCAAGCTCGGCGAATATTGAGAAGACAACAAAAAGGCCGGGTTCCCGGCCTTTACTTTTTCTGCGCATGTCTTTGTCCCAAAACCGGTTCCCACTTTTGGGAGACATGCTGTTAATTCAATCCACGCTTTTCAATCATTGCATCCGGCGTTGGCATCTTACCACGGAAGGCTTTGTAAAGCTCTTCCGGGTCGCGGCTGCCACCAGCTGCATAGATATATTGCTTCAGCTTTGCTGCCAGTTCCGGATTGAAAGCATCGCCTGTTTCTTCAAAGGCCGAGAATGCATCGGCATCCAGCACCTCAGACCACATGTAGGAATAGTAGCCCGCCGAATAGCCGTCGCCGGAGAATACATGGGTGAAGTGCGGCGTGCGGTGACGCATGATGATTGCGTCAGGCATTGAAAGTTTTTTCAGCGTTTCTGCTTCAAAAGCCAATGGGTCAGTGATTTTTTCCGTGCCTGTATGGAATGCCATATCGACAAGTGCGGACGAGGTGAACTCGACCGTGTTGAAGCCTGCATTAAATGAACGCGCAGCAAGCACCTTGTCGAGAAGCGCCTTTGGCATGGCCTCACCGGTGCGATAGTGAACGGCATATTTTTCAAGCACTTCAGGCACCGTTAGCCAATGCTCATAAAGCTGGGACGGCAGTTCAACGAAGTCTCGCGAAACAGCAGTGCCGGAAATGGCAGGCCACGCCACATCCGAAAGAAGCCCATGCAGCGCATGGCCAAACTCGTGGAACAACGTGCGGGCATCATCAAGCGAGAGCAGGGCAGGTTCGCCAGCCTTGGGCTTCGCGAAATTCATAACATTGTAGATGAACGGCTTTTGCCCTGCATCGAGTTTATGACTTGATTGCAGTGAACTCATCCACGCGCCTGAGCGCTTTGATGTGCGGGCAAAGTAGTCGCCAAGGAATAAGCCACGCTCGCTGCCATCTGCATTGAGAACTTGAAACACGCGCACATCAGGGTGCCATGTCGGGATGCCTTTTTTCTCTTCGAAGCGAATGCCGAAAAGACGGGTGGCTACATCGAAGCTCGCTTCGATGATTTTTTCGAGCTGCAGATATGGCTTCAGCTCTGCTTCATCGAACGCAAATCGCTCGGCACGAAGCTTCTCGGCATAAAAACGCCAGTCCCACGGCGCGACTTTGTGATTATGACCATCAGCTGCGATCAGCCGTTCGAGTTCTGCTTCTTCGTCGCTCGCTTTGGCGCGTGCCTTGTCCCAGACTGGCTCTAACAGATCCATCACGGCTTTTGGTGTCTTGGCCATGGTGTCGTCGAGTTTGTATGCGGCAAAGTTGGTGTAGCCGAGCAGATGCGCTTTGCGTTCGCGCAGTTCGACCGTTTCGCGCACGATCTCGCGATTGTCAGTCTCGCCACCGTTTTCGCCGCGCTTGCCCCAGGCATTGAACGCTTGTTCGCGCAGTTCGCGGTTTTTCGAGAATGTCAGGAACGGCTCAACGATCGAACGAGACAGCGTAATTGCCCACGCATCCGGCTGACCGCGTTCTGCAGCGGCACTTTGCATGGCATTTTTCAGAAAATCGGGCAGTCCTGCAAGGTCAGCTTCATCGGTGATCAATAGGAACCAGCTTGCTTCATCCTTGAGTACATTCTGGCCGAAGCGTGCACCCAGACCAGCGAGCTTTTCATTGATGCCAGCGAGCTCCTGTTTGCCTGCTTCATCGAGCTTTGCGCCGGAACGGACAAAGCCTTTCCATGTCTTTTCCAATACCCGCTTTGTCTCAATGTCGAGATCAAGGTGACTGCGATTTTCATAAAGCGCATCAATGCGGGCAAACAGCTTTGGGTCCATCATGATGCGCGAATAATGACGCGACATCTTGGGCGCGATTTCCCGCTCCAGCGCCTGAATGGTCTCGTTGGTGTGAGCACCAGCGCGAAGCCAGAAAATGGACGAAACGCGATCAAGCGATTGGCCGGTAAGCTGTAAAGCTTTTAGCGTATTTTCAATTGTTGGTTCAGCATCATCATTGATGATCGCTTCAACTTCCGCGAGATCTTCGGCCAAAGCTACGTCGAAAGTGGCGGCGAAATCATCGTCCTTAAATGCTGTGAAGTCCGGCAAACCAAGCGGTCCATTCCATTGGGTCAATGCGTGATTGTAGGGCTGCTTTTCGGACATCAGAGACTCCAGATAAAATGAATTCGATATGTATCAGACTTAGGATTTTGCAACGGGCGAGACAAGGGTGCCACGGGATTATGAAAAAGCCTTCATGATTGAGAGGCGGGGGTTGACTTTCGAGGCAGCCGGGCGCAAATCAGCCACGCAGCCCCAACTCTTTGGCTGCATTTCAACCGGAGTCTTATTCTCTTATGCCAAGCGACAGTCACAGTCGATTGTTTCAGCCGTCAAGGCAGTTCGTGATCTGATCGTTTGCGGTCAGCTTGCACGGTCTGTCTTCGACGGCGGATCGACAGAAAGGCAAGCCTATGACCGACAACAACTTCTCCTCCGAAGTATTCAATGTTGCCGACCTACCTGCTGCAGCAATCGCCAGCCGCATCGCCGATATTCGCACCGGCGACGCAGTTGAGATCGTCAACGAACTCGACGCAGATGATGCAGTCGCAGTTATCGCACAACTCTCGCAAGAAGACGCCATTCGTCTGCTTGATCAGCCGGAGCTTGAACGCGCAACTGAAATCCTGACGATTCTTCCGCCCAATATTTCCAGTGAATTGCTGGACGGGATGTCCGCTGACCGTGCGACGGACGTCTTCCAGTCGATGGAAGATGCGGATCGGGCACGCTTATTTCCCATTCTTGCGCCAGAAACAAAGGCCGCGCTGAAAAAGCTTATGGGCTATCCCACAAATACTGCGGGTAGCCTCATGACAATCGAGTTCATCACTGTCCCGTCAAACTGGAATGTCGGGCAAACGCTTGAGCACATCCGAAAGGTGGAGCGCACACGCGAGACTGTTTACGCAATCTATGTGGTCGATCCGCAGACACGTGTTCTGCTGGGTGTGGTTAGTTTGCGCCGGCTGATTATCCGCGAGCTGGATGAGCCGATCCTTTCGCTCGCACGCGACGATGATCCTATTACCATTTCACCAAACGCAGATCGTGAAGACGTTGCGCGCCTTTTCCGCAAGCACGATCTTCTGGCGGTTCCCGTCGTTGATGACAGCCGTCACATCATCGGCATTGTGACTGTCGATGATGTGTTGGATGCCATGACCGAGGATGCGAGCGAAGACGCCTATCGTTTCGGTGGTATGGAAGCACTCGACAAGCCATACATGCGCATTGGTTTCGGTGAAATGCTCAAAAAGCGCGGTGGCTGGCTGGGTATTCTGTTTCTCGGCGAAATGCTCACAGCCAGTGCGATGCAGCATTTTGAGCTGGAGCTGGAAAAGGCACTGGTTCTGACCTTGTTCATTCCGCTCATCATGTCTTCGGGTGGTAATTCGGGTTCGCAGGCCACATCGCTCATCATTCGTGCACTGGCATTGCAGGAGCTGACACTTAAAGACTGGTGGCGGGTGGCAATTCGCGAAATACCGACAGGACTGGCTCTGGGCTCGTTCCTTGGCTTCATCGGCATTGTTCGCATCGCTATTTGGCAGAATCTCGGCATCTATGATTATGGTGAGCATTGGATGCTGGTTGCAGCCACGGTGGGTATGGCACTTGTCTGTATCGTAACTTTTGGTTCGGTAACGGGGTCAATGCTGCCGTTTATCCTTCGCAGACTGGGCTTCGATCCAGCGAGTGCATCGGCACCTTTTGTTGCAACGCTCGTCGATGTGACAGGTCTTGTCATTTATTTCAGTGTGGCACTGGTCATTCTTTCAGGCACTTTGCTGTAGGTTGCACGGCAAAACTGTCACAATCGGCCTGTAAACAAACACCTAAATCCGGGCTTTCCGGGTTAATTTAGGGGCAGTTTCGCGCTGCCCCTTTCTAAAACATAAAAAAACCTGTAAGAGCGGCCCATTGATTTTCCGTGCATCCATCTTGGCGCGGCTCCCAACTCATACAGAAGTGATCTCTATATGGAATTGCGTAATATCGCTATTATCGCACACGTTGACCATGGCAAAACCACGCTGGTTGACGAACTGCTGAAGCAGTCCGGTTCTTTCCGCGACAATCAGCGCGTCGCAGAACGCATGATGGATTCGAACGACATCGAAAAGGAACGTGGGATTACCATTCTCGCGAAAGCCACTTCGGTTGTTTGGAAGAACACACGCATCAACATCGTTGATACGCCAGGTCACGCCGATTTTGGCGGTGAAGTTGAGCGTATTCTTTCGATGGTGGACGGCGCTATCGTGCTCGTTGATGCTGCTGAAGGCCCAATGCCACAGACGAAGTTCGTTGTTGGTAAGGCACTCAAGGTTGGCCTTCGTCCGATCGTTGCGATCAATAAGATTGACCGTCCAGATGGTCGCCATGAAGAAGTCATCAATGAAGTTTTCGACCTCTTCGCCAATCTTGATGCGACCGACGAACAGCTCGACTTTCCAGTTCTTTACGGTTCAGGCCGTAACGGCTGGATGGCACTGAACCCGGAAGGCCCTCAGGACGAAGGTCTGGCACCACTGTTCGATCTGGTTCTCAAGCACGTTCCAGCGCCAAAGGTTGCTGAAGGTCCGTTCCGCATGATCGGTACGATTCTTGAAGCTGATCCGTTCCTTGGACGTATCATCACAGGTCGTATTCACTCCGGTTCCATCAAGGCTAACCAGGCTGTCAAGGTTCTCGGTCAGGATGGTTCGCTGCTCGAAAATGGCCGTATCTCGAAGATTCTCGCGTTCCGCGGCATTGAGCGTCAGCCAATTGAGGAAGCACAGGCAGGCGACATCGTTGCTATTGCCGGTCTTTCCAAGGGCACCGTTGCTGACACATTCTGCGATCCTTCAGTTAGCATTCCGTTGGAAGCACAGCCAATCGATCCGCCAACTGTGACCATGTCCTTTATCGTCAATGACAGCCCTTATGCTGGTACTGAAGGCGATAAGGTGACGAGCCGCGTTATTCGTGACCGTCTGTTCAAGGAAGCAGAAGGCAACGTTGCGCTTAAGATCGAAGAATCAAACGAAAAAGATTCGTTCTTCGTTTCGGGTCGTGGCGAATTGCAACTTGCAGTTCTGATCGAAAACATGCGCCGTGAAGGCTTCGAGCTTGGCGTTTCGCGTCCACGCGTCGTCATGAAAGACGGTGAAAACGGCGAAAAGCTTGAGCCTATCGAAGAAGTGGTCATCGACGTCGATGAAGAATATTCGGGTACTGTTGTTCAGAAAATGTCTGAACGTAAGGCCGAAATGGTCGAACTGCGTCCTTCGGGCGGCAACCGCGTTCGTATGGTGTTTTATGCACCGACCCGCGGTCTGATCGGCTATCAGTCGGAACTTCTGACCGATACACGCGGCACGGCGATCATGAACCGTCTGTTCCATGATTATCAGCCATTTAAGGGTGAAATTTCGGGTCGTAACAATGGCGTTCTGATTTCCAACGATCAGGGTGAAGCGGTTGCTTATGCGCTGTTCAATCTCGAAGATCGTGGTCCGATGATCATCGATGCTGGCGTCAAGGTCTATCAGGGCATGCTGATCGGTATTCACTCGCGCGATAACGATCTGGAAGTCAACGTATTGAAGGGCAAGAAGCTCACCAACATCCGTGCCGCCGGTAAGGATGAAGCCGTGAAGCTGACGCCTCCGATCCGTATGACGCTGGAACGCGCTCTGTCGTGGATTCAGGACGACGAACTGGTCGAAGTGACGCCAAAGTCGATCCGTCTGCGCAAGCTTTACCTCGATCCAAATGAGCGCAAGCGCTTTGAAAAGAGCAAGTCGAGCGCAGCTTGATTTCTCTGACGATATAAAAACGGCGCCGTAAGGCGCCGTTTTTTATTATGTTTTATTTTATCGCTCGCCGCGGCGATAAGGCTGCATCAGTGCCTGTGGTACGCGTGCACGGCGCGCCATGACGACAAGAGCTACAATTGACATGATGTAAGGGATCATCAGGAAAAGTTGATAAGGCACCAGCTTCCCATAGACCGTCTGCAAGCGCAGCTGGAAAGCATCAAAGAGCGCAAAGAGCAGGGCGCCCAAAAGTGCGCGTGCAGGTTTCCATGAGGCGAATACGACAAGTGCGATGCAGACCCAGCCGCGTCCCTGCATCATGGTCGGGAAGAACGAGTTGAACGCAGAGAGCGTGAGAAACGAACCGCCGACAGCCATCAGCGCACTGCCGAACATGATCGTGAAAATACGCACACGGATAGGATTGATGCCTTGCGCTTCCGCGGCATGCGGGTTTTCGCCGGTCATGCGGATGGCGAGGCCAAGCGGTGTGCGGAAAAGAACATAACCCAGCAGAAGTGCCAGCGGAATGGCAAGCCATGTCAATGCCGTCTGAGTGCCAAGTACCTGCCCGATAAATGGAATATCGGTGAGCCACGATGGATTAACTGGCTGGAACGGCGTAATCGATGGTGGCGTTGAGGATAGTGGCACCAGAAGGCGAAACAGGAAGTAGCTGAGGCTCGAGGCAATGAGCGTTATGCCAAGGCCGACAACATGTTGCGAGAGCCCCAGCGGCACGGTCAGTGCTGCATGCAACAAGCCAAACACGGCACCCGATGCTGCCGCTGCCAGCACGCCCACCCAGAGGTCAGCGCCGTTAAAGACAGTCAACCAGCCGATCATTGCGCCAAAGGTCATGATACCTTCGATGCCGAGATTGAGTACGCCCGCACGTTCGCAATAAAGCGCGCCGAGCGTGCCGAAAATCAGCGGAGTTGCGATGCGCAGGACCGAGACCCAGAGGCCAGCGGAAAGCAGAATATCCATCAGCTCGTTCATCGGGCGATCCTGTATTGGGTGAAGAAGAGTGCAACCAACATGGTGAGCAGTGAGAGCGCCACAGTCACATCGGCGATGAAGCTTGGAATGCCAATAGCGCGGCTCATGCCGTCTGCACCCACGAACATGGCGGCTGCAAAGAGCGCCGAGAAAATAGCGCCGATGGGGTTCAGATTGGCGAGCATGGCAACGATGATGCCGGAATAACCAAAGCCCGGCGAAAGGTCGGTCGTGACATAGCCTTTCACGCCCATGACTTGTATGGCACCGGCAAGACCAGCCAGACCACCGGAAATGCACGCAACTTTCACCAGTGTTTTGCCAAGCGGAACACCTGCGAAACGTGCGGCTTTCGGATTAAGCCCCGCAGCCTTGGTTTCAAGGCCAAACACTGTACGCTTTTGCACGTAGGCAATGATGAGGGCGAGGACGATGGCAATCACGATGCCAATATGGAGCCGCATGCCCGACATGATTTTTGGCAGCACAGCTGCATCCGGTATTGGCTCTGACTGCGGCCAGCCAAAAGCCAGCGGGTCTTTCATCGGGCCTTCTATCATCATCGAAACGAAGAGAACCGCGACGAAATTGAGCAGCAATGTGGTCACGACTTCATCAACACCAAAGCGCAAACGCAGGCCAAGCGGGATCAAAAGGAAGATCATCCCGGCAATAGCGCCGACGATCAGCAGAAGTGGAATAAGCAGGGCTGCGGGGAGGGCTAATTGCGTACCGAAGGCGACAACTGCAAGCGCGCCCATATAGAATTGACCTTCTGCGCCAATGTTCCAGAGCTTGGAGCGAAACGCGACAGCTGCCGCAAGACCAGTCAGCATTAAAGGGGCTGCGCGTGTCAGCGTTTCGGTGATTGAAAGCCTGGTTCCAAAAGCACCAATTGCAATCTGTTTGAAAGATTCAAACACTGGCGCACCGGCGGCGGCGATCAGCAGTCCAGCAAGAACAAAGGCAGCAACCACTGCAATAATTGGAGCCGTTGCTACCAAAACCATGGGGCGAGTTTCGCGTCGTTCAATACGCATCAGTTCAGCCCCTTTGTGGTCTGTGTCTGCCATTCACCGGCCATCATCAGGCCCAGTCTTTGCGCATTGGCTTCATCGGCATCAATTGGCGGTGACAGCTTACCCTTGACGATGGCCTGAACGCGATCAGCTAGACCGATAATCTCATCAAGATCTTCCGAGATGAGCAGCACTGCTGCTCCTTTGGAGCGCGCTTCCAAAATGCGGGCGTGAATGGCAGCAACCGCACCTTCGTCGAGGCCGCGTGTTGGCTGCGCTGCAATCAGAATGCGGGGCGCCGTTTCAAGATTGCGGCCAAGAATTAGCTTTTGCATATTGCCGCCCGAGAGCAGGCGAATGCGGCTGTCGGGCGTTCCACCGCGGACATCGAAATCTTTAATAATGCGATCCGTAAATTCACGCGCTGCCGTTCGATTGACCAGAATACCATTGGAAAACTGCGGATCACGCACGCGTTCGAGCACGGCATTTTCCCAAAGCGTTAGATCGCCAATTGCACCTTCCGCATTGCGATCTTCCGGGATGCGGCCAACACCCATGGCCACAAACTCACGCGGATCAAATTTCGTCACCGCTTGTCCGAATAGGGCGAGTGAACCATTGGCAGGCTGGCTAAGCCCCGAAACAAGACGACCCAGCGCTGCCTGACCATTGCCTGAAACACCGATGATGCCCAGTGTCTCGCCTGCACGCAGATGAAAATCGAGATCTGTCAGGCGTGTTGTGCCTTCCTCTATCACGGTCACGTTCTTTGCCTCAAGCAAAGTCTCACCGGGCGTCGCAGCTGCACGTGAAGGGCGAGAAACACGGCGACCGACCATGAGCTCGGCGAGCTCTTCCTTCGATGTTTCGGACGCTTTACGCTCAGCGACAAGCTTGCCGCCGCGCAAGACCACAACGCGGTCAGCTGCCGACATGACTTCGTGTAGTTTGTGTGAAATGAAAATGAGCGACAGGCCCTGACGCGCCATCTCTTTTAATGTCGCGAACAGGCTTTCGGCTTCCTGGGTGGTCAGAACGGCAGTCGGCTCATCGAGGATGAGGATGTCCGCGTCATTATACAGCGCTTTAAGAATTTCCACGCGCTGTTGCTCGCCGACCGAAAGATCACCAAGCCGTGCATCGGGATCGACCTGCAGGCCAAAGCGCTTGGCAATTTCGGCGATCTTGGCATGAGCAGCACCATGGGCTGACTTCAGCTTCCACAGGCTTTGTGTCCCGGTGATGATGTTTTCCAGAACCGTAAGATTGGGAGCCAGCGTAAAATGCTGATGCACCATGCCAACGCCTGCATCGATTGCGGCGCGTGGCTTGCCCTGCGGGATTTCAGTGCCCTTGACGAAAACGCGCCCAACATCGGGCACATAATGGCCGAAGAGGATATTCATCAGCGTGGTTTTGCCCGCGCCGTTTTCGCCCAAAAAGGCGAGGATTTCGCCGCGCTCAAGCTTCAACGAAATATCGTCATTGGCGGTCAGTGTGCCAAAGCGTTTTGTGATGTTTTGCAGTTCAAGAACTGTGGTGGTCATGCGTTCAACCCCGCAACGCCAAATTTGTGCTGCCAGCGATGGTCCTCTTCCATCAGCTCGCCAAGCTCTAAAAGCAGATTGTCCCCTCCCATCGGAGCAATCAACTGAATTGCAAGTGGCATGCCATTCGTGTCCTCGCCAAAAGGCATCGAAAGTGCCGGAAAGCCGGAAATATTGGCCAATGCCGCATAAGGCGCAAAGGCATTCATCTTATGCCAGTGGGCGTCCACATCGTCATGATCCATCGGGTATGATCCGACTGGCTGCGGCCCGCACGCGAGCATCGGCGTAATCAGCACATCAAGATCGTGGAAAATCTGCCAGAGCTGATAGGCAGTCATCACACCACCATTCATAGCGTCGTAGAGTTCGACGGCGCTCATCTTGCGCCCGCGTGATGCCACGGCCTGTGTCAGTCTTTCGAGCTTTGCTTCATCAATGGAAAATGCATCAACTGCCGAGGCCAGATTTGCCGATATGATCCGATCAAACGCAGTGGCACTCGCATCAACGAGAGGTGCAAGCGTTCCCGCGTCGATTGTATGGATTGTGTGGCCCCGCGTTTGTAGAAAGCGGGCTGCATCGTCAATCACTTGTTGGCGCTCGTCCGTCACTGGATATCTTGGCAAATCTCCTGCAACTACACCGATACGCAGTTTTGACGGCTTGATATCTGATCGAAATGAGACGTCAGGCAGAAAGCTCTCAGTGTTGCCTGCAACGAGCGGGAACAGAGTTTTTGCATCGCGGATTGAGCGGCAAAGCGCAAATTCGCTTGCAATACCCGCGAGGTAGTTACCGAAATGCGGACCAGCGGGCATAGTACCACGGCTTGGCTTTAGGCCGATCAGCCCGCAAGTTGCAGCCGGAACGCGGATCGAGCCGCCTGCATCAGTTGCGTGCGCTATCGATACAATGCCTGCTGCAATGGCTGCAGCGGCACCACCGGATGAGCCTGCAGGTGAAAGCTTTTCATCGAAGGGGTGGCGGGCGGGGGGCCCGTTTATTGGCTCACTTGCAAGCGCCATCCCGAATTCAGGAACAGTTGTCGTGCCGAAAAAGTTAAGCCCAGCTTTGCGTAAACGTGCAGCGAGTTCTGAATCAAGGTGTCGCGGTGCATCTGCGCAAGCGCGCGATCCAAGCCGGATCGGCAGTCCAGCGCATGGGCCGCCGAGATCTTTGAAAAGCGACGGCACTCCGGCGAAAGGAGCTTTATGATCAAAAGCTTCCGCATTCTTACGCCCCAGTTCTGCGTCGAGATATGCAATGGCGCCCAGAGGGCGCCATTTTTCTGCTGCTTCAATTGCGGCATCCATAGCCTCTCTTGCGGTCAAAACGCCTTTCGCAAACGCATGTGCGAGTGCTGTTGCATCCTGTTGCTTCATATCGAGTGCCACGTCTGCTGCCCTGAAATTTCTTACTTAGGCTCTGCCGGGTTTGGCTCGACCTTGAATGTACCAGCCTTAATCTCAGCGCGGCGCGCTTCCATCTTTGCTTCGACGTCTGCCGGTGCTGAGCCCTTGACGTAAACGATGTCGTTACCGCCTTCCTTCATCAGGCTGAAAGGGGTGTAATCCTTGCCAGTCGGATTGCCAGCCTTGACGTCAGCAATGGCTGCATTGAGGATCGGACGGAAGTTCCATATTGCATTGGCGAAAACGGTGTCAGGGTAGCGCGGCGTGTAATCGATCAGCGAACCGATTGCCTTTACACCGCGTTCCTTGGCAGCATCTGCTGTGCCGATGCGCTCACCAAACAGAATGTCGGCACCAGCGTCGATCTGCGCGAGACCAGCTTCGCGTGCCTTTGGCGGATCGAAGAACGTACCGATAAAGGACGCATTGAACTTCGCATCAGGGCGGGTTTCTTTCACGCCTTCCTGAAACGCATTAATCAGCATGTTGACTTCTGGGATTGGAATAGCACCGACTGAGCCGAATGTGCCGGTCTTGCTCATGCCGCCTGCGAGCATACCTGCCAGATAAGCCGCCTCAAAATTCCAGGTGCCGAACACGCCGAAATTGTCGCCCTGTTCCTTGCCGGAGGATCCCATGATAAAGGTCGTCTGCGGATAATCGGCTGCGACCTGACGCGCTTCGCGTTCAACCGCGTAGGATTCACCAACGATCAGCTTGATACCTTGTTCGGCATATTCGCGCATGGCGCGTGGGTAGTCGCTGGCCGAAACGCCTTCCGAGAAGACATATTCAATGACGCCTTCGTCATTGGCTTGCTTGAGCGCTTCATGAAGGCGCGAGTTCCATGCATTTTCGACAGGCGATGCATGGATACCTGCAACTTTCAGCTTTTCTTCTGCTGCAAACGCGCCGCTGGACAGGGCAGTTACGCCGAGTGCTGCCGACATGACGAGAACGCTGCGGCGTGTGAATTTGGATGTTGTGGTCATAGGAACCCCTCTTGGGTGACTTCTAGAGAATTTCCAGATGAGATTGTATCATTAGAAATTCTCTATCTATTTGTTTTTACGCGCGTCTTGTTCCGAAAACCGTTTCACACTTTTCGGGACGCGCGTTAGACGTGCAATTATGCGCGACTTTTTGCTCTGCCTCTTTTGTTGAGGCTTATGAGCAATGTCACGTATTTCAGACGAATCTGCCGTTAATTCAAGCGCTTTTATCAGACGATTGAAAAACAGGCATTAGTTTTCCGTCGCATTTCTGTGGGTATTATCCGCGTGGCGCGTAATCCGCGCCATCAACGGTTGAAGGCCGCCCTGCGAGGTTCAAATTGCTGATGCGCTGCGGCGTTTCAGCAATAATTTTACCACGCTTGACGACTGTCAAACGGTTGGCCTTGAGACGCAACGCTTCCAGCGGATCGCGTGCCTGAAGCACCACAAAATCTGCATTACAGCCTTTTTCAAGGCCGTAACCTTCGAGACCAAGTGCCTTAGCGGAATTAACAGTGAGTGAGTTGAAGACCTGCTTCTTGCCTTCAAGTGATGTCATTTGTGCCACATGCACAGCCATATGGCCGACTTCCAACATGTCGCCTGAACCCATCGAGTACCATGGGTCCATCACGCAATCGTGGCCGAAGGCAACGTTAACGCCAGCAGCCATCAGTTCCGGCACACGGGTCATGCCACGGCGCTTCGGATAGGTATCGGCGCGGCCCTGCAGGGTGATGTTGATGAGCGGGTTTGGAATGGCGTTCATCTGCGCTTCCGCAATCAGCGGGATCAGCTTGGACACATAATAATTGTCCATGGAGTGCATGGATGTGAGATGCGAGCCAGACACGCGGCCTTGCAGACCAAAACGCATTGTTTGTGCTGCCAGCGTCTCAACATGGCGTGACATTGGATCGTCGGTCTCGTCGCAGTGGATATCGACCGGCAGTCCACGCTCCGCAGCAATGCGGCAGAGTGCTTCCAGCGAGGCAGCACCGTCTGACATGGTGCGCTCAAAATGCGGAATACCACCGACCACATCGAGGCCCATATCGAGCGAACGATTGACAAGTTCGACAGCGCCAGGCGAACGATAATAGCCGTCCTGCGGGAAAGCCACGAGCTGAAGGTCGATATAAGGCTTAACCTTTTCGCGCACTTCGATCATCGCCTCAGCAGTGAACAGGCGTGGGTCACTCACATCGACATGGCTGCGAATGGCAAGGAGGCCCTGACTGACGGCGAGATCACAATAGCGTAGAGCGCGCTCAACCATGGCTTCAACGCTTAGCATGGGCTTCAGTTCGCCCCAGAGCGCAATGCCTTCCAGCAGCGTGCCAGAGCGGTTGAGGCGGGGCAGGCCGAGCGACAGTGTCGCGTCCATATGGAAATGCGGATCAACGAAAGGCGGTGTGACCAGACGATTGGAGGCGTCTATTTCTTTCGCTGCCTGATGTTCGCCTTTCGATGGCCCAATATCGGCAATTTTGCCGTCTTTGACCAGAATGTCCTGCTTTTCACGTCCGTCGGGAAGATTGGCGTTTCTCACAATCAAATCGAACATCGGCGGACCTTTCATATTTTGGCAGGGTGAGCGGCGGGCGGGACGCTGGCTCATTTTTCATTGCCTTATACCCAAGTTTGCGCGTGTGCAATGCTAACGCATCCTAAAGGGGTCGTCATCCGCAACGTAAAATGCTAGGCCCGCCAAATACCGTTTGCAGGATAGTCATGTTCACCATCAGTCGCATTGAAACCATCACACAAGAGATAAAGAAAAGTCGGTTTCTGGCTATTGCCGCTCCTGTCGCCAATGAACAGGCTGCAAAGGACTTTCTCGTTGAATATTCAGATATTGCTGCGACCCATAATTGCTGGGCATGGCGGATGGGGCAGAACTATCGCTTCAGCGATGACGGTGAGCCGAGCGGCACGGCAGGCAAGCCAATTTTGCAGGCGATAGACGGCCAACAGCTCGATAACATTGTTGTGGTTGTTACGCGCTGGTTCGGGGGTATTCTGCTAGGCAGTGGCGGATTGATGCGTGCCTATGGTGGCACGGCAGCTATGTGTTTGCGACAAGCTGAAAAGACAGAGGTGATCCCCGTCATTGGCTTTGCGCTCGCCTGTGATTTTTCAGATCATGCACTTCTGAAAGCGCGGCTTACGGCCGTCGAGCATGTGACGATTGCGCATGAGAATTTCACAGCAACGGGCGTTGAAATTACTGGCGCGATGCCGCTCGCTGTTCAAAGTGAGCTGGCACAGCTTGTTACTGATCTTACGCGTGGAAAAACGATCATCGAGTTTGATGAGTAATCACGAAAGCTGCGATTTGCGCAATGCTTCCGCTGAATAATGTTTGCGCTTATCCGCATACATTAGAAGATCAGCGCGCTTGGCAACCGTTTCCAATTTTTCGCCCGGCATGCTCGTGGCCGCGCCCATCGAAAGTTCAATCTTGAGGTGGGAGTAATACTGATTGTTGATGTCGATCAGCCGACGAATATCTTCCATAACCGCATCCGTGCCGCGCTCGTCCACATAGGGCAGCACGACTGCAAACTCATCGCCGCCGATGCGCGCTGCGTGACCGGGTAGTTTAACTGCTTCGTTCAGCACTTCGCCTACCCGGCGCAGCAAGCCGTCGCCGCTGGCATGACCAAGCTGATCATTGGCAGTTTTGAGGCCGTTGAGATCGATAATGATGATCGATACCGGTTCATGATTTTTACGCTCAAGGCGATTGAGCTCATCAACATAGAAGGCACGGTTGTGCAACTTGGTCAGAACATCGTGTTTGCCGAGATATTCGAGATAGGCTTCCGCTTTTTTGCGAGCTGTAATGTCCGCAAGGGCAACCTGCACCAGTGACCAATCGGCTTCATGGCCCGGAAGTACTGAGAACTGCAACAATAGATGTCGCTCCGTGCCATCAAGTGCATAGTTGATGACTTCACGACGTTGAAAATAGACGCCATTCCAGAGATCGATCAGTTGTTCACGAAAATTCGTCTCCATATCGCCTTTAAAGACCTGTGGCAGATTTTTAAGAAGTGTCTCTTTGTCGGGTGCCGCGAATAAATCGAGCGTTTCGCGATTGATGTCGAGAACACGAATTTCGCTCATGCACTGGCGTACAAATTCTGGATGCACATCGGTAAAGACGCGGAAATCCTCAATCCCACGCTCGCGGATGTCATCCATCAACTGCTTGATGCGGCTGAAATCTTCAACCCAAAGCGAAACAGGTGAATGTTCAAACAGGCCTTCGGCATGCTGTTTGTGTTTGCTTTGCTCGCGCCGCGCTTCTTCCCGTGCCGTCACATCTTCAATGGATAAAAGAACACGATCCCACGTTTCTTCATGGCCGGGGAGAATTACGCCTTTAAGCTGAATATCAAGGCGCTTACCATTGAGCGAATAATTGATGGTATCGCTCATAAACGCGTTGTCGCCATTCCAGAGCTGAACCATTTCTTCGATATGTGGGTCGAGCATGTCGTCACGGAAAACGCGCTCCAGATTTTCAATCAGATGATTGATGTTCTCCGCTTCATAAAGCGACAGCGTTTTACGATTAACCTTGAGAACACGGATGTGGCTTGTGCAGATGCGCAAGCGGTTGGTATCCTCTTTCAGAAATGCTCTCAGGTCTGTAATGCCGATTTTGCGCCACTGCTCGAACTGCTTTCGCAATCCGCTGTAATCTTCGAGCCAAAGAGAAATTGGTGCTAGTTCGAAGACATTGGCACCATCAGTCAATGCGAATTCCATATTCATGATCAGGCTCTTCGACAAAAGCGAAACGGTAGTCAGTGTGTATCAGATGCCACACCGAAAATGCCTTATATGATGGAGAATAATAATTAACCAGTGTTTATATAGCCGAAGGTTTATTAACCAAAACTATAATGGGGTAGGGAATAATCAGATTGGTAGAGACATCTGACCCGATAACAATTATCGATTGTATGGGGAATTTTTATAATTCATTTGTTTTCTCGTCCTATGAACTGCCAATGAAAGCGGACGAGATGTGCCTTGCTGGCATGCACTACGGGGATCACTTAATATGGATGAACGGCTCAAAAGCCATGAAGTGCCTTTGGCCGTTGATCTGGACGGAACGCTGATCGCGACTGACCTGCTGTGGGAAAGCATCTTCGTTCTACTCAAACGAAATCCGCTATATTTGCTTTTGCTGCCTGTCTGGTTGTTTTCCGGCAAAGCCAATTTGAAACAGCAGATCGCCAGTCGTATTTCGTTTGATGTTACTTTGCTGCCATATCGGCAGGATTTTCTCGAGTATCTTCAGCATCAACATGCAAGCGGGCGCAGATTGGTGCTCGCAACAGCAGCAGCGGAACCCTTGGCGGAGGCTGTCGCGGAAGAGCTGGGAATTTTTGAAGCGGTTTTTGCGACTTCAGGTACGACCAATTTGTCTTCGCATCGTAAAGCGAAGGCGCTGACCGATCAGTATGGAGCAAAGGGCTTTGATTACGCTGGTAATGACCGTGCTGATCTTGCAGTTTTTGCAGCAGCGCGTGAAGCAGTCGTCGTTGCACCCGATCGTCTGGCCTCGCGGTTTCAAAAAGTCAATGATAGCCAACTGTTTGAAAAACCGGTGACTGGCATAAAGCCATATCTCAAGATGCTGCGCGTGCATCAATGGCTTAAAAATCTGTTGGTTTTTGTGCCTGCTATTCTGGCACATACTATCTTTCTTGCAGAGGACTTCATTGCTTCCATTTTAGCTTTCATCGCTTTTTCGGCGGCAGCTTCGGCAATCTATATCATCAATGATATCATTGATTTACCGCTCGATAGACAACATGCCAGAAAGCGACTGCGTCCTTTTGCCAGTGGTGCGCTCAGCATCCCTTTTGGCTTGAAAGTTTCATTTCTGCTGCTTTTGATTGCGACAGTGACCTGTTTTTTCCTGCCATTGGCGTTCAGTCTGGTCATCGGCACTTACCTTGTCGCAACGACAGCCTATTCGCTTGTTTTGAAACGTGCTCTTCTTGTTGATGTTATTTGTCTTGCAGCACTTTATACGCTTCGGCTTTTGGGTGGCACTGCGGCGACAGAAATTCCGCAGTCATTCTGGCTGATGGCATTTGCGATGTTCTTCTTCCTGTCGCTGGCGCTGGTCAAACGTTATGTCGAGTTGCAGAATTCGACCGTGACAGAAAAAGACCGCATTGCCGGGCGTGGATATCGACCGGAGGACATTGATATTGTGGGGCAAAGTGGCGTGGCCTCCGGCTTTACAGCCGTCGTGGTTTTGGCACTTTATATCAACAGTGCCGCAGTCCAGCAGCTCTATACTTATCCATGGTTGATCTGGCCGCTTGTTCCAATTGTCCTCTACATCATTATCCGCGTGTGGATTCTGGCCCATCGCAAGGAAATGGACGACGATCCCGTCGTCTTTCTCGCCACTGACTGGCGTAGTCAGGTGGTCATCGCGATAGGCGCGGTTCTGCTGTTTATCGCCGGAAAGCCCTGATGAATAAGTCTTTCGACAGTTTTGGACGTATTGATCGCCACAAGCGCAACGCGATTGCGTTCGATGATGTGTTTTCCAAACTGGAAGGCCCGGAAACGCTGCTGGCTTTCGGCAATGGACGCTCTTATGGCGACAGCTGTCATAATGATACGGGTTTGCTTGTGCCGATGCGATCGCATAACCGCATTGTGAGTTTTGACCCTCACACGGGAATTCTTGAAGCGGAATCCGGCGCGCTGTTGAGCGAAATTATTCAGGCAGTTGTCAGATATGGCTATTTTCTGCCGGTGACGCCCGGGACGCGTTCCGTGACGCTTGGCGGTGCAATCGCCAATGATGTGCACGGCAAGAACCACCATTTGCGGGGAACATTCGGAAGCCATGTTGAGAGTCTGGAGCTGCTTCGTTCTGACGGAGTGCATTACCTTTGCTCAAGCGCTGAAAACGCTGAGCTCTTCGCGTCAACGATTGGTGGTATGGGCCTGACGGGGCTCATCCTCAATGCGCGCATCCGTCTGATGCCGGTTGGGTCGCTGGATGTCGAAGAACGCATCACGCCGTTTAAATGCCTGTCTGAGTATTTCGCAATTGCGGAAGAAGCCGACCGCGACAATGAATATGCGGTGGCTTGGGTGGACCAGTTGGCACGTGGTCACGCGGAGGGACGCGGTGTGCTGATAACGGGAAATCATGCTCTCAACGGCAATCGCACCGTCAAAAGCGCTGAAGCGCGGCTCGGTGTGCCCTTTGATCTGCCATTTTCGATGCTCAATAAGCTGAGCCTGACGGCTTTCAACACTCTCTATTTTCATGCAAAACGCCGCAAGCAGGAGCCGCATCTGACAGGCTTTGCGGGCTTCTTCTATCCGCTGGATGGTTTACGCAATTGGAACCGCTTTTACGGCCCGGCCGGGCTATATCAGCATCAGAGCCTGATACCTTTCGAGGCAGCTGAGAAGACCATCCCGGCAATGCTGACAGCAAGTCGCGATGCCGGACAGTCCTCTTTCCTGACAGTTCTCAAGCGCTTCGGCGATCTGCATTCTCCGGGGCTGCTGTCATTTCCAAAGCCCGGTTATACGCTGACGATGGATTTTCCCAATCGCGGGCGCAAGACGCGCGATCTGCTGGACCAGCTTGACAAAATGACCGTTGAGGCTGGCGGGCGCGTTAATCCTTACAAGGATCAACGTATGAGTGCTGAAACGTTTAAGGCGGGCTTTCCAGAGTGGCAGCAGCTTGAAGACATGCGCGATGCGCGGTTCTGCTCCGATTTCTGGCGGCGTACCGCATTAAAAAATTAAACCACGGGACAGACGATGAAATATATCCCATTCATTCTCTTTACTGTCATGACCAATGCGGCAGCACAGCTACTGCTCAAATATGGCATGATGACCTTCAGCAATGCCAGCTATACAGCGGATACGCTGATTTACCGGATCTTTCAGATTGTCTTTAATCCGTGGGTTTTCGCTGGTCTGACCATGTTCGTCATTTCAATGGCATCTCATATGTATGTGCTCTCAAAAGTCGATTTGTCTTTTGCCTATCCTTTTTTGAGCCTTGCCTATGTCGCCGTGGCAGTCTTTGCGTGGCTTTTGTTCAAGGAAGAACTGGGCGCCTATAAGATTGCGGGCATCGCCTTCATTTGCATTGGAACAGTGCTGATCGCGCAAAGCGGCAAGACGCCGGATGCCGAACAGAACGCGGCGGTTCAAGACCGTTCGGCATCATAAATTTAAGGTTGGGGCAGGATTATGAGACATATTATTTTCGGTGGCGACGGCTTTGTGGGGCGTTATCTGGCTCCCTTGCTTGTTGCTGACGGCCATGAAGTGATCGTCGCAGACATCGTGAAAAGCGATCTCGCGCATTATGCGCAGGCGACTTTCGTGCATACCGATGTGACCGACCCGGAAGCAATCCGCAAGCTTGGGCTTCGCGCCGACGATATGGTCTATAATCTCTCGGCCAAGATGCTTTCGCCGCTTCAAGTACGGGCCAAGCGTCACGATTTCTTCTTTCCAGTCAACTATTACGGTACGGAAAACATCATCAAGGCAATGGACGAGGCTGGTGCAAAGCGCCTCGTGCATTTCACCACCGATATGGTTTATGGCCACACGTATGTCTGGCCACAGAAGGAAGATCACCCCTGCAATCCGCTGGGCGAATATGGCCTGTCGAAGCTAAAGACCGAGGAACTGGCCGCTGAGTGGCGCAAGAAAGGGATGAATATTTCGCTGTTCCGTCCGCGCCTGATTATCGGACCCGGACGCCTTGGCATTCTGGAAAAGCTGTTCAAGCTGATCGATAACAACCTGCCGGTGCCGATGATCGGCTCTGGCAAAAATCCTTATCAGTTCATTTCCGTGTTCGACTGTGCCTCTGCTTGCTATGCCGCTTTCAAGGCAGGCGTGCCGAATGAGGTTTATAATCTCGGCTCGCTCAACCCGCCACCAGTGCGTAAGTTGCTCGGCGATCTGGTCAAGCACGCAGGCTCGAAGTCCATCCTGGTGCCGACACCAGCCTGGGCGGTCAAACGCACGCTGGATTTCCTCGACTGGCTCAACAAGCCTTTGATGGACCCGGAGCAATATTTGATTGCTGATGAAATGTGCGTTCTCGATGTGTCGAAAGGTGAACGGGAACTTGGCTGGGTGCCGCAATATCGCGATGAAGACATGCTGATCGCAGCCTATAGCGAATATCACAAAAAGCTTGCATCGAAGGCAGCGTGAGGACAGGCCATGACCAATCAAGTTATAACGAATACCACGCCCAAGCCGAAGCTTCTGACGGTTGAAGACGCCAAAGCGCTTGACCTGCCACGCATGACAGAGCTTTTCACTGGACACCTTAATCCGGGACAGCTGCATTTCATGAAGCTGCTCGGCTTTCACAAGGTGAAAATCGAGCGTGCCGAAGGCATGTATTATTACGATCAGAACGGCCGTAAGATCCTCGATTTCTTCGGTGGTTTCGGTTCGCTGGCACTCGGTCATAATCACCCGCGTATTCTTGAAGCGCGCCGCAAGTTTCAGGAGGAAATGCGGCACGAAATCGCTATCGCCTTCATGTCGCAATATGCGGCGGCCCTTGCTTACGACATTGCTGCCTGTTCGCCGGGCGATCTTGATATGGTGTTCTTAGGCTCGTCCGGTTCGGAAGCTATGGAAGCTGCCATCAAGGTTGCAGAACGTGCTGCAGGGCCGAAGAAGCCGAAGATCGTTTATGCCGAAAATTCTTTTCATGGCAAAACCAAGGGTGTGCTGTCGATCACCGATGGCGGGCTTTATCGTGGTGAGTTCAAGTTGGTCGACAATACGGTGCGCGTACCGTTCGGCGATATCGATGCCATTGAAAACGCGTTCCGCGCGGACCCGGAAATTGGCGTCATCGTTCTTGAAACCATTCAGGGCGGTGGAGGCATTATTCAGGCCGATGCGTCATTCTGGCAGAAGCTGCGCCAGCTCTGTGATCAGTATGGTGTGATCTGGGTCGCCGACGAAGTGCAGTGCGGCTTTGGCCGTACCGGAAAGTTCTATGCCTTTGAACATTACGGCGTCATTCCCGATGTCACAGCACTAGCCAAGTCATTAGGCGGCGGCAAAACGGCGATGGCCGCGATGATTGCCAAGCGCGATGTCTATATGAAAGCCTATGGTACGCCAAAAACGGCGATGATCCATGCCATGGCAACGTTCGGCGGCATTGGTGAAGCCTGCATCACCTCGATCGAAACGATCAATGTGCTTTACGACGAGCATCTTATCGATAATTCGGCGGAAACCGGCGATTATCTGCTCGAACGTCTTAAAGAATTGCACGCGCGCTATCCGAAGATCATCAAAGAAGTACGCGGCAAGGGTATGATGGTGGGGCTGGAGTTCCATGACTTCTCCAACGCAATGCCAATGGTACTTCGCCCTGTATTGGCTATGCTTGATGACAAGCTGAAAGGCTCGTTGCCAGGCTTCATTGGTAGTCATCTGCTGCGTGATCACGGCGTGTTGGTGGCTTTCACTGAGTATAATCGCAATGTGATCCGCCTTGAACCGCCGCTGATTTGTGATCGTGCGCATGTTGATGAATTCATCACAGCGCTTGATGAAATTCTTGGACGCGGCATTGTTGGTATCGTCAAGGACTTCGTAAAAGCGCAGATCAAGTAAAGAAAAAAGCCGGAGATTACTCCGGCTCAGACTGCTGACAAACCCGTCGATTTTTTTGGCGGGTTTTTGGTGTTTTGGGAGTGCGTGTTCAGATGGTGTTTTCGGGGCTGGGTGGGCGGAGTTTGAAGTGGGCTTGAGAGCCCTCATCCCCAGGCTGGTTTTGGGGTTTTCGTCATCGCCATTGCGATCTTTTGGATATTCTGGGCGCTCGCTGCAAGCAGGCATTGCCATCTGACCTTGTTGAGACCGCGAAAGCGGGCATAGCGGTGCCCGTGTAGCTGTTTGGCATCGGCAAACGAGCGTTCGACCGTCTCTTTGCGCCGCTTGTAGATCGCCTTGCCCCACGTCGTCTTGCGGTTCATGTCGGTGCGCTCTCGGGCATCAGCCCAGACATGCCGGGTAATGGTCCGCTCCGCCTTGGCGTTTGCGGTGCACGATGCCAGAAGCGGGCAGTCGCAGCACACTGACGGGTCCGAGCGGTAGTGCTTGTAGCCGTTGCGGTCGGTGGTGGCGTAGCTGAGTAACTGGCCTTGAGGGCAGCGATAACCGTCCGCCTCGGGCTCGTAGACGAATTTCGATTTGGCGACCATCCCCTCTTTGGGCGGGGTCGGCCTGCGATAGCCGGTCACGCCGAGGATTTGCCTGCCCTCCAGACCCCTGGCCCCTCCAAACCCCTGGCAATGCCTGCCGTGGCATAGCCGGCATCCAGACCGACTGCGCCGACAGTGAATTCGAAGCGTTCACGCTGCCGGTCCAATCGTTCGAGATAGACGATGGAGTCATGCACATTGGCTGGCGTCACATAGGTATCAGTGATTATGGCATGGCGGCCATCGACCGTGCGGTGATCGAGATAAAAGAAACCCTTAGGCTTACCGTCGCGGACCATGTAACCGCTATCGGGATCGGTACGACTGACCTTGGTTTCCTTCACCTCAGCTTCGCGTTCCTTGTCCTTCAACGGCTTCTGGCCGTGCGCCACACGCTCGGCCTCAATCGCCCGGTCGAGATCGGCCCAGTAGTCGGCTCGCGACTTCTTCAGCATCACCAGATCGTACTTGCCCTTGTTGGCATTGGCCTTCAGATGGGTCGAATCCGTATAGAGCACCGTGCCATCCACCAGGCCATGGCGGATCGCCTGCTCCACGATCGCATCGAAGATGTCCTGCGCCACGGACGTGTCGTTGAAGCGGCGGCGACGGTTCTGGGAAAGCGTCGAGGCCTCGAAGACCGGGTCCGTCAGCTTCATGCGCAAGAACCACCGATAGGCGACATTCACCTCGATCTCGCGCACCAACTGACGCTCCGAGCGCACACCGAACAGGTAGCCGATGAACAGCGCCTTGAACATCAGCGTCGGATCGAGCGGCGGCCGACCGTTGTCGGCGCAGTAGAGCCTCGCGACGCGATCATGAATGAAGGAGAAGTCGATCACCGCGTCGATCTTGCGAAGCAGGTGATCCTTCGGCACCAGGCTATCTAGTGTCACCATCTCGAGAGCCGTCTGTTCGGGAGCGGGTTTCTTCAACATGGCCCAATGAATCATACCCCCCAGCTCGCGCCAGGGGTTTGTCAGCAGTCTGAAAAGCCGGGTGATTTCAACCGGCTTTTATTTTTGCAGAATGCCGGGACGTAGCAGCAAATCCCAGCACGGGTCGAGAGCAATCACATCGCGATCTTTGAGTGCATCGGCATAGATTTCCTGTAAGGCAAGCCGGGATGTCGTCATCGGACATTTCGGGCGCAACACGCCATCCGTTGCTTGAACTGCAGCTCTGGTTTCAGGCGACATGGGGGGAACGGTGCGAAATGGATCAGCGCCGATCTGGATTTTACGGGCGGCATTGCGATCAAGTAGCCACGGAAACGGATCGGTGAAGTCGAGTGTCATCAACGACTTTAATTGGATGCTGTTTTCTTTCTCGAATTTTTTGAGCGCCTTGACCGCTTCGTCAACCGAGATAAGCCAGTAAATTTGATAGTCGAGCTCGGAATACAGCCGCCAGCTTGGCAATTGTCCTTGTTGTGCCAGTGCTTCATAAGGCGTTGAATAATCTGCATAGTGCTGCGGCAAGAGTTTGGCCCGTTCCATCATGTCGGTTCGGGTGGAAATCTGAGCCATGTTTTTCAGCTCGGTAACGGGCGGCTGAACATAGGTTGGGGCGACTGCAATTGCGCGCAACACCTTATGACCAACTTTGCTAACCGTAGGGACTGCGACGAAGGCTGTAAGGATCAGCACAGTCATCTTGATTTTATTGTCGTTCAACGGTTTGATGCGTTGCCAGATCATCAGCAAAACCGGCCACAGAAAAATGAACTCCTGACTGCCTGTGTTTTGTGTTTCGACAAAAATCCCGCCGGCAACGGTGATTGCGAGCCAAACTGAGCTGCGATCGAAAAAGCGGGTTGGCGTAATATTATGGCGTGTTTCGTGCCAGAACAACACAACAGCCAGAGCGCTTGCTGGCAAAATAACATCGAGCTTGCCGGATATGACTGTGAGAAAGCGTGGCAGCAACGCTGCTTGGTTTAGCATAAGCAATTGGCTGATATCTGCGAGATAGGCGGATATCATATGGCCATTGAGTTCCAATCCGGCGAGCAACACGAGGGCTGCGATAATAGCGATCAGAACATTGCTTAAGGAGATACGCCCGGCAAGAAGGGCTGTAAATCCGAAGAGTCCTCCAACGAGAAAACCAGTGACCTTCGTCAGAAACAGGCAAAGCATTGTCGCGGCACAAAACAGCGCCAGTTTTCTGCTGTTGGGCATGAAAATAAGCCCGGCGACCAGCACATAAAGCAACAAACACACGTGTCGATTATAAATGCCAAATCCGTCGAGACCCGGATATGATGTTTCAAGTTGGGCATTTGCCGGAGAGATAGCGAAAATCAAAAATGGGATTAGCAATGCAAAAGCTGTGGATCGGCTTTCACGGTCAACATCACAAAGGACGATAGCCATTAATGGTGCTGCGATTATGAGCGTCGACCATTGTGCTAGCAGCACTGGCTGAGCGTGAGAAAAGACGTTCAAACCCCAGGTGAACAGATAGTACTCAAGAGGACCTGCTGGGGTGAAGAAGTCAACCGACGGTATTTGCCCGATATTTATCCGTTGGGCTGCATCGAGGTAAATATAGGTGTCCCAATACATTGGGCCGATCGGCGCAACCAATGGAAAGGTTAAAAATAGAACCGTTAAAGTGATTGTAACAAATATCCAAGTCAGCGGAGTGGTCAAAATCCGATGGCAGCCGAGCAACGTTTTGTTGTTGGTTGGAGGTGAGGTTTTCAAATGCTATCGCCACAAATACTTATCATTTTAATACCGTCGAACCACGGCGTTGTTAAGATCATCAAGTTATAATTCTGACTATTTTATAACGCTGATTATTAATAATCTTTGGATGCAAGCGAGCTCATTTCACCTTCCTGCAAATAATTTTGCTTTACGTACCTCAAAGCGAACGCTAAGGTTGGGTTGCGAGACTTTGGGAGGAGTTCACGTGCATCCAGATATTATCGCTGATATTCTTGCGTCGAAATTCTTTTGCGTAATGTCTTACGACAACGCTGTCTTTGGTATTAACGCATGATTTCGCTTTCCAAAGAAACGCGTATTCCGCTTCTTGAAGCTGTGTCGTTGTCCAAGTCTTTTGGTCCCGTCCAGGTTCTCAAAGGGATCAATCTTAGCATCTATGGCGGCGAAGTTCATGCGATTATCGGCGAAAATGGTGCCGGTAAATCGACATTGATGAAGCTGCTCGCTGGCAATGAACGCCCGACAAGCGGTGAGATTCGGATTGATGGCAAGCCAATTGCATTTTCAGGGCCTGTTGAGGCTGAAGCGCAAGGCATTGTGCTTGTGCATCAGGAGATTTTGCTCGCGCCTGATCTGACTGTTGCCCAGAATATTTATCTTGGACGTGAGCTTTCAAACGGGCTTGTTGTCGATGATAAGTCGATGCGTGAAGGTGCGCGTAAAGCAGTTCGCGATCTTGGCGCCGACATTGATCCCGATGCGATTGTGGGCAGCCTTTCAATAGCGCAGCGCCAGCTTGTGCAAATTGCCCGCGTGCTGCTGGTGCCTCACCGCGTTGTCATTTTCGACGAACCCACAGCGTCGCTAACACCGGTTGAAACCGAAGCACTCTTGAAAGTAATTTGTGATATCCGCGCCAAGGGCGTGGCCGTTCTCTATATTTCGCATCGCCTGCCGGAAGTAAAAGAAATTTCGGATCGCATCACAGTTTTGCGTGATGGAACACTTGTCGCTGCGCACATGACTTCAGAGCTTCAGCCCAATGATATGGCCCGGCTGATGGTTGGTCGTGACGTGGCCAAGCTTTATCCGGATCGCGCATCGGAACGGTCGGATGAGACAGTGCTTGAAGTGCAAGACTTCACAGTTCCTGGCTATGTCAAAACAGCGAGCTTTGCTTTGCGCAAGGGCGAAATCCTGGGATTTGCAGGCTTGGTCGGTGCGGGCCGTACAGAGCTCATGGAAGGTGTGGTTGGCCTTCGTCCCGGCAAGGGACAGGTTCGGCACAATGGTAAATCCGTCAATTTCCATAATGCGCATGAAAGCCTGTCTGCCGGGATCGCTTATCTCAGTGAAGATCGCAAAGGCAAAGGTCTTTTGCTTGGTAAAGATCTTGGCATCAATCTGACACTTGCATCGATCAGCAAATTTGTCCGGGGCTTGCAGATCGACCGGAATAAAGAGCGCGTGGCGCTGGATGATGCGATTAAGGAATTTGATATTCGCACCGGACGCAAAGATATTCTCGCTGGCCAACTTTCAGGTGGAAATCAGCAAAAGCTCCTGCTGGCAAAAATGATGCTGCTGAATCCGTCTATCGTCATCATAGACGAGCCAACACGCGGCATTGATGTGGGTACCAAAGAACAGATTTATCAGTTCATCGCCAATCTTGCCGATGAAGGAAAATCGATCATTGTTGTGTCGTCAGAGATGCCAGAGCTTATCGGGATATGTGATCGCATCGTTGTCATGCGGGAAGGCTGTATTGCGGGTGAGGTGACAGGTGAACGCATGACAGAGCATGACATTGTTGTTCTAGCAACGGGCGTCAGCACAGAAGCGGCATAATTATAAATAGGGGTGTCAATGACTGACGTAGTGAATGACAAGAGCAAAGCGCCAAAAACGTCTAAAGACTGGGATCTGAGGGCGATCGCCCCTTTTATTGCGCTGCTTTTGCTGCTTGTTCTTGGAACAATTGCCAATCCAAATTTTATCAGCATCGATAATTTGCTGAACGTTGCGACACGCAGTGCTTTTATTGCGATTATCGCACTGGGCGCGACCTATGTGATCTCGTCGGGTGGGCTTGATCTATCCGTTGGCGCGATGGCTGCTTTTGTCGGCAGCATCATGATTATGTTTATGAACAGTGGCGTGATCGCTGATCCGGTGATGATGTTGATCGCGGCTGTGTTGCTGGCTGTGGTCGTTGGTGCGCTTTGCGGCTTGACCAACGGGTTGATCACGACAATGGGTGGTATAGAGCCGTTTATTGCGACACTCGGAACCATGGGTATTTATCGCGGCCTGACGACATGGCTGTCGCAAGGTGGCGCAATTACGCTGCGCAATCCTGAAATTCAGGCTCTTTATCGCCCTGCCTATTTTGGTGACGTGTTTGGCGTGCCAATTCCGGTCATTGCGATTTTTGTCACGGCAGCAATTGCGGCTTTCGTACTCTATCGTACGCGTTATGGACGTCATGTGATCGCTGTTGGCTCCAGCGAAGATGTGGCGCGTTATTCGGGCATCTCGGTCAAGCGCGTTCGCACAATTGCCTATATCGTGCAAGGGCTTTGCGTGGCTGTCGCCGTACTGCTTTATGTGCCGCGACTTGGCTCGACCTCAGCAACAACCGGCATGTTGTGGGAGTTGCAGGCAATTACGGCGGTTGTGGTTGGTGGTACGGCGTTGCGCGGCGGCGTGGGGCGCGTCTGGGGCACAATATGTGGTGCCTTCATTCTCGAAATCGTTGGCAATATCATGCTGCTTTCCAACTTCATCAGCGAATATCTGATCGGCGCTATTCAGGGTGCCATCATTATCATTGCCATGCTGGTACAGCGCTCACTCTCACGACGATGAAGAGGGGTGTCTAACGGCTTGGAATAACGGGTTTGACGGGATTGATGGGGCGGTCCGGTCACGTGAGGATAAAGCCCCCGAACACTTGGGAGGAATTAATGCGAGGAAAATTCTTAGGGTTTGCCTTTGCTGCTTTGGCGGCTGGCGCTTTGGCATTTACCGGCGCGGCAAGCGCGCAGGATAAAAAGGTGACAATCGGCGTATCGATCCCGGCTGCTGACCATGGCTGGACAGCCGGCGTCGTCTATCATGCCGAACGTGTTGCGAAGCTTCTGATGCAGGAGCATCCGGGCCTCAATGTGATCGTCAAGACATCGCCCGATGCCGCCAGCCAGGCGAACGCTTTGCAGGATTTGGCCGTCCAGGGACTTGATGGACTGGTCGTATTGCCGACCGATCCTGATCCGCTTGTTAACGCGATCAAGGAGATCAAGGATAAGGGTACTTTTGTAGCGCTTGTTGATCGCGCTCCAAGCAACAATGATAACTCGATCCGCGATCTTTATATTGCTGGTAACAATCCGGCTCTTGGTCAGGTGGCTGGTGAATACATCGCCAAGAACACACCAGATGCTCAGGTCGTTGTTATTCGCGGTATGCCTATTCCCATTGACCAGCAGCGTCAGGATGGTTTTGACAAAGGTATCGCAGGCTCAAACGTCAAGGTTCTTGATCGCCAGTATGGCAACTGGAACCGGGATGATGCTTTCCGCGTGATGCAGGATTTCCTGACCAAGTATCCGAAGATAGATGTCGTCTGGTGTCAGGATGACGATATGGCTGTTGGTGTTCTCGAAGCCATCAAACAGGCCAATCGCGACGACATTCAGTATGTTATCGGTGGCGCTGGTTCAAAGGACATGATCAAGAAGGTCATGGATGGCGACAAGCTGATGCCGGTTGATGTGCTTTATCCACCTGCAATGGTTTCAACTGCGATGGAACTGGCTGCTGGCCACTTCTATGATCAGATCCCCGTCAGCGGCGAATATATCCTCGACGCAACACTGATCACAAAGGACAATGCTGAGCAGTTCTACTTCCCGGATTCTCCGTTCTGATATCTGAATACGCGCCCGCTTTGTCGGGCGCGTATTTGCATTATCCCGATATGAGTTTGAGTTTTAATTGGAGGACTTTTGATGAAAACGATCAAAGGCCCCGGGATTTTTCTCGGGCAGTTTGCAGGCGATGAAGCGCCATTCAATACATGGGACGGCATTACCAAATGGGCTGCAGAGAAGGGCTATGCCGGTGTGCAGGTGCCGACATGGGCAAGCCAGTTGATCGATCTGAAAAAAGCCGCCGAATCTAAAGATTATTGTGATGAATTCGCCGGTGTTGCGCGTGAAAACGGCGTTGAAGTCACCGAGCTTTCGACGCATTTGCAAGGCCAGCTTGTCGCCGTGCACCCGGCTTATGACGAGGCGTTTGATGGTTTTGCGGTGCCAGAAGTGCGCGGCAATCCCAGAGCGCGTCAGGCATGGGCGGTTGAGCAGGTCAAAATGGCAATCCGCGCTTCGCGCAATCTTGGCATTGGCGCGCATGCAACCTTCTCAGGCGCGTTGGCTTGGCCGTTCATCTATCCGTGGCCGCAGCGTCCCGCCGGCCTTGTTGAAACGGCTTTTGATGAACTGGCGCGTCGCTGGTTACCAATTCTTGATCATGCGGATGAGCACGGCGTGGATATCTGCTACGAAATCCATCCGGGCGAGGACCTGCATGATGGCGTGACGTATGAGATGTTTCTGGAGCGGGTTAAGAACCATCCGCGCGCAAACATGCTCTATGATCCATCGCATTACGTGCTGCAATGTCTGGATTACCTCGACAATATCGACATCTACAAAGACCGTATCAAGATGTTCCACGTCAAGGATGCCGAGTTTAACCCGACCGGGCGTCAGGGCGTTTATGGCGGTTATCAAGGCTGGGTTAATCGCGCGGGTCGCTTCCGCTCACTTGGTGATGGTCAGGTCGATTTTGGTGCTGTGTTCTCGAAAATGGCAGCCAATGACTTTGACGGCTGGGCTGTTGTCGAATGGGAATGCGCGTTGAAACACCCCGAAGACGGTGCGCGTGAGGGTGCCGAGTTTGTGAAGCACCATATCATTCGTGTGACCGAAAAGGCGTTTGACGATTTCGCTGCCGGCGGCACAGATGATGCTGCCAATCGACGTATGCTGGGATTGTAAGGCGTATCCCGAAACGTGCCTAGCGATTTTCGGACGAGATACGCGATAAAATAACAAGTGAGAGCGCCGATCTGAGGAAACTAGATCGAGTGCGCTCGGAGGAACCACGATGAGCATTGAAGCAAAGACCAAAGAAACAGCCAATCCGCGTATCCGTTTGGGTATGGTTGGTGGCGGAGCGGGCGCTTTCATCGGTGGCGTCCATCGCATGGCGTCGCGGCTCGACAACCGTTTTGAACTGGTGGCAGGTGCGCTTTCGTCTTCTGCGGAAAAAGCGCAGGCTTCGGGGCGTGAGCTGGGACTTGCGGAAGACCGCATTTATTCGAGCTATAAAGAAATGGCGATCCGCGAAGCGCGTCTTAAAAGTGGCATTGAAGCGGTGGCCATCGTGACGCCGAACCATGTGCATTATGATGCCGCGAAGGAGTTTCTGCGCCGTGGCATTCATGTGATCTGTGATAAGCCACTGACTTCGACCTTAGCTGATGCGAAGAAGCTTAAGAAAGTCGCTGATGAGAGTGGCGCATTGTTTGTGCTCACCCATAATTACACTGGCTATCCGATGGTGCGACAGGCGCGCGAAATGATCGCCAATGGCGAGCTTGGCGATCTGCGTGTGGTGCAGGTCGAATATGCGCAAGACTGGCTTACGGAAGCGGTTGAAGAAACTGGCGCCAAGGGCGCTGTCTGGCGTACTGATCCGGCACAATCGGGTCTTGGCGGAGCAACGGGTGATATTGGCACCCATGCCTTTAACCTTGCATCCTTTGTGACTGACCTCACACTTGAAAGCTTAGCAGCTGATCTTGACAGCTTTGTTCCGGGACGCCGTCTTGATGACAATGCGCATGTGATGCTGCGTTTCGCTGGTGGTGCCAAGGGTATGCTCTGGTGCAGTCAAGTCGCGCCGGGTAATGAAAACGCACTGCGTTTGCGCGTCTATGGCACCAAGGGCGGGATTGAATGGGCTCAGGAAGACCCGAACCGACTGTGGTTTACGCCATTTGGTGATCAGAAACGTCTTATCACTCGCGGTGGAGCAGGCGCGGGCGATGCGGCAGCGCGTGTTACACGAATCCCGGCTGGGCACCCGGAGGGTTATCTCGAAGCTTTTGCAACGATCTATACGGAAGCTGCGAATGCAATTCAGGCGCGACGTGACAATGCGAAGGTTGATAGTGCGGTCATTTATCCAACCGTTGATGACGGGGTGAGGGGCGTATCATTTATCGATGCTTGTGTGCGTTCGTCCAATAAAAACGGAGGATGGGTTAGTCTCTGATACCGTGAGAGATTAAACTAGAAGCGTCGCCGTCTTCGGCGGCGTTTTTGTTTGGGTGTTTAGTTCCTCTTACCTTTCAAATTGTTTCGCCGCAGAAAAGCCATCTTGATTTCATGTCTGGCGCAAACGGGCCTGAAAAAAAGCCGACCCTCGTTGCTGGTTGCTCTTCTTAGGCGTGCGTGTTCAAAAATTTCGAAAGCGTGCCATGCAGAAGTTTCGTCCCACAATCGCCAGCGGACCATTGTGTCTTTTAACGGCGCTCTATGTTCTTATCTTTACAAATACCTCATTTTGGTATGCGATCAGCACTTATTATGCTGATGCCCCGTTTAGACTTGCGGGGATCGCTGTCGTTCTGCTTTTGCTTTATGTTGCATTATTTGTTCTTTTTTCAGCAAAATATATCATCAAGCCAATGCTGATCTTTTTTGTGATGATTGCAGCGGGTGGCTCCTATTTCACAGACACGTTTGGTACGATTATTGACAAATACGTTGTCGAGGCGGCGCTTACGACGACGCAGGCAGAATCTGGTGCGCTGCTTACCTCAAGCTATCTCTGGCATATGACATTATTTGGTATTGTGCCTTCGCTGCTGATCGCTTGGGTACGGGTAAAACATCGCCCGATACTCTCCAAGTTGCTTGTGAATACCGGCGTTATCCTAAGCTGTGTGATCGTATCTGTTGTGATAATCGGTTCGAATTATGCGGCCTATTCCTCCATGTTCCGCGAACACGGCACTGATATTATGCAGAAGATAATGCCAAGCACACCTATCGCGAGCACAATTCAGTATGTTTCACACGTATATAAAAATCGCGATATCGTAATGGAGCCATTGGGTTTGGATGCCAAGCAGACGCTTACGCAGCTGCCAGCAGGCAAAAAGCTGGTGACCGTTGTCGTGGTCGGCGAAACAGCGCGTGCCGAGAATTTCAGCCTGAATGGATATGCGCGTGAAACCAATCCAGAATTGAAGAAGCGCGATGTTATTGCTTTTACAGATACATCAAGCTGTGGCACCGAAACCTCCGTTTCGGTGCCGTGCATGTTTTCGCCTTTCACGCGTGAGGATTATTCCAACACGAAGTTCCGCGGCTCAGAAAACCTGATGGACGTTCTCAAACATGCGGGCGTGCAAACGAGTTGGTATGAGAATAATACTGGCAGTAAGGGCGTTGCCGAGCGCATCAAGCTGGTTGAGTTGCAGGCTTCACACGACAAGCGCTATTGCGAGGGCGGTGAATGTCTTGATCAGATTTTGATCGATAATCTGTCGAAACAACTGAATGAAACAACAGACAATGCGACTATTGTTTTGCATATGACGGGTAGCCATGGCCCAGCCTATTATCGTCGTTACACGGCGGACTATGCGGGTTTTCAGCCAGACTGTCGCTCAAATGACTTTGCCAAATGCTCGCATGAGGAAATCGTAAACGCCTACGACAACTCCATTCTTTACACGGATCATATTTTGTCTGAAGTTATCGATCTCCTGAAAGCACATCAGGACAAATTTGCATCTTCGATGATTTATATGTCTGATCACGGCGAATCGCTCGGTGAAAATGGTCTCTATCTTCACGCGGCACCCTATTTTATTGCGCCATCGCAGCAGACCCATATTCCGTTTATCACGTGGTTTTCGCCGGATTATGCCGCCGATACGGGGTTGAATCTTGATTGCTTGCGCAAAACAACTGCTGAGCCGTCTTCACATGACAATTTATTTCATACGGTACTTGGCATGATGGCGGTTAAAACATCCGCCTATGATCAGAATCTTGATCGGTTTGCAGCCTGCCGAAAGCCGCATGATGTTGCATTAAACTAGAAATAAAAACCCCGCTCGGTGAGCGGGGTTTTTTTACTGGGCTTATCAAACGTAGCGGTTAACGACGTTTTCCAGATACTCCTGACGGCCAGATTTTGGCTGCGGGTTGATATTTTTTGTTTCGACTTCTGACGCGATTTGCTCCAACGAAAGGCTGGTGGCGAGCTTTTTGCCGAAATCGCCAGACCAGCCAGCGTAGCGTTCATCCAATGGCTTGGTCAGCGCGCCGTCTTCAATCATGCGAGCAGCAGCCTTGAGGCCACGTGCACAGCAATCCATACCGCCAATATGGCCGATCAGCAGATCCTGCGGATCAAGTGACTGACGACGTAGTTTGGCATCAAAATTAGTGCCGCCATTTTTGAAGCCACCGTCGAGCAGAACCTGATAATAGGCAAGCGCCATTTCTGGTACATTGTTCGGGAATTGGTCTGTGTCCCAGCCAGATTGATAATCATTGCGGTTCATGTCGATGGAGCCAAGAATGCCGAGGCTGCGGGCCAGTGCCAGTTCATGCTCGAACGAATGACCGGCGAGAATTGCGTGGCCCTGTTCGATATTGACCTTCACCTCATTCTCAAGACCATAGCGCTTGAGGAAGCCATAAACCGTGGCAACATCATAATCGTATTGATGCTTTGTTGGCTCCTGGGGTTTTGGTTCGATCAGGATTGTTCCCTTGAAGCCGATCTTGTGCTTGTATTCGACCACGAGGTTGAGGAAGCGTCCCATATTGTCGAGTTCGCGTGTCAGGTCGGTGTTGAGAAGAGTTTCATAACCTTCACGGCCGCCCCAAAGCACGTAATTGTCGCCACCAAGACGTTTCGTAGCGTCAAGACAGGTTTTGACGGTGGCGGCTGCAAAAGCAAAGACTTCCGGATCAGGATTGGTCGCAGCACCGGACATATAACGGCGATGTGAGAAGAGGTTCGCCGTGCCCCACAAAAGCTTGATGCCGGTTTCAGCCTGCTTCCGCTCGAAAATGTCGACGATGGCTTCGAGGTTCTTTGTGTTCTCAGCGAAGTTGTCGCCCTCCGGACGAACATCGGCATCATGGAAGCAATAAAATGGCGCGCCGAGCAGCGAGAAAAATTCAAACGCAACATCGGCTTTTAGCTTTGCAGCTTCAAGACCATCCTTGTACCAAGGGCGGTCGAAAGTGCGTCCGCCGAACGGGTCTCCGCCTTCCCATGCAAAGCTGTGCCAATAGGCGACAGCGAAACGCAGATGATCTTCCAGACGCTTGCCCATGACGATTTCGTCTGGGTTATAGTGGCGGAACGCCAGTGGATTATCGCTGTCTGGGCCTTCGTAACGTATTTTCTGGATGTCTCCGAAAAATCCGGTGCTCATCATATTCCTCCGATTAAGATGATGGATAAAATGCGCGCGCTCTTATGCGAGAGGGCGCAACGCGGGATAAAGTGCGTGATAGCGCTGATAAGCTTCGTCATAAGATGAAAGCAGCGCCTGTTCAGGTTCGATGGTGAGGGCCGTGCGCGGGGGGGTGCAGATCGCAAAAGGATCAGCACCGCTTGCAGCAATCAGCCCGAGACGTGCGGCCCCAAAAGCTGCGCCAAAGTCTCCTTCTTCAGGCAGTGAAATTGGGACATTCAATGCTGTTGCTATGGATTTGAGCCAATAGGCAGACCTTGAACCGCCACCGACCGCGATCAGCGATTTGATCTCAGTTCCAGCTGATTGCAGTGCCACAAGATTATCGCGGATGGCAAAAGCCACACCTTCAAGGACTGCCTGCGTCATTGCTTTGCGATCGGTCTCATGGTCGAGACCGCTGAAGACACCACGAATTTTAGCGTCATTATAAGGTGTGCGCTCGCCGGAAAGATAAGGCAGGAAGGTCGTGCTTCCCGGGGCATTGAGTGTGCTGCCAAGTTCTGCATCCAGTTGATGTGCGCTGGTGCCAGTGATACGCGAGAACCAATCGAGCGCACTCGCAGCCGACAGGATCACACCCATCTGATGCCATGTATCGGGAAGTGCATGGCAGAAGGCGTGGACGGCACTTTCAGGCTTTGGCTGATAAGCACCATTGGCAGCAAACAAGACGCCCGATGTGCCCAGCGACACGAAGGCATGACCGGGCTGCACTGTTCCCATGCCGCAAGCGGATGCAGCATTGTCCCCCGCTCCGCCTGCAACAACCGGAGCGGTTGAGAGCCCCCAATGAGCCGTCAGTTCAGCACGCAAATTTCCGGTTGCGTCGCTGCCTTCCGCAAGCGCTGGCATGTGACTTTCAGCGAGGCCAGTCTTGGCGAGCAGTTCCTGCGACCATTTACGTGCACCGGTGTCGAGCCAGCTCGTGCCAGCCGAATCCGACATATCGGATACATATTCGCCGGTAAGCCAGAGACGCAGATAATCCTTTGGCAAAAGCACTTTGCGCGTGCGTGCGAAAATATCCGGTTCATTGCGCGCGACCCAAACGAGTTTAGGCGCCGTAAAGCCGGGGAAAACGATGTTACCGGTGATTGCACGGAACGCTGGATCAGCGTCGAGTTCGGCGGCTTCTTTATAGCTACGCGTATCGTTCCAAAGAATACATGGGCGTAGCACCTGATCCTTTTCATCGAGCAAAGTTGCGCCATGCATCTGGCCTGAAAGACCAATCCCTGCTACGGCTGCAAACTCTTTTGGATGTGCAGCCCGAAGACCATCAATGGCTGTTTCGCAAGCCTTGATCCATTGTGCGGGATCCTGTTCGCTCCACCCAGGATGTGGGCGAGAGACGTCAAGTTCGCCATGGGCAGAGCCTATGACGGCCTGATTGTCATCAATCAGCAGCGCTTTGACGCCTGATGTTCCAAGATCAAGCCCGAGATACATGTTTGCTCCAGTCGAATTGCGCTATGCCCCAAGCCTCAATAGGGCTGGGGCAGGTTGTCTTTAAGAAAGATTTCGATGCGAATGTGTTCCTGTCCCGGCACGATGGAAAGGCGGTCCGCTGTCGCTTTGAGAACACGGATGGCACTGCGAATTTCATGCCCTGCATCTTGTGCCAGAACGGCATGGATAAGGCCTTCTTCCAGCGCCTGTGATGTCACGTCGTCCCGCTCATGGGCAACAACGAGAGGGCGAGGGCCGCGATGGGCATCGAGTGCCTGTACCAGGCCATTATTACCCGCGCCGAGGCTATAAATACCGGCAATGTCACTGCGCTTATTGAGCAGCTCACGGACCAGTTTTTCGACGCGTGCGCTTTCGTCAAAGCCTTCAAGAACGGGTAAAATTTCCCGACCCGGAAAGTCAGTTTCCATAGAGTGTTTGAAACCTTCAAAGCGCTCCTGATGGTCACGCACTTTCAGCGAACCTGCAATGACGGCAATAGCGCCATCGGTTCCGCTGGCAAAAAGCCCAAGCAGACGCGCCGCAGTGCGCCCCGCAGCGCCGTTATCTATGCCGACATAATGCGCGCGTGACGAGTCACCCAGATCAGAAACGAGCGTCACCACATGAATGCCAAGTTCTGTTAATTTCGCGCAAGCGCTACGAACCGGATTGGTGTTTACCGCTACAAATGCGACCCCATCAGGTTTACGGATAGCGCTTTCATTGAGGGCCTTTACAAGTGCAGCCTCGTCAAATGCTGGAACAGGAATCAGGTTGATTAAGACACGCTCGGACGGACCGCGTTCTTTTGCAGCCTCAATTTCTGCCCGAAGGCTTAGCATGAAGGTGTTTTCATTATCCGGCAAAATGAAATCGAACTGATACAACCTTCCGCGTGCGAGATTAGCAGCACTTACATCTCGTACATAGCCAAGTGCATTCATCGCTTCTGTAACGCGTTCGCGAGTCTTGTCCCTTACACCGGGGCGATCATTGAGCACACGGTCAACCGTGGCGAGGCTAACACCCGCAGTTCTGGCTATATCGTGGACGGTAGGTTTCATGCTCGCTCCTCGCTGCGGAACATAGGAGTAAAAATGAGGTACGTAAATCAGAAAAATGCTTGCTATTCATTTTTGTTTGCGTATCAATTGCTGCCGAGGATAGAGGCCGTGCGCGATGCGCAAGGCTCGACTGGAGTGATCTGGGCGTTTAGCGCCACTGGGAGGATCAGCCGGATATAGGAAATAAGTTGTCTCGATAGAGGCTGCTTTGTCGTACCAAACTCCGGGGGCGGTTTCGTTCGGGGCGAGGTCTTGTATCAGCCGACATGGCGTCGGTGGTGTTTGGAGGAACGTGCATGAAACGTCGTAATTTTTTGACAGGTGCGTTGGTTGCCGCAGCTTTGGGCATTGGTGCAATGGGGGCTGCACCAGCATTCGCATCGCCGGAAAATCCGGTTATCGGCTTTTCTATTGATGATCTTCGAGTAGAGCGTTGGGCGCGTGACCGCGATTATTTCATCGCAGCAGCGGAAAAGCTGGGCGCCAAGGTCAACGTTCAGTCGGCTGACGGCAACGAAGAAAAGCAGGTCAAGCAGGTTGAAAATCTGATCTCGCAGGGCGTTGATGCCATCGTGATCGTACCTATGAATTCCAAGGTTTTTGACGCTGTTGTGGCCGATGCGAAGGCTTCTGGCATCAAGGTTTTGTCCTATGACCGCCTGATCCTCAATGCAGACATTGATGCTTATATTTCATTCGATAATGAACGCGTTGGTTTCATGCAGGCGGAAGCCGTGCTGAAGGAAAAGCCAGAAGGCAATTATTACCTGCTGGGCGGTTCTCCAACCGACAACAATGCGAAGTTGCTTCGTGCTGGTCAGGAAAAGGCGCTGAAAGAAGCGGTTGATTCCGGCAAGGTCAAGATTGTTGGCTCGCAGTGGGTCAAGGAATGGAGCCCGACTGAAGCGCTTTCGATCATGGAAAATGCACTGACTGCAAACCAGAACAAGATTGACGCTGTTGTTGCTTCCAACGACGGTACAGCTGGTGGTGCAATTCAGGCTTTGGCTGCTCAGGGTCTTGCGGGCAAAACAGCAGTTTCCGGCCAGGATAGCGATCTCGCCGCTGTAAAACGTCTGGTTGATGGCACGCAGACAGTGACTGTTTACAAGCCGCTCAAGCTGATTGCTGAAGAAGCTGCAAAGTTGACGGTTCAGCTGGTTCGGGACGAAAAGCCCGAATTCAACGGCAAGATCGACAATGGTTCGAAGGAAGTTGATACATTGCTTCTCACGCCGACTGCTGTGACGAAGGACAATGTCGACATTTATGTCAAAGACGGCTTCTACACGAAGGAACAGATCGAAGGGAAGTAAGCTTCTTTTCGTTGAACTTGGAATAAGTTGATAGATCAGACGCTGGGCATTTTTCTTTTTGGCGTCTGATCTTCAGCAAATCTTGGTTGGCCAGTCTATGACAGCGTTGTCTATGGTCAATTCGCGTTGTGAAACTGCTGTCCGAAATACTGCCCCGAAATACTGCAAGGTCGTTAATTTATGTCCGAATATCTTTTGGAAATGCGAAACATCAGTAAGGATTTCAACGGCGTGAAGGCGTTGGATGGAATTTACCTGAAAGTTCGTACGGGAGAATGTGTCGGGCTCTGCGGTGAAAACGGCGCGGGCAAATCGACACTTATGAAAGTGCTTTCGGGTGTTTATCCCTATGGGACCTGGACGGGCGAGATTTTCTGGGAAGGCAAGGAACTAAAAGCCAACGGCATTCGCGATACGGAAGAAGCTGGCATCGTCATTATCCATCAGGAATTGATGATGGTGCCACATTTGTCGGTCGCAGAAAACATCTTCTTGGGTTCTGAGCCGACAACGGGCGGCTTCATTGATTATGACCAGATGAATGCACGGGCGACTGAGTTGCTCGCACGCCTCAAGATCTTCGACATCAATGTCGCGCTGCCAGTTTATCACTATACGGGTGGTAAGCAGCAGCTGATCGAAATTGCAAAAGCAATCAATAAAAATGCCAAGCTTCTCATTCTGGATGAGCCGACTTCGGCGCTGACTTCATCCGAAACGCGCATTCTGCTTGATCTGATCAAGGATTTTAAAGCGCAAGGCATGGCTTGTGTCTACATCTCGCACAAGCTTGATGAAGTGGCCGAAATTTCTGACACGGTGACTGTTATTCGCGATGGCGCACATATTGCGACGCGCCCGATGGCAGAACTCAAGACACCGGATATCATCACGATGATGGTCGGTCGTGAAATGAAAAACCTTTTCCCGCGTGAGCCGCATGACATTGGCGAAGTGGTTTTTGAAGCGCGCAATGTAAGCTGCTGGGGTGTTACAAACCCCGATCGCAAAGTGGTCGATGATGTTTCTTTCGAATTAAGGCGCGGTGAAATTCTTGGCATCGCAGGTCTTGTGGGCGCAGGGCGTACGGAACTTGTCTCGAGTCTATTTGGCGTCTGGCCCGGTGTGCATCAGGGGCAGATTTTTCTGGAAGGCAAAGAAATCAAAATCCGCACGCCGCGTGACGCGGTGCAGCAGGGCATTTGTATGGTGCCGGAAGACCGCAAACGCGACGGCATTTTGCCGATCATGCCGGTCGGTCATAATATGACGATTTCCGTGCTTGATCGCTTCTCACTGCGTGGTCTCATCGACAAGGAAGCGGAACTTGCAACGATTCAGCGCGAAATTCTGCGTCTGAAAGTGAAGACCGCCGATCCGATGCTGGCAATTGCGTCTCTATCGGGCGGCAATCAGCAAAAGGCAGTTCTCTCTAAAATGATGCTGCCTGATCCGAAGGTGCTTATTCTTGATGAGCCGACACGCGGCGTCGATGTCGGTGCAAAGTATGAAATCTACAAGCTGATATTCGCACTCGCAAAGCAAGGCGTGGCAATTTTGATGGTGTCGTCGGAAATGCCAGAGGTGCTTGGCATTAGTGATCGTGTTCTCGTCATTGGCGAGGGCAAATTGCGGGGTGATTTCCCAAATGAAAATCTCACCCAAGAGAGGGTTCTTGCCGCAGCAATTGGCAAGCCTGCAACCAATGCGGCCTAGTTTTTTGAACATTGAACCGCAACTAATCTAACCGGTGCATGACATGACGTTGACAGGCAAAAGCCTCAGAAAATTTTTATCAGAATATAAGATCGTGGCGCTGCTCATTGTCGTCGCTTTGATCTGGGCATTCTTTGCGGTCATGACTTATGATCCAGAAATGGGTCGGTCGCAGTTTTTGACGGCGCGTAACTTCTCAAATCTTCTGCGTCAGATGGCGATTACCGGCATGTTGGCCTCAGCCATGGTGTTCGTCATCGTGGCGGGTGAAATCGACTTGTCTGTCGGGGCTTTGCTCGGCCTTCTGGGAGGCGTCGCGGCGGTGCTCGATGTCATCTATGGCTGGCCTTTATGGGCGACAATCAGCACTGTGCTTGTTCTAGGCGTGATTTTGGGTGGCTTTAACGGTTGGCTGACGGCCTATCTTGGCATTCCATCCTTTATCGTCACACTGGGCGGACAGCTGGTTTTCCGCGGGATCGTGCTTGGCATTATGGGCGGCGTTACCATCGCGCCAATATCGTCAGACTTTAAATATCTGGGGCAGGGCTATTTACCAGAATGGTTTGGCAATGTCTGCGCTATGGCCTTGTTCGCTGTGCTCATATTGATCACGCTGCGCACGCGCGCCAGCAAGCGCAAGCACAATCTGCAAATGCTTTCGCCAGCTATGGAAATTGCGCGTTTGGTTGGAACGGGCATACTCATTCTCGGCTTTATTCTCGTCCTGAACAGCTATCAGGGCGTTCCATTTCCGGTTCTCGTGTTGCTTGTTATCCTTGGTGTTTTCACCATTATCTCACGGCAGACAGTCTTTGGGCGCCACATTTATGCGGTCGGCTCCAATCTGGAAGCAACGCGGTTTTCGGGCGTCAATGTTAACTTCGTCAAGATGGCTGTGTTTGCGCTGATGGGGCTGATGGCGGCTGTGGCTGGCCTTACCACCACAGCGCGTCTTGCAGCGGGTACGCCGTCAGCGGGTTTTGGTGGCGAACTTGATGCTATCGCGTCTTGCTTTATTGGTGGAACGTCGATGCGTGGCGGTGTCGGCTCGGTGATCGGTGCACTGGTCGGCGCGCTCATCATGTCGAGCCTCGACAATGGCATGTCGATGCTGGGCGTCGATACATTCTGGCAGCAGATTATCAAGGGCAGCATTTTGGTGCTGGCCGTATATCTCGATATCGTATCATCTGGGACCCGCCGCGCTTAAGAAAAAGTAAGGCGGCTGGGTGCGGGTGGGGGCGTGTCGCGCAAAACCTTCGTGGTTTTGCGCGACATTTTTTATTGTACGTCGTCGCTTTTACGCCCAATGCTCAGCAACTGATACATAATAAGAGCGGCAAAGGTTGATGTACCAATACCACCAAGTGCAAAGCTTCCGATGTTAACTGTGAAGTCACCTGCGCCAAAAATTAGCGCAACGCCAACGGTAAAAAGATTGCGTGGATCAGCAAAATTGACCTTGTTGACCACCCAGATACGGGCCATTGCCGAAGCAATAAGACCAAATACCGATACGGCAAGACCGGCAAGAACAGGCGCGGGAATGGTTTGCAGGATTGCGCCAAACTTTGGTGACATCCCAAGTGCAATGGCCACAATCGCGGCGATCACAAAGATCAGTGTCGAATAGACTTTCGTCATTGCCATGACGCCAATGTTTTCCGCATAGGTGGTCACGCCTGTGCCGCCGCCGGAACCTGAAATCATGGTGGCAATACCATCACCGAGAAAACCGCGACCGATATAACGATCCATGTTTTGGCCGGTAATTGAGCCAAGTGCTTTGATATGGCCGAGATTTTCAGCAACAAGAACGATGGCAATAGGCGCGATCAGCGTGACTGCAGGCCATGTAAAAACAGGTGCCGTAAAAGCTGGGAGGCCAAACCAGGGTGCAGTGGCAACAGCCGAGAAATCAATGCCCGGAACAAAGCCAAACCCGTTACCAAAAATCAGCACAAGGCAATAGCCAAACAACAGCGCCAGCAATACGGCGATGCGCTTGGTTGCGAGCGATCCATAGGCGGAAATCATCGCCATGCAAAGCACGGTCAGCAACGCAATTGTCATATGTGCGCCTGAACCTTTAAGTTGGCCAACAGCCACAGGTGCGAGGTTCAGACCAATGGCAACGCCAATCGCGCCAGTAACCGCCGGAGGCATGAGTTTTTCCACCCAGCCTGTGCCAACAGCCATAACGATCAGACCAATCACCGCGTAAAGCGCTCCGCAGGCGATGATGCCGCCAAGTGCCAGTGCGATATTTGGATTCGGGCCACTGCCAGCATAGCCGGTGACTGTAATAACCACAGCGATGAATGCAAAGGAAGAACCGAGATAGCTTGGAACACGCCCGCCGGTCATCACGAAGAATAATAGTGTTCCGATGCCGGAAAAGAAGACTGCTACATTTGGGTCAAAACCCATGAGCAGCGGTGCAACGATTGTGGAACCGGACATAGCCAGCAAATGCTGAATGCCCATCGGAACCGCTGCCGCGGTTGGAAGACGCTCGTCGGGCAATACGGTGCTGTCGTTGGCTAGACGCCATTTCGGGAAATAAGACATAGCCCCCTCTTGAGATGTTTATCGAGAAGGGATTATCTGCAATCTTTTGAAATCGCTAGACGCTTTAAAGGATTCAAACCAGTATTTTCGCTTTGTGATGTGACATATTTTTCAAGTGCTCGACGATTTTAATATTTGATATTATGCGAACGACAGCCCATGGCGCGGAGTTTTCCCACGCAGACCCCAATCAGGTCAAAAAAAGAGGATGTCAGCAACCACAAGAAATTGCCGATTTTCAGAACAAATGTTCGCTCTGGTTTCCGTGGCGATCTGCTCATCTGTGTTCATTTTGTTCCAATTTAAGATGTTTAGGGCTTGCGGTTTAAGTCTTTATATCTTAGGGGTTTTTTCATGGTCCGGAGCGTAGCGCAGCCCGGTAGCGCACTTGACTGGGGGTCAAGGGGTCGTGGGTTCGAATCCCGCCGCTCCGACCATTAAATCAATGGCTTAGCCCTCATAAGTCACTTATTTGGTTTACAGATTTTAGATTGGTTTACAGCAGTCGTTCTGCTTTCGATCTTTTCCACAGCCGCACTTGATACCAAATAGTGCTTCCTGATGATCGTTTCAGCATCCTTTTCCGAATGCCCTGACACTTCCGCGATGTGTTTAATCGACGCCCCATTCCGATAAGCAAGCGTGATAGATGTTCCTCTCACGTCGTGGAATGTTTTCCCCTTTATCCCTGCTGCTGCGACAGCTTTTGCCATGATGACTTAAAGCCTGTGCCCACGGCTTGCCTTGCGCTGTTGTTAGAATGGTCACAGCATTGCCACGCTTTACGCTATCTAGCGTTGCCTTTAGTTCAGCCGAAACTTTCATGCGAACGTGCCTTGGTTCGCAAGTGCTTCGCTGCGGGCATTTCCGCAAACGAAGCAATCGCAATTTGGAAAGCGGCATAGGAGAGGGCGATGGACTGGCAATCAATTGAAACTGCACTCAAGAACATGACGGAGATAATTGTTCTATGTGGGAGGGAAAATGTCCCCCTTGGCTGGTACTTCGCCCCATCCTCGCAAAGGTTCGGTTGGCTTGATCAAAACTCCAAGAGGATCAGCCCGGCACCCTCGTTCCCACTAACAAAAACACCAGCAGCATTACCTCAGGCGATGAGGAAATACTATGGCGGCGAAGACCAAAACAGAGTGTCGGAAGTTGAAGTTGCTGGAAGACGCTTAGGCAAAAGCCAAGCAGTGGCAGCCGAAAGAGGAAATCGTATTTATCGACATCGATAATCCATTGTATAGCCGGGCGCACATGGTAAGCACGGACAACCCGAAAAAGATTAGGCTGCTTTGAATGCGAAGGAAATCGCAATTTCCAGCATGGCTGCACGTGGTCATCTAAGCGCGGCTCAGATCCGAGCTGGTAGTCCGTACAGCAGGTATGGGAATGACTATTGAAGACATAGCAGGCAAAGAAAGCAAAGAACGTAGACGCCGAGACCACGCCACCGATAGACTGCGAGGTTGCGTAAAAGTTCTGGCTGTCCGGTGGGGGTATTCAAACGCAAAAATAAGAGGGTGAGCAGCTTAGTCCGTCCTGCTGCCGAAAGCAATCAGAACAGCTTCGCTACCAGCCAGATAACAGTTCCATAAACTAGGCCGCCCACAAATATCATAAACACCATAGCTTGGATTGGATGTCCGCCGAAGATTGGCTTTTTCAGCCGCGATATAGCAAATTGGATAATGCCGAGCGCAGCACCAATTAAAAGAGCCGTTACATAATTCATGAATCCCCCTCAGCGTCACCCGGCACAGGAGAACAATCAAGTTGAGATGCGACCGGAAGTTGAGGACTACAAGGCGAGCCGAAGTCCGATAATGCCAATGATGAGAAAAATAACATTCCAAATATTTTTGTCCAGCCAGTGAAATGCGTTTTCGATACGGCTCGCCCAAGATGAACGTTCGCGTTAAAAAGGAATTACGTCCTCACTATTCTTAACCTTGAATTCCCCATCTGACCAAAGGCGAACCCATTTTTTAAACGCTTATATTTTTCCGCGAACCGCATGGTCATATCTTGGAGAGGTTTTGTTCGTTGCGGATCAGGGTCATTCGTCTTCAACCTCTCGCATGGCTTGATATGTGCTGAGAATACGGCGAAAGTCGTCTTCGCGTTGCTCGGGAGTGCGTGAATTTTTCAGCATCCCGATATCCATTTCAATCGAGATGTCTTCGAGGTTGGATTTATGGACCAGATTATTCAGGTGCAACAGGGCTTTCTGAACACTCAAAGGAATGCCGTTGGTGTCCAATCCTATTCGACTATCAGCATTCCGGTCAGAGGAACGCTCGTCAGCATGAGTGTTTTCTGATCCGACATCTTCATCAAACTCCAGCGTTGTCTGAAGTCGATGGATGATTTCAGCATTGATTGAACGGCAGTTTTCAGCCGCAGCTACTTCAATTTGCTGTTTAATCTCTTCGGGGATTCTCAACCGAAAAAGTAGGTCATCTTTAGCCATGACGCACATATGACGCAGGATGCGGCATGAGAGGAGATCATGGCTAGGATAGATGAGCATTTCCGCCTGCGTATTCCAACACAGACAAAAGAATGGATACGAGATAGGACTAGAAAAATATGCGGTCAATGACTGCTGAAATATTTTTCATCCTTAATGAACGGATGAACGTTGCGACGGGAGAGGGCCTTAGAAACTTAGCTCCCGTCGCTTTAAGCAACAACACTGCCTTGGCGGGCGGTGCGTCTATCAATAACGGTTAATGAGGAACCGCGATGAATATGCATATTATCCAGAATCCTACGCCACGTGTCTATAAAGGACATGCAAACACGGTTGGATCCGAAACTCTCTCACTTACTTATATGTGGAAGGCAGACGGCTCTGATCCCAGCCGTTCCCCTTCGGAATGGTTGAGCCAATAAGGAGAAAATCGCTTCCTGCATTTCCTAGCGGAGACAATGGGTATTTCCGAAACGCGGAAATCCCGCTTCGGGCTTGTGACAGTAAAGAAAGGCGGTTCGGCCTGCGACGAGACAGTAGCTCATTGGCAGGTCGCGCTAGCGTACGCAAAATACCTGTTTCCGGCTTTCCATATGTGGTGCATTCAGGTTGTTAGTGAGCGGATGGAAGGAAAGTCAGTCTCGTAAGCCGACCTGCTACCAAAGATTGCAGAATACATTCGTCGCACAGATGGTATATCCCGTATGCTGGCCCATAACGTTACAGAAATGGAAAAGGTCATCACGCTGATCTCTTCCACCGTTCAGCCAGGGCAGCCGATCATCATGCGGCAGGCAAGACAGCGGGCCAAATCCTGAAAATGGCTGGCTATGACGGGGTCAAGGGCTTATCTGTATGGTTTTGGAACCGTCTTTCGGTTTTCGGGTGCCGCGCGCCTGATAATGTTTGCGCTGAAATGGGACTGACAAAAGCTCGCCTTTTCGACCCAGACAAGGCTGAAATGTATCTCGATAACGGGGGCATAGTTGTTCTGGAGAAAAAATCTCCGAACGCAAAGGGCAGTGTAGTCTCCGTTTTAGTTGGAGGCGCTGCGTGGTGGAAGCGTCTTTGGAAAGCAATGGTGAAGCTACACCAAGCTTCCGAGCATCAATTCTCGCTGAAATATTGCGGTTGATTGCCATCAACTTAGAGCCTGTGCCTTATTCGTTTGACCTTGGAAGAAGGCAGTGTGATTGATTGCACGGCTGCGAATGCTTTGCGTTCGGCGCTTAGATACATCGAAGCAGCATAACAGAGCGCTCTATGGGGCGCTTTCTCATATACTTGACATGTGCACATGGGTTGGCGTGATTCGGACTTAGTTCAGTTGTGCGCCCCGTGATTTGCAAGCGGTCTTCGGGCCGCTGTTTTAATACCAATGCAGCAAAGTGGGGTTTCGGCATTTCCTGAGAGCCTTGACCATTGTTATCTGCCTTCCTTTTTTATGACGGTGCAACGATCAAAATGCCGACCTTAAACAAGTTCGCGTATTTCGCCATTACCGTGCTTATTGCAGGTGTGACTATTATCAAAGGTCGGCATGTTGGATGAAGACAATGTGGGAAGGCCGATGCCGTATCTTCAAATAATGAAAACATCTGAGGGATTTAATAAATCTATCCCGCTGGGTCTGCGTCGCCTGACTTGGGTTCATTGACAGGCTTGGCTAGTGTTTTGATGTCGTCTTTACCATGAGAGAATAGCGCAAGCGTTATCAATGCGAATACCATAATGATGATTGCTACGTCGAAGGCGTTAAGTGCGCAGGCTATTCCGATTGCACCTGTAGCCCAAAGGCTCGCAGCTGTAGCCGTTCCTTTAACAGACGAACTCAGGCGAAGAATAGCACCACCACCAATAAAGCCCATGCCGGTGATGACGCCTTCGATAATACGGGCTAACGCTTCGGGGTTATCTGCGGTCAATCCTTCTGTCGCCTTAACGAAGCCGCAGCTAGCAACGGCAACCAGCGGGAAAGTTCTCAGTCCTGCACTACGTTCTTCGATCTCACGGTGCCACCCGATAGGCAGAGCTAATATATAAGCTGCTGCCAAGGTAATAATGTGCGGCCAAACATTGAAATTGTCAGCACTTAAAGCTTGATGAAGGGCTGATTGAAACTGCTCCATTGTACCGCTCCCATTATTGATGCAGCGATAACGTAGTCAGTTTATTTCAGTTCCTAACAGAACGGCCTATGCGATGTCGTTCGAGGAGGCGGCTTGTAAGGCGCCCGCTGCCAAATCCGCTGCATAGCAGATGAGCAAGAATACGAGCGGTTCTCGGGACGCGTCTTATTTGTCATTAATGCGGAAGTATCGCATTAATTTGGGTAATCATATCATTTAGCTGGATGCGTAATTCAGCATCTTCTTCTTCTCGTTCATGGTCAGATTGTCCGGAACGCGCATGGAGTTTAGCCTTGATTTCTTCGATCTTGGCTTTGATGTGTTCAATTTCATCTTTGATGATATGCGACATTGTGTTTGCCTAAATTAGAGTGGAGATGATTAGATGTTATTAGCTCTGCGACGTTTTTTTGTTTATTATTTATTAATTATAATAAAACGCTACTCTGTTAAAAGTCCCTATTGAGTTAGGTGTGTCTTATTTACTACAGACTTTTGAACAGGATGCCTTATTTTAATTTCTAGAGTTTTTTAAAGGGCTTGGAGAGATTTAGATGAAAATCAAAGCGATCTTGTTTGCTTCGGCAGCTATTTTTGCAGGCATCTCGGCAGCAAACGCAGCTGACGCCATTGTTTATGAAGAGCCAGCTCCAGTAGTTGCTGCGCCATCGTTCACATGGAACGGTGCATATCTTGGTGGCCAGATTGGCTACGGCTGGGGCAAGTCAACGTTTAGCGATGCCGATGGAGAAGGCGGTCGCCTCAAGCCAGATGGCTTCCTCGGTGGTCTATATGCAGGTTACAACTTTGACCTCGGCAACAGCGTTGTACTTGGTATTGACGGTGACGTAACCTACAATAACCTCAAGAAGCGTTTCTCAGAAACAGATATTGACGGTGATTTCGCTAGCTTAGAAAGCAAATTGCGTTGGTCGGGTGCTGTACGTGCACGTGCAGGTTACGCAGTTGACCGCTTCCTGCCTTACATCGCTGGTGGTGTAGCTTTCGGTCAGGTCAAGAACTCTGCAACCTCAATCGTTGACGGCTTTGAAGACAATTTCTCTTCCAGCAAGACCCACACCGGCTGGACAGCAGGTGCTGGTGTTGATTACGCTGCAACCGACAACGTAATCCTTCGTCTCGAATATCGTTATACCGATTACGGTCACAAGAACTTTGACGTTGACGGTGTAGACACCCGCAACAAGTTTAAGACCAATGAAGTCCGTCTCGGCGTGGCATACAAATTCTAATAACTGTTGACCTCCAGTTTAACTAAACCGCTCGGAGAAATCTGGGCGGTTTTTATTTGTAGGTTAGAGCCGAAGCATAACGGGTGGGCGAAAAGAATGAAAATTCTCGTGCAAATTACACCCCTTTTATGGGCCAATACGGTGCGCCACACATATAAAATTAAAAGCGCTTGAAACATACCCTTGGCGTTATATCTACACTGCTAGAAGCAAATGAGGTGGTGAGATGAAGTTGAAACATTGGGGTGTTATAACTGCATTGGCTGGTCTTGCGATCTTGACCGCTTGCAAAACCACACGGCACGATTTGGCTTTGGCTCCAGTTCAAAATTTTGATTCAGATCGATATTTAGGGAAATGGTATGAACTCGGTCGTATTGAAAACCGCTTTGAAAAAGGAATGAACCAAACCACGGCCCAATACTCGCTAAACGAGGACGGTTCGATAAAAGTCGTTAATGCTGGTTACGATCCGGCAAAAGGCAAATTCAGAAGCTCCACCGGCAAGGCAAAGTTTGCTGAGGCATCAAACGTTGGTGCGTTGAAAGTTTCCTTCTTTGGCCCGTTTTACGGCGCTTATAATATCGTGGCTCTTGACCGTAATTATCAATGGTCGATTGTTGCGGGGGATAATCCTAAGAAATATTTTTGGGTACTGTCTCGTCAGCCAAAGTTGACGAGCGCACTAAAATCTGAGGCTTCGAAAGTTGCTAAGGCACTTGGTGTTGATCCATCGACCATTATTTGGGTGGAGCAGTGATCTTCGATTTCACTAGTTAGCATCCAAATGTCCACCTGATTGCCGGGAGGTGCAAATCCTCCCAAAGTTTTTGATCTAAGGAAGCATCCTTTTCAAGATATTATCCTTTTTGTAAAACTGATGCCAAAGTGCGGCAAGAGAATGTATTGCCACAACGATAAGAATGAGATTTGCGAGGAAACCGTGAATTTCTTTCACTGTTCCTGACAAATCTCTGTTTGGAGTTATGAATTGAGGAATGGAGAATATTCCAAAGAAAGAAAGCTCGTTACCTCTGAGCGGGGCAAGCCAAATGCCGAGTACAGGGATCAAGACCAGAAGAGTATAAAGCAAGTGATGTGCAAATTTTGCTGCCTTCTTTTCAAGTGGTGACATCGTATCGGGCATTACTGGCGTGCTAGAGAAAACTCTAACAATTATTCGCCAGATTACGAACGCCAACAACAGTAGCCCGATTGAAATATGCAGCCACCACACATTGCTGCGCTCAGTAGACCCCCGAGGAAAAAAGTCTTCCCCGAACGTTACGAGATAGGCAAAAATTACTAGTAAGAAAACTGACCAGTGAAGAAACTTTTGGATAGGTGTGTAAGAGGAGCGGGCCATTAGACTTCTCCGGTTTAGAACAGTTTTAGTTTTTTCCTAAATTACGGCAATCTTTTGTCTTCTTTTTCTTGAAGGTGTATTGGTTCGGAAGACTTAGTAAAAGTCTCTTCAAAAATACCAGCAGCATTCGCCCTTAGCCTAACGTTAGGGCAACGCACTTTGAATGCGTGTGTCTTGGTTCGATCCCAAGAGGGCGACGCAGTTTATCCGTATAGTGGTAGGCCGCTGTGTATGCAGATGGTGCTTAAAACGTGCTAGAAACGTGCTAAAAACGGCTAAAGCACCGTTATTTTAATGGCTTGAGGTGGTGTCGCGGGTCCACTGGACGAAAATGGCATCAAATCGGGTATCAAGTTATTGTTTTGGGTGTCTTTTTCAGTGCGAGTCCATCTTAATTTCGGTTATTAAATCGTACCATCCAGCCCCGCTTAGTGGGGGTTTTCTGTTTGGGGAGAATAATGGCAACTTGTGACCTGAGAATCTCCCTGAATGGAGATAGCCTGTCTGTAATGCTATCGCCGCTTACCGAGGCCGCGAATAAATTTCGTGAATTTGGTGACCGCCTTCTTAACTTCCTTAATTCCAGCGAAAAGCTGTTCACTGTCGATGACGACATCAGACCCGCATCCGGCGCAGCTGAGCTTGTCGTGAGTTTTAAGCCAAGCGATGGTCTTCTCGGCCTTGTGTCCGCATTTAGGGCAAGCAACCCCAATTTTCTGATCTTCGAACATGATGAGCCTCTCCTTGGCAATTCAGCAATGCGCCATCTTCGTACGCACTCCTGTTTCGTTAATGAAAACCGGCCTTTCAGGATCAAGCTCAAGCTGACTTTCAAACCACTCCTCACGCCTGCTCATTAGGTCTGGCTGCTTCTGCTCCAGTGCATGTGCGGTCTTTATGGAATGGCCCGCCCCTTTCCCCAGCGTCTGTTAGGATGCTGTCGTGTGTGAAGAAGGAAGAAACGAGCCCATGACTGTTGTGATCCTTGGAGTTGATCTGGGCAAGACATCTTGTAGCGTCGTGGGTGTTGATGCCACTGGCGCGGTAGTTGCGTGCAGGACGATGCGTCGTCAGACCCTAATTGATTACGTAATGAAACTTCCGACTTGCATTGTAGCGATGGAAGCGTGCTGTGGAGCTCTTCATCTTGGTCGGCTGTTTGCGGCACAAGGCCACGAGGTCCGTCTGATGTCGCCGGAATATACGTTATGTCCGTTGCTTACACCTGATTGGGTCTGGTGAGCGCTAGAGCGTTTCCAGGTTTCATTGAATCATTAAAAATGCTCAATCTCTTTGTTTGTTTTACGCGCATCTTGTTCCGAAAACCGTTTTACACTTTTCGGGATGAGCTCTAGCTTACGCAGGAGATAGGGATGGATTTTATGCCCTGGTGCTGGCTTCGAAGTGTTGGGTCGACGGTAAATCGTCTCGATGCTCATCTTCTTTATTAGAGTAGCGACATGGAGTGCCCAAACTCAAGCCCTTCTCCTTTCAAAATCCCTGCAACATCCGACTTCCCGCGAATGGATATTCCGGATGCAATTCATCAATCCGGCGCCTTAATGCCAGATCGCCATCCGATGCAGCGTGCGGTGAATAGTAGACACGGCTACGGCTGCCCCCCGGAGCTTTGCCTGTCGTGCGACCGAAAGCTTGTGAGTACGCGCGATCATTTCCTTGCACCCAGCAATTCCGCCTTGGTCTCGTCGCTGAAAACACTGATCGCTCCCTCAAGAAGCTGATCTTTCTATTGCATTATTTGGTTCGCGTGCACGTCAAACTGCAGGGATAATTCCACTGGCGTATACTCGCTTCGGATTGCAGCAAGCGCAACTTTACCTTGAAAGCTGGGCTATTGTTTCGGCGTAGACGTCTTGTCATGGTATCTCCCGTTTCCAGCATCTAAGCCGAAGTCAGGCAGAATTTCCACTGAGCCTAGCTATGCAGATTTTCCGAGCCAATGCTAAGGATTATTGGATCATTTTAAGAAACAAAAATGATGTCAAATACGAAGATTGCAGTAAAAGTTATATTTGTTCAATTTGATTTATTATATTAAAATTTGTTCTTCTTATAAAGTATCCTTAATAGATACAGGCCTCCCAATAGGCCTGTGGTTAGTCCAATCGGCATTTTGATGTTTAATGGAAAATGCTGCGCAAATAAATCCGCTCCAACAAGCAACACTGCTCCCATCAGCGCACTCGCAATCAACGGGACGCCCGGAGCGTGTGTCAGCCGACGCACAAGCTGCGGGGCCGCCAGCGCAATAAAAGCGATCGGCCCTGTGGCGGCAGTGGCAACTGAAGTGAGCGCCACTGCAACAAGCACCATCGCAAGACGTGTTGTCTCAACAGAGATACCCAATTGACGTGCCGCATCATCGCCCATTTCAAGCAAGCTGATGCGTGGAGCAAAATAGATGACAATTGGAACAACAAGGAAAAAGCCAATTACTGCCGGGATCGCATGGGACCATGTTCTGGTATTCAGCGATCCGGCGAGCCAGAGCTGAGCGGAGGCGGCCTGATCAAGATCTCCGGCGACAAGCAATATAGTATTGATACCTGAGAGAACCGCGCCAACACCAAGCCCGATCAGAATGAGCCTGTAACCGCCAGTCGTCCTGCCTTTCAAAGCCAGCAGGAACACAATCATGGCCGTTCCCAAACCCGAAAGCACCGCCGCAAGCGCTGTTTCAAAGGGGCCAGCGTTAAAAAGAATGATCTGAACGATGGCTCCGGTCGCAGCACCCGTCGTAAAGCCGATAATGTCGGGCGAGCCGAGCGCATTGCGCGAGATCGACTGAAAAATCGATCCAGCCATGCCAAGCGATGCCCCCACGAAAATCGCTGTTACAAGGCGGGGCAAGCGAACACGCATAATAATGCGCTCTGCGGTCGGGTTCGTTGCATCTCCAAACAGACTTTTTATGATTTCGCCGGGCGAAAACGACATCGTGCCGGTGCCAATGTGCAAGATGCCAAGCAAAATCAAAACACATATCAGACTAAAGCAAACGACCAGCGTGCGTGATCTCCATTGGATAGAGATATTTCCAAGTCTGAAAACGGATTTGTGGCGATTGCTCATAGTTTTGACAATCGAAGCTGGCGCACGATGATGATGAAGAATGGCCCGCCAATCAGCATCGCTATGATCCCTGCTGCGACTTCTGCGGGCGCGGCGACGACGCGCCCTACAATGTCCGCGCCGAGCAACAAAATTGCTGCAAACAATGCCGAATAAGGCAATATCCAGCGGTAATTTGGCCCGACAATGGTTCTTGCAAGATGGGGTGCAACCAGACCGACAAAACCAATCGGTCCGGCACCCGCCGTTGCTGATCCTGCAAGAAGCATGACTGAAAGGCACGACAGGAACCATGTGGCATAGACATTGACGCCAAGTGCAGCACCCAGTTCTTTGCCAAGCGCAATGGCATTCAATTTGCCCGCAAGCGAGAAAGCAATCAGCAAGCCAATTGCGACGGAGACAGCCAATACCCGAATGACATCATAGTTTCGGCCTTCAACCGACCCGGCCGACCAGTTTCGGAATTGGTCCAGCACGTCCGTTGGCGCATTGATGATGACAATGCCGGTAATCGAGGCCAGCACAACGGAAAGCCCCGCACCAGCCAACACCAGACGCACTGGATTGGTGCCCGTGCCATTGGCTTGTCCCAGAATGAACACGGCCACGCCTGCAAGACCCGCACCAGCAAAAGCGAACCAGACATATTGCACCATGCTTGTCAGATTGAATGCCACGATCCCTAGGATCACAGCCACTGCTGCACCCGAATTGATGCCGAGTAGCCCGGGCTCTGCGAGTGGATTGCGCGTCACCGCCTGCATGATTGCGCCTGCGACGCCCAGTGCAAGACCTGCAAAAATGGCAACCATCGTGCGCGGAATACGCAATTCGCGAACGATCAGATGCTGATCATTATGCAGATCGGGCTTCCACAAAGCCTGCAAACTATCGCCAAGTGGGATCGTGCGGGAGCCGAGCGTAAAGCTCAAAATGATAGCGATAAACAACACCAGCAACCCAACACCCAATCCCCACATCCGACGCTTACGCAGATATGTTGCTGTTACTCTAAAGGCGTTGGCGGAAGTGGTGTTTACGGCGGTCATTGACGGAAATTGGCAGCCACAATATCGATCAGCTGAATACCAGAATAGTAGTCGATCCGGAACGAGGTTGCGCCAAGCGGATAGACTTGCTTGCTTTTCACAGGATCAAGATTGGCTAGCACCGGATCTTTCAAAAATGCGTTCACATCGGCATGAAGACCACGTAGCAGGAATACACTTTTGCCGGTAATGGCGGCTGAAAGATTCTCATGCGAGATAAAATCAAAATCCGAACTGCGTGTCACCTGTCCGGCGAGTGATGCGGGAAGCCCTTCGACCTTAAAGCCAAGAGCCTGAAGAAGCTGCCCCTGAGCACTATCAGTTTTGCCAATCGAATAGCTGTTGCCGATGTTATACCCCACGATCGTAATTGGCTCGCTGGGAGCAACCATTTCTGCGGCCACTTTGGCGGCATAATCGTCAAAACGGGCTGACGCTGCCACGGCCTCCTGTTCAAGACCTGTCGCTCTGCCGATTTCGGCTGCAATGTCCTGCCAGCTCTGGTTGGAATAATTGACAACCATCGTTGGAATGCCCTGCGCTTTCAGCTCAGGATAATGCTGCAACACGCTGTCGGCGCCGGTTGCCGATGCAATCACGAGATCAGGTTCAAAGGCAATAATCGCTTCAATATCGAAATCGAGATTGGAGTAGAGAACCTCAACGCCCCGCTCGTCAGCAACTTTAGCCCATTGCGAGAAAAAGCCCTTATCATCACTAAGAATGCTCGGTGTGGTCGCAGTAGTTGCAATCAACGGTGCATTGATCGCCAGCAGAATGCCTGTCAGGCTCGGCGCGGTCGAGACAATACGCAATGGCTTTGACTTTAATGTCAGTTCGCCCGAATAGTGCTTTATCGTCCGGGGCCAACTGTCATTTTGGGCGAGGGCAACTTTAAACGGCAGCATGAGTATTGCAAGCATAACGAGAACTGAGGCGATGATTTTTAAGGGTTTCACGACCGATCCTTATCTGAGATCGTTATTCTGCGGTTCTGGCTAGTGAGGACACTTTGCTAAAATATGAATGTTGCGCTCCATATTGCAGAACGCATTCTACAATGCAATACGGAGCATTCATGACGCGCCGCCGATTTTCTACTTACAGCCGTTAGGACTCCAGACATGAATCATCGCCTTCGCGCCGATACTGTTACGCTGAAATATGATGAACGCACTGTCGCGCGGGACCTTTCTGTGGCTATTCCGGATGCATCTTTTACGGTGATTGTTGGCCCGAATGCTTGCGGAAAATCAACGCTGTTGCGGGCGCTGTCGCGTCTGCTGAAACCTTCAACGGGCAAGATTGTGCTGGATGGCGGTGACATTGCAAGCTTGCCAGCAAAAGAAACGGCGCGTCGTCTTGGTCTATTGCCACAAAGCTCGATTGCGCCGGAAGGGATCACGGTTGCTGATCTGGTTGCACGCGGACGTTATCCGCATCAGTCATTTTTGCGGCAATGGTCGGAAGCCGACGAGGCCGCCGTTGCTCAAGCCATGGCATCGACCAAGATAACCGAGCTCGCCAATCGTTTGGTCGACGAGTTGTCGGGTGGGCAAAGGCAGCGTGTCTGGATCGCCCTGGTGCTGGCGCAAGACACGCCAATCCTGTTGCTTGATGAGCCAACGACCTATCTCGACATTGCACATCAGATTGAGTTGCTGGATCTCCTGGCCCAGCTGAACAAGCAGGGACGCACTGTTGTTGCGGTTCTACATGAACTCAATCATGCATGTCGTTATGCATCGCATCTGATCGCCTTGCGCGATGGTGCATTGATTGCGCAGGGGAAGCCCGCCGATATTGTGACAGAACAACTGGTCGAAGAGGTCTTCGGGCTGGCATCGGTTATCATCGCCGACCCTGTTTCCGGCACACCACTGATTGTGCCGAAAAGCAGTGCCTCCATTGACGAAGTAGCCTAAGCTTCAGGCATCTCCAGCTTTGTATCGACGAGCAATCCGCCAGTTGATTCATTGACCATACAGGCCTCATGAAAAAGCGCCCGGCGTTCTTCGTCGGTGCGCAATTGCCCAAGATCAGCAACCGTTGTCATCACACACACGATTTCGCCCTGTGCATCGAGCACGGGGGACGCCTGACCCGTGACGTTTGATAGGAGGTGACTGGTCATCTCATACCATCGATCTGCACGCACCTTTTCCAAAATGGCTTTCGACGGCGGCGTTCCGCGAAAATTCGCGGGCTGCACCTTGCGCACCGCATCAATGCTGCTCTTTGGCAGATAGGACTGGAAAACTAATCCGCAAGCCGTGTTGTCCACCGGCAGCGTATCACCGAGCGCCAGAGGATTGACCGAGAAATAAGCGCTGCGATACCAGCGCACCAAAGTCGGGCCGCGATCTGTCCAGATCGCAACCCCACCACTCATGGCGTGGCGCTGCGACAGAGCCTTCATATGCTGCGCTGCGATTTCGACAGCATCGACCCGCTTCAATGCACCAATGCCGATGCTCAGAGCAGTTGGCCCAAGATCGTAAAAGCCACTGACCGGATCTTGCTTTGCAAGCCCTTCCTTGACGAGGCTCTGCATATAACGATGCGCGGTTGATCCGCCGGTGCCTGCACGCTTGGCCACTTCGCCAAGCGGAAGCTCATTTTCAGCATTGGCCAGAATCTTCAGAAATTTCGCAGCAATGGATACAGACTGAATTGTACCCGACCGTTTATCGCTCACGCTTTCCGCTTCATTGATCGAAACGCCATCTTGCTCTTTCAAATGCTTAGCCTCCCGCCAGACAGGCGTATGCCCATCCGTCATCCTCTATTCCGCTGGCGCCATGTGTAGCGCGAACTGCGTTGAAAATCATACGCGACACAATGCGCATGCGATCACGACATGCAAACCCCTGTGCCTATTGGCAGTGAAAATTCGAAATGTTGCCGAAGAGCAACAGCCCCAAATCAGCTTGCATTCATACTGTATTGCGGTACGCATTCCTTATTGCGGAATTGAAATAACGCAGATAACAGAACATGAACTGTATACTCATGTTTTGGGGCGACCTATGAATATTCATTGTACCCGCGGCTTTCTCTATGGTGTCAGTGCACTGACACTGGTCGCAATGTCTGCAACGACCGCTTTCGCACAGGATCGCCAGAAGACGACGGAATCCAAAGGATTGGTTCTCGATACTCTGGTCATCACTGGCGAAAAGGTCGCCCGCGACATCAAAAATACGGCTTCTTCAGTAACGGTCATCACCGGCGAAGAAATTAGTCGCCAAAAAACAGGCGACAATTCGGTTTCCGAAGTTGTGCGCGGTACGCCGAATGTCGTTTACACGGATACGGTCAGCGCCCCTGTTATTCGTGGACAAGACACGCAGGGGCCGCACAATGGTCAGAATGTATTCTGGGGTGGCACTGTTCCGCGTGCAACTATCAATATGGACGGCCATTATCTGAATTATAACGAGTTTTATTACGGCGGTACGTCTGTTTGGGATATAAACAATATTGAAGTGTTCCGTGGTCCTCAGACCACCTCCCAAGGTGCAAATGCCATTGCCGGAACGATTATAGTGAATACCAATGATCCTACCTTTGAACGTGAAGGCGCTTATCAGGTCGAAATTGGAAATTATAATTCCAAGCGCACGTCGATCATGCTCAATAGCCCCATTTACAAGGAGGAGCTGGCAGCACGTTTGGCATTAGACTATTCGGGGCGCGATACATTTATCGATTATATCAGTCCCGCCTTCCAAACTGAAGGCACTGATCAAGCTTTCAAAGCGTTCACTGGTCGCCTGAAGCTCCTTTGGGAGCCAGCAGAAATTCCCGGATTGGTAGCGAAACTCACTTACTCACATGCGCGAAGCAATCGCCCTAGTCAGGAAGCCTCTTCAGGTAATTTTGAAGATCTTGAGCATTCGACAACCTCAATGCCAAGCTGGAAACAGGACACCAATACTGGCATTCTCGACATCAGTTATGATCTGGAAAATGGTTTCAAGCTGTATAATCAGACGCAATTCTCGGCTTCCGGTGTACATCGCCATACAGGCACTCCGACCTATGGGAAAGCCGATATTAATCAGAAGAATATTTCGAATGAGGCGCGTGTAACATACGGCGATCAGGAAGACACGATGAGCGGTGTTGCGGGCATTTTCTATGCTCATACAAAATCGGATGAATTGCTCCTGCTTCAGGGAACCACGACATTTGATGACACGAAGACAAATCTCGGTCTCTTTGCTGAAACAAGCTACCGCATCACAGAGCAGTGGACTTTAACCGGCGGTTTGCGGTTCCAGCAGGATAGCATTGAACGCGTTGGCATTTCAGCGCTGACAACAAAACCGCTGAACTATGACGAAACGTTCTCGGCAGTTTTGCCCAAGATCTCTCTGGCATACGCGGTTACGCCTGAATTAACCGTCGGCGCCATGGTGAGCAAAGGTTATAATCCAGGGGGCGTTTCTCTTAATCTTTCTTCGCGTAACTGGCATTATTTTGAAGAAGAGAAGCTCTGGAACTATGAGCTTTTCACGCGCGCCAATTTGCTTGATGACAAGCTAACGCTTACGAGCAACGTCTTCTATATGGATTTCAAGAATGCGCAGTACAATATTCCTGTTGTCCTGCCTGATAATCTTGTTCAATCCTATACAATCAATGCTGAAAAAGCGCACGCTTACGGACTTGAGCTCGGTCTCGATTATCAGATAATGGATAATCTTGCTTTGAAAACCAGTGCAGGTATTCTCAGGACGAAAATCGACGAGATCACGAGCAACAATTCCTACAAGGACAACGAGTTTGCAAAATCTCCGGGATATATGTTCAGCGTCGGCGCGAGCTGGGATGCGACAGAGAAGTTGAACGTGTCGGGGCAAGTTCGTCATACCGATGGGTATTATTCAGATATCGCAAACACCTCTACCTATATTGTTGATGCGTACACGATTGCGGATGCTCGTGTGAGTTACGACTTCCATGAATCAGTTCAACTCTATGGTTTTGTGAAGAATATTTTTGATGAGCGCACACCAACTTATTTACAGCAAAACCGCGGCATCGGCGGATTAGAGGCAAGCATGACAATGCCACGTACTTTTGGCATCGGCCTTAAAGGCAGCTTTTAAAGTGGTAGTGTAATGCTTGATCAACTGCGGGCTTCACGGCCCGCGGTTTTTGTCTTGAAAAGAAATCGGAGTTAAACATGACTGCGCGCAAAAAGCTCCATATTGGTATGTCTCTCGCCCCAACCTGGCTGAGCAATGATGGCTGGCGGCATGACAACAGTGACATTGAAGGCGTGTTTGGTTCTGATTTTTATGTCGATATTGCGCAGCGCGCTGAAGCAGCCAAACTCGATTTCGTATTTCGGCCTGACAATCTGTTTCTCAACAGTCAGATCATGGAAACGACACCGGGTTTCGCAAGTCTTGACGCCACTGTGCTGATGGCAGCACTTGCGCGCGAGACCTCAAAAATTGGACTTCTGACCACTGTTTCAACCACCTTTATGACACCCTATGTGGTTGCGCGGCAGGTTCTGTCGCTGCATCATCTGAGCAAAGGCCGGGCGGGTTGGAATATCGTTACCGCGCTCGACGGCAATGTAAATTTCGGTCTTGATGAAATGCCAACCTCAGACGAGCGCTATGCGCGCGCCGCAGAGTTCACGCAAATCGTGAAAGAGTTGTGGCGGAGTTTTCCGGGCTCCGCTTTGAAGCGCGACCGTGTCACTGGGCATTACGCCGACCCATCGCAAATCAAGCCGATAGATCACGAAGGCGATTTCTTTAAAGTCAAAGGCCCACTCAATATTCCTTCGCTTGGAGAGGTTCCAATTCCACTGTTTCAGGCTGGAGCGTCAACAGCGGGACGCCATTTTGCAGCTTCGGTCGCAAATGGCATATTCTCTGCAACGCCTAATATTGATGCGGCAACCAGCTTACGCAATGATTTGCGTTCGCTGGCTGAAGCGCAAGGTCGTAAAGCTGACGATGTTCGCCTGCTTCCCGGTTTGAGCCTATATCTTGCCGCTTCACGCGCAGAGGCTTGGGAGCTGTTTCACGATACGCATAAGCGCGGCGACCGCACGCGCAAGATTACCTATATCCGGGACATGACAGGGCTCGACCTGACTGATTGGCCTGAAGATCGGCCTATCAGCCCATCGGATTTACCGCCGCCGCCGGAAAAAACGCGCAGCAAAACTCACGCTGGATTGTTGCAGCGGCTTCTTTTGAAAGAAACGCTCTATATCAACGACCTTTTGCGCCGCCCGGAAGTTATCAGCGCGGCACATTGGCAGGTGATTGGGACGGTCGATGATGCGGTAGAAGAAATCGAGAAGTGGTCAGATGCGGGAGCGATCGATGGATTTATCACCGCGCCCGGCGGTTCTACATCGTCAATGCATCTTGCGCTTGATGAGTTGATGCCGCGTTTGTCTGAAGTGGGCCTGCTGCGTTCTGACTATGCTGGCGATACATTTGCGCAGCATTTGGGTCTGGCATATTGATAAATTTTATGCGGGCAGCTTCACAAAAGGTGCTGCCCGCATGTAGAAGTTTAGATACCGGAAATTGAAGGCAAAGGCCCATCAACACTCATGGCATGGTCCAGCACACGTTGCAGATTAGCCGCGTGACGGAAGTCGGGCTGCAATGCAATGCCATTGGCAACAGCTTTGGCAAAGCGCTGATAGTTCGTTTCGACTTGTCCTGCATCGATATCACGCCATGTCGCTGTTTCAATATCATCACCAATCGAGCCGCGCAGGCTTGAGCCTGTTGGTGTGTGAAGAACTTCAAGCGCACCTTTGTCGCCGTGGATACGCAGGCGCAGCTCGTTGAGATGGCCGGTTGCCCAGCGGCTTGCATGGATGACGCCCAATGCTCCATTGGCATATTCGGCACTCATGACGAAGCTGTCATTCGCATCCATTTGATATTCGCCGATTTGGTTGTTCTCGGCTTTCTCAAATGTCTTTAGATGTGCAGAAGCACGCTCGACATCACTGCCGATGGCATAAGATGCGAAGTCGAGAATATGAATGCCGACATCGCCCAGAACACCATTGGAGCCATGTTTTGTGGAAAGCCGCCAAAGCCATTTGCTTTCGGTTTTCCAGTTGCCCCATGCTTTTGATACCAGCCAGCTTTGTAGATAAGATGCTTCAAAATGGCGTATCTGGCCGATCTCTCCAGCGAGCACCATCTCCCGGGCTTTTTGGAGAGGAGCGACGTTGCGATAGGTGAGATTGACCATATTGATGATGCCAGCCTGTTCGGCTGCATCCGCCATTTCTGCTGCCAGCGCATAGTTTTCGGCCAATGGCTTTTCGCAGAAAACATGCTTCCCCGCGCCGATGAGCGCCAAGGTTGTTGGGTGGTGGATTGCATCGGGCGTGACATTTGCCGCTGCATCAAACTCGCCCCATTCAATCGCATCTTCAAGCCGGGTGAAGCGGTTCTGGATATCGTGATTTTCAGAAAACGCATCAACGCGTTCTGCCGATACATCGCAAGCGGCAACGAGTTCGACGCCTTCAATCGCTTTGAAGGCTTCGGCATGGCTTTTTGCCATGCCGCCTGTTCCAAGAATAAGAAGCCTCATCATCCACCTCAGCGATAACCGGCTTCGCCAGCTTTGTGCAGTTTCGGGCCACGTTCTTCGATGGGTTCTGGTGCTTTGTCGACGGGCACGTTTGGTGCCGTATGAATGCCTGTCCAGGCAGGTTGTGGATTGTAAGCCCATTTAACCGAGTTGCGCAGAACAGTCTGCACATTGGCGTCATGATAGGTTGGATAGGTTTCGTGGCCGGGGCGGAAATAGAAAATGTTGCCAGCGCCACGACGCCAGGTCATGCCGGAGCGAAACACTTCGCCACCTGCAAACCATGAAATGAACACCGTTTCGAGTGGTTCTGGCACCGAGAACTGCTCGCCATACATTTCCTCGTTTTCAAGGACGAAGTTTTCTTCCAAACCTTGTGCAATCGGATGGCCGCGATTGACGACCCACACACGCTCACGCTCGCCAGCCTCACGCCATTTCAAAGCGCATGGAGTCCCCATGAGACGCTTGAATATTTTTGAAAAATGGCCGGAGTGCAAAACGATAAGGCCCATGCCTTCAAACACACGCTTCGCAACACGCTCAACGATCTCGTCATTAACGCCGCCGTGGTCCTTATGGCCCCACCAGACAAGCACATCGGTTTGCGCAAGTCGTTCCTCGCTCAGGCCGTGCTCCGGCTCCTGCAAGGTTGCGGTTGTCGCTTCAATATCTGCATCGCCATTGAGGCTTGCAGCAATTGTGTTGTGCATACCATCCGGATAAATCGAGCGGACGGTTTCGTTGATCTTTTCGTGAACATTTTCACCCCAGACGATAGTGCGAATAGGCACGATTATTCTCCTTGTTTTGGCGTTGCCGCATTGGTCATTGAACTTGGGAGGTCTGCGTCAAATGCGCGGCCTTTTTCATCGAAGCGATGAATATTTTCTCCAGAGGGGGAGATGGAAAGTGTCTCGCCAGACTTGCGCGTTACCACGCCGTTTTCACGAACCACAAGCGGCTCCTCAAGGCCGAGATCGATATAGACATAGGTGTCTGAACCCAGAACTTCTGTATGAATTACGCGCCCGGTCCAGCGTCCATCCTTTGGCACAATTTTAAGGTGTTCAGGGCGCAGTCCGATAGTGTGTGCATTGAAACCTCCCGCATGGTCGCCAGTCAGGAAGTTCATTTTGGGTGATCCGATAAACCCGGCAACGAACAGCGAATTCGGCTTTTCATAAAGCTCGAGCGGCGTTCCGATCTGCTCTACACGACCATCACGCAAAACACAGATGCGATCAGCCAGTGTCATAGCCTCCACCTGGTCGTGGGTCACATAGATCATGGTGGTGTTTTCCATGCTCTGATGGAGCTTTGCGATTTCAAGCCGCGTTGCTACGCGCAAAGCTGCATCGAGATTGGATAAAGGCTCATCAAACAGGAAGACTTTGGGATCTCGCACGATGGCGCGACCGATGGCAACACGCTGACGCTGGCCACCCGAAAGCTGGCGGGGGAGACGCTCCAGATAGGGGGTGAGTTGGAGCATCTCAGCAGCACTTTGAATGCGGTCTTTGCATTCCTGCTTGGTTTTTCCGGCAAGTTGCATACCAAAGGCCATGTTTTGATACACCGTCATATGCGGATAAAGCGCATAGGATTGAAACACCATCGCAATGCCACGCTTGGATGGGCTGAGGCTGTTAACCACCGTTCCGTCTATGGACAATTCGCCGTCGGTAATTTCCTCGAGACCCGCGATCAGGCGCAGCAGTGTAGACTTTCCGCAGCCAGACGGTCCGACAAAGACCATAAATTCGCCCGGGCGGATGTCGAGATCGACGCCCTTGATGACGTCAAAATTGCCAAAAGATTTGCGCACATTGCGCAGTTGAAGTTCGGCCATTGGTTAAACTCCTAGCCTTTGACACCGCCAGCCGTGAGACCGGAAACGATCCGCCGCTGGAAGATGAGAACGAGGACAACAAGAGGAACGGTGACAATGACCGATGCGGCCATGATGTTGCCCCATGGAATTTCAAACTGGCTGCTGCCAGATAGAAGTGCGATGGCGACCGGAACCGTGCGCTGCCCTGCTGAAGAGGTGAAGGTCAGCGCGAAAAGGAATTCGTTCCATGCAGAAATGAACGCGAGCAACCCGGTTGTGACGAGAGCGGGCCACATCAGCGGCATGAAAACGCGCGTAATAATCACCCATGATGAGGCACCATCGACAATTGCGGCTTCTTCGATTTCGACAGGTAGATCACGCATGAAAGTGGTAAGCACCCAGACGGTGAATGGCAGCGTGAAGATCATGTAAGAGAAAATGAGCGCCAGCGGCGTGTTGAAGATGCCGAGAAAGCGTATCAGTTCAAACAGGCCGGCCAGCACCGCAATTTGCGGGAACATCGAGACCGACAAGATGGTCAGCAGCAACAACCCGCGGCCACGGAAATTAACGCGCGCCAGCGCATAGGCGGCAGTCACGGCAAGCAGCAGCGAGATTGCGACCACAACCGTTGCAACAAGAAGCGAGTTTCCGAGACTTTGAACGAAGCTTCCATGGGTCAGCACGCCCGTATAATTGGCGACCGAGAAGCTTTCTGGCCAGAAATCGACCTGAAACAGCGCCGTTCCTGATTTGAAGCTCGTGATGATCGCATAGTAAAACGGAAACACCGCAATCAGGATGATGAACGCAACCAGCAGATAAAAGCTAAGGCTTTTCACATAATGCATGATGCTACTCTCCCTTGCCGCTGAGGTTTACACGTCCAAAAAACATGTAGAGGACTGTGATCGCTGCGATAATGAGAAAAAGCATCGTAGACGCTGTCGCCCCATAAGCGAACTTATCGAAGTCGAAGAGATTTTCACGGGCAAACACCGACATTGTTTTTGTCTGAGCGTTGTTGGGCGTCAGTACGTAAATCAGGTCGAAGATGCGCAATGCATCCAGCATACGGAAAATCACGGCTACCATCAGTGCAGGGCGGATAAGTGGCAGTGTAACGCGCCAGAAGACCTTGATTGGATGGACATCATCTATTTTTGCGGCTTCATAAATGTCTGATGGGACCATTTGCAAACCCGCAAGGATAAGCAGCGCCATGAAGGGCGTTGTTTTCCAGACATCCACAATCAGAACCGCAATCATCGCCGTATCAGGATTTGCCGTCCAAGCGATTTTCTGGCTGATGATGCCAAGATTAAGCAGAATGTGATTGAGAATGCCGAACTGGTCGTTGAGCATCCAGCCCCACATTTTGGCCGAAACAATAGTCGGTATCGCCCATGGGATGAGAATGGCTGCGCGGACGAGCCCACGGCCACGAAACTGCGCGTTTAGCACCAATGCCACGATGAGGCCGAATAGAGTCTCAAGACTGACGGAGAAAATGGTGAAACGGATGGTATTCCAGACTGCCCCCCACCATGCCGGATCAACGAGAAGCCCGCGATAGACGGTTTTGCCACTCTTGAGTGTGATCCATGTCAGGTAATTCTTGAAGCCGACAAATTCAGCTGTCGCTAAGCTCGTCAACGACGCATTGGTGAAGCTGAAATAGATAGTGCGGAGCAGCGGCCATCCGGCAACGAGCGCCAAGACAAGCAGTGTCGGTGCAAGAAACAACCAGGCCGAGCGAATTCGCTGCTTGTGGAGGTCCGAGTGGCGTCGGTTCCCCGATGCCACCCTTGAACCATCAAGAGAGGTCTCCGTCATGATTTTCCTCTGGGACTTTCTCGCTTGGGAAAAATGCGTTCGGATTGCTTGGGACCATAATCCGAACGCCGCTTGAACAGTGCTTACCAGCCAGAACCTTCAAGTTCTGTCAGTTCGACTTCAAGCAATTCAAGGTTTTCAGCCGCGGTGCCATTGCCAGAAAGGGTCTTGTGGACAGCATTCCAGAACTTGGCAGAAACCTCGTTATATTTCACCTTTGTGGCTGCCGATGGGCGCGGTACTGCGTTTTGAAATATCGGTTTCCAGTTGGCCATAAATGGCTGCGCTGCGATGATTTCCTGATCATCATAGAGCGCTTCAATGGTCGGGAGACGCGAGATTTCGATGGCCTGCATTTTCTGCACTTCCGGGGAAGCGAGATATTTCACCAGTTCAACCGCAGCATCTTGCTTGGTTGAGTATTTGGATACAGCCAGGTTCCAGCCACCCAGTGCAGAGGAGGGCGCTTCACCTTCCGTGCCAGCTGGCAGAGGCGCGACGTCAAATTTGCCTTTAACTGCGCTATCGTCATTATTTCCGAGTGCATAAGCATAAGGCCAGTTGCGCATAAAGACGGCGTTCCCCGTCTGCCAGACACCGCGCGACTCTTCTTCCTGATAAGCCAATACACCCTGTGGTGATATGGAATTGATCCAGCCTTTTGCGCGATCAAGGGCTGCTGCGGCCTGTTCATTGTTGATCGAAATCGTTCCATCGGCTTCAACAATCTGACCACCACCTGACGATTTAACCCATTCAAGTGCGTTGCATGTCAACCCTTCATAAGAATTCCCTTGGAACACAAAGCCCCAAAGATCAGCCTTGCCGTCGGCACGCTCTTTATCCATGATTTCTTTGGCGGTCGTCGTCATTTCATCCCATGTTTTCGGGACGGGCTTGCCATATTTTTCCAGCAAGTCTTTGCGATAAAACAGCGCTGGTGCATCCGTATAAAATGGCAGTGCGACCAGTTTACCGTTTACTGTCTGCGATGCGATGATTGATGGGAAATGCGTGCCAGTGACGTCTTTTGTTGCTTCTTTCAGATCGACAAACTGGTCCGAAAGCTGTGGTGCCCACACGATATCGGTTTGATAAACATCAATATCCGCATTGCCTGCCGCAAGCCACAACCGATACTGGCTGAATTGCTCGCTGCTGGACGACGGCATCGCAACGATGTTGACCTTGTGGCCAGTGTCTTTCTCAAATTTGGAAATCTGTTCCTGTAGAAACTTGATGTTATTGCCGGTCGAATTTGCAGCAATTGAAATCTCGTCAGCCTGAGCAAACGTCGTTGCCAGCCCAAAAACTGCACATGCTGCCAGAGCACTGGTTATCTTTTTCATTGGTTCCTCCTCCCATCCATTCTGCAAGCGGTTTGATAAAATCGAAAACGGTTTGGATAGAGAAAAGGTTGCAGACGAGAGCTTTTCTGTCAACCCACTCATTGTTGCAGCTCAACAAGAATTAATTTTATAAGCTTTTACTATTTGAATTCAATGCTATACCAATGTTTCTGAAAAGCGGAGCTTTGTTTTCTGCGATGCAATCGCGTGATGATTCACGATAAGTTTTTCAAAATTATTGAAAACGCTTTCAAAATTCGTCATTGTCGTTACAATCAACTCTGGATATGCCAAATATTAGTAGCTGCAACTCTGCAATAATCGTCTGCCTCATATGTCTCTAAATCGATAACCCACATGAAACTTCGCGAATTTGCCAAACAAGTCGGTCTCTCTGCCACTACTGTCAGCCGTGCGCTGAGCGGTTATCCGGAGGTTGCCGAAAGCACACGCAAGCGCGTAATGGACGAAGCTGTCCGCCTTGGCTACAGGCCGAATGTCAATGCTGTACGGCTGGTGACTGGCCGTGCCGGAGCAATTGGCGTTGTGATGGGGCGCAACAGTGAGTTTCACTTTGCAGAATTCATGCGCGGAATGGCTGAGCGTCTGAGTGTCGATGAGGTCGATATTCTGGTGAGTCCGACGGCAAGCACTGGCACTGACGACGAGGTGCAGCTCTGCCGCAGGCTTGCAACCAGCAGGCGGGTCGATGCGATTATCATCACGTCGCCCAAACCAAATGACGAGCGCATAAGATTACTTCATGAACTTGGCATGCCATTTCTTGTCCATGGACGCTCGGACACTGATATCCCGCATGCGTGGCTGGACATCGATAATGAAGGCGCAGTTTATCGTGCGACCGCACATTTGCTCGATCTCGGCCACACGCATATCGCCATGATCAATGGGCGATATGGTTTTACTTTCTCACTTCACCGCGATGCAGGGTATCGCAAGGCGCTTGAAGAAAAAGGCGTTGTCTTCGATCCAGAGCTTGTTGAACATGGCGATTTCACCGATGAGGTCGGTTATCGCCTTGCCAAAAAATTGCTGGAGCGAAATCCCCGCCCAACGGCGTTTGTTGCGGGTTCGATGATGACGGCTTTGGGTATTTATCGCGCAGCGCGGTCGCTCGGCCTGACAATTGGCAAAGACCTTTCAGTCATCGCTCATGATGACGTTATCTCCTTCCTAAGTGCAGACAATATGGTCCCTTCGCTTACTGCCACACGCTCTTCCATGCGTGCTGCTGGCAAGCGCTGTGCCGATCTGTTGATGGATATGCTTGATGGCCGCGTTGCGTCGGACGTTAACGAGCTTTGGCCAGTTGAGCTTATCTTGCGGGAAACAGCTGTACGAGCCCCCAAATAAGCAACAACTTATGAAGTTTAACGATTCTCCAATCAATTCGATTGTATGGATTTTCTAAACTCAAAGAAAATAACAGCTTGTCTTCAGTGTTAGAGTTAAGCTGTTGTTGCGTAATTTGGCTTGGATATCTGAATGAGCGGTATCGCAACCCGGATAGGCACGCATAATAGTGCTTCCGATCCGACGCGAATGGCGATGCGCCAAATAGCGCTCGTCATCGCTACGGCGATTCTGTGCATTCTTCTGGTTTCGTTTCGCCCGTTCACGCCGGTCGTGGTTACGGATGGTCAACCAGCTGGTGATACGATTAATCAGCTAGGCTTTGGCATTGTTGGGGCCGTCGCGCTCGTGTCTTTGGCCATGTTTGCGCAGCCAGGAAAGGTCGTGCGCTTGGTTAGCATCGGCTGGGTGCTGATGTTTGCTATTCTTCTGGCCTCAGCCTTTGTCAGCCCTGATCCGTCAACGGCCATTCGCGGGATCATGCTGACATTGATCGGTGTGCTCGCAATCATCGCGGTGCTTGCTTTGCCACAGGATGCAGATAGCTATTCATGGATGCTGCTTATTGTGGCGTCTATCGTTATCATTGTCTCCTATGCGGGTGTGGTGCTCTTACCCAATCTCGGCACACATGGCGCTGATGCCGTCGAGCCACAGAATTCTTTCCTCTGGCGTGGCGTATTTACACATAAGAACATTGCCGGGCCGGTTATGGCCACTTTTGCTTTCGCAGGTATTTATCTGTGGCGGCGGGGCTGGCGCATCAGTGGAGCCGTGATTGCGTTACTTGCATTGTTCTTTGTCGCGCATACAGGTTCTAAAACTACGGTGGCACTGGTGCCCTTCGCCATGCTGTTGGTCGTTGGGCCGGGCCTGTTTGGCCTTCGTGGACTTGCGCCGCTGATGATTTTTGTCATTCAATTGATGTTCGCATTGTTCACAATTGGAACGGTGCTGTTTGAACCACTCCATCAAATGGTTTTGAAGGTCTCAGTTGATCCGACCTTTACGGGCAGAACGTCGATCTGGGCCTTTGCGATTGAAGCTTTGCATAGTCGGCCGTGGACGGGGTTCGGGTTTGAAAGTTTTTGGAGTACCGGTGCCGCAAAAGAAGCTGCAAATCCTTATTATCTGGAGTGGGATGTACGCGGCATTGTCCATGCGCATAATGGCTATCTCGATATTACGCTTTCGATGGGGCTTATTGGCCTCATCTGTGCGATTGTTGTCATTATCATTATGCCGCTTGTGAACTATATGCGGTGCAGACCAACACGTGAAAACCTGCTGCTTGCCGATTTTTTCCTGATGTTCGTCTTTTTCGGCACGCTGAATGCGATGCTGGAAAGTTTCTTTTTCCGTCGCATGGATCCTGTCTGGCTCATGCTCGTTTTTGCAATTTTTGGTCTGCGGATGACGGCCAAAGTCACCATACCCAAGCGGAGCTTTTCATGAATATTGCAATTGTTGGCACCGGCTTTGTGTCCGATTACTACATGACGACGCTTCGCAATTACCCGCAGCTAAAGCTGCTTGGGGTTTTTGATCGTTCGGATGAGCGGTTGAAAGTTTTTGCTGCGCATTACAATGTCCGTGCTTATGAGAGCTTCGATGCGGTGCTGGCCGATAAAGACGTTCAGATTGTCCTCAATCTGACGACGCCGGAAAATCATTATGCGATTTCGCGCGCCGCTCTTGAGGCGGGTAAGCATGTCTATTCCGAAAAACCGCTGGCCATGGATTTCAATGATGCCAAGGCGCTTGTCGAATTTGCAGCCGCTAACGGACTAACACTGGCAGCCGCACCAGCCAATGGTCTCAGTGACGCGCAGAAGCTGGTTTCAGGTTCAATGAGCGAGATCGGCACGCCACGTCTGGTTTATGCCGAAATGGAAGACGGCCCGGTTTTTCGCGACAAATGGGCGACATGGCGCTCGCAATCGGGCGCTCCATGGCCGGGTCTGCATGAGTTCGAGATCGGTTGCACACTGGAACATGCAGGCTATGCGCTCTCATGGCTTGTGTCGCTTTTTGGTCCCGTTGAAAGCGTTACTGCCTTCTCTTCTATCGCCTTCCAGAACAAGGGACCGGGAACAGAGCATCTGCACATGGCGCCGGATTTCTCGGTCGGTTGCTTGCGGTTTAAATCCGGTCTTGTTGCACGTCTCACGTCCGGCCTTGCAATGCCGAAGGACCGCAGCCTGACAATCGTGGCCGACAAAGGTTCCATCACGGTCGATGATCTATGGGATAACCGTTCGGCGGTCCGGCTTGAATCAACGGACCGAAAGCGTTCTATCCTGTCGCGTGTCTTTGGAAGGCTGGAAGCCAAACTCGGCAAGACTTTGCCATGGAAACCGGCTGTCGGCAGCAAGCTCGCCTATCCAAAAGGCGATGCGTTAAGCCTGCCTTCATTCCCATCGCAGATTGATTTCATGCGTGGCGTGGCTGATCAGGCGCGCGCCATTGAAACCGGTAAGACGGCCTTTTTCTCCGGTGCGGTGGCTCTGCACATCACCGAAGTAGCACTCGCACTCAACAATGCCGGAGAAAATGCAGCGCCCTATAAGATGCAGAGCACCTTCTAATTTGGCTTTTGAGCAAGCACAGTGCTAACGATATTTGCCACCGCAGCACTGTGTTCAAGCGGCATGATCGGGCTTGAAAACTTGCCGCGTGTCACGGCATCGCGCACGGCTTGCGCCTGAAACTGCAAGCCATTGCCAGAAAATGGATGATGCTCCACAATTCTGCCCGGAAGTGGCAGACGGTTAAGCACCTTGCCAATCACCCCGCCCGGTCCTTTCGGACCAAGGGCTGAATTCAGCACTTTTGCGGAAAAAATCGTCAAACGCTGTGCTTTGAGAAATGGTGCATGAATGAGGATTGCGCCGTCTGTTCCTTCAATCAGCATCTGGTTTTGACCGTCCCGGTCAAAACCGCATGAGATCTCAGCTGTGGCAGTTGCATAGTTCAGCGTGATTTCCGTCCGCATATCGACGCCACTCTTTGCTTTTGTCCAGCGTCCGCTCACAGCATCAGGCAGGCCCAGAAAACTGAGCGCGAGTGAAACCGGATAGACACCGAGATCGAAGGCGGCGCCACCGCCCAATGCCGGATTAAAAAAGCGACTTTTCGGGTCTTCTTGACGAAAGTAGGAGAGGTCTGCTTTTATACGCTTAACCGTGCCGACCCGCCCGGCTTTGACATGTTCACGGGTGGCATGGATCGCTGGCAGAAAGCGACTCCACATTGCTTCCATCGCAAAGACATTATGCGCCTGGCTTGCGGCTGAAATCGCGTTTGCGCCGTCTGCATCGAGCGTCAGCGGTTTTTCGGTAAGGCATGCTTTGCCAGCAGCAATGGCCTGTAGCGTTTGTGGCACGTGCATCGCGTTTGGCGTGGCAATATAGACGGCATCGAAATCGGGGCTGCTTAGAAATGCCGCTGCATCATCAAACGCGTGATCTGCGCCAATTTTGTTCTTGAACTCTGCGGCACTTTCTAGCGAGCGCGAGCAAACGGCGGTTACGCGCATAGCGGTGCTTGCGTTAATATCGGTGGCAAACGCTTTGGCAATTGTGCCTGTTCCCCAGATGCCCCAGCGAAAACTCTTGCCGTCGTATTTGCTCGTCATGATTTTACCGCCAACCCCTTCGCGATACCCTTGTCAATTCTGTGTTATATACCGCATGATATGCGCGATTACGACCGGCTTTGCCTGCCGTCTGCATCTTCATGAGATCAAGGTAAAAATATGAGTGGAATTGTTGTAGCTGTTGCGCGTGACGCCAAGCATCGCTTTTCGAAACAGCTTGTTTCAGAGATCAGCATTGTTGCGGGAGAGGGTGTTGAGGGTGATGCGCATAAGGGCGTCACGGTTAAGCATCGCTCGCGCGTGAGAGCTGATCCAACACAGCCCAATCTGCGTCAGGTTCATCTCATTCAGTCCGAGCTTTTTGAAGAGTTGGCTGGCAAAGGGTTTAATATTTCACCCGCCGATCTGGGTGAAAACATCACGACGCGCGGCATTGATCTGCTCGCACTGCCAAAATCTGCGATTCTCAAAATCGGTAATGACGTGGTTCTGGAAATCACGGGGTTGCGCAATCCTTGCTCACAGATTGAGAAATATGAGAAGGGACTTTTGAACGCTGTGCTGGATAAAACAGAAGATGGCGTGTTGATACGAAAATCAGGCGTGATGTCGATCGTTCTAGCGGGCGGAAATGTGCGGGCCGGTGATGTTATCGAGATTGAACTTCCGCCGTTGCCGCATGCGAAACTGGAAAAGGTCTGAGCATTTAAATCGGTTAGTTTTTAGAAAAAGGCCTATCAAATTTGCGTCATATGCCCTAGATCATCCAGAAATAGGATAAAGACTGGCGCTATAGAGTGCGAAAGTCAAAGCCAAGACAGTCCAGTCTGTCGGCTCTCTAATTCTGTATGACAAGCCGGATGGCTGTGTTTCAAAAGGGCAAAAAATGGAAAAAGCAGATATCGGAATGGTCGGCCTCGGCGTTATGGGTTCGAACCTTGCGCTGAACATCGCCGAGAAGGGCTACACGGTAGCCGTCTATGACCGCGACGAGCCCGTCCTGCAAGCATTCGTCGAAAAAGCTGGCGCGCTGCGTGGCAAGATTATCCCTTGCGCCACTTTTGAAGAACTGGCTGACAATATCCGCAAACCACGTCCAATCATTTTCCTGATCAAAGCCGGCGCACCCGTTGATGCCGAAACAACCCGCCTCAAGGCCTATCTTGAGCCGGGCGATATCATGATCGATGCTGGTAACTCCGACTATCGTGACACGATGCGCCGCCTCAAGGCGCTCGGCCCCAACGATCCAACCTTTGTCGGCATGGGTGTATCGGGAGGCGCTGAAGGCGCTCGTCATGGCCCATCAATGATGGTTGGCGGCACGCAGGAAGCCTATGATCGTATCGCGCCGATTCTTCTGGCTGCGGCTGCAAAATATAAAGGCGAGCCTTGCTGTGCGCTGGTTGGGCCGGATGGCGCAGGTCATTTCGTAAAGACCATTCACAATGGTATTGAATATGCCGATATGCAGATGATTGCCGAAATCTACGGCATTTTGCGCGACGGTCTTGGCCTTTCCGCGCCTGCTATCGGTGATGTGTTCGAGAAGTGGAATGCGGGCCCGCTCAATTCCTACCTCATTGAAATCACAGCAAAAGTTCTGAAAGCCACTGATCCTGAAACTGGCAAGGCGATGGTCGACATGATCCTCGATCAGGCCGGACAGAAGGGCACTGGCCGTTGGTCGGCGATTGAAGCACAGATGCTCGGCGTTCCTGCAACGGGCATTGAAGCAGCGGTCGACGCACGCTCGATTTCTTCGCTGAAAGCGGAACGTGAAGCTGCTGAAAAGGCCTATAAGCCGGCACCGCGCACGCTTAATATTGCTGATCAGGCGCAGTTTCTTGCTGATCTGGAGCAGGGGCTGCTGGCGGGCAAGATCGTTGCCTATGCACAGGGCTTTGCCGTTCTGGCCGCAGCGTCCAAGGAACATGGCTGGAACATCCCGCTTGCAACAACCGCCCGCATCTGGCGCGAAGGTTGCATCATCCGTTCGCTGTTCCTCGACGATATTGCGCAGGCTTTTGAAGGCCAGGAAATCGAGAATCTTCTGCTGGTTCCTGCTTTTGTTGAACGTATGGGCAAGGCATCGAAGGGCCTTCGAAAAGTCGTTGCACAGGCAGCTCTCGCAGGTCTGCCGCTCCCGGCGCTTGGTTCTGCATTGAGCTATTTCGACGGCTTTACGCAGTCGCAGGGTACAGCCAACGTGATTCAGGGGCAGCGCGATTTCTTTGGTTCACATGGCTTCAAGCGTATCGACAAAGATGGCGATTTCCATGGTCCATGGGGCAACTAAGCGCTTAAACTTATCCCTCTAAATGTGCGTAACCACAAAAGAGGCGTATTTTTGACACCAGTTGAACACAGGTTTCACAAAAAAGCCGCCAGTTTTGGCGGCTTTTTTGTTGGTTTTTGGCGTTAAAAGCACGTTTTAAGCGCAGTTTATGCTTTTGCGGTGCACTTTAATCGGCCAGAACGAGCAAATCATGGGCCGCAAAATGCACTGTCACTTTATCACCACGCTGCGGCGGAGTGTGTGCCGGATCATTGAACGTATCGAAGGACAACTGGTTCTTACCAAGTGCTACACGTGTCCGAATAACCGAGCCGAGGAAATGCACATCCTGGATGGTCGCATCAAGCGACGTATCGTGGCTTTTGCGCGCTTCGAGACTGACTGCTTCCGGACGCAGCGCCAGGGTAATCGCTTTTCCCTTTTCGTGATGGCCAAGTTCTTCATTCACTCTGATCATGCGCCCGTCGAGCTCAATGCTGTTCTGTCCGGGTTCGGCGACTGATGCCTCAAGCATATTGAGCGTGCCGACAAAGGAAGCGACGAAGCGTGATGCAGGGCGGTTATAAATGTCGAAAGGCGTTCCAATCTGATCTGCCTTGCCTTCATGCATGACGACGATACGGTCAGAGATTGACAATGCTTCTTCCTGATCGTGCGTTACGAAAACCGTGGTGATGCCGAGCTTCTGCTGGATCGCACGAATTTCCTGACGCAGCGAAATACGGATTTTCGCGTCGAGCGCTGACAGTGGTTCGTCGAGCAGAAGCACTTGCGGCTTTGTTGCCAGCGCACGCGCCAAGGCCACACGCTGCTGCTGGCCGCCGGACATCTGATAAGGATAACGATCCGCAAGATGCTCAAGCCGGATCAGACCAAGCATTTCTTTGACGGTTGCGTCGATTTCGGCTTTCGATTTGCCAGAGACGCGAAGACCGAACGCGACGTTCTGCGCGACGGTCATGTTTGGAAACAGTGCATAGGCCTGGAAGACCATGCCGATATTGCGCTGGTTTGGCTTGAGGTCAACGACGTCTTTTCCGTCGATTTCTATTGCGCCCTGATCCGCCGTTTCAAATCCGGCAATCATGCGCAGCACGGTTGTCTTGCCGCAGCCCGATGGGCCGAGGAACGAGACGAATTCGCCCTTTTCGACAGCCAGGTTGAAGTCGTGGACAACCGTATTGGCGCCGAAGCTTTTTTTCAGATGCTTGAGATTAAGAAAAGCCATGACTATTACCCGGCGTTCGTCTTGAATTTATTGAGGCGTGAAACGAGCTGCAACATGATGATGCTAAGCCACGTAATGCCGAACGAGATAATCGCCAGCGCCGATGGTTCATAAGCGCGGTTGGCGCCAACGAGCTGAAGATAAGGACCAAAGGCCGGACGATTGAGCAGCGAAGCCAGCGTAAACTCGCCAATCACGATGGCAAAAGTGATGAAAGCTCCGCTCATGACACCAGAAATCACATTCGGGAAGATAACCTTGAACATGATCCGTCCCCAGCCAGCGCCAAGGCTCTGGGCTGCTTCGGTCAAAGTGCGAACATCAATCGTGCGCATTGCTGTATCGACGGCGCGATACATATAAGGCAGCGAGAGTGTCATATAGCCGAACATCAGCAGCAGGTCGGTGGCCCGCGTCGATGAGGTGAATGGCAGCCATGACGACGAATTATAGATGCGCAGATAGCCGAACACGATGACGATGGCCGGAATAACCAGCGGCATCAAGGTGATAAACTCGATCAATGGGCGCAGATGCGGCAGGCGCAGACGCACCCAATAGGCAGTCGGCACAACCAGCAGCACCCCGAAGATAATCGTCAAAATGCCCAGAACGATTGAATAGCTGAAGGTTGCCTGAAAGTTCGGATCACTGAAAACCACCCGATAGGCATCGAAAGAATATTCACCACGTCGCATACGCAGCGAAAATTCAAACGTGCCGATGAGTGGAACCAGAAAGTAGATCGCGCCAATGAAAAAGGCGATCCATGCACCGATTTTCTGGGCGTTGAAGCCTTTTTTCATCGCTGCCACCTTTCGGCACGCATGCGCAGCCAGATGTAGATAAGGTTCGAAATGCCGGTAATCACGATCATGCCGAGCGCCAGTGCATAGCCAAGATTCTGGTTGTGCAGCACGTCACCTCTGATCTGCGCATAAAGCAGGATCGGAACGATATTGAGCGACGAACCCGTCAGCGCATAAGCCGTTGCAATCGCGCCAAAGGCATTTGCAAATAAAAGCAGTGTTGTGCCGAGCAGGCTTGGCCAGAGAATTGGGAAAGCAACCATGCGCCAATATTGAAGATTGGTCGCGCCGAGAATCGAGGAAGCCTCGCGCCATTCTTTTTTAAGGCCATCGAGAGCAGGGGTCAGAATGAGCACCATCAGCGGGATCTGGAAGAACAGATAGGTGATGGTCAGGCCGAAGAAGCTCAACAGGTTAAAGCCGGTTGAGTAGAGATTGAAACCAAACCACTCTCGCAACAGGATTGTTACAAAGCCAGTCCGGCCAAGGGTCGCGAGAAACGCGAAGGCCAGCGGAACGCCAGCGAAATTCGATGCAACGCCAGAAAAAGTCAGAACTGTCGGGCGCAGCCAGCGTGGCAGATTGCCAAGCACCACGGCCCAGGCCAGAAAGAAGCCGATCAATGCGCCACCGAGCGCCGATGCGAGGCTCACTTTGATCGAAATCCAGTAGGCGCTCAGAATTTGCGGCTGGAAAAGATCCTGAACGTTTTTCAGGGTGAAATTGCCGTCTGGATCCTGAAATGCACCGACGATGAGATACATCGTGGGCCAGAGAAGGAACAGAATGGCAAAGAGGAAGAACGGAGCAACGCCAAGCCACGACAGCGGCAATTGACGCTTTCGCACCCGTTGGAATGGTGCGTCTGTATCGGCTGTTGAACTCATATGTTCTTTCTTAAAAGCTGAATCCCAAAAAGACCACCCGCTTTCCGGATTAATCGCGTGAAAGCAAAGACTGTGACGACCATTGCTGGTCGTCACAGATCATGAACAGGGTCGATTAAGTGCGCTTACTGGACGTTTGCGCCAACAACGCTGTCCCAGTTCTTGGTGATTTCTTCCTGAGCGGTTTCAATCTGTTCAAGAGTTGGGAAGATAGCCTTTTCATAGGCTTCTGCTGGCGGCAGCTTGTCGAGCAGTTCCTGCGGGATTTTGCCAGCCTTAGCCATTGCGTTGAAGCGGATTGGGTGGCAGTAACCCTTCAGATAGCCGAGCTGACCATCATCCGAATAAATATGTTCCATCCACAGCTTTGCAGCGTTTGGATGCGGTGCATAAGCGCTGATTGCCTGAACATAAACGCCTGCAACAACGCCGGTTTTCGGAATCACGGTTTCGATTTCCGGATTGCCCTTAAGCGTGTCACGGTCTGCGAGTGAGTTGTAATCCCAGCGAATGACGATTGGGGTCGAGCCCTGAGCCAGCGACGCAGCCTTGCCGATCACCGGAACGAAGTTGCCAGCCGCATTGAGTTCCTTGAAGAATTCAAGACCCTTCTTGCCAGCTTCTGCACCGGGTTCTGCACCGCGTGCGATACCAGCAGCGTGAACGCCGAGGATGGCCTGTGCGGAAACGCGTGGGTCACCAGCGAGAGCAACCGAGTTTGCATAATCGCTCTTGAGCAGGTCTTCCCAATCCTGTGGGATGTCCTTGACGATGTCTTTGTTTACTTCGAAACCAAGAACGCCGTAATAGTCGCCATACCAGTAACCTTCAGGGTCTTTGGCGCTGTCTGGAATTTCGTCCCAGGTTGCAACCTTGTAAGGCTGGATCAGGCCGTCTTTCTTGGCAGTCGTGCCGAAAGCGAAGCCAACGTCGATGACGTCAGGAGCCTGTGGGCCCTTGTTATCTTTGTTTGCCTTGATGGCCTCGATTTCGTCGCCCGAACCAGCATCAGGGTTCAGTTCGTTAACCTTGAGACCATACTTGTCTTTGAAGCTCTTGATGATATCGCCATAGCCGCACCAGTCGTGTGGCAGAGCGATTGTGGTCAGTTCGCCTTCAGCTTTCGCGGCGGCGATGAGTTCGGCTGATGGTTCAGCGGCAGCGATCGAAACCCCACCGACAGCGATTGCCGTCGAAAGCGACAGCAGACGCGCAGTAAATGCAAGCATGTTAAACTCCCCTGTTAAGTCGGACGAACGCTCCCGGTCGATTCCAGTGTTCGCGCACTCCCGATAGCCGTCCTGGATGACGGTTGGATGACAGTTTGCGAATTGTCACAAATTATCAACGGTGGAAAGTGAAACACGTTTTCAGAGACTTAGCAATTGACCCTTACGGATGATCTGCATTTTTATGACAATAAATATGACAAAGGTTTCGTCATTGTCACAATTTGAAAAGACGCTTTTCCCAAAACGACAGGAGTTTGCCTGCGCGCGGCATGGTGCGTGCAGAGCAGCTTCAAACGAAAATCTATGAAACTTTACGAAGCGAAGCCGGTTTCGTATGAAAACGGCTTTTGGTGTGAGTTGAGGTCAGTGACCTCCACCGCCGCCCGCGCCTTGTTTCGGCTTTCTGAGCATGATTGCGCAAACCGCCAGCGAACAGAACATAACCGTCAGGATAAAGAACACGTCGATGAATGACATGAGAGTGGCTTGCTGGCGCACCATGCCTGACATTTTGGAGATTGCAATGGTTGGGCCATCAAGTCCGGCTGAATTATATTTTGCCGTAAGATTTGCCAGCATCTGTTCGGCTTCGGCATTGCCCCAGCGAACATGCTCCGCCAACCGTTCGTAATGCAAATCACTACGGCGCATCAGGATGGTGTTGATGACCGCCAAGCCGACCGCGCCACCAAGGTTACGCGTGAGATTGAAAAGGCCAGAGGCATTTTTCATCAGCGAAGGGGGCAGGGTTCCAAGCGCCAGATTGTTGATTGGAACCATACACAGCATCAGTGAGCAGCCGCGCAAAATCTGTGGGATCAGCAGTTCGTAAAAATCCCAATCCGCTGTCAGTCCAGTGACCATCCAGGTTCCTGCCGCGAAGCCTAAGAAACCGATCATCATCATCAGGCGCGGGTCCATCCGGTTTGACAGGAAACCGGCGAGGGGCGCGGTGAAGAACATGGCAAGGCCGCTGACAAACAGCGCTTCGCCGATCATCAGAGCGTCGTAGCCGCGGATCTGACTAAGATAGAGTGGATAGAGATAGGTGAGGCCATAAAGACCAACGCCCATCACGAAGGAGAACAACGACCCAAAGGCAAAGTTGACATTCTTGAAGGCGCGTAAATCAACGATGGGTTCTTCGCTGGTAAATGCGCGATAAAAGAAGACGATGCCGCCAATGGTCATAACGCCGGTCAAGATGAAGATTGCTTCATCCTGTAGCCAGTCGTTGCGTGGTCCTTCTTCGAGCACATATTCCATTGAACCAAGGAATGCGGCCATGCCAGCAAGGCCCCACCAGTCGAACTTGCTCAAAAGCGAGCTGTCGCCTTCGTCAAAATCGATGAGGTTCCATGCTGCGATTGTCACCAGAATGCCGGGGCCGACATTGACCAGAAACAGCCAGTGCCATGAAAAGGCATGACTGAGATAACCGCCGACGGTCGGTCCGATTGTGGGCGCAAGCGTTGCAACGAGGCCGATCATCGGCGACACGATGGACCGTTTGGACGGCGGAAAGATCGTAAAGGCGGCTGCAAACACGCTGGGGATCATGCCACCGCCGATAAAGCCCTGAATAGCACGATAGACGATCATCTGATCGATATTGGTCGCAGTCGCGCAGAGCATGGAGGCAAGCGTGAAGCCTGCGGCTGAAACCGTGAACAACACGCGCGTCGAGACAAGTCGGCCCAGAAAACCTGAAAGCGGAATCATGATGACTTCAGCAATCAGATAAGAGGTCTGCACCCATGATATTTCATCGGAACTGGCGCTGAGGCCCGCCTGGATCTCAGACAGCGATGCAGACACAATCTGAATATCCAGAATGGCCATGAACATGCCGAACACCATCGCAAGAAAGGCAATCGCCTTCTTGGGATCGATACGATCATCTGCGGGAGCCATCGGCCCCATCGTGGTGTCTGCAGCCATGAAGGCGCACTCCAAAAAGGAAAAAGAGGTGGTGCATTATCAAAAGCACCACGAAACTATTCTTTGAACGGGCGTTGACGGCTTAGTTTTCTGGTGCTGTTCGTGTGTCGACTTCGACAGTCACGCTCAGACCCGCACGGATTTTGCCGGAATCAAGCGCTTCCTGTGGAATTGTAATCCGAACTGGAACGCGCTGAACGATCTTGGTGAAGTTGCCGGTCGCGTTTTCAGGCGGCAACAGCGAGAAGACCGCGCCAGATGCGGGTGCTACCGATGCAACCTTGCCTTCAATATAGGGACCGTCAATGGCATCAACATAGATACGCGCTGTTTCGCCGGTTTTGATATGGCCGAGCTGCGTTTCCTTGAAGTTGGCATCGATATAGAGCGCATTCACAGGGACAAGCGCGGCAATTTTCTGACCGGCCGAAACAAGATCGCCTTTCTTGCCGGACAGATTGCCGACGACGCCATCAAAGGGTGCGCGCAATATGGTGAAGTTGAGATCGCGGGCAGCCTTATCGCGTGCAAGCTCAAGCGAGCGCATGGTGCTTTCCGCTTCCTTATACTGCGCATTCAGCACGTCAATATTGGCATTGGCCGACGCGATCTGGGCATTTGAGCCCGCAAGCTTGGCCTTGGCCTGATCAAGCGACGACTGCGCATTATCCAGTTCGGACTGTGCGGAAAACCGCGTGTCGTGCAGCTTTTGAATGCGCACCATTGTGCTTTCAGCATTTTTAAGCACAGCCTGCGAGGCCTGTTCGTCTGCCTGCGCTTGCTGTAAACTCGCCTTTGACGCATCAATCTGCGCCTGGATGCGTGCCAGTGTCTGCTTTTGTGTATTGAGTTTGGCTTCCGCGTCATCAAGCGCGATCTGATAATCACCGGCATCAAGCTGGAAAATCACATCGCCAGCTTTAACGTGCTGATTGGCGACGACCGGTATATTCTCGATATAGCCCGTCACTTTCGGCGCAATGGACGCAATATCACCCTGTACATAAGCGTCGTCCGTTGAAACCATGAAGCGGCCAACGGTCCACCAGTCGTAACCATACCAAAGTCCGCCTGCCACGGCAGCAATCAGAACAACTGGCAGAACAACACGTTTGCCGAAGCCTTTTTTCTTGCCGCCTTTTGCGGGTGCGGAAGAAGCGCTGGGCGCAGATGTTTCCGGTGTCGCCTGTGGAGCGGGACGTTCGCCCAACGGCTCGGCATTCACGCGGGATTGTTCACCCTGCGGCACTGACGTCGGAAATGGTCGAATATCAGCTGTATCAACAGACTTGGGGGCGGACATGAGACAAACTTTCTGTATAACCGCTTCAACGAACCGCTTGGTTCGATGTTGACTTAGAGCAATAACTTGCCCATATCAAGTCTCATCGAACCGATTGGTTCGGGAAAATTATGAGTTTTGTACAATGAATTGTGATCACCGCCTAGAAGAGAACGCATCGATGGTTAGCAAAAGCACACCCGTCCATAATGACGGTTGTTCCGATGCGGACTGCGGGCGCACCCGTCTCGGGGCGGGGCAGGACCCTGCAAAGCGTCAGCAAATACTGGAAGGCGCGCAAAGCGTCTTTTTGCGGATGGGTTTTGATGCGGCGAGCATGAACGACATCACACGCGAAGCTGGTGTGTCAAAAGGCACGATTTACGTCTATTTTAATAGTAAGGAAGATTTATTCGTCGCACTTTGCGAGCATTATCGCCAGACGACTTTTAGCCAGATGATCGATAAGATCGACAAGGGCTTTTCCAATCGCGAAGAATTGGCAGAGTTTGGTGTGACGCTTGCAACACTCATTACGTCTTCGACTGCCATTCGTGCACAGCGCATTATTCTCGGCGTCAGTGAACGTAAGCCGGAGTTATCGGCACGATTTTATGAGCGCGGTCCCAAGCGCAGCCATCTTATCATGGCTGATTTTCTGTCGCGTATGATTGACGAGGGAAAGCTTGATCCGTTTGACCCTTTGCAAATGTCCTATCAGTTAACAGACCTTTTCTTGTCTGGCTTGTATCGTCCGCGCCTTTTTGGCGTAATTGAAGACGAACCGTCAGAACAGACGATCAGGCGAACTGTTGAAGCCGCACTCGATTTCTTTTTCAAAGCTTACGGCAAAACTCCCAAAAACGTTCCATAATGGAACAGATATGCCTTCTTTTGTGGGGGGATGCGCGAAATTTGACTCCCAACTTATTTTTTCTATATACGAGCCACATTTTCGCGTCGTTCTTGTGAGTAAGACGACGCTATCTATTAATTGCGGGTTGCATGACGGCCCATTTTTTATGTGACTGAAAAAAGATTAAGTATCTGATGGAGTCGATTCTTCGCTGCTTTTTTGAGCCCAGTTAGAAAAGTTCTCCCAGCTTTGCTACCAAGGATTTTACCCAATGACTCTCGATTTGATTCACTTTCCAAATTTTAAAAAGACCTTTTTTGGCAATTCATTCCAAAGCGATACGCTGACCTTATTGACACGCATTCGTGATGAAATTGGCTGTCGTCATATCGTTCATACCTATCGTGGACGGATGGGCGATTGCTTCAAACCCAACTCTGATGATCTGACGGTCGTGATGACGATACCACCAAGTTGGGTTGCACGATATTCCGCCAAAAACTACTTTGTTATCGATCCAATTTTTCAGGAGGACGCACCATATTTTCGAAGTGACGTCAGTGGTGTCGTGCGCGATCTTAAAGAAGATGCGGATGTTTGTCCGGCAGTGGCGGAGATGTTGCAAGACGCGGAAAAACACGGAATGGGCAATATGCTGATCGCTGTGTCCGCCAGAAATTCTAAAGGTGGTGTTGGATGCACGCTGTTTGGTTTCGACCTTGACGAAAGCCAAGACCGTGAGCAGTTTGTTTCAAAGTTACGTCCACGTCTGCTTAGTATTTCAGGAATTATCCAGAATGCACTGTGTGGTCATAAAGAAGCTGGTGCGGTGGCATCTTTGCTGACACCACGCGAAATCGATTGTCTTCGCTGGGCGGCGAACGGCAAGACCGACGGTGAGATTGCAGAGATTTTGAGCATCGCGCGTTGGACAGTTGTGACCTATTTGCAGAACGCCAAAATCAAGCTCAATTGCTCAAATCGTACGTCAGCAGTTGCAACCGCTCTGTCGCTTGGCATCATTGCAATGCCAGAAGTCGGCCATCTTATGTAATAGGGCTGGCCGAACGGTTTTAAAACTAGCCTGTTTTTAAAGTGTTGAATTGGTTTTTATAATCAGCGTTTGCGGGATGGATCGGTGTTTTCAAACCGAGATTGTCCCGCAATGTTAGACCATCATAATCGCTGCGGGCAAGCCCGCGGCGACGAAGCTCCGGCAGAACCAGCTCGGCAAAGTCTTCCAGACCTGCCGGAAAGATCGGCGGCATCACATTGAAGCCATCCGCGCCATAGGTTTCAAAACGCTCTTCAAGCGCGTCAGCCACGTCCGTCGCCGTGCCAACAATCTGCAGATGACCACGCGCGCCCGCAACCCGTAGATAAAGTTCGCGAATGGTCAGATTTTCGCGTCGCGCCAATTCAAACAGAAGCTCCTGTCTGCTTTTGCTGCCTTGAGTTTCCGGCAACTCAGGTACGGGGCCGTCGAGATCAAACTGCGAAAGGTCGGGGCCAGACCAGCCCGAAGACAGAATATTGAGCCCCACAGACGGGTGAATGAGGTTCTGGAGCTGATCGAACTTATCCTGAGCCTCCTGCCTAGTGCGACCGACAACCGGAAAAATGCCCGGCATGATTTTGATATCATCAGGATTACGACCATAGTGTGCTGCACGCTTTTTGACATCCTTGTAGAAGTCCGAAGCTTCCTCAACCGTCTGCTGCGCGGTGAAAACAACATCCGCACTTTTTGCTGCCAGTTCCTTTCCTGCTGCCGATGAGCCGGCCTGCACCGTCACCGGATGCCCTTGCGGCGAACGCGGCACATTCAATGGTCCCTGAACTGAGAAGTGCTTGCCTTTGTGATCAAGCACATGCCGCTTTTTAGGGTCGAAAAACCGTGCATCTTCCTTGTCATAAAGAAAGGCATCATCTTCCCAGCTGTTCCATAGCTCCGTGACAACATCGGCAAATTCCTCCGCCCTTTCATAACGGTCGGCATGTTCATAATGACGGTCGAGATTGAAATTGCGCGCCTCAAAGTCGCTGGCCGAAGTCACAAGGTTATAGCCTGCGCGACCACCGCTTAAATGGTCAAGTGAGGCAAATTTTCGTGCGATGTGGAAAGGCTCATTGAAGCTCGATGAGGCTGTTGCAACAAGACCGATATGGCTGGTGACAGCCGAGAGCGCGGACAAAAGCGTGAGCGGCTCAAACTGTGCTACATAGCTATGCGCTGTGCGGCTTAGAATTTCGAGGTTGTCGCCGCGCGTGCCTGCACCATCGGCAAGAAACAGCAGATCGAATTTGGCTGCTTCTGCCAGCGCGGCAACGTTGCGGTAATAGTCGAAATTGATGCCAGCATTAGCAACGGCGTCCGGGTGCCGCCATGCCGCAATATGGTGGCCGACCGGATAGACGAACAAGCCAAAACGCAGAAAACCCTCACGCTTTGCCATTTCAGGCGCTCCGGGCTTGAGATGGTGTCGCAACGGATAAGGCTGGCAGTTCCAGATTGGCGCGGAAGTTAGAACCGATGTAATCCGTATCAATCAGCGAGCGGCGGCGAAGCTCAGGGATCAGGCCATTTAAAAGTAAATCTTCCTGATCGGGATTACCAATGCCGTGCAGCGAAAGAACGTCAACAGCACCCGTATTGAAGCGTTCTTCAATCGCATCAACAAGTTGCTCCGGCGTGCCCGCCACTGACCAGTGGCCGGTTTCCTGTGCCTCAATAATCAACTGACGCAGGGTCAGGCCTTCACGCGCATAGCGGCGGAAGACTTCAACACGGCCCCGGCGGCGGTTAATGCTCGTGATTTCCGGCAGCAGGTTTTCCGGTAGAGACTTGTCGAGCGGCAGGTCGCTCAGATCAATATGGCCGCCGAGCATATCTGCAAGTTTGACACGTCCCTGATCATAATCGATTGATTCATGCTTGTCTTTCAGACGGCGAGCAACATCGGCTTCCGATGAGCCAATCAGCGAGTGAAGCGAGTTCATGATGAATGGTAGATTGTTGCCACGGCCAAACTGCGCTGCTCTGCGGCGCAGCTCGGTGGCAAAGGCCACAGCATCTTCGAGCTTTGGCTGTGACGTATAGACGACTTCAGCATAGCGGGCGCCAACGGTGATGCCCGCATCGGACTGCCCCGCCTGAAACTGAACCGGACGACGCTGCGGCAGCGGTGGCACATTCAGTGGTCCTTCGACGCTGAAATGCTTGCCACGATAGTTGATGGGGTGAAATTTCTCCGGGTGGACAGAGATATTACCCGACGCTTTGCGGGTAATCGCATCACGTTCATTTGCATCATAGAGCGCGTTCACGATCTCGATAAATTCCGCAGCCCGTTCATAACGCTCTTCCGGACTTGGCAGATCGCCGCCGAAATTCTCTTCGCCGACCGAAGATGTCACGGCATTCCAGCCCGTTCTGCCACCGCTCAAATGATCCAGCGTTCCGATCTGGCGTGCGAGATTGTAAGGATGCAGAAATGTCGTTGAGACGGTCGCAATCAATCCGATATGCGATGTGGCATGTGCCAGCGCTGCAAGCGCGATAACCGGGTCTTGCGTGCCAGTGGTGCCTGCAAGACCTGCCGGATCAAGTTGCAGAAGGTCGGCAGTAAACAGGCCAGTGATTTTCTCGGCTTCAGCCTTCTTTGCAAGCTCTATTGCGCGTTTGAACCCAAAGGTCTTGTCCTGATCATTGCTTGCTGAAACAACGTTGCTGGCACCGAACAGGGTTTTCAAGCGGCGTGCGCGTGTTCTGGTCATGGTAATGTCCTTGTAAATTAAGCGGCGCTTATCGTTGGAACTGCATCCAGCAGGGCGCGTGTGTAATTGTGCTGTGGTTGGGAAAAGACGCGTTCAACAGCGCCGCTTTCAACGATGCGACCGTCCTTCATCACCAGAACGCGGTCTGTCAGATGATGGACGACACCAAGGTCGTGGGAAATGAACAGAAGCGATGTGCCTGAAGCTGCTTGCAGCTCGGCCAGAAGGTCGAGCACCTGAGCTTGTACCGATACATCAAGCGCGCTTACAGGCTCATCGGCGACCAGCAATTTCGGGCGCGGTGCAAAGGCACGCGCGATGGCGACACGCTGGCGCTGACCGCCCGACAATTCACGGGGATAGCGCTTGAGAAACTGCGCGCCCAGACGCACAGCATCCAGCACTTCCACCACACGCTTGCGGCGTTCATCACCATAGATATGAACGGAATCAAGGCTTTCACCGACGATCTTTTCAACCGTGTAACGCGGATCGAACGAACTGAGCGCATCCTGCGCAATCAATTGCATATGCGCACGTTGTTCGCGGCGTTGCTCCTCACGCAGATTGCTCCAGAGCCTGCCATCAATATGCACCGTACCCTGATCGGGTTCTGTGAGGCCCAGAACGATCTTTGCGACGGTGGTTTTGCCAGAGCCGGATTCCCCAACAATTCCGAGCGCTTCGCCAGCTTTCAGAGAGAACGAGACATCATTGACGGCCAAAGGGGTGTTGGCTTTGCCATAATGTTTGAAAAGCCCTTTGGCTTCCAGAACATTGGTGCTCTCATCGATGCGCTTTGCTGGTAGGGCCACCCTGACTTGCGGTTGGTGCGGCTGTGCTGGCGATAGCCGGTAGCCGCGCGACCCGACGGACGGTACGGCTTCGAGCAAATGTCGCGTGTAGGCTTCCTTCGGTGCATTGAGGATCTGGTTAGTCGGGCCTTCCTCAACGATGCGGCCATTGTGCATGACCAGAACGCGATCGGCCAGCCTTGAGACAACAGCAAGATCATGGCTAATCAGCAGAAGTGTGTGTCCCGCCCGGCGACGCTCCGCAAGAAGATCGAGGATCTGCTTCTGAACCGTCGCGTCAAGCGCTGTCGTCGGTTCGTCGGCAATGAGCAGTGACGGCGAACGCGCAACTGCCGTTGCAATCAGTGCGCGTTGCCGCAAACCACCGGAAAGCTGATGCGGATATTGCAGCAATCTGCGATCAGGGTCGGGAATACCTACCGATCGCAGCAATGCCTTGCTGCGATCGGTGACATCCGGCCTTCGGAAAAAGCGTGTTGTCCCGAAGGCATCGGAAAGCTGTTGCGAGATACGACGTAGCGGATCGAGCGAAACCAGCGCATCCTGTAAGACAAAGCCGATTTTGTTGCCGCGCAAACCGCGCCATTCTTTATCGCGGTAGTCAAGGACATTCAGACCATCGATCTCAAAGCGCTCAGCTTTGACGACTGCGCTTGGGCCTGAAAGTCCGATCAGTGCTCGTGCCGTCACTGACTTGCCCGAACCGGACTCTCCAACAAGCGCTACCGTCTCGCCGGGGTGAATGGTCAAATTGATGCCTTCGACGACTTTGACCAACTGGTCATCGCGTTGAAAGCTAATGGATAGATTGCGGATTTCAACAAGGGGCGTTGTCATGACTGCCTCCGGCCTTCAAAGGCAAGCTGCCAGCGCCGTCCGAGAATGCTGATCGATATAACGGTGAGTGTGATGGCCAGACCGGGCCAGACGCCAATCCACCATGCAACACGCAGATAATTGCGCGCTTCTGAGAGCATCGCGCCCCATTCGGGAGCTGGCGGCTGCGGTCCCATGCCAAGAAAGCTCAAGCCCGCAGCGCTGATGATCGCTGTGCCAAGCCCGATTGTTGCAAGGATTGGTACCTGCGCAATGGCGTGGGGTAATACGTGCCGCAACACGAGGATGTGACGCTTCAGCCCAAATGTTTTCGCCTGCTCGACATAACCGCTTTGCGCAATAACAAAGGTCTGCGCGCGCACGACACGGGCGAAACGTGGAATGATGGCAACTCCAAGTGCAAAGATCAGATTGACGGTGCCCGGTCCTGTGAACGAGATGAAAACAAGAGCCAGCAGCAGATCGGGAAACGAAGACACCACATCGAGAAAGCGGGAAATTGCTTCATCAATCAGGCCGCGCGATAGTCCAGCCAGCAGCCCTAGAATGGAGCCAGCTGTAGCTCCGATAGCCACAGCGCTAAAGCCGATCAGAACGGAATAGCGCGCACCGTGAACCACGCGTGAAAACACGTCGCGGCCCAAATGATCGGTGCCAAACCAATGTTCTGCCGAAAGCGGCAATTGTGCCTGTAGCGGATCGGCCAGCAATGGATCGGCTGTTGTGAGTAAACCCGGCCAGAGCGTTGCAACGGCAATGAGCGTTAGAAAGATTGATGGTAATGCCAGTGCCGGGCGCGAAAGGACTAATCGCGCCAGATTACGTAAGCTTGTACCAGCTGGTTTTGCCGTCGAGTGCGTTTCAAGTGCGGGGGTGACACTCATGATCTATCTCCGGCCTTCGGTTCTCAGGCGCGGATCAATCAGCAGATAGAGCACATCAACGATGGTGCTCATCACCACATAGATAAACGCCGAGAAAATAGCGACAGCCAACACCACCGGCAGGTCGTGATAAAGCACTGCATCAACCGTGATGCGGCCAAGACCGGGACGTCCGAACACGGCTTCGGTAATAACAGCGCCTGAAAGAAGCCCACCAATCAGCCAGCCGGTCAGTGTCACGGCTGGCAGTGATGCGTGGCGCAAACCATGTCTTAAACGCAGCACGAGATTGCTGGTGCCCCAGCTGTGCACTGTGAGCGCAAAGGGTTCTTCCAGTGCGCGTTCCAGACCTTCGCGCAAAACCTGTCCGATCACCGCACCTAAAGACAAACCAAGCGATAGAGCTGGAAGAACGAGTGCTGCGAAATTCCTGTCCCCCGACACCGGAAACAGCTTGAGCGTGAAGGAGAAGACGAAGAGCAGAACGATGCCAAGCCAGAAGGATGGCGTTGAAATCAGCACCAGTTCTGTGCCCGCAGCAATTGAACGCGGCAGCTTTTTACCGGCTGTCAAAACAGCGCTGCCCACAGCAAAGACGATTGCCACAAAAAGTGCTGCCCCCGCGAGCTTCAGCGTCGGCCACATCTGCGAAAACAAAAGCTGTGAAACGCCTGTTTGCAGATAATAGGAACGGCCAAAATCGCCATGCAGAATACGTCCGAGATAGGACAGGTATTGCATGAATATGGGATCATCCAGCCCCCATTCAGCGCGAATGGCAGCTTCGACTTCAGGCGTGCGTAACTGCTCGCCAATCAGTATGCTGACAATGTCGCCGGGTGCCAAATGCACGCTGATGAAGCTCAGAGTGATCGCCGCCCAAAGAACCAGCAGGCCTGAGCTTATGCGCAGGGTGATTTGTCCCGTAAGGCTGTTACGCGGGACTCCGAAACGCCGGGGCAACCAGCTTGCGGGTGCGCGACCGATGGTCGTGGTATTTTCAGCATCCATGATCTGTAGCTCCTCTGTGCCGAAGTCCGCAGGACGGCGTGTTTATTCGCTGCGCCAGATGTCGTAAGCGCTTTCAGGAAGTTGTTTGAATGGGCGGAAGCTGATCCCTTTGACATAGCTTGCAGCCGCTACCTGATCTTCAGGCTCGTACAGCGGCAAGGCATAGGCCTGATCCAAAATGGCGAAGTTTTGCAGCTTGCTGTAAAGCTCAAACCGCTTGGTCTGATCGAGCGTTGAGGCGGCTTCATTGAGCCATTGCGCTAATTCAGGTGCTGAAGCGCGGCTGTAATTGATGTAACCGCCCTTATCGAGTGGAAGGTAATGCAGCTCGATATCGATAGCATCGGTTGGCGTGTTGGAATTGGCAATCGAGCCAAATTCGCCGGTCTTTCGGCGATCTGTGTAGGTTCCGGCATCCACATAGACGATCTTGAGATCAATGCCCGCACTCTGACGCGCCTGCGCCTGCAAAGCCTGCAAGAGAACGTCGCGCTGATCACGCACGGTTGCCTGTGCCTGAATAACTTCGATGGTCAGCGGCTTGCCATCCTTGGTGCGGAAGCCTTCCGCATTGCGTTCCGTCCAGCCCGCTTCATCAAGAAGCTTGTTCGCAAGCTCTGGATTGGCACCGTACTTTCCTTCGATGCTTTTATCGTAGAACTGCGGATCAATAGGCGAGGTGATGCCCCATGCGCGGGTGCGCTCCCCGCGATAGACAGACTTGAGAACGGCATCGACATCAATGGCTGCAACCAGCGCTTTGCGAACATTCAGCTCCTGCGTTGGCCCCCATTCGACATTGAGGAAAAGCGAATAAGGTGTGCCGGTATTCAAGGCCGTCTGATAGGTGAAATCAGGATTGTCCTTGAACAAGGCCGCATCATTGCCGGGGACACCTTCAATGACATCAACCTGACCAGACGTAAGGGCGCCGGTTCTGACCGAGGACTCGCCCAGGAAACGGTAGGTCACTTCATCCAGATAGGCTGGCCCCTGATGAGCGGCATTTGCCGGTGCCCAGTTGTAATCCGGGTTTTTGACGAAGGTGAGTTCCTGTCCTTTGGTATAGCGCTTCAAAATGAAAGGACCGGTTCCTGAAATCTGAGGTCCGCCGGATTTGATTTCTTCAGACTTGAATGCAGCAGGTGAGAGAATTTCCAGGCTGGCAATATAATCGAGAAATGGCGCGTAAATGCCTTTGAGCGTGAAACTGACGGTGTTTTCGTCAAGCGCTTTCGCTTCTGCAATGCGCGACACTGGCCCGGTGCTTGTGCTGCCAGAATAGGCCGGGTCTTTGAGCGCCGTAATGTTGGATACGACCGCTTCCGCATTGAATTTTTCGCCGTCCGTAAACTTCACATCATCGCGTAGTGTGAATGTGTAGGTTTTGCCGTCGTCTGAAATCTTATGATCTTTCGCAAGCCAGGATACAAAACCGCCGTCAGCGGTGCGTGCGAGCAGCGATTCATAAGCATTGCGCAGCAGAAGTTTGGTTTTGTCCTGACCATTGAGTTGTGGATTGAGCGTTGCAGGCTGGGTTTCAACGCCCCAGACCAGTTTGCCACCTTCAACGGGTTTGGCGTCTTCCGCGAATGCGATTTTTGGCAGTGCGACCGCTGCGAAAACTGCGGTTCCGAGTGTCAGGAAATATCGGCGATTAAGCATGTATCGGTCTCTCGTCAAAAAGATGGAATTAATCTTGAAGCCAGATGTCGTAGGCGTTTTCCGGAAGCCGCTTGAAAGGGCGGAAACCAATGCCTTGAACGCGTGATGATGCGACGATTTGATCGGCAGGCACGTAGAGCGGCAGGCCATAGGCCTGTTCGAGCAACGCAAAACGTTGCAGATCTGCGTAAGTCTCAAAGCGCCTTTTGGGATCGAGCGTGGAAGCGCCTTCGTCCAGCCATTGGGAGACTTTAGGGTCTTCCGTACGGCTATAATTGATCGAGCCGCCCTTATCGCGTGGCAGATAATGGAAATAGATGGTGACGCCGTTTTCCTGCGTCGTGGTCGAGTTTGGAATGATGCCGTATTCGCCGTCTTTCTGACGGTTGGAATAGGTACCCGCATCGACATATTGCAGCGCAATATCGATGCCCGCATTCTGTCGGGCCTGGGCCTGTACCGCCTGCAATAAAATATCACGCTGGTCGCGCACGGTGGATTGTGACTGCACAACCTCGATTGTCAGACGTTTGCCGTCTTTGGTGCGGAAGCCGTCGGCATCGCGTTCCGTCCAACCCGCGTCATCGAGAAGCTTATTGGCAAGTTCTGGATTAAACCCGTAAGTGCCTTCAATCGACTTGTCGTAAAAGTCGGTATCGGCAGGCGTAAGAATGCCCCAGGCACGCTCGCGTTCACCGCGATAAACCGACTGAATAATGCGTTCGACATCGACGGCAGCCAGCACTGCTTTACGGACATTGACGTCGGAAGTGGGTTCGCGGGTGATGTTGAGGTAGAGCGTATAAGGCGTTCCGGTGTTGATTGAAGTTTGGTAGCTAAATTCCGGATTATCTTTGAAAAGTTGCGCATCGTTGCCGGAGATACCTTCTGCGGCATCGATCTGCCCGGAAGTGAGTGCGCCGATACGCACTGAGGATTCCGGCAGGAAACGATAGGTCACATCGTCGAGATAGGCCGGGCCTTGATGCGCGGCATTTTCGGGCGCCCAATTATAATCCGGGTTTCTAACGAAGCGGATTTCCTGACCCTTGATATAGTGGTCGATAACAAAGGGGCCGGTTCCTGCGACTTCTGTTCCACCAGCCTTCAGCTGTGTAGATTCAAATGCTTTGGGCGAGATCAGTTCAATGCCTGCCGCACCATCCAGAAAAGGTGCGTAAACGCGGTCGAGTTTTATAACGACAGTCAGTGGATCAGCGGCCGTGACTTCGCTGACACGCGCGACATGGCCTGCACTGATGCTTCCCGAATAAGTGGGTTCTTTGAGTTTGCTAAAGTTGAGAGCAACAGCTGCTGCATCGAATGTCTCACCATCCGAAAATTTCACACCGTCGCGCAGTTTAAACGTGTAGGTTTTGCCGTCTTCTGAAACTTCATAGCTCTTGGCGAGCCACGGCACATAACTACCCTCCGGTGTGCGGGCCAAAAGGGATTCATAGCTGTTGCGCAGAATAAGCTTGGCTTTGGCCTGACCGTTCAAATGGGGATTCAGTGTGCTTGGCTCTGTCTCCACACCCCATGTGAGAGAACCACCGCTGACGGGTTCAGCATTTGCTTTGGCCGAAGTGATTTCGGCTCCAGCAGCAATGATCAGAGTAAGGGCGCTGGCGCCAGCCAGAAAAGCTCGTCTTGTTACCACGTTGAATATCCAGTGTCGGGAAATTGGGAGAGTTTATGCCGCGATTGCCGGGCGATTATTGGCGAGCAGCTCAATGGTTTTGAGACGATGGCCGCCTTCTGAAACAGGACAGTCGATCACGAACTCGGTGACGCCCAGTTCACGATGCAGGCGTTGAAGTTCACTGTGAACATGCAAGGCTGTGCCATGGACCACGCGAGGCGTGCGCTCTTCGATGCTGTATTGTGTGGCACCTGCCTGTCGCACATATTCAAGCGCCTGTTCGTGACTGCCGACATTGACCGGCTGCAGGCCTTCGACCGCAACACGGAAGCGGCGAATATCACCAGCCAGTTTTTCCGCCTCGGCATCGCTCTCAGTAACAATAACGCTGACCGCTAAAATGGCAGGGCGGTTCGTAATTGTCCGATAGGCTTCAACCGCTTCTTTGATGGCTGCCGGATCGCCCTGAATATGTCCGGCATAAACGAAGTTCCAATCGAGCTGCGCCGCAAGTTCAGCACTTTCGACGCTCGCACCCAGCAGGAAACGTTCAGGTTTTTGCGGCGGAACCGGATAGGCGGAAATACCGTTTTCATCATCTGATTTATCAGAACCATGATCGAGAAAACCATCAAGCTCTGCCAGCTGCTGTATGAATGTTGGCTTTCGGTCCGGGTCATAAGCGCCTTGCAGGGCGCGTGTTGAAAGTGGCAGGCCACCCGGCGCTTTTCCAACACCCAAATCGACCCGTCCCGGGGCAAGTGATGCAAGCAGATTGAAGTTCTCAGCGACTTTATAAGCGCTGTAATGCTGCAGCATCACGCCGCCCGAACCAATCCGGATATGATGGGTATGAGCCAGCAAAAAGCCGATCAGCACCTCCGGTGACGAACTGGCGAGCGCCGGTGTGTTGTGGTGCTCTGCCACCCAGAAACGGTGAAAGCCTGCGGCTTCTGCTTTCTGCGCAAGCTTTATCGTGCGGCCAAGAGCTGTGTTGGCTTCTTCGCCGTCGTGAATTGGGCTCTTATCCAGAAAGCTAAGCACATAGGGCATGTTGTCCTCATCAGTAAATTCAATGAAGTTGTAGCCTATGTTTTTTATATAGTTTTAATCTAGCAATATTCTTCTAATATTTATTGTATGATTAAATGTTCGTGTCGTGCAAACTTACCAATAAAGATGCACCGTAAGAGAAATATGCTTTCACATCATTGGTTATTGCTGTCTACAAAGCACCGATGAAGAAGTATTTATTTCTCTAGAGGTCTTCTATGGTAGATATTATTACTCAGTCATCGCTTTTGGACCCTGCTGCAGATCCCCTCATTGATGGTCTGGTTCATGAATATGAAAGCCGTTATGCGAATCTGGATCGGCCAGGTGGTGCACGTACGGAAATTTTGCGCTACCCAATTGAGGCTTTTGCGCCGCCGCTAGGTGGCTTTTTGCTCTTGCAGCGTGATGGCGTGACCATTGCTGGCGGCGCTTTCATGAGCCACGATGATGAAACGGTTGAGCTTAAGCGCATCTGGACGGCATCGCATATGCGTAGACAGGGGCTGGCGCGCCGCATCGTTTTGGCTCTTGAAGAAAGAGCTGGCAAACTGGGGTATACGCGGGCTTATCTCTCAACCGGCTTTCGCCAGCCTGAAGCAACAGCGCTGTATATTTCACTCGGTTATCGTCCGCTTTTCGACACATCTTCAGATGTCCGGCACTACCGTTCGCTGCCGTTTGAAAAGCACATTGGCGCCAGACTGGGTCAGCAAGGCTCTTCGCCGCTTTATCCTCCATCGACATCATTTGAAGAGGCAACCCAGCGCGTACGGGAACGGAAGGCGATGCAGGAAGCAAAGATTCTTGCGCGACTTCAAAGCTATCGCGAAACCGCTGCGTGAGAAGGGAAACAAGCCATGCCCCTTTCACATATCGAACATTTCGCCTTTCTCATTCCCGGCAGTCATCACGAGTATGATCCCGCACGGGGTTTAGAGGACACGCTTCAGCTTTTCGAACATGGAGAGCGATTGGGTTATGACAGCGGCTGGGTGCGCCAGCGCCATCTGGAACGCGGTATTTCTTCGGCTTCAACGTTTCTTGCAGCGGCAACGCGGCGAACAAAACATATCGGCCTTGGTACAGCGGTTATCCAGCTAGGCTATGAAAATCCGTTTCGTCTGGCCGAAGACCTTGCAACTGTGGACCTGCTCTCAAACCGCAGGCTGAATGTTGGCGTTTCAGTTGGTGTGCCGCTGTTTGCGCATCTGATTGAGGACTTTGTCGATGCCGCTCCCATCGCTGATTACAGCCATAGGCGCGCAGAAAAACTGGCAAAGGCGCTGCGGTCAGAACCGCCTAGCCAACCAATCTATTCAATGATGATCGGAATTATAACATGACGCAATCCAAAGGCTTACTCTTCGGTGTCGGCATCGATGTTTCCACCCCTTCGCAGAACAGTGAGAAACCATCGCGTCAGTTCTGGACCGAGCTGACAAAACCATTTGACGACGCGTTTTCATTTTTAACACAGGAGGATGGTTTCGCCAACGGCAATGGCGATGGGCTGGATGCCATATTGCTGGCAAACTGGCTTGCGCCGCGCTTGGCCAATATCGGAATTATCGCCGGTGCGGCAACGAATTTTCTTGAGCCGTTTCACCTTTCAACGGCCGTTGCAACGCTCGATTATATCAGTGAGGGCCGGGCGGGCATTCTGGTGCAAGCACTTGGTGAAAAACGCAATATCGAAGCGAGCGAAGCTCTGGGCGCTTTGAATGGCTATCCTTCGCTTGAACATGACGCACTTGATCGCGATACGCAGGACGCAATCGAGGTCATTCGCAGGCTATGGGATAGCTGGGAAGATGATGCTGTCATCCGTGATAAGAAAACCCACCGCTTTCTTGATGCTTCGAAGCTTCATTACATCAAGTTTGAAAGCGATAATTTCCGGGTTCTTGGACCGTCGATAACACCGCGCCCCCCGCAAGGACAGCCTGTTATCGCGACAACGCTCACTCGCCATGAAGATGTTGCCAGAGCACACAACGTTGATGTCGTTTTTGTTCCAGTGAGCGGCCCCTTGTCCAAGGCTATAGGCGAGACTGTACCGGTCGTGGTTGGAGATATCGAGCTTTCACACGCACCGACTGTAGAGAACGTTATTGAAAACATTCTCCATGGCGAAGCGTTCGGTGTGAAGGGGATAAGGCTGGTGTTGTCCGACCCGCAATCACAAAGCGATTTTGTTTTAAATGAGCTGCTGCCAGCACTGCGTGCTCAAGACCTCATTCGTAAGGCCGAAAGCACCACGTTGCGGGCGCGGTTTGGTCTGCCGGAAGCAATCAATCGTTACTCAGCAGCGGTTTGAGCGAAGGAGCGGATACAATGACAAAGCTGAAGCAGGTAATTCTCGGAGCACAGTTTCCCGGCGTCAACAACTTCACCGTATGGAGCGATCCGGCAGCCGGGAGCCAGATCGAGTTTTCATCTTTCAGGCATTTTGCCGAAACAATTGAACGTGGAAAGTTTGATTTTATCTTTCTGGCGGAAGGCCTGCGGGTGCGCGAGCAAAAAGGAAAGTTGCACGAACTCGATGTCGCAGGCCGTCCGAATACGCTGGCCATTCTCACCGCATTGTCTTCTATCACTGAGCGTGTCGGACTCATCGGCACGCTGACAACTACATTCAACGAGCCTTATGCACTCGCTCGTCAGCTCGCGACATTTGATATTCTCTCAGGTGGTCGCGCGGGCTGGAATGTGGTGACTTCGCCCGGCGCATTTACCGGGGCGAATTTTAGGCGAGGTGATCATTTGCCGTTCAAGGAACGCTATGAACGTGCCCGCGAGTTTTTGGATGCAGCGCGGAAAATCTGGGCCGGTGGTGACTTTGTTTTCAAGGGCAAGCATTTTGACATTGCTGGTCATTCAAATCTGGCACCCTTGCCGCAAGGGGCACCAGTTATTGCGCAGGCTGGCGACTCGCAGGAAGGACGGGAGTTGGCCGCCAGTCATGCTGATGTCATTTATTCGCGCCATGGCACACTTGAAGCCGGTCAACAGTTCTATCGCGATGTGAAGCAGCGCCTTGCACATTATGGACGCAGCCCGGATTCACTCAAAATTTTGCCGGGAGCCAATTTTGTTTTGGGTGATACGCAAGAGGATGCGCAGTACAAGCTGCGCCAAATCCGTCTTCAGCAGGTCAGCCCGAAATCTGCAATTACGTTTCTGGAGCAAGTCTGGAACCGTGATCTTTCCAGCTATGACCCGGACGGCCCTCTGCCGGAACTTGAGCCGGACGTTGAGCATGAACAATTGGCTTTGGGGCGTGCCAACCGTTTTGATGATCGCATCAATACGGCACGTACATGGCGTGAACTTGCTGAACGCGATAAGCTCAGTATCCGCGACTTGATTATAAAGGTGACAGCGCGACAGGAATTTGTTGGTACGCCGGAAACTATTGCAGACGAAATCAATACCTATGTTCAGGCGGATGCGGCCGACGGATTTGTGTTTGCACCACATCTCACGCCGGGCGGCTTTGATGAATTCGTCGAAAAGGTCATCCCTGTTTTGCAGGAAAAGGGCGTATACCGTGAAGACTATTCTACGCACACATTAAAAGGCAATCTGGGCCTATCAGATTGATATTATTAGAAATATAATCGGGCGGCGCGTCCTTGTGCCGTTTGATGTTTCTTTTCTCGCAGCGCACTGATTTTAATTTTCTACAAAATCAATCGAATATAGAACCCCCATTCTCGGTGGATCGAAATGGGGCTGCTACCGTAGTGTGAAATGAATTATCTGGAGTAATAGACACTCATGGCTTCGATAGTAACATATCTGCGCGAACCGCTTCCTCAGCTTGTTGAAGAAGTATCGGATGTTGGGGTTGCTCCTGCTGAGATTAAAGCTGCAATGCGTCATCTTGCTGGGGGAGTGAGTGTTGTCACCGCAGGATTTGAAGAAGGCCGAACTGGCGCAACAGTAACATCAGCGACAGCTTTGTCGGTCGAGCCAGCCACGATCATCGTGAACATTAATGTGGGTTCTTCGGTTTGGCCGGTGATCAATCGTCATAACCATTTCTGCGTCAATATCTTGTCCGCTCACCAGCAGGCGGTTGCTGATCGCTTCGCTGGCAGGGGGGGCGTTAAGGGCGCTGATCGCTATGAACATGCTCAATGGTACCGGCTTGAAAGCGGTGCGTTAGCTCTCCACGGCGCATTGGCATCAATTGACTGTGCTGTTGAAGATGTCATGGAGCGCCATACCCATGCGATCATCATTGGCCGTGCACTTAAAATCGTCACGGGCGAGGGCGAGCCGCTGCTTTATCACAGCGGTGCTTATAAATTTTTAAGTGTATGAAACACGGATTAACTGAAGAAGAAGCTTTTAATACTGAGGCTCGAGATTCATGCACTTAGCCCTGTAGCGCATCCCGAAAAGCTATCAGCTATCGTTCCCGTCTATGATCTCTCTTTAAAAAGCACGCTCTGATCGAAAAGATAACGGTGAGAAAGCGGCAGACTTGCCGCGCCCATCGTCTTTCCATGAATGCCGACTCTGCCTTCCAGAATTTCGGGCGCCGAAAGCCCTTGCAGGTCGATGCGTTTAAGCTCCAATTTCGTTGCTTCGACGATTCTGAGCCGAACATTTTGCGGCAGCCAACCATCAATAATCGCAGCAGGAAAATCAATCACCGATGCGGCGGCAACGACTGCATGGGCTAGTCCGCGTGCGGCCAGCGCAATCCATTCGTCTAACACATCGCCGAAATCCGGCCAGCTTTCCGGCGAAAGCCACAGCTCGTCGGACGAGATATCATGTTCATGCAACATTCGTTCAAGAACGAAAAGCGATGCTGTATCAATAAGCTGGATTGCTTCACGTTTATCGTCTGCTTCACGCATCCGCATCGGCATGGAACCCAGAGCGCCAGCATTCCCGGTTCTTCCTGGATACAGTGTGTTGTTCAACACAACGCCGCCGCCGATGAATGATCCGATTGAGAAATAAACGAAATCCGTAAATTCAGGGCCGCGTCCGAAAGTCAGTTCTGCACCACAGGCGGCTGTGCCATCGTTTTGCAAAAAGACAGGAAAAGGCAGAGATGAACCGAAATCATGGATCAGATCGGCATCTAGCCAGGCGTTCATATCAGCAACGGGTGCGCCCACTTCTTCAACCCAATTCCAAAGTTCAAACGGGAGAGCAATCCCAAGGCCCGCAATCCGATCGCGTTTGTCAGCATCAAGCGCGGCAGTAAATTCAGCGATGCTATCGAAAGCAAAGGTCCGGATTATATCAGGAACAGGCCATGCATAGGTGATGTGGCGGCGCTTGCGTATTTGGCCCAGAAAATCCATTAGGATTATTTCAGCGCTCCGGCGGCCTATCTTAAGGCCGAACGAGAAGACGCCATCTGCGGCAAGTCGCATAGGCATGGAAGGCTGTCCGACACGCCCACGTACACGTTCGCCTTGCGTGATAAGGCCGTCCTTCTCCAATTCGCGAATAATCACTGAAATTGTTTGCGCCGAAAGGCCTGTTTTCCGTGCTATATCGACACGCGCCATTGCACCGTGTCGGCGCACCAAAGCAAGCACAAGACGCTCGTTATAAGCGCGGACACCGATCTGATTGGACCCGCGATTGATGTTGACGCCTGTTTGCGCAAATTCCGGCAAAGCTGGCCCTGCGGCGGCGAGATCGCCGTGTTGCTCAGAACCACGTTCTGAAGTGTGCCTGACCATATCCTCTCCCAGAATCCTGCAAATTTATTGAACCTGCCTATCCCAAACTTCGGTGTCGAGAAAGCCTAAACTTAAAGAACATATTAATCAAAACAGAGGGTTAGAGGCCTTTCTCACCCCCAATGCTGACGAGGGTTTTCTATTTCTCAATCAAGAGAGTGACACAGCAAATTAATAAATCAAGTGGATTTATTAATTGACTCTGCTATGAAGCCGTGTTTTGTTTTCATCACGCCGGGGGAAAGAGGAACCGGTTTCACTCTGGGAGGAGTTCATGAAGAAGACAGTTTTTTCGACAGCGATTGCTGCCTTGACACTCGGTGTTGCTGCTTCCGTTGCAGCCCCAGCCAGCGCGGCTGATGTCGGCGCATGCCTGATTACCAAGACTGATACCAATCCGTTCTTCGTCAAGATGAAGGAAGGTGCTATCGCGAAAGCGAAGGAGCTTGGGGTTAATCTCAAGACATATGCCGGCAAGATCGACGGCGATTCAGAAAGTCAGGTTGCCGCCATCGAAACCTGTATCGCAGATGGCACCAAGGGCATTCTGATTACCGCCTCAGATACAAAAGGTATTGTGCCAACACTGCAAAAAGCCCGCGAGGCCGGTGCGTTGATTATCGCTCTCGATACACCGCTGGAACCAGCTGATGCGGCTGATGCAACTTTCGCAACAGATAATTTCCTTGCGGGTGAGCTGGTCGGAAAATGGGCGGCTGCAACCCTCGGCGACAAGGCCAAGGATGCGCGTGTGGCCTTCCTTAATCTGACGGCAGCGCAACCAAGTGTTGATGTTTTGCGTGATCAGGGCTTTGATGTCGGTTTCGGTATTGATCCGAAAGACAGAACGAAGCTCGGCGATGAAGACGATCCGCGTATCGTGGGCCGTGATCTTACTGACGGGAATGAAGAAGGTGGCCGTCGTGCCATGGAAAACCTTCTGCAAAAAGATCCGACCATCAATGTCGTTCACACGATCAACGAGCCTGCTGCGGCTGGTGCCTATGAAGCTCTGAAGGCCTTGGGTCGTGAGAAGGACGTTCTGATCGTTTCGATTGATGGTGGTTGCCCTGGTGTTAAAAATGTCGAAGCTGGCGTGATCGGCGCGACATCGCAGCAATATCCGTTGCAAATGGCAGCGCTTGGCATCGAAGCCATTAAAAAATTCGCAGATACAGGCGAAAAGCCTAAGCCGACCGAAGGTAAAACCTTCGTCGACACGGGTGTGGCTCTTGTCACCGACAAGCCCGTCGAAGGTGTGGAGTCAATCGACACCAAGACGGCGCTGGGCAAGTGCTGGGGCTAAAAGCTGTGTGACAATCTGCATCCGGCAGCTTTTGCCGGATGCTCTTGCGCCATAAAGCAGGAGACAGACATGCGTGAGCCGCAGGCAACGACCACTGCCGTAAAATCATCAATGCAGGAATATGAAAAATCACTCTCGCAAAGTGCAAGCGATGTCGCCTCCTTCGATGCAGGCGATCATTCCGTGCTTTATCGCGTCAGACATTTTCTGCATCACAACCCGGCAGCGGTGCCATTGATTGTGCTCGTGATTTCGTTGCTGGTCTTCGGCATCACGCTGGGTGGCAAATTTTTTTCAGCATTTGCGTTGACACTCATTCTCCAGCAAGTCGCGATCACAGGCATTGTCGCCGCAGCGCAGACTCTGGTGATCCTGACCGCCGGTATCGATCTGTCGGTCGGCGCAATCATGGTTCTTTCTTCCGTTGTCATGGGACAGTTCACATTCCGCTACGGCTTGCCGGCGGAGCTTTCCATCCTGTGCGGTTTTGCGACCGGCGCGCTTTGTGGCTTCATCAACGGGTTTCTGATAGCCTATGTGCGTCTGCCACCCTTTATCGTTACGCTTGGCATGTGGCAGGTCATCCTTGCTACGAACTTCCTTTACTCCGCCAATGAAACCATTCGCGCACAGGAAATCACGGCAGAAGCTCCGATTTTGCAGTTCTTTGGCGAAAGCATTCGTATTGGCGGAGCTGTATTTACTTATGGCGTGATCGCTATGGTGCTTTTGGTCCTGTTCCTCTGGTTTGTGCTCAACCATACGGCATGGGGACGTCACGTCTATGCTATTGGTGATGATCCCGAAGCCGCAAAATTGTCGGGCGTTTCGGTGAAGCCTATCCTCATGTCAGTCTATATTCTGGCGGGGCTTATCTGTGCGCTTGCTGGCTGGGCTATGATTGGGCGCCTTGGCTCCGTATCACCGACGGCAGGGCAGTTTGCCAATATTGAATCCATTACAGCCGTCGTGATCGGTGGGATTTCGCTCTTTGGCGGGCGGGGTTCCATCCTTGGTACGATGTTTGGTGCATTGATTGTTGGTGTTTTCTCCTTGGGGCTACGTCTGTGGGGCACAGACCCACAATGGACCTACCTCCTGATTGGTGTTCTTATTATTGCCGCCGTTGCCATTGACCAGTGGATCAGAAAGGCTGCAGCATGAAAACCTCACCCACGCCTGTTCTCTCTGCTAAAGGTCTCGTCAAGCGCTATGGACGTGTTACGGCGCTCGACCGTGCCGATTTCGACCTCTATCCGGGGGAGATTCTTGCCGTCATTGGTGATAATGGCGCGGGCAAGTCGTCGCTGATCAAGGCGCTTTCGGGAGCCATTCGCCCTGACGAGGGTGAAATCCTGCTTGATGGCAAGCCAGTCAGCTTCAATTCTCCCATGGAAGCGCGTCATGCAGGCATTGAGACGGTTTATCAGAACCTCGCTCTTTCACCTGCGTTATCCATAGCAGACAACCTGTTTCTTGGGCGCGAAATTCGCCGCAAGGGTCCGCTTGGTTCATTACTCAGGATGCTTGATCGCGGGGCGATGGAAAAGATTGCGCGCGAAAAGCTCTCCGAACTCGGCCTGATGACGATTCAAAACATCAGCCAGGCGGTGGAGACCCTGTCTGGCGGTCAGCGGCAGGGCGTTGCCGTTGCTCGCGCTGCAGCCTTCGGCTCGAAAGTTGTCATCATGGACGAGCCGACCGCCGCACTTGGCGTGAAGGAATCACGCCGTGTGCTTGAGCTTATTCAGGATGTGAAAGCACGTGGAATGCCGATTGTGCTGATTTCGCACAACATGCCGCATGTATTTGAAGTGGCTGATCGCATCCATATTCATCGCCTTGGTCGCCGTCTGACGGTGGTCGATCCGAAGCAATATTCCATGTCGGACGCTGTTGCACTGATGACAGGCGCGATGGCACCGCCGGCAGAAGCGGCCTGATCGCTTTTGATGGCCATCATCCTTATGTCCAAAAAGACCTTGCGAGCGAACCCCAACTTGTGAAATGAGTTGAGAAATCAAAAGGAAAAGGTTTCCTCCGGCCAATCTTTCAAAAAGATGATGCACCGGATTTCACCACGGGCAAAGGCGGTCAATGAGCGAGAGTTTTGCATCAGTCGATGACGAGCAGGAGCGCGCGCGCGTAGCTTGGCTCTATTTCATTGGTGGCCAGACCCAACAGGAAATCGCGCAACGGCTCAATATAACGCGACTAAAGGTCAACAAGATCATTGGTCAGGTCCGCGAATCGGGACAGATACAGGTCAATGTCAGCCTTCCGCTTGTCGATTGCATCGTCTTGGCGGAAAAGGTCGCAGCCCGCTACGGCCTTGCCGATGTCGTAGTTGTACCAGACCTTGATGACTATCTTGAGCAGAAACGCGTGATCGGTGAAGCTGCAGGAACCATGGCAAGCGAACTGATTGCAGGACGCGATATGGGGATAGGGATCGCTTCAGGCCGCACTTTGAGCTTTGCAGTCAGGAGTCTGCGTTCGCGTCCCAAGCCGGAAAGCTGGGTCGTCAGTCTGACGGGCGGCGTGACCAGCGGCTCCTCAACCAATACGTTTGAAGTTGCGACCGATTTTGCCCGCACGCTAGGTGTTGAGTGCCACTATCTGACTGCTCCGATCTATTGTGCCAACCGCGAAAGCCGCGAGGCCATACTCCTGAGCGATGAATTGACAGACGTGCTTGCCCGCACCGAAATTGCCGATATCGGCCTTGTCTCATGTGGCGCACTGACATCGGAAACGTCGCTCACCCATATCCGGGTGGTAAAAGACAATCTTGATGCAGTGCTGAAGCTCGGAGCCGTTGGAGAGTTTCTGGGATATTTTCTTGATGCTCAAGGTCAACCGATTGGCCATTTCCTCAATGATTCAATCATTGCCTTGCCACCGGACAAGCTCAAACTCAAACCGGCATCGGTTCTGGTTTCAGGTGGGCTGAGCAAAATCCCAATTATCCGGGCCATTCTGCGCGGTGGTTATGTCAATCGTCTCGTCACGAATGAAGGTGTTGCGCATGCACTGTTGCAGGGGCCGCGTTAAACACGGCCCCTGTTCTAATTGATTAAGCCTTTGCTTGAAGCGCTTCTGCCATGGCGCGCAATGTTACGAATGTAGACGCTGCACCCGGATCGATATGGCCGATCGAGCGTTCACCAAGCTTGGCGGAACGGCCACGACGCGATTCCATTGCAGCCGTCGCCTTCATTCCCGCCTCTGCGCCATTGCGTGCCGCAATCAGCACGTCGAGCGTGGATTTTCCTGCTTTCGCGGCTTGATTGGCAGCTTCGACCGCTGGAACCCATGCGTCAATCATCGTCTTGTCGCCCGGTGCAGCGCGGCCGCGATCCTGGATACCCTGCGATGCCGCAGCTAACCATTCGGCAATGCCATTGCCATCAAGATTCAGACGATTGCTGACAGCCGTACCCGCACGCAGGAACGCGGTTGCATAAAGCGGACCTGACGAAGCGCCAACCGCATCCAGAAACGCCTTGGCCATGCGCTTGCAGATAGCTTCAATGGTTTCATCGCCCTGTTCGTCTTCAAGCGCATGTTGCACGGCCTTCCAGCCGATTTCCATGGTAATGCCATGATCACCATCACCGATCACGCCGTCGAGCTCCGAAAGCCAGTTCTTCTCGGCAATGATCTGATTGCCGACATTCATCATCATCGCTTTGAACAGCGCAGGCGTTACATCACCATCGGTGAGGAGCTTGCGCGGCGCGTCCGATGCTGCTTCCTTATGTTCAACAGCGCGTGCTACCTTGCGGCTTGAAGCCGGTTCACGATCCGCTGACTGCACAGCACCAACCGTTAAGGCTGGGGTATGGCATGGATGATCGAGCAGCGCTTGCAACGTCGCATCGAGCTTCATCAGCGTGACCGACGCACCAGCCATTTCAAGCGATGTTGCATATTCGCCCACCCACGAAGCATGGATCTGAATTTCCCTGCCATCCAGAATCTGCTTTACGCGGCGGAAGATCAGATAAAGCTCGATATGGGTTGTTGCACCCAGTCCATTGACCAGAACCGCTACGCGATCTCCAGCCTTGAGCGCGAGCTCTTCCAGCACCGAAGCCATCAATTCGTCGGTGACTTCATCCGCAGGTGCAAGCTTCTGGCGACGGATGCCGGGCTCGCCATGCAATCCCATCCCGATTTCCATTTCATCGTCGCCGATGGAAAAATTCGGCTTGCCGGTCTGCGGCAGCGAGCAGGGGCTTAAAGCCACGCCCATCGAACGGGTCGCTTCATTGGCAGCCTGAGCAAGCGCTTCAACGCGCGGCAGCGATTCACCGAGATCAGCGGCAGCACCGGCCACCTTGAATACAAAGAAATCACCGGCAATGCCGCGACGCTCCGACTTGCGATCAAGCGGCGCTGAGGCCACATCGTCGGCCACTGCGACGTGACGCACATCCATGCCATCCTGTGCGAGTTCTTCCGCAGCCATGGTGAAGTTGAGAACATCGCCGGTGTAGTTGCCATAGAGCATCAAAACGCCAGCGCCACCATCGGCAGCGCGTGCCGCTTCCGCAATATGTGCAGGTGATGGAGATGCAAACACGTTGCCAACGGCTGCTGCATCTGCAAGGCCGCGTCCGACATAGCCTGCAAAAGCTGGCTCGTGTCCTGAGCCACCACCCACAACGATGCCGACCTTGCCTTCACGCGGGCCATCGACCGCCACAACCGCACGACCGGTTTCGCCCTCAACGCGCAGAATATCAGGATGCGCACCAACCATGCCTTCGATCATTTCTGCAATGATGTTTTCAGGCGCGTTGATCAGCTTCTTCGTTTTGACTTCTTCATTCATGTCTTTAGCTTTCTAAAACTCGTCGCGTGTTCAGCTCAGTGGGCATCCCGGCGCAGATAGCGACGCGATATGGCATCGAAAGAGATGGCCAGCACGACGATTGCACCCGAAACAATGCCCTGCCAGTAAGGGGAGACACCGAACAGAACGATAATGTTTTCAATAATAGCGATGATACCTGCACCGAATATCGCACCAATCGGGCTGCCGATACCACCCGTTGTGGCAACGCCGCCGATGACAGATGCTGCAATCGGAGCCAGAACCCAGCTATCACCAATCGACGGCTGTGCAGTTCCGAGACGCGCCACCATCAACACACCAGCCAGACCTGCAATGGCGCCAGCAGCGCCGAACACCATCAGACGCACACGATCCACGCGAATGCCCAGCATGCGGGCACCGTCACGATTGTTGCCGATCGCATACATGTAACGTCCAAACGGAGTTTTCAGCATTACGAATGTCGCGATCAACAGGGCCACAAACATGATGATGAATGGCACCGGCACGCCGAACAAATCTCCACGGCCAAGATATTGCACATCCCGCGGAATACCTGTGATGGCAACACCGCGCGTCAGCACCAGATTGGCTCCGCCGAAAATGCCCGCTGTACCAATGGTGAGCACTAGTGAATGCAGGCGGAGGAAGGTGACGAGGAAACCGTTAAATAAACCAAGGCAAAGGCCAAGCAGAATGGCCAGCAACATTGCCGAATAAGGCTCAAAACCCATGCGGACCATCAAGATTCCGGAGACCACGCCGCAAAGCCCACCGATCACGCCAAGCGACAGATCGAGCTCGCCCAGCACCATCAACATCGACTGTGCAATGGTGATGAGGCCGACAAAGGCGAGGCCGCGTGCAACAACCGACAGATTATAGGGCGTCAGGAAGTAAGGCGACATGATGGCCGAAAGGCCAAAGATCACCAGAAGGGCCACAAAGACACCGGCCAGCGGCGTGCGGATGAGATTGGAAAGGGGATTAGTTTGCATCGGCTTTTACCTCTGTTCCAAAGATCGCGCCCACGAGTGTTTCATTGTTGGTATCGGTGGTGGAGAACTCACCGGTGATATGGCCGTTATGCATGGTGATGATACGGCTTGCGCATTTCTGCAATTCGTTGAGTTCCGAGGAGACGAGGATGACACCGACGCCTTCTTCGGCGAGATTCTTCATGATGCGATAAATCTCGGATTTGGTGCGGATATCGATGCCCTTCGTCGGCTCATCAAAGATCAGCACGCGTGGGCGCGTCGCCATGGCGCGACCGATAATCGCTTTCTGCTGATTGCCACCCGAGAGCTGGGAGATGCGCTTGCCCATGCCAGACGTTCGGATCCCGTAATCATCGATAATCGTCTGCACGATGTTGCGTTCACGGGCGTCGGAAATGCCGAACCTGCCGCTGGTCAGCTCCAGGATCGAAATGCCGATATTTTCGCGCAACGACAGAAGCGGCAGAATGCCGTGATGCTTGCGCTCTTCTGAAAGATAGAGCATGCCGCCGGAAACCGAGCGCGAGGTATCATTGAGTGTCCAGCTTTCGCCCTCGATCTTCACAGTGCCCGCTTTGGCGTTCAAAAAGCCGAAGATCGTCTGCATCACTTCGGAGCGTCCAGCGCCCACCAGTCCGGCAAAGCCCAAAATCTCGCCTTTGCGCAGATCAAAACTGATGTCTTCAAAGCGCGAACCGGACAGCCCGCGCACTTCCATGATGGTTTCAGTGGTCGGTTTTGACGGGCGGAAATGTTCATCAAAGGAAAGATCGCGGCCAGACATGGCGCGGATCAGATCGGCTTCGGTGATGTCCTTGATCTGACCGCTTTCAATCTTCGTGCCATTGCGCAGAACGGTATAATCATCGCCAATCTGGAAGACTTCTTCCATCTTATGACTGATGAAAACAATTGCATGGTCGCGATCAAGCAGGCCGCGAATGACTTTGAAGACACGCTCGACTTCAACACGCGTCAGCGACGAGGTTGGCTCATCAAGGATCAGCACCTTCATCTGCGCATTGGTGCAGGCGCGTGCAATCTGCAAGAGCTGCTGATCGGATACGGAAATATTGGCAACCAAATCATCCGGCTGCGCTTCAATGCCGAAACGGTCGAGATAGGATTTTGCCTCTTCCAGCAAAGCCTTGCGGTTGACGGTAAAGCCGCCATGGCCAGTTCTGTTGAACGGCATGAATAGATTTTCCGCAACGCTCATCTGCGGGAACAAGGTCAGTTCCTGCGGGACATAGGCGACGTTTTTATAGAGTGCAGGATCCGCCACCGGATCGCGCCCATCGATCAGCACCTGACCGCGCGAAGCGCTGTCGGTTCCGGTCAGAATTTTAACGAGGGTTGATTTGCCAGCACCGTTTTCACCAGCAAGAATATGTGTGCGACCCAGCTCGATTTTCAGGTCAACACCATCCAGCGCGGTTACGCCCGGAAAGTCCCGGCCTAATCCGCTTGTTTCAAGATAAGCCATGATGGACACCTTGGAAAACTATCGCTGCGTTTCCGACAAGCTGCCGGTCATAGCCGATAGAACAGGAAAAAAGGGAGCACGGGAGAGCCCGTGCTCCAGCAACGAGATCGGAACGGATCAGTTGCCTACGTTTTCCTTGGTAAGGAAAGCATTGCCGGTGTCGATATAGCCAGGAACCGGAGCGCCGGTTGCCTGTGCCCAGAGCGTCATAACCGACCAGTAGCCCTGCAATTCAGGCTGTGATGCGGACGAGCTGTCAGCCACGCCATTGCGGATCATGTCGAGCATTTCCGGCAGATTGTCGAGACCGACCAGCGTAACCTTGCCTTGCTTGCCAGCTTCAACGATAGCCTGACCAATGCCGATCGGACCAGCCGCATCCGAAGCAACCCAGCCCTTCAGGTTTGGATTGGCCTGCATGATGGCCGCTGCCTGCTGCTGCGCGATTTCGATGCTGTCGTTGTCGATGCCTTCAGCAACAACCTTGATGCCCGGATGCTCTTTGAAAACTTCGCGATGGCACTCAGCGCGGATCGAATGGTTTGGTGCAGTTGGCACGCCCATCATGATTGCGACTTCGCCTTCGCCGCCGAGCACTTCAACCAGACGACGGGCAGCGATCTTGGCCTGCTCACAGAAGTCCGAACCGATATGGGTGATGCTCATGCCTTCTGGTGGCACCGAATCGAACAGGACCAGTGGAACCTTCTGGTTCTGTGCTTCTTCGAGCGATGCACGGTTTCCCGATGGATCGAGAAGATCCAGTGCGAGGCCATCTGGACGGGTGGCAAGTGCGCTGTCGATAATCTGGTTCTGCTGAACAACGTCTGCGCTCTGTGGTGCGGAGTAGACGATTTCAACATTGGCGCCGGTCTGCGCTTTCAAAGCGGCAGCGGCCTGCTGCGCACCTTCATTCACCTTGTCAAACCAGGGGTGAACGACTTTCGGCACGATGACAAAGCGGTAGCTGTCTTTTTTGATAGTACCTGGCGCATCCTGCGCCATGACCGAAACAGGCAACGAAAAGGCAGCAACAGCCGCCAGCAAAGCGAGCTTTTTCATAAATTCCTCCCTTGGAAATCAGACGAAACTTCCTCCCGCCTGACTATTAAAAGATCACCCGGGAAGGCTCCTCTGCCTACGGCCCGATAGCGAACTCTTGCCACTAATACATATGTATATTCAAAATTACAAGAGTAATATGTTCGCTCTGATGTGGAAAAGATGCGTGAACGATTGCTACTGTGCGTATTCCACAACAACTCAAGCCCCGCGCTTTCAGCACGAGGCTTGGATGATATTGAAATCCGCAGAGTAGGTTAGTTTTCACGCGCCATTGAGATTGCAGCAGCCAGCAAAAATACGGCGGCGCGCATTTGGTTGATTAATGCGTTCGGGTCGAGAGTATCCGGTTGCCGTCAAGCAAAATACAGAGCACTGGATTCAGGGTCGATTTCAATGCGATTGCGACCGCTGGCTTTTGCTTGATAAAGGCTTTTGTCAGCACTGCTAATCAGCTTTTGTAATGACAGAGGGTCGGCTGATCCGTGGCTAATGCCAGCGCTGACAGTCAATGGAATGTGCTTGTTTTCAAACATAAATACATTGGTTTTCATGGCCGTTTGCAGCTTTCGCGCCAGCTTCTCTGCTTCTTCAATGCTTTGTTTGGGCATGATAACCAGAAATTCCTCGCCGCCGACGCGGGCGATCAGGTTGAATTCGCGATATGTGTGACGGATGAGGTCTGCGCAGTGTTTGAGAGCTGCGTCTCCGGCCGCATGTCCGTATGTGTCATTCACAGATTTGAAATGATCAATATCCAGCATTACGACTGACGTCGTATGATCCAGTTTTCGACCCTGTATGGTTTCCATCAGCGCTTGAATACTCCAGCGGTTGTACAGACCCGTTAAAGGGTCGCGCATAGCAATCTCGCGCAAAACCGCAACCGTTCGTTCATACGCTAATGACAGCGAAAATGCGCCGCTTGCGCTGATGTGAATCGTGGCTGCAATCAAGTTGATCTCAAGGAATATGTCTGCGGGAAGCAGGCTTTCGATTTCAGGTGAAAGTATCCAGCCTTGTATGACACGTAGCAGAGAGGATAGGCCGATAACGACATAGGCCAAGATAAGTCCCAATTTGGAGGGTAGCTTTTCTTTCTCGTATATGAGGGCGATGATGATGGCCAATATCTGTGCCGCTATGGCCAAATTGATAAAGCCAAAAACCAAGCCTTGGCCCAAAGAGGCTGAAAATAACAGCGCTAAAATGATTGCTGCCGTTAGGCCGATGAACCAGACCGGCGATGATGGATGGCCAAAAAAGTTACGAATTGCTTGCCAGCGAAGACCTAAACCAATCACGAGCAACGCGTTGGGAATTAGCAACGCTTCTGCCGAACCGTTGATTTTTTTGCGAATTGGAAAAAAGCAATAGCAAATAAGAAATTAGAAAGAACGAGGTTAAACCAATAGCGTCGATCTCTATCGCCTAAGCTTGCAAGCAAAAAGGCTGCCGCAAAAACCAACAGCAAGAATGCATTCACTGTGAACATTGTTTGCTGGTCAAGGTTAAATAAGGCGCTCATTAACTCTTCACGGTCGAGATGGGTGTATGTTTATTGAAGCCTATAACCTGAATTACTTAAAAGCGATACATTTAAGAATAATACGCTTATCAAAAGCCTTTCAGAGGGCTTTCCCTGAACGGCTTTTGATTGTAGTTCAGCAATTGATCGATATTTCTAGACAGCTTGTAGAAATGCGCTTAGTGCCTCAAGTTCTGCGGGACGGATTTCATGGCCGCCGGGTGCAATCAGTGCATCCACATCTGCACCCTGTGCTTTGAACCATTCAATCAGGCTCTTTGAGAGCTTGAGTGGCGAAATTGGATCGACTTCGCCAACCGTGATCAGAATGCGTTTGCCGGAGAGAGCCGGCTGTGGCTCTGGCGTCCATGGGATCAGCGGATGCATGAGTGCCGCACGGTCAAACAGGCTTGGGTCGCGAAACAGCATGGATGCCAGAATATTGGCGCCATTTGAATAGCCGAGCGCATAGATTTCACGACCGGGATTCTGCTCGCGAACTTCGCTTATAAAGCCCAACATCTTTTCCGTGCGCAGGTGAAGGTCATCCATATCATAGACACCTTCACCCGTGCGGCGAAAGAAACGATTGGCACCGAATTCCGATACATCGCCGCGCGGGGCGACAATGCCTGCATCGGGCAGCATCTGGTCGATCAGGCCGGTAAATTGGTGTTCATTGCCGCCTGTGCCGTGAAACGCGATAACAACTGGCGAACCGGCAACGCCTTCGCGCACAAAGCTGATATATTCATTTTTTGTCATGATAATCCTCCAAAGGAGGGAGCCTCCGGCAAAGCCGGAGGCATCCAGTTATTTATCTGTCAAAGGTTCGAGATTGGCTTCGATGCGATCACGATAAGCTTCATAACGGCTTGGCAGTTTGAGTGCTTCGCCCAGATGCGCTGTGTCTTCATCGCGGTCAAAGCCGGGTTCGTTGGTTGCGACTTCAAACAACACGCCCCCCGGTGTGCGGAAATAGATCGCCCAGAAATAATCACGGTCAATCACAGGTGTTACGTGGTAACCCGTGTCCATCAGTGCCTTGCGTACTTCAAGCTGTGCAGCGCGATCCGGCACCGCAAAGGCGATGTGGTGTACGGAGCCTGCACCCTGACGTGCAGCCTGAGCGGAAGGCAGAGCTTCAAGGTCGATCGTATCGGCACCATTGCCATTTGGCATGATGAAGCGGCTGACATTGCCTTCGGTTTCAGCGCGTTCATAACCCATGAACTTGAGCAGTTCGGCACTGGCATCAATGTCGTGAAGCCGCATACGCGCGCCGCTGAAGCCACGAATAGCGACATCTTCGGATACACCCGCACTCATCCAAGGTGCACGCTTGTCGTCTTCGATCTCGACGAGTGCAAAGCCATCGCCATCCGGACCGTGAAAACGCAGGCGTTCGGAACCAAACACAAGGTCAGCTTCAAGGCCGGTTACGCCTTTAGCAACAAGGCGGTCTTTCCAGAAGCCGAGTGAACCCTTTGGCACGGAGAATTCCGTTTCACCAACTTCACCAACACCCCGGCGACCGCGAACGATGTTTGGGAAAGGGAAGTAGGTCATGACCGAGCCGGGGGTGCCGACTTCATCGCCATAATAAAGGTGGTAAACACTTGGCTCGTCGAAATTGACGGTCTTTTTTACACGACGCAGGCCGAGTGTGTCGGTAAAGAAGCTATTGTTCTGGCGCGCATCAGCGGCCATCGAAGTGACGTGGTGAAGGCCCTTAATCTGGTTCAGCATGATATTTGCCTTTCTGCGGCATTGCCGCTTTGCAATCTTGTTGAGCCGAATTTAAGAGACTTGATAGTTGATAACAATTGTCTCAATAATTGCTAATCTATTACGCAGAGTGCAATAATAAAATGAATGAACTGAAAGCCCTGAAAACCTTTCTTCTGGCGGCAGAGAAGCGAAATTTTGCCCAAGTGGCGCGGGAGTTGGACATGACACCAGCCTCCGTTACCCGCACAATTGCGGCACTGGAGGAAGATCTGGGTGTGCAGCTTTTTGTCCGCACGACGCGGCAGGTTTCATTGACAAGTGATGGTGCAGTCTTCGCTGCGCGTATTGAACCGGCAGTGGAAGCGCTGGAGGCTGCGCGGCATGACCTCATGAATGTTCATAAGGCAGATCAGGGGCGCTTGCGCATCAATGCGCCGATGTCGCTCGGCCAGCAGGTGCTGCCGCAAATTCTTTCGGCGTTTCGGGAACTGTATCCAAAGATTGAGGTGGAGTTGTCGCTGACGGATCAGATGCTCGATATTGTCGAGCAGGATTTCGATCTGGCGATCCGCATCTCCGGTGCACCGTCGGATAAATTCACCATCTGGCGTAAGATTATTGAGATCAAGCGTATTCTGGTCGCGGCGCCCGGTACGCCATATGTTGATGTGGAACATCCGAGTGAACTGAACTCGGATGGATGTCTGGGCTATAGTCCAGAAAGCCGCCGTGAAAACTGGACCTTGTCGGATGGAAGTGCAACCTTCAATATTTCTGCTGGGCGCATGATCAGTGCTAATAATGGTGAAGTGCTCGCCAATATGGCAGCTGGCGGAGCAGGCGTTGCGATGCTGCCGACCTTTATTGTGGCGGAACATCTGCGTACGGGTCGGCTTGTTCATATCTTGCCGCAATGGTCGCCCCCGCAGCTTTGGCTGACGCTGTATTATCCACCGTTCCAGAAATTGCCGCCACGTATTGCGACATTCTCTGATTTCTTTGAGCGTGAAATCAAGGCGATTGTTACCCGGATGGTTTGATAGTTGGCTTAAGCCCGCGGAATAATTCATCGAATTATGGTCAAAATGGTGGGCGGCTGTTGAGCATCTCCTGTGCTTATTGCGCATGCATAAATACAATTTATTGACAAAATGGCGATAAGCTGATGACATAAAGTGAATAAAATAAAAGGGGCGTTAAATGGTGCACGATACAGAACCGCAAAGCGGTGCGGATGCATTGTTGGAAATACGAGAGTCGGCCTTTGATGAGGTGTCTCTTCCAAAGCACCTTCGTTCTGTTGCATCACTTGGCCCGATTGTTTCCTCGTCTCACCTTGCCGAAGGTGGCTCGCCGGGCATGTCAGAAGTTGAGTATGGGCTCATTCTGGCTTCCCATGCATTCTCGCGCTGGATGGTTCGCTGCATGGCCGCAGCCGGTTTGCCGGGCCTTTCTCCAATCGAAGTTCTTATCCTACATTCCATCCGGCATCGCGGACGCGAAAAGAAACTGGCTGATATCTGTCTGGTGCTTGATATTGAAGACACGCATATCGCGACATACGCCATCCGTAAGTTGGAAAAAGCCGGGCTTCTAACCACTGGTAAGGCATCCAAGGAAAAGACGGTCAAAATTACTGAAAAGGGAGCAGAGGCTTGCGCGCGTTATCGCGAGATTCGTGAGCGTCTACTTGTCGAATCGACCGCCAATGCCCGCCCTTCAGAAGAAACCCTTTCGGAAGTTGCCGCATTGCTGCGCTTCATGTCCGGTGCATTCAATCAGGCCACGCGGTCTGCCATAACACTATAAGAGAGTTACGAGTTTGAGCGGAACTGTGTCTAAGCCTCTGCTGACAGTTGAGGGTCTAAGCGTTGAATTTGGCAGCAATCGCGTTGTTGATGATCTGAATTTTTCTGTTGCGGCTGGCCGTACGCTTGCGGTTGTCGGTGAATCCGGTTCAGGAAAATCGATCACGTCACTTTCGATTATGCGCCTCGCTGATATGAGCGGCGCAAAATTTCCCAACGGTCGTATTCTGTTCAACAGCCCTGACGGCGAACGTGATCTTCTGAAAGCCGATCAAAAAGCGATGCGCGGTATTCGCGGCAAAGACATTGCGATGATCTTTCAGGAACCGATGACCTCGCTCAATCCGGTCTTCACTATCGGCAATCAGCTTTCTGAAGTGCTGATGTTGCATGAAGGCATGTCGAAGAGTGCTGCTCTGGCTGAAGGCAAGCGGCTGCTGGAAATGGTGCGTCTGCCTGATGCCGAAGGCTTGCTCAAGCGTTATCCGCATCAACTGTCCGGTGGTATGCGCCAGCGCGTGATGATCGCTATGGCACTGGCTTGCCGACCTAAATTGCTCATTGCTGACGAGCCAACAACGGCCCTTGATGTCACCATTCAGGCGCAGATTCTGCACATCATCAAAGATTTGCAGAAAGAGCTTGAAATGGCAGTCATTTTCATCACGCACGATATGGGCGTGGTGGCCGAAATGGCGGATGATGTTGTGGTGATGTGGAAGGGTAAAAAGGTCGAAGAAGGTCCGGTCGGCCGTATCTTTGAAGCGCCGCAGCATCCGTATACACAGACGCTTTTGTCGGCCGTTCCGAAACTTGGCAGCATGACGGGCGAGGCGTTTCCAAAACGCATGCCGGTGATGATGATGCGTGATGGTGTGCCAGTGCTGTCAGGTGAAGAGCGTATTCAGGACACAGCATGTTATAGCGAAAAGCCACTTCTTGCTGTTGACGATCTTTATGTTCGCTTTCCGATCAAGAAAAATCTGTTCGGCAAAGTTACCCATGTCTGCAATGCCGTCTCGAAAGTCGCGTTCGACATTTATCCGGGTGAAACGCTCGCACTTGTTGGCGAATCCGGTTCGGGCAAATCGACCATTGGACGCACAATCCAGCAGCTTCAATCGCCGCTGGCTGGCGATATTCGCTTCAACGGCAAAGCCTATTCGCAAATGAGCGCTCAAGAGCGCTATGCGATGCGTCGTGAAGTGCAGTATATTTTTCAGGATCCGTTTGCGTCACTTGATCCACGCAAGACCGTTGGCTTTTCCATTGCAGAGCCAATCCGCACGCATGGTCTTCTCGACAACAACAAGGCGATCAATGCGCGTGTCGCAGAACTGCTGGAGCGTGTTGGCCTCGGCCGGGAACATGCATCGCGCTATCCGCACGAGTTTTCCGGCGGGCAGCGTCAGCGCATCTGCATTGCACGTGCGCTTGCTTCAAAGCCGAAACTGATTATCGCCGATGAAGCGCTGTCGGCGCTTGACGTCTCTATTCAGGCGCAGGTGATCAACCTGTTTATGGACCTCCAGAGAGAGCAGGGCCTGGCCTATCTCTTCATCAGCCATGATATGGCAGTGGTTGAGAAGATGAGCCATCGCGTGGCGGTGCTGTATCTTGGTCAGATCATGGAACTTGGCTCGCGTCGTCAGGTTTTTGAAACGCCGTCGCATCCTTATACGCAGCGTCTGCTTTCAGCAGTACCTGTCGCTGATCCTTCTGCACGCACCGAACGTGCAGCCTTGGAGGGTGAAATTCCGAGTACAACGCGCCGGATCGACGACAAGCCAATCATCTATAATCACCGCGAGATTGCACCAGGCCATTTCGTTGCTGAAAGCGCTTGAATTCTTGCAGCATTTTTTCACCGCATTATCCAACGCAAAGCCGCTTCACACTTTTGCAGGAAATGCTTCAACGAACCCAAAGGGGAAACTAATGATAAAGAAAGCACTAAAAGCCGCTCTTCTGGCGTCCGCTCTGTCGGCGGCTGTGATTGCGTCGGCTCCGGCTTTTGCCGCAGGCAAGCTCACCGTTTCGTCGCCGCAGGATCCAGGCAGCTGGGATCCGATTGATACGTTTCTCGTCAATTGGGCGTCAGTTGCAACCAATATTTTCGATGGTCTGGTTTATCGCGGACCTGATTTGAAAATCGTTCCCGGCCTAGCAACGTCATGGGAAGAGCTGGATGACGGCAAGCGCATTCGCTTCACCCTGCGCGAAGGTGTGAAGTTTCATGATGGCGAGCCATTCAACGCAGAAGCTGTAAAGTTTACCTTTGATCGTCTGCTTGGCGATGAAGGCGCAAAAGGTCCGCAGCGTTCGAACTATATCGCAATCGACAAGGTTGAAGTGATTGACGACAAGACCGTTGATTTTCATCTGAAAGCCGCTGATCCGGTTCTGCTCACCAAGCTTGCTGGCTATGGCGCAATGATCGTTCCGCCAAAATATATCGCTGAAAAAGGCGAAGACTATTTTAACACGCATCCGGTCGGCACAGGCCCGTTCAAGTTTGTGTCTTATGAGCCAAAGGTCAACATCAAGCTCGAAGCTTTTGCTGATCACTGGGGCGGTGCACCGAAGCTTTCGGAACTGGAATATCGCTTTATTACCGAACCTTCGACCGCTGTTGCCGAACTTCAGGCTGGCCGCGTTGATCTCGTTATTCCGCCGACAATTCCAATTGGCATGATCCCGACGATTGAGGGTGATGCAAATCTGGAACTCGTTACGACTGATGGCCCAACCGTTGATGCTCTGCGCTTCAACACGCGTGACGGCATTACCAAGGATGAGCGCGTTCGCAAGGCGCTGATTATGGCTGTTGATCGCGATGCGATCATCCAGTCGATCCTTGCTGGTCAGGCAAAGCCTATTGCCAGCTTCCAGGGCGCTTTGTCGTTTGGGTACGACCCAGAACTCAAGCCACTTCCGTACGATCCTGATCAGGCCAAGAAGCTTCTTGAAGAAGCAGGTGTTCAGCCCGGCGCAACGGTGCAGATCGACGTTCGCGGTAATGACGCGACGTTTAACGAAGTGACACAGGCTGTTGCCAGCTTCCTGCAGATGGTAGGCATCAATGCAACCATCAAGCCATATGATGTGAACGTGTTGCTGAATGATGTCATTCCACAGGGCAAGACCGGCGCTATGTTCCAGCAAAAATGGGGCGGCTGGACATTTGATTACGATAACACGGCTTACTCGATGTATCATTCGGGCGAGAAGTGGAACCCGTACGAAAAGGACGAAAAGCTCGACAAGATGCTCGAAGCGCAGCGTTCGGTTCTTGATCGCGGTGAGCGTGAAAAGATGCTGCAGGAAATCGCCAAATATGCGGCTGATAAGGCGTATGAAATGCCGCTTTACAGCTCCAAGGCGATTTACGGCATCAACAAGCGGGTTAAGAACTTCGTGCCGGCCCCGGATAACCGTTTGCGTCTCAGCGACGTGACTGTTGATTGATAAGACTAATGTGGCAAGCCGTTCACCGGCTTGCCACTCTATTTCGGAGGCGCTCTGGTGGCCGGATTTCTTATAAAACGAATTTTACAAGCGTTGTTCGTGCTGGTTGCGATGACGATGCTCGTCGCCTATGCAATCCGGCTGACGGGCGATCCGGCATTGATGCTGACGCAAGGTGCGGGTAGTATCACAGAAGCAGATCTCGAGCGCATTCGCGAAGGGCTTGGCCTTAACCAACCGTTTCTCGTTCAGTACTGGCAGTTTCTCAAAGGTCTCTTTACCTTTGATTTCGGACGCAGTTTCCTTGGTGGTACGCCAGTATCTGTGTTGGTTGGAAAGGCATTGCCCGCAACCCTGATGCTCGCTTTTGCGTCGCTTTTTGTTTCGCTTGTTATTTCCATTCCACTCGGCATCAAGGCAGCTGTTTCCCGCGGCAAGTGGGCGGATCAGCTCATTCGTGTTTGTTCGCTCGTTGGTCTGTCATTCCCGAATTTCTGGCTGGCCACCATGCTGGTTCTGCTGTTCGGCATTTCGTTGCAATGGCTGCCGCCAAGCGGCATGAGCGGTATCTCCAGTTTTATTATGCCAGCAATGACGATGGGCATTATCCTTACGGCAACCAATGTCCGTCTTGTACGCACCTCGATGCTGGAAACGTTGCAATCGCAATATATTATGGTGGCGCGCGCCAAGGGTCTGAGCGAAAACAAAGTGCTCTACAAGCACGCTCTTCGTAATTGTGCAATTCCGCTCATTACATTTATTGGTCTTCAGTTTGGTGGTCTTTTGGGCGGCATCGTGGTCATTGAAAAAGTCTTCAACTGGCCGGGTATGGGTACGCTTGCTTTTGATGCTGTTGGCGGCCGTGATTACCCGGTTCTGCAGGCCACAATCGCAATTTTGTCGATGATGATTATCGGCGTCAATCTTCTGGTAGACATTGCATATGGCCTTGTCGATCCGCGTATCCGGACGGAGTAGAGCAATGGCTATACAAGCGGTTAAAAAGACCTCAAACCTCCGGCTTTCGCGTTTTGCAAGTCTGGAATTCGTTGTCGGCTTTTTGCTGACAGGCGGCATTTGTTTGGCCGTCATCTTTTCCGGCTATCTGTTCCCCGCTGGTGCAAACAAGGTGGACCTTCTTGCGCGTCTGACGCCGCCTTTCGTTAATCCTGCGCATATCTTTGGAACTGATCCGCTCGGTCGCGATGTGCTGGCACGCGTGATTATCGGTGGAAAAATTTCGCTGTTCGTGGGCTTTGTATCCGTTATCGGTTCTGTGATCATTGGTACGATCATGGGGCTGGTTGCAGGCTATTATCGGGGCTTCTGGGACATGGCGCTGATGCGTTTTGTCGATGTGCAGCTTGCAATGCCTTTTATTCTGCTTGCGATCACGTTCATGGCTATTCTCGGAGGCGGTTTGGTCAACACGATCATTCTGCTGATTGTGTCGCAATGCGTGCAATATGCCCGACTTGTGCGTGGCTCGGTGCTGTCGCTGCGCGAGCGCGAATTTATCTTGTCTGCGCGCGCCATCGGTGTGAAAGACTGGCGCATTATCTTCCAGCATTTGCTGCCAAATCTGCTTGGCCCGGTCATTGTTTTGATGACGCTGAATGTGGCCAACAATATCCTGCTTGAATCCAGCCTGACCTTCCTGGGCTTTGGTATTGATTCAACCATTCCAAGCTGGGGCGGCATGCTGGCTGATGGCCGCACTTATCTCCAGACTGCATGGTGGGTGAGCCTTTTCCCCGGCCTCGCCATTCTTTTCACTGTGCTTGGCCTCAACCTTCTGGGTGACTGGCTGCGTGACAGTCTCGATCCAACCGGCAGGACATCGCGATGAGTGTGATTTTTGAAAAGACTTATCAGCGTTCAATTGATGTTTTGATCGAACGCTTTTCAAAGCCGGAATTGCGCGGTGCGAAGTTAGAAGCCTGGCTGTTTGATGATCAGCCTAGCCGCTTCGCAGCAGAAACGAAACTGCGTGAGGCTGGCATTGATGCCCATCTGCGCTCAGCCTATAAACCGCTTCTGCATTTCTTCCTTGAAGAGGTGGATGGTGAAGCCCTCAAAGCTGCAACAATCCGCTACCCGCGTCATGACAATTGCGTCGAAAACCGCTTTTTGCTTGAAACCTATCCGCTGTCCGCGCTTCTGCCTGATGCAAAAATCAGCTTTAGTGCATCGGGTGAGGATGATTTCAACTATGAAGTCGACCTTACATTTGCCGATGGCCACACTGAAAATCATCGTGTTTTCGCACCCAATCGCGTACATGAAGATTTCATAGGCGAAACGCTTGTTTCACCAACCGGCTGGTTGATGGTTGATCATGAAGGCAGCGTCGAAAACGCACGCTTTGAGACAGCCTATGAAAAGCTGTTTCACGATACGATTTCGACCATTGCATCTCATGATTGGGGCAGGGGCGAACCCTATTTTGAAGAGCTGAACATTTCGGTCAGTCTGCCGATAACAGATCGTCGTCTTCCCTATGATGAGGAAGCACTGAGCCTCACTGAAGCTCTGCACGAAGATATTTATTTCTCGTTGCTCGAAGTTTTTCAGAAAAAGTCGGGTCGGCCTGTCGGGGATCGCGGCTTGCAGCCGGGACAGATTGTGCCGGAGGTTCGTTTCCGTGATGCCGATCCTTCTGTGAAGGTGGAAACACGTCCGCTGGCAACGGCTGATGCACTCACTGCCGAGCAGGTGCTGGAAAATGCACAGGCCCCGCTTTCCGCGGACCAAATCCGCCGTGAAATTGCAAAATTGGGCGGCTCGCCTTTTGAAGCGAAGACGCGTGCAGGCCGTAGCGTGCGCGCCACCTATGTCTCGGGCAGTGATCTGCCGATGATGATCAGCGCTGGTCAGCATGCCAATGAAACGACGGGGATCGTTGGTGCATTGCGGGCAGCCACACGGCTTGCCACGCGCGATGGTGGGCATTTCACGATTTCGCCGCAGGAAAACCCGGACGGATATGAAATTCACAAACGTCTGTGTGTTTTGCAGCCACATCATATGCATCACGCGTCTCGCTACACCGCTCTGGGCGATGACTTGGAATATCGCACAGGAGAAGGGCTTTTTGAAAAGGCCATCCGTGTAGAGGCTGAGGCTCTTACAAATGCGAAGCTTCACGTCAATCTGCATGGCTATCCATCGCATGAATGGACGCGCCCGCTATCGGGCTATGTGCCGCGTTCCTTTGCAATGTGGACGCTGCCAAAGGGCTTCTTTCTTATCATCCGCCACCACGCTTCATGGGAGAAAGAAGCTGAACAGCTTATGGATCATGTGACTAAGCATCTTGGTGCTATCGATGGTCTGCTTGAATACAACGATGCGCAGATCAAGCTTTTCGAACAACATGCCGGCGAAACGGGTTTCCGCATTATCAACGGCTTCCCATGTCTGGTTGGTGTTGATGATCGGCATACAGTTCCGCTGACATTGATCACCGAATACCCGGATGAAACCATCTACGGCGACGCTTTCGTCAAAGGTCATACCGCGCAGATGGAAACCGTTCTTTCAGCCTATGATGCCTTGCAATTATTCACGTTCAAGGCTGCGGCAACGAGCTGAGCGTATTTTAAATATGGACAAGAAAAAGCCGCCCTCAAAAATAAGGGCGGCTTTTTTATTTGTAGTGTATTTGACAGTCAGACTGGAAGCCTCTGCTTGACCAAAGTCGTCCAGTAAGAGCAGCCCCAGGCAATGACATCGTCGTTGAAGTCGTATTTGGGGTGGTGCAGATTGGCGCTTGGGCCATTGCCGATGTTGATCATCGCGCCCGGTACTTCGTTGAGCATGAACGCGAAATCCTCACCACCAAGCGTTGCAGGCATATCGCGGGTTACGCGATCAGCGCCGGAAACAGCTTCTGCGGCAAGCGCTGCCAGTTCCGTTTCATGCTCGTGATTGACGGTCACCGGATAATTGCGCTGATAATCGAGCGTCGCCTTTGCGCCAAACGCATCAGCAATGCCTTGTACCGCACGCGATAGTTTTTCTTCGATATGATTGCGGACCTCTTCACGCAAGGTACGCACAGTTCCGGTCAGTTTGATCGACTGTGGAATGACGTTAAACGCATCGCCACCATGAATCGTGGTGATGGAGATCACCGCAGAATCGAGCGGGTCGATGGTGCGTGCACTTAGCGTTTGGATAGCCTGAATGAGTGCTGCCGTTACAGGGATTGGATCAATCGTATGGTGCGGGGAGGCCGCATGGCCACCCACACCATCAATTGTAATATCCAATACATCGACCGAACCCATGATCGGGCCGGAATTGATCGTGAAATTGCCAACTTCGAGGTTCGGACGATTGTGCATGCCGTAAACTTCGTTGACCGGCCAGCGCTTGAACAGTCCATCGTCGATCATTGCTTTCGCACCAGCGCCGCCTTCTTCAGCAGGCTGGAAGATGACGATGACTGTGCCATCGAAAGCGCGGCTTTTGACCAGTTCACGCGCTGCACCCAAAAGCATGGTCGTATGGCCATCATGTCCGCAGGCATGCATCTTGCCCGGTACTTTGGATGACCATTCGGCACCGGTTTCTTCGAGGATCGGCAGTGCGTCCATGTCAGCACGCAGAGCAATTGCGCGGCCTGATTTGTTGGTTTGACCGCGAATGACGCCGACAACGCCTGTGCGGCCAATGCCTGTTACGACTTCATCAAGTCCAGCTGCGCGTAACGCTTCTGCCACCTTTTCAGCGGTGCGATTGACGTCATAAAGGAGTTCCGGATTTTCATGCAGATCACGGCGGAAGGCGATGAGTTCGTCAAGCTGGTTCGAGGTCCAGTTTTCAACCGGCATTTCAGGCTCCTTGTTCTTTCGTCTCAAGGCTGTAGCGGAAATCGCAATGGCTTGCGCCCTTCATGATCGTCTGTGTGCGCTCAAGCTTCATTTCCGGATTATAGCCGATGCAGAAATCACCATCGCGATTACACGAGAGCAGATGCCCGATATGGCCTAACCCCATGTCGCGATACATTTCAGAATAGCGGCAACGCTTCACATTGAAATCGAAGTGGTCTTTGCCCTGCGAAAGAACTTCGATTTCCAACGCATTGTCTTTTGTCCAGAGTGGCAGAATATCGGCAAAGTCCTGCAAGTCTGGCGTGCGGCCAAGCTCTTCCGCAAACACTTTACCCTGATCTATCGCCGAGCGTGTTACCGCTTCGCCGATTGCTGCCTGAGCTTCTTCTTCGCCTGACCGCTCACGAAGAACCTCATAGACATTTTTGAGAACGAGAGCCTCGATGCGGCGTCGTTCGAGAATTGGCAATTGATTCATGGATCTACCTTTCGCATGAATGTTTGACAGTCTGATTTATAAATTCGGTTCCGTAAGGTCCTTGCGCCGCAGCCATGCGAGATAGAAAGGTGCAATCTTTCGTGCCATTGAGTGGAACGGCAGTGGTGCAGGTTCAGAAACCGGAAGTGCGAGTTCTTGCAATGGTTCACCATCAAGCGCGCGTGCAAATTCCCGGCCCATTGCGGTGCCGAGCGCAACGCCACGACCATTGCAGCCGATCCATGCCCAACCATTGGTCCCAAGCTGATGAACACGTGGGAAACGGTCCCATGTCATGCCGATGTAGCCGCTCCAGACATGCGTCATTTCCGGCTGACCAAGTGCTGGGAAAGCCTCTGCCAGATTGCGCGCAGCCTTTTGCTTTACACGTTCTGCAACGTTGTAGTTGCCCATAACCACGCCGCCGGTGATAAGACGATTACGTGCGTCGTAACGGAAAAAACGGAGATCGCCGCGGGTATCGGAAACAGCCTGACGACCCGGAAGGATCATCGCGTGGAGATTATCACTCAGCGGTGCTGTTGCCATTTGCCACGACAACACCGGCACGATTGTCCGTGCCAGACGTGGGGCAAGGCTTTCCTTTATTTCGCCGGTATAGGCGTTGGTCGCCAGCAGAAATCCTTTTGCACGAACGGTTGCATTGGCGGTGCGTACTTCCCAATGATCGCCCTTACGTTCAAAAGAAGTAACCGGGCTTTGCTCATGGACGGTCGCGCCATGACGTTCGGCTGCCGCTGCCAGACCACGCGCCAAAGCCAGCGGGTTGATGTGACCGCCTGTCGGGTTGAACATGCCGCCATACCAGAAATCACTGCCCAAGAGCTGTGATGTGGAAGCGCTGTCGAGATATTCTGCAGGGAAACCAAAGCGCTTCCATGCTTCGACGCGGGCTTGAGAAAGTTTAACGCGGCCCGGAGAATGTGCTGGCTGAAACCAGCCTGTTTGTTCGGCTTCAGCTTCGATTTTCTCATCGCGAACAATAGAAAACAGCGTGTTAGCACTGTTGCCAATCAGCTTTGCAAAGCGTTCACCGGCATCGCCATAGCGTTTGGCAATGGCATCCGGTTCAGCCGCTGTCATGGTTGGAATGACTTGTCCGTTGTTCCGACCCGATGCGCCCCAACCAACAGCATTGGCCTCAAGCAGAATAACGCGCTTACCGCGCTTTGCGAGATGCAGTGCTGCCGAAAGACCTGTGAAACCACCGCCGACGATTGCAACATCCGCTTCTGTGTCGCTGCTCAATGGCGCGGCCGGTATGCGGGACGGTGCGGTTGCAGCCCAAATGGATGGAGGGAACTGGATATGTTGCATAGTATCAGCCGTTTTCAATCTGCGCTGTTGAAGCGGGGTGGCGTCCAGTCTTTGCCGGGAATGGAAGCAAGCAGACGCTGGGTATATTGGTGTTGTGGATTGGCGAAGACATCTGCCGTTGGCCCGGCTTCCGCGATTTCGCCTCTCGACATGACGATAATGCGATCACAAAGCTGGGCAGCGACGCGCAAATCATGCGTTACAAACAGCAGCGAGAGGTTGAGCCGTTCACGCAGATCAGCAAGCAGGCGCAGTACTTGTGCCTGAACCGAGACATCGAGTGCGGAAACCGGCTCGTCAGCCACGATAATACGCGGCTCAAGGGCAAGTGCCCGAGCGATGCCGATACGCTGGCGCTGACCACCCGAAAACTCATGCGGAAAGCGGTCAGCTGCAGCAGGAGAAAGCTCGACCAGCTCAAGCAGTTCACGTGCTTTGGCATGAGCCTGCTTTTTCGGCACGCCGTGGACAATCGGGCCTTGCGCGATGAGATCTACAACACGTCGGCGCGGGTTGAGCGACGCCATAGGGTCTTGGAAAACCATCTGAATGTCTTTGCGCATAGAGCGCACTTCACGCGCACTCGCGCTTAGAAAGTCGCGACCATTCACATCGACTTTGCCGCTATCGGCCTCGAGAAGGCGCGTGACAATCCGAGAAACAGTGGTTTTCCCCGATCCGCTTTCGCCCACAACGCCGAGTGTTTCGCCCTGACGCAATATAAAAGACAGGTCTTTGACCGCAGGTACAGCACTTCGCTTGCCACTGAAAAGTCCGCCTTGCGCTTTGAATGTCTTGCGCAGGTTCTCAGCTTTGAGAATAACCGGCTGACTTTCAACGGATGCTTTGATCGCTGGAGGCGTTAAGGCCGGAACGGATGCGATTAGCGCCTTCGTGTAAGGATGCTGAGGGTGGTTGAGCACCTCATTGGCTGGGCCTTCTTCAACCAGCTCTCCGAGCCGCAAGACCGCAACGCGATCGGCAATCTCTGCCACCACGCCGAAATCATGGGTGATGAAAAGAATGCCGGTGTTATGTTCGCGTTGAAGGTCGCGGATGAGCTTGAGGATTTGCGCCTGTGTCGTGACATCAAGTGCAGTCGTTGGTTCATCGGCGATGATCAGGCGAGGTTTTAGAATAAGCGCCATGGCAATCATGACGCGCTGGCGCTGGCCACCGGAAATCTGATGCGGATAGGCGTTGTAGGCTGACTCGGGGTCAGGGATCTTCACCTCGTTCAGCATATCGATAACCGCAGCGTACCGTTCTTTGCGGCTGAGCTTGGTATGCAATCGCAACACTTCGTCGATCTGCCAGCCAACCGTTTTCTGCGGATTAAGCGCTGTCATCGGCTCCTGAAAAATCATGCCGATGCGGTTGCCGCGCAGCTTCTTCATGTCCGTTTCGCTGAGCGAATAAAGGTCGGTGCCTTCCAGCTTAATACTGCCATTGGTCACACGCACATGTGGTTCGGGTAGCAGACGCATGATGGCGCCTGCCGAAAGCGATTTACCGGAACCGCTTTCACCCACAAGGCAGACAATTTCACCCGGCTTGATGGTGAGTGTCAGGTCTTGCAATGCAAAAGGACGATCGGCGCCCTTGGGCAGCGCAATTTGCAGGTTCTGGATTTCGAGAACGGGAGCCGCAGTCATTTCTTTTTCTGCCTTGGATTGAGCGCGTCGTTCAGGCCTTCGCCAAGCAGGCTGAAGGAAAGCACGGTGAGCAGAATGGCGATGCCGGGAATAACTGAGCAGAACCAGTCGCTACGTAGCACCGCACGACCCTGACCAATCATATTGCCCCAACTTGCATAATTGGGATCGCCAAGTCCGAGAAAGGCGAGGGCGCTTTCCATCAGAATTGCGGTTGCCATGACAACCGAGGCAAAGACAATCACAGGCGGCAGAGCATTTGGCAAAATTTCACGGAAGATAATCGATAGATTACCAACGCCGAGATTACGCGCAGCATCGACAAATTCGCGTTTGCGCAGTGCGAGAAACTCAGCGCGAACCATGCGTGCTGGTGCAGTCCATGAAACGATGCCGATGCAGATGATGATGTTTTCGATTGAAGAGCCGAAAATCGCAACCAGTGCCAGCAGCAGGACAAAGCTTGGAATTGTCTGGAAGGCTTCTGTGACGCGCATCAAGGTGTCATCAACCCATCCACCATAAAAGCCCGCCAGTGCGCCAATGATAATTCCGATGGCTATCGATATCATGGTTGCGACCACACCAATCAGCAACGAAATACGCGCACCGTGGACGATGCCAGCCATAATATCGCGTCCGAGCTGGTCGGTGCCAAGCGGTGTTGCTGCATTGACGAAAGGCCACGTCAGAGGATTGCCAGCTCGGCGCAAAGGATCGCCGGGTGCAATGACGTCTGCAAAAACGGCTATCAGCACGACGACAATAAAGAGAATAAGCCCTAGCACCGCGGCGCGGTTGCGGCTGAAACGTTGCCACAGAATGCGAGCGCGGGAAGCCTGAGGGCGAGGGAGGGAGACGTCCTGAATTGTCATGACAGTTCAATCCTGGAATCAAGCCGCGCATAGATAAGATCAGTGATGAAGTTGACGATCACCACCAATATCGAGCACAGAAAAATGATGCCCATCAAAGTGTTGAGGTCGCGCTTGATGACCGATGTGTAGGCAAGTTGGCCAAGACCGGGCAGCGAGAAAATCGTCTCTATCACCACCGAGCCGCCTAGCACCGTCGAGAACTGAAGCCCCAGCAGGGTCACAACCGGGAGGAATGCATTGCGCATGATATGGTGGAACATCAGGCGTGCACCGCTTGCGCCCTTTGCACGAGCTGTGCGCACATAATCAAGGTCTTCAACTTCCAGAACGCTTGTCCGCATCAGGCGCATATAGAAAGCAACATAAATCAGCGAAAGCGCCGTCGTTGGCATCACCATGTGGACGGCAATGTCCCAGACGTTTTTCCAACCTGAGTAAAAGCCACCAATCGTTTTGTAACCGCCCACCGGCAACCAGCCGAGTTTGACAGAAAATACAAACATCAGAATGAGGCTGAGGAAGAAGCTCGGCATTGCATAGCAAATGAGGCCAAGTGTCGAGATAGCATTATCGGTCAGCGAATAGGCCCGGCGTGCCGCAAAGGCGCCAAGCGCAATGCCGAAAACAAAAGCAACTGTGAGCGAGGACAACATCAGCAACAGCGTCGGCACCAGACGGTTCAGAAGAACATCAAGCACAGGCTGTTCGTAGACATAGGACCAGCCGAAATCGAACTGTGCGAGCTTGGTCATATAAAGCCACAGCTGCACCCAGATCTGCTGATCGAGGCCATATTCCGCACGTAAATTTGCAACGAATTGCGGATCGGCGCCACCCATATCACCAACAAGAGCGTCGACGGTATCGCCGGGCGCAAGTTTGATCAGGAGGAAAGAGCCGACCATTATAAGAAGAATGACGGGTATTGCCTGTAAGATGCGCCGAAGCGCAAAACTCAGGATCGGGGGCAAGGACATTGCGGGCTATCCTGCAAAGATATTTGAAGCAGCTTTATTGTGGGACGTGGAAAGCTGTTGCCGGGGTTCCGGCAACAGCCTGATCGGGACTATTGATCAATCCAGAGATCGTACCAGCTTGAAGAATCCCAACGTGGGGTATTGTGATGGTTCTTCAATGCCTTGTTGGTGACGCCGACAAACGGATGTTCAATTGCAAAGATGACGGGAAGATCTTTCATCTCAAGCTTTTGAATTTGATGATAGAGCTCGGCGCGTTTTGCCGGATCAAGTTCGGAAGCAGCCTGATCAATCAGCTGATCCATTTCATCGGATTTGTAGTCGAACTGGTTTGACCACGCCGTGCCAACAGGTGCGCCGGAACGCAGCCAGACGGTTGTCGATACAGCAGGGTCGGAGCGGAACTGATGCCAGCCGCTTGCCGTGTCGAAATCGTGATCGCGATAGACGCCATTGAGGAAGCCCGGCGCGTCGTTGGTCAGAAGCTCAACGTCAATGCCAACTTCTTTCAAAGCCTGTGCATAATATTCTGCCCAGAGCTGGGTATATTCGCCCCATGGAGCCGGACGATGGCGCAGCTTGAAGCGAATGCCATCAGGGCCAGCGGGATAACCAGCTTCATCGAGCAGCTGCTTGGCTTTTTCAACATCATACGGATAAGTCTGCACGTCATCCGTGTAGTTTGCGCCACCAGAGCTTGGGATCGGTCCACGGCCCGGCTTTGCATAACCACGCATGATGTTCTTGATCGCAAAATCAATGTCGAGCGCGTGATAAATAGCCTGCCGCACTTTCAGATTGGCGAGGATTGGATTGCGCAGGTTGAATTCAACAGTCGAGTGCGCGACGTTGTTTTCAAAACCCTTTGTGCCGGTATCAAAGCGACCATCTTTTTGCAGCCGCTCGGTATCTGACATGGAAATGCCATTGAAGGCTGTTTCCATTATTTCACCTGATTCAAGCGCCGCTGCCGCTGCAGCTTTGTCCGGCATAAAGCGCCAGATCACGCGGTCAAGATAAGGATATTCCTTGCCGCGCCAATAGTCGTCATTACGCTCGGCAATAATATGCTGGCCACGCTCATATTCCACAAACTTGAATGGTCCGGTGCCAACAGGTGCCGAATTATACTTGTTCTTGAGAATATCGGTGCCTTCATAAAGATGCTTCGGCACCGGATGGCCAAGATCCGGCATCGCAGCAACCAGAAGCTCCAGTGGCATTGGCTTGGAATAGTTGAAAACGGCGGTATGCGGATCGGTGCAATCAACCGACTCCAAGTTTGCCTGAAGGGTTGTTGAATAGTTCAACAGCTTCTTCCAGAGGTTCATCGCGCTGAACGAAACGTCGTCACAGGTAAATGGCTGGCCGTCATGCCAGCGAACATTCTCGCGCAACTTGAAAGTGATTGCCTTACCATCGTCCGATGACGTCCAGCTTGTTGCCAGCACAGGCACATAGCCTTCATAGGTGCGGTCAATAAGCGGCTCCATAATACGGCCGGTGATCTGGTACACCCCGGTTGAGGCACGCAAGGCTGGATTAAGGACACCCTGTTCGGTATTCATATGTACAATGACCGAACCACCGCGCTTCACTTCCTCGGCGTGGGAGGACGCCGATGCGAGCGAAAAGGCAGCGAGAAACAGGCCAAGGCCGGCTTTTCTGATATGCATTCTATGTTCCCCTGAAGGACGTTGAGGGAGGGCTTTCAAGCCTCTTTTCCCGCAATGCCCAATATTGTTCAAGCCCTTGAAATAGCTCAAAAAGCTGCCTCAAAGTGCAAATAATTCACACAAGCACTGCTATGCTAGAATTTGCTGCGATATTGTCAAGATAAACTAATATTCACTCCAATATTGGTAAAATATACCGGATAGGGGGTGTTAATAAGTTTCAATTTTCTGCGTTTCTAAGGGTGGAAATTGCTACTGGGTGGCTCTCAAGGCGGACTCTGCGAAAAATAATCCTAATTTTCTTGAAAAATCGACGCCTAAAGCCTCGGCTTAATAACAATTCTTTCTTTGTTAGCTTGAACTTGAAAACTCGTCATGCACTATCTCACCAGAATAGCCCACCCAAGCAGCTGAACTCAAATAGCTGAATCGATCACGCGAAAGGAACTCTTTGCATGTCTCATCCTGTTAAAGGTGTCGATCACGTTTTTCTTCTGGTCAACGATCTGGATAAAAGTGCTGAGCAATATCGACGTCTTGGCTTCACGTTGAGCCCTCGTGGACTTCACAGCAAAGAAAAGGGTACGGGCAATTATACAATCATGTTCCCGGATGATTATTTTGAACTTCTCGGCATTGTCGCTGAAACAGAAGGCAACCTGCATCAGCGTGAGAAGCTGAGCGCGCAAGGCGAGGGACTGCATGCAATTGCATGCCGTATCGAAAATGCGCAGCAGGCGAAGTCAGAACTCGCTGCATTGGGCATCCAAACAGGTGAAGTGGGTAAGTTCTCTCGCCCAGTTGAGTTGCCAGATGGCAGCAAAGGTGTCGCAGCATTTGAGACCGTTTCGTTTGCTGAGGGTGAAGTGCCACAGGGTATGGTCTTTATGTGTCAGCATAAGACACGGGATACCGTTTGGGTACCTGAATTGCTTAAGCATGCGAATGGTGCAAATGGGCTGGCGGCAATTATTGCAATTTCCGCTGATCCGGCAAAGTCCGCCGAAGGTTTTGCAAGGCTTTATGCCGATGGCAAGGCAACGGAGAGTAGCGGAGAGTGGACTGTTTCAACGGGGCCGAACTCAGCTGATATCTCGGTGCTTACATCCGCTCAGGCACAGAAGCTCTATCCAGATGTTGATTTTAGCAAGACGCCGTCCGGTGCGTTTGCAGCACTTCGCATTCGGGTTAGCGCCTTAGATACGGTACGCAAGGTGCTGGATGATAATGATCTCGCTTACGTCAACACTTCTGCTGGCATTGCAGTTTTGCCAGAAAATACCAACGGGACGGTGCTTGAATTTGTAGAAGTATAAACTGCATTCTAATGCATGCTGAAGGATCGTGTCCTGGAATTCAAATTTCGAGGCTTGGACACGATTCAGCTTCAAACAAGAATCATGCGTGAAATTTTCTCAGAAACGTAATGAATCAGATTTAACGATCGGAATTTACTGGGATTTTAAATAATCCTCCAAAAGCAAAAATCCCGGACGAAGCCGGGATTTTGATGCCTAAACCAATCGGAAAAACTGGAGCGGGCGAAGGGATTCGAACCCTCGACCCCAACCTTGGCAAGGTTGTGCTCTACCCCTGAGCTACACCCGCTCGCGCCAGTCTTCTCTGAGAGAGAAGTCGTTTCCGTTAGGCAGGCGGTATATGAACCAATGGATTCCGGAATGCAATAGGGAATTTTATGCGTTTTTAAAAAAATTTGAAAAGATTCACAGGCTTGTGGATTTTCGCGTTTGAGACGCAACAAAATCATCCTCTGAGCTCATCGCTTGCGGCGCGAAATGCTGATGATCGAGGCAAAAGCCGCAAATCCAGCAGCAACAAGCAGGATGCTTGGAATGTTATTGATGCCCCAATGCGAGAGCAGGAAGGCAACCAGTGCAGCGCCGAGCGACTGTCCGAGAAGGCGGGCCGTTCCAAGCATACCGCTTGCAGCGCCACTTCTTGCGCGTGGGGCCGAGGTTATAATCATGCGATTGTTCGGAGCCTGAAAAAAGCCGAACCCGATTCCGCAAATCGCCATGCGCCAGCAGATATCGACCACGGACGGTTGTTCTGGCAGCGTTCCGACCAGTGCAAGCCCGGCAGCGAAGAACACCAGCCCAACCAAACCCAGTGTGGCAGGTGAATATTTGTCCGAGAATTTACCGGATAGCGGCGCAACGATGGCCAGTGCAATCGGCCAGGGCATCATCAGAAACCCAACTTCAATGGGCTGGAAACCATAGATATTCTGAAATAGAAATGGCAGCGATATGAATGCCATCATCTGTGCGAGAAAGGACATGATGGAGGTGCACAGCGACAGGCTGAACACTGGGATACGCAGAAGATCGAGCGGCAGCAATGGGTTAGTTGTCAGCATTGAGCGTCGTATGAGCCATGTTGCTGCCACGACACAGCCAATTGCCTGCAAGGCCAGAAATGTCGAGCTGACGCCATTACCTGCACTATCAATGACCGTAATCAGCAGGCCGAGCGTGAAGGCAGTGAGGATAGCGCTCAGATAATCGAACCGACGTGATGAGAGTTCGTTATAGGGCAGGCTTTTCAGTCCCATAATGACCGCCAGAACGCCGAGTGGAATATTGATGACAAAGAGCCAGGGCCATGTCAGCGAATGCAAAATGACGCCTGCCAGCGTTGGCCCTATGGTCGAGGAGAGTGCCACGAAAAGCGCATTCAAACCGATAGCGGTCCCAAGCTTTGCCTGGGGCACCGTATAGCGCAGCAAGGCAGCGTTAACGCTCATCAGGCCTGCCGCACCAAAGCCTTGTATAACGCGTGCGATTGTGAGCGCTTCAAGCGACCGCGCAAAAACACAGGCGATTGATGCGAGTGTAAACAGCGATACGCCGAGCAAGTAGACACGGCGATAGCTATAAATTTCGCCCAAAGCTGCGAATGGCAGCAGAGTGATAACGATGGCGAGCTGATATCCGTTGACGATCCAGATAGAAGCGGCCGGTCCTGCTGAGAAATCCGCTGCAATGGTTGGAAGCGCGACATTGGCAATCGTGCCATCGATAACAGCCAGTGTGAGGCCAACCATAAGGGTCGCCCAGGCCCAATAAATTCGTGGCTTGGGCAAACCGTCCTGAATTGTGGACTTGTTCGGCTCTATAACTGCTTCGTGCTTCATTCAATTGACCAGTCATGCGGAATTTCAAGCAAGCTCGACCCTCAAGGAAGGGACAACAAGTCATCTAGCTCAGAATTGCCCGCAGAACATAGATAAACCCCGCTTTATCGCCTTAGGTAACGCTATTGTGTGCCATTTTCGGCAGGAAGCGCCAGATTCATCACATGCGCGTAATGGCGCGGATTAAAGCTCAGATAGAGTGGACAGATGCTTGCCACCAAAACCAGATGCATGATCCAGCCGGATGCAAAGGTGCCGGTTAAATTGTGTAGCAATGCCGTTGCCACTGGGCCCAGCGCTGCGATCAGAAAGCCGCCGCCTTGCATCATCGCGGCCAGAGCACCTGCTTCTTGAGGCTTGGGCAGATGATCAAGCGAGGTAATCATGGCGAGCGCAAAGCTGCCACCAAGACCTGCGCCGCAGATCGCGGACCAGAAATAAGGCGAGAGCTGCGGTGCAAAAGCCAGACCAGCAAAGCCTGTCGCTTGCATCGCCAGTGTCAGGAGAAGCCGAGGGCGACGATCAACGCTATGTCGTGCAAGCAACGGCAGGCCAAAGGCCGACAAAGCCTGCGCTATGGCCATGACAGCAACCAGATTGCCGGTTTCTGCCGCTTCCATGCCCAATGATTGATAGTAGGGCGCAAGCCAGGCCACCATGGATGAATAGCCTGCATTGACGAGGCCAAAAGCTGCCATCAGCACCCATGTTCGTGGGCGACGGAGCAGCTTTCCGGTGATTCCGGATTTGGAATCAGAAGATGCCGTTTCTTTAAGAATGGGGATAGCCGTCAGCAGCGCAAGAAGTGCAGGAATTGCGAGAACTGCCAGCGCAAAACGCCAGTTATGATCAGAGCCTGCAAGCCAGGGTGTCAGCCGGGCACCAAGCGCCCCGCCGCCCATGATCATTGCAGAATAAAGGCCTGTAACAGCCGCAATGCTTGCTGGGAAATTTGCTTTGATCAGGCCGGGCATCAGCGCCTGTATCATAGCAACGCCTGCACCACACAAAACAGCCGTAAGCACCAGAGAAAAACCATCTGGCACGAAGCCCCGCAAAACAGAACCCAATGCAAGAATGATGAGTGCTGCGAACATGCTGCGGCGCGTGCCGATGATCGATTGAATGCGTGGGGCGATGAATGCGCCAAGTCCCATCAGCATCATGGGAAGGAATGTGAGCAGAGACAACATGCCAAAGCCCATTCCCGTATCTGTGACAATATCGGAAAGCACGGGCCCCGGGGCCGTCAGGAATGGTCTGAGATTAAGGCCAATCAGAACGACGAGGACGATAAGGGCTATGGGAGCGGCTTGCGTGCCGCCATTGGCTTGCTGGGTCTGCATGATGAATTCAGTCTTTTATGTCTTCTTTTCCTGCCAGCGCCGATAAAGTGCTGCATCATCGTCTGGCGGACAGTGTTCAAAATGAACGCCAGTTTGTTCTGTCACTGGCTTGGCCAGTTCCTTGGCAATTTTTGCTGTCGAAAGGCCGAATGGTTCTGCCTGCTCGTTGGAATAAGCAAATATGATTTTATTGATGCCTGACATCCGCATTGCAGCGAAACACATAGGGCAGGGTTGGCCGCTCGCATAAACGCTGCAATCATCCAGCCGAGGCGACTGCAAAACCTTGCCTGCCGCGCGCAATGCGAGAAGTTCCGCATGGGCAGTCGGATCGCAATCGGCCTGCATACGATTGACGCCGATGGAGATAATCTTGTCATCCTTTACGACAACGGCTCCAAAAGGGCGACCACCGAGGTCGACATTGTCAAATGCAAGTGCGATTGCCTTTTGCAAAAACTCCTGGTCGTTGCTCATTTGCCGCCCGCTTTCTCAAGCATCGCAACCATAGTGGAAAACCCACGTGCTCGCGCATGCTGCAATGGCGTAACACCATCATTGTCCGCGAGATTCACGTCAGCACCTGCATCAATCAGCAACTTCACAATATCGACGTGGCGCTGACCGCCATCGCCGAGAATTATGGCTTCAAGCAAAGCGGTCCATCCAAGATTGTTGACGTGATCAACCTTGACACCTGCTTCAATCAGCGTGCGGACGGTTTCAACATGACCCCGTTCTGAGGCCGGGATAAGTGCCGTGCCGCCATAGCGATTGGTGCTTTTAAGGTCAGCACCGTGCGTAAGCGTGAGTTTTAGTATTTCCAGATGTCCGCGTGCGCCTGCGTAAAGATAAGGGCTGTCCTTGATCGCATCCTTGGCATTTACATCAGCACCGGCTTCGATAAGCGCACGGGCTACATCAATATGATTGGCATGGGTCGCAGCCAAAAGCGCAGTTTCACCAGCCTGGCCACGTGCTTCTATATCGGCTCCTGCTGTGATTGCATCTTTTACAGCGGACAAATCGCCAGCGCTTGCAGCCTGAATAAGTGATGTCTGTGCGTAGGCTGCGATGTTCTGGCCCGGCAGAGTTGGTTCAGTCATGACGAATGCTCCTGCAATCAGTGCCAAGGCACTCAAGCGGTATAGTGTTTGACGCATCGGCGTTACTCCTTATTTCTTGCTAAAATAATCATGGTGAGACATATTTAAAAATTAAATGTTCAACTGGCATTCATTCGAATCATGAATATGATATTCAATCTCGATCTTTTGCGTGCTTTCGTGGCAGTCGTTGATAGCCGCAGCTTCACGGCTGCAGCGCTGCAGCTGCATTCGACGCAATCCACGGTCAGCCAAAAAATTTTACGCCTTGAAGAGGCTGCCGGACAATCGCTCCTGGAGCGGGCAAGGCATGATGTTCGGCCAACCGATGCGGGTGAAAAGCTGCTCGGTTATGCGCGGCGAATGCTGCATCTGCATGATGAAGCCGCAGCAGCTATGACGGGAAGTGCGCTTACAGCCGTGTTTCGCCTCGGTCTGGCAGAAGATTTTGCTGCCAAACTGGTCACACCAACACTTGCGGCTTTTCTGCGTGCTCATCCGAAAGTGAAACTTGAAGTGACGAGCGGGCTAAGCCGAGAGTTGCAGAAAGGTTTTGAAACGGGCGAATTTGATCTCGTTATGGTTAAACAAAAGCGCGGTGAAACGCTTGGCACCAAGCATTGGCCTGAACCACTATGCTGGTTGGAGAGTGCTGATTATCCGGTTTCAGAGGCTGATCCGCTCCCGCTTGTCGCATTTCCGCCAAATGGGCTTTATCGCAGTGATATGATGGAGGCGCTTGATCGTATCGGCAGACCTTGGCATGTCGTTTTCACCAGTTCCAGCCTCGCGAGTGTTCAAAGCGCGATCGCTGAGGGGCTCGGTGTTAGTCTGCTGCCGAGTCGTGTTGCTTTGCCGTCGCATCGTTTGGTTCCAAAAGAAGCCGGACTACCATTTGTAGAGCCGATGGAAATTGTTATCCAGCATATGGAAAATGGTTCTGATCAAATGCAGCAGCTCGTGCAGATGCTAGCCGATATTGTGGGTGATTGATCGTTTATTGCTTTAATAGCTAGATTTAATGTGACTCATTGCGTCAGAGGCGCTGAATCTGTTTGACTCCACCGCAAACGCGGTGTTTTTGCCCAGTGATAGCGCTACAGAAATGCCGACAGGATAGCTCCACCACCTTCATCTCAAAGTTCCCTTCGTTTGCTGCAATCACCAGGCGGCACGGTTTTTGCTTGTTGCAAGCGGGAGGCACTTTACGGGAATACGACAATGTCCAACACCACGATCACCCATAACGATGGAAATACACTGTTTCCGATCGTTCTTTCTATCGTTGCAGCAGCTGCAACCGGCGTTCTCTGGGCCTATGCCAATCCGATTCAGCTCGTCCCGGGCGTGATTCAATGGCGCATTTTCGCGTTTTTGCCACCGCTGGTCGGCATTCTTCTCGGCCGCAAAAGCGGGTTCATCTGCGGATATCTCGGAACCGTTATCTGGTCGTTGCTGGCTGGCACCTTCATTCCAGCGCATTCGCTGATCATTGATGGTATCATGGTTGGCCTGACTGGTCTTATTCCGGGCATGCTGTTCGATCCAAAGACAACAACCTTTAATCGCGCAACGCTGATTAAAATTGCAGCAACTTGCCTTGTTGTTGGTCTTGTGATGGTTGCGGCCGTTTCGGCCAGCTTGGCCTATCTTGGGATTTTCCCATATTGGTGGGCGGTCATGTATCTCGGTCTTTCAGACATCGTTCCAATGCTGATCGGTACGCCGCTGCTGGTTGTTCCAGCTCTCAAAATTCTCAAGGGCGCTCATCCGTCCGGCTTCACCCGTTTCTGATTGAGAGCAGTAAAAGTGCTCAAGCTTCAGAATGTAAAAGTAGGTTTTGGCGATTCCAATCTTGCAATCGCCGAAGCCAACCTCGAAATTCGCGACGGCGAACGGCTTCTGGTGTGTGGTGCGGGCGGCAGTGGCAAAACCACGCTGCTCAACGCTGCATCGGGCATCGTTCCACGCCTGATTACCCCACAAGTCTTCGATGGCGAAGTCTCGCTCAATGGCAAGCCCATGTCTTCCATGCCGAAGGATGAGCTGTTCAGCACTGTCGGCATCGTTTCACAGAATGTGGAAGATCAGCTCTGGGACCTGAGCGTTGAAGATCTGGTCGCTTTTCCACTCGAAAATCATGGACTTGCCAAGGATGCTGTTCGTGCTCGTATCGACGAGCTGCTTAACGAGTTAGAGCTGAATGCATTGCGAGGGCGACGCGTCTTGACGCTTTCGGGCGGCGAACGGCGCATGGTGGCGATGGCAGCGGCACTTGCGGCCGAACCGAAACTACTCGTACTGGATGAGCCGACAACCGGGCTTGATCCAGCAGCACGCCAGCGTCTTGTGCGGGTTCTCAAAAAACTCGGTGCATCTATATCAGCCTTGCTGATTGCAGAGCAGGATCCTGCATCACTGCAGGCGGTCGTTACCGATGTCGGTCTGGTAAAAGACGGTAAGTTAGCGCCCGTCGTGCCGCTCGCGTCGATCATCAACGATGCGGCTGCGTGGGAAGATGCAGGCGTTTTGCCACCAATTGCTGCACGCAAACGTCTGGCAGATGTGAAGAGCGGCGGTGAAGTTCTTGTTTCCGTTTCGGGAATCAAGACGCAGCTTCAGCGCCGGGACGGCCAGCCGGTTTTGGAGAATGTGAATTTCCAGATCCGCGCCGGCGAAGTCGTCGCTCTGATCGGCAAAAACGGTGCGGGCAAGACCACGCTGTTTCAATCGATCCTTGGGCTTCAGAAAATTGCAGCAGGCTCAATTATTATTGGTGGCGAGAATGCCGACAAGTGGACCGCTGCAAAGCGTGCCCGCTCGGTGGCTTACCTGCCGCAGAACATGCGCCGCATCCTGTTTAACATGACTGTGCTGGAAGAAGTGGTCTTTGCGATCACCGCCGCGACCCGTGCAGCAAAGGACGATGCAGTGACTGCTCGCGCAACGGCCTGCCTGCAAAAATATGGACTTGGTAGCCATGAAGAAACCAACCCATTTGCGCTTTCGTCTCGTCAGCAAGCTCTGCTGGGCCTTGCCTGTGCGGAAGCAGCAGGCGCTTCGGTTGCCATTCTCGATGAGCCGCTTCTGGCACGCGATCTCAATGGTCGTCGCATGCTGGAACTGTTCCTCGAAACAGCGCTTTCCGAAAACCGTGCGGTCATGTTGATCTCTCACGATCTGGAACTCGTGGATGATGTTTCGTCGCGCGTCATGATCCTGGATCGCGGCCATGTCACCTTTGATGGCGATGTGGATGCATCCTGGAATTCCGATGCCTATCATGCGCTGGGTTGGCCGAAGCCGCGTGTTGTCGAGACAGGAGAAGCGGCATGAAAATCTTTTATGATCTGAACTTCTTTGTAAAGCTGGCAGCGGCATTTCTGGTCATGCTTGCAGCCTGGCTCGTGCCGGGTTGGAAATACGGAGTGCCACTCGCGTTGATCACGGTCGCTTTTCTGGTGCTGGTCAAGGTGCCGGGCTTGCGTGGTTATCTCAAAGGTGCCGTGCTTCTGACACTGCTTGTCATGGCGAGCTGGATTCTCAATCTCGTGCTTCAAGGCGTTGCATTTGTTGATACTTTGCCCATTGCAGCCGGTATGGCTGCGCGTCTGGTGACAACGACTGCAGCTTTCTATTTTGTGATGGAAACCAGCACGCCCGGCTCCATTCTGGCTGCTGCGAGTGCTGCGCGCCTGCCGCCGATGGTGACACTCGTCTTGTCGCTCACATTCGGCATTATTCCGATGCTGCGTGAGGATTTCGAGCGTATTGCGGATGCTCAGCGCGCACGCGGAATGGAAATTGACGACGTTTCCTTCCCAATGCGTCTGCGTTTTGCGCTGGCGCGCGGCGTGCCATTGCTGGTTCAGGCTATCCGCATGGCCCACGCAATTTCGCTGTCCCTTGCCATTTATGGCTTTGACACCAAGCGCAAGCGTACAACATGGCGTAATGTCGACCTGCTGGTTGAATCGAGACTTACAACGGTTCCGGTTAAAAATGAATCGCCAAAATCGCTTTAACTGGTTGTTTTTACGCATTATCCGACGCAAAACCGCTTCGCACTTTTGTTGGAAATGCTATAATCCCGAGGATGCAAAACGATGACTGAAGACAGCGCTGAACTTTCTGGAAACGGTCAGGTCTGGACCGTTGATGTAGCTGGCCGCAAGGTCGATCTGCCGATCGTACCGATCAACCCGAATTTCGCCATTTCCTTAATGATGGTCATTGATCTTGGGGTTCGCTTTGGTGAACATGTAGGCAAGGCGCTGGCCGAAAAGCTGGCTCCACTGAAGCCTGATGTGATTGTCGGTGCTGCGACCCTTGGTATTCCCGTAGCGATTGAAGTCTCTCGCGCTCTTGGTCTCGATGATTACGTTATCTTGCAGAAATCGCCAAAGATTCATCTGGGCGATGCACTGGTGCAGACAATCTCGTCCATCACCTCGAAGGGCGAGCAACGCCTGCTTCTCGACCGTCAGGCGATTCCGCTGCTCGCAGGCAAGCGCGTGGTTGTGGTGGATGATGTCGTTGCTTCCGGTTCCAGCCTCAAAGGTTCAATCGAGCTGGTGCGAAAGGCGGGTGGCGAGGTCGTTGGCATTGGAGTCATCCTGACCGAAGCGAAGGACTGGCAGGACGTGCTTGGCAAAGATGTGGAGCTGCTTCACGCCCTCGCACATATTCCGCAGTTTGATCGTCAGGATGGTGAGTGGAGGCCGATCCCGGAGAGTTTCTTGTAAGGTGGCCGCATTGTGAAAGTTGAAACGCCGCGCTTGTCGCGGCGTTTTTGTTTTCTTGCGACTTATTTCGCACGACGGTTGTTACCCGAAACTATCAATCGCCGGCTCAGACAATTCTTTCCACAAAACACATATAATTTTAATTGACCAATTTTGTATCCAGGATATTGTACTCATAAAGTTGGGAGGCTTATCTTGTGACGGCTTTTGAGTGGCGTAGTCAGACCCGTTTGCTGGACGAAGTAGCAGAAGCGCTTCGTGAGAGAATTTATGCGGGCGTGTATGGGCCCGGCGCCATTCTCCGACAGGAACATATCGCTGCCGAATTCGGTATAAGCCGCACGCCTTTGCGCGAAGCCTTGCGTGTTCTGGAGCGTGACGGGTTGGTGATTCACTTGCCGGGCAGGGGCGTGCGTGTAGCCTCGGCTGATTTAACGCTGTTGATTGATGCTTATGCGGTGCGCGAAGTTCTGGATGGTGTTGCGGCACGCTTTGCTGCGGAGCGCGCGACAGATGAGGCTATCGAAAAGTTGCGTGCTCTTGTTGCAGGGCAGGTAACGGTTGTCGATCCGTGGGATCCAAAAGCTTACACCCAGACGAATGTCGATTTTCATATGGCAGTGATGAATACGGCATCGAATGCCTCGCTGATTGCGTTCGTTCCGCTGTTGCGGATGACCTCGCAGGTTTTCGCCCCTTCTTTTTCTCTGTCGGTTGATAGAGCACGCGATGCAATCCGCGAACATGGTGCAATTGTTGAAGCCATCGCTTCACGCGACGGGGAAGAGGCCGAGCGGCTGGCGCGGGCCCATATCCGCGCGACCAGAGCGAGACTGGAGGCGGAAATGCCTCTGCGGGAGACTGAGAATGAAGCATGAAAACAAGTCGGGTGGCTCAGGCCTCCTTCATTACGGCAATTTCATTGATGGACAATGGCAGGATGCTCTGGGTGGGGAGCACATTCCGCTTCGCAATCCTTCCGATGGAAGTGATCTGGCTCTCATCGCGCGCGGCTCGAAAGCGGATATCGATCTGGCTGTGGCCGCAGCCCGTGCCGCCCTTTCCGGTGAATGGAGCAAGTTGACCGCGACCGAACGTGGCCGTGTCTTGCACCGCATTTCAGAAGAGGTGCTCAAAAATATAGATGTGTTAACTGATCTTGAATCACGGGATGTTGGCAAGCCTGTCACGCAGGCGCGCGCCGATGTGGTGGCGCTGGCGCGGTATCTTGAATTCTATGGCGCGTCTGCTGACAAGGTTCATGGTGACACGCTGCCTTATCAGAACGGCTTTACGGTCCTGTCGATCTATGAGCCGCATGGTGTGACGGGCCATATTATCCCGTGGAACTATCCGATGCAGATTTTGGGCCGTAGCCTCGGCGCAGCACTGGCGATGGGCAATGCCGCTGTGGTCAAGCCGGCGGAAGAAGCATGCCTCACCATTCTGGAGTTCGCAAAGATTGCTGAGAAAGCTGGTCTGCCGAAAGGCGCACTTAATGTCGTCACCGGGCTTGGCGCAGAGGCGGGGGCAGCACTTTCTGAACACCCGGATGTGAACCACATTTCGTTTACCGGCTCGGTGCGTACAGGTGAAGCGGTGCAGGCGGCAGCCGCAAAGAACACTGTGCCGGTAACGCTGGAGCTTGGTGGCAAATCTCCGCAGATCGTTTTCGCCGATGCTGATCTCGAGCGCGCTATTCCGTTCCTCGTCAATGCGGGCATTCAGAATGCCGGTCAAACCTGCTCGGCATCCTCGCGTATTCTGGTCGAACGCAGTGTCTATGAAGATGTTGTTGCGCGCATGAGCGAACGTTATCGCGCATTGAAGGTTGGCCCGGCAGGCGATGATCTTTCTGTCGGTCCCGTTGTATCGCAGCGCCAGAAGGCGATTGTTGACAGCTATCTTGATCTTGCAAAGGAAAGTGGTCTGACGATTGCGGCGCAAGGTGTGTTGGTGGACGATGCACCAGAGGGGGGGGCTTATGTACTGCCAACACTGATCCGTGATGTGCCTGCCGACCATCGTCTGGCGCAGGAAGAAATTTTTGGTCCGGTTCAGGTCATTCTGCCTTTCGACACCGAAGAAGAAGCCATCGCGATAGCCAATGGAACATCCTATGGCCTTGTCTGCGGGATCTGGACCAATGATGGCGGACGTCAGTTCCGTTTGGCCCGCGCTATCCATTCCGGTCAGGTATTCATCAATAATTACGGCGCTGGCGGCGGTATCGAATTGCCATTCGGCGGCGTGAAAAAATCTGGCCACGGACGCGAGAAGGGTTTTGAGGCGCTCTATGGGTTTGCCTCGCTGAAGACCATCTCGGTCTGGCACGGATAAGTTTAGCATTTGGGAGAATTGCAGTGTCATTTGAAGGTAAGGTCGCGCTCATCACTGGAGCAGGTTCGGGTTTTGGCGAGGGTATGGCAAAGCGCTTTGCCAGAGACGGCGCCAAGGTCGTTATTGTGGACCGCGACAAGACAGGCGCTGAGCGCGTCGCAGCCGAAATTGGAGATGCCGCGCTGGCTGTCGCTGCCGATATTTCTAAGGAAGCAGATGTTGATGCAGCCGTAGAAGCTGCCCTGTCGAAATTTGGTAAAGTCGATATTCTCATCAACAATGCTGGTATCGGCCACAAACCGCAAAATGCTGAACTGGTTGAGCCGGAAGAATTTGATCGCATTCTTGGCGTCAATGTTCGTGGCGTTTATCTGATGACACGCAAGCTCATCCCACATTTCAAGGACAATGGTGCCGAGGGGGAGGAATGCGTCATTCTCAATGTCGCTTCGACTGGCGCAGGTCGTCCGCGCCCGAATCTCGCCTGGTACAATGCGACCAAGGGCTGGGTGGTTTCAGTGACCAAGGCGCTCGCTATCGAGCTTGCACCGGCAAAGATTCGTGTCGTTGCTTTGAACCCTGTCGCAGGTGAGACACCGCTTCTCACCACCTTTATGGGCGAGGATACCGAAGAAATCCGCAAGAAGTTCCGCGATTCCATTCCGATGGGCCGCCTGTTGAAGCCTGATGATCTGGCTGAAGCTGCGGCTTTTCTTTGCTCGTCTCATGCCTCGATGATCACCGGGGTTGCGCTCGATGTGGATGGCGGACGTTCGATCTGAAAATTGATAAGGGGAGCCAAAGAAAAGCGATGAGTAAACTGCTGAAAGCCGGGCTGATTACAGCCACGATGCTCGCATCAATCAACGGTGCCTTTGCAAAAGATACATTGGTGGTCGGCGAAGTGCTGGAACCGCCGGGCTTGGATCCGACGGCAAATGCAGCTGCCGGTATCCGTCAGGTTACTTATGCCAATCTTTATGAAGGTCTGGTTCGTATTGTTGAAGACGGCACAGTGAAGCCACAGCTGGCTGAAAGCTGGACTGTTTCCGACGACAAGAAGACGTATACGTTCAAGCTGCGTGAGGGCGTGAAATTCCATGATGGAACGCCCTTCGATTGTTCGGTCGTGAAATTCTCTTACGAGCGTGCAGTGGCTCCAGATTCCACCAATGCGCAAAAGGGCCTTTTTGAACCAATCGCCAGCACCGAATGTCCTGATCCAGCGACTGCCGTTGTGACGCTGAAGCGGCCAACCTCGAACTTTCTGTTCAATATGGGGTGGGGCGACGCGGTTATGATTGCGCCGAATTCGGCGGCCGATAACAAGACCAAGCCTGTCGGAACGGGTCCATTCAAGTTCAAGCGCTGGGTGCAGGGTGATCGTGTCGAGCTCGACCGGAACCCGGACTATTGGGGCGAACCAGCAAAGCTTTCTGCCGTCACTTTCCGCTTTGTGAGCGATCCTTCGGCAGCAGCAGCTGCAATCCTCGCTGGCGATATTGACGTCTTCCCGATGTTCCAGGCGCCGGAATTGATCAGTCGCTTCAAGAGCGATGATAAGTTGCAGGTCGAAGTCGGTGATACTGCAGGCAAAGTTCTGCTTTCGCTTAACAATGCCAAGGCCCCCTTTGACAATGTGAAGGTGCGTCAGGCACTGGCTCATGCCATCGATAGCAAGGCGCTGATCGAAGGTGTCTATTCCGGTTTTGGCACACCAATCGGCTCGCATTATGCGCCGGTCGATCCGGGCTATGTCGACCTTTCGGAAACCTATCCGTATGATCCGGCAAAAGCCAAGCAGCTGCTGGAAGAGGCGGGTGTTCCGGCTGGCACGTCAATAACCATCACGCTTCCACCTCCGGCCTATGCGCGTCGCGGTGGTGAAATCATCGCAGCCATGCTGGCGGAAGTAGGTATTCAGGCCAATCTCGTTCCAATCGAGTTTGCACAATGGCTGGATCAGGTATTCAAGCGCTCGGATTTCGACGCCACGATCATTGCACATACAGAAGCGCGTGATCTCGATATCTATGCCCGCGATAAATATTACTTCAACTACAACAACCCGGAATATAAGGCGCTTTACAAAGCCTATGCCGAGGCCGGTAGCGATGAAGAACAACTCGAACTGGTGAAGAAGCTTCAGGAAAAGCTTGCGGCAGACGAGCCGAATATCTTCCTCTACGCGCTGCCGAAAATTGGTGTGTGGAATAAGAACGTGAAAGGTCTTTGGAAGAACATGCCGATCCCGGCGGACGATCTGACACAGGCTTACTGGGCTGAGTAAGACAATTTCCGCCCCGCACGCGTGCTGCGGGGCGGTTCACGCGAATTGTCGTGCAGCGATAACAACCAAGGGGCTGCGGCACGGCAGGAAATGGAATGTGGAGTGAATGGCCTGATGTGCTCATTCCTGCATTTTTATGATGCGCAATCCTGGCCAAAAAGTTCAAAGCTTTTTTTGGGATTGTGCTTAGGAGGTCGCCTTGCTGGCTTATATTTCCGGGCGAATAATTTCGCTCTTGCTGACGACGCTTGCGGCATCCGTCATCGTCTTCCTGTTGATGCAGGTGCTGCCGGGCGACCCTGCTGCGGTTATCCTCGGTATCAATGCGCAGCCTGAAACGCTGGCAGCGCTGCATAAACAGCTTGGCCTCGATCAGCCGCTTTGGTGGCGGTATCTTTCGTGGATTGGCGGCTTTCTGAAGGGGGATTTCGGCACCAGCTACACCTATTCAGTGCCGATCAGCGAATTGCTCGGACCACGCATCATGGTCACGCTGCCGCTGGCGCTTTTATCCATGGTTCTGTCGGTAGCAGTAGCTATTCCCGTGGGCGTTTATGCGGCCTCCAAACGTGGCAAAACCGGTGATGTGCTTTCCATGGGGGTGGCGCAGGTGGGTGTTGCTATCCCGAATTTCTGGCTCGGCCTGCTCTTGATCCTGCTGTTTGCTTTACAGCTCGGCTGGTTTCCAGCCTCTGGTTTTGCCGGTTGGGAAAATGGATTCGGGAATGGTATCCGCTCGCTGTTTCTGCCCGCTCTGGCGCTTGCCCTGCCTCTTGCCGCCATCCTCGCCCGTGTGACGCGCTCTGCCGTCATCGAAACGCTGGGTGAAGATTTCGTGCGCACCGCGCGCGCTAAGGGGCTTACCCGCAAGGCGGCACTCTGGCGCCATGCTGTGCCCAACGCGCTGATCCCGGTTGTCACGATTATTGGCTTGCAATTCTCATTTCTGTTGGCTGGAACGATCATCATCGAAAATGTCTTCAATCTTCCCGGCCTTGGAAGGCTGGTGTTTCAGGCAATCGCCCAGCGCGATCTGATAACGGTGCAGTCGCTGGTGACGCTGCTTGCGGCTTCCGTTATTGCGGTCAATTTTATTGTCGATCTCGTCTATGGTTTCATTGATCCGCGTCTTTCGACGGGAGGCAGCCGATGAGTGAGGTTCAGACAATTGCAAAGCCAAGCCGTTTTCGGATGCTGTTTTTAAGCCGCAGCCTTGTGATCGGTTCGCTTGTTACCGCTATTCTGGTGGCTATGGCTTTCGTCTCTTATTTCTGGACGCCTTATTCGCCCACCGCCATGAACTTTCGCGACAAGCTGCAAGGGCCGAGCTTCAGTCATCTGTTCGGAACGGATAATTTTGGTCGTGATGTGTTTTCCATGATTATGGTCGGTGCGCGCAATTCCATTGCCGTTTCGATTATTGCGGTGCTTGTTGGTGCAGGTATAGGTATCCCTCTCGGTGCCTTTGCAGCAGCACGCGGTGGACTGGTCGATGGCTTTGTCATGCGCATGACCGATCTGGCCTTTGCATTTCCGGCGCTGCTGACTGCAGTCATTATCACAGCTATTTTTGGTCCCGGTGCGGTCAATGCCATGATTGCAATCGGTATTTTCAATATTCCGGTCTTTGCCCGAGTTACGCGCGGTGCATCGCTCGGGCTTTGGAAGCGCGAATATGTTCAGGCAGCGCGTTGTGCAGGGCGCGGCGATATCTCGATCACGCTGCTGCATATTCTGCCCAACATCAATCATGTGCTGATCGTCCAGGCGACGATCCAATTCGCACTCGCAATTGTTGCCGAGGCTGGCCTTTCCTATGTGGGGCTTGGCACACAGCCGCCCATGCCGAGCTGGGGCAAGATGCTCAACGATGCACAGACCTTTATCTATGATGCGCCATGGCTGGCGATCTTCCCCGGTCTTGCCATTACACTCGCAGTCCTTGGCCTTAACATGCTGGGTGATGGTCTGCGCGACATACTTGACCCGCGCGTAAGGAGGCAGAGATGATAAAAGCTTTGCCAAAAACACCTCTTCTTGAAATGGACAATATGTCTGTCGAGCTGCCATTTGGTACGCGCACTGCAGATATCGTGTCGGGCATTACGCTGACCCTCAACCGTGGTGAACGCCTGGGCGTTGTGGGTGAATCTGGCAGTGGCAAGTCGATTACCGCGCTTGCTGCCATGGGCTTGCTGCCTGACCGGATGCGCGTGCGTGGAACCTTGCGTTTTGATGGGCAGGATCTGGCAAACAAGCCAGAAGCCGAACTCTGCAAAATGCGCGGTCGTCGCATGGCGATGATCTTTCAGGAGCCAATGACAGCGCTCAATCCGGTTAAGACCATTGGTGCGCAAATTGCCGAAGGCCGCCGTCTGCATCTTGGCGAAAGCCGCGCTGATGCCGAACGCAAGGCGCGCGAGTTGCTGCATCGCGTGGGACTGCCTGCACCGCGCTTTAATCTCGATCTGTATCCGCACCAGCTTTCCGGCGGACAGCGCCAGCGCGTGATGATCGCCATGGCGATTGCCTGCGAGCCTGATCTTCTGATTGCTGATGAACCGACAACTGCGCTCGATGTCACTGTCCAGGCACAGATTCTTGATCTCATGGATGAGCTGATCGATGAAACTGGAACAGCGCTGATGCTCATTACCCATGATCTTGGCGTTGTTTCGGAAATGACTGATCGTATCGCAGTGATGTATGCCGGGCGGATTGTAGAAACAGGGCGAACCGAAGCCGTGTTTAATCGTATGGCGCATCCCTATGCGCGGGGGCTGTTTCAGGCTTCTCCACATGGGGCTAATCTGGTTCGCAATCATACGAAACCGCGTCAGCGCCTCGCTGCAATTCCCGGCGTTGTACCAGACCCGCTGGCGCGCCCGCCATATTGCAGCTTTGCTGATCGTTGCGCCTTCGTTGAAGGCGATTGTCGAAAGCTTATTCCGCCGCTCGATCTGATCGGCGAAAGCGAAGGCATTGCCCATCGCGCTGCTTGTCTGCATCCTCGCGATGGCGGGGTGCTGGCATGAGCAAGATGATTTTGCAGGTTCGGGATGTCGTGCGTGAATATCAGCTCCCGCGCCCATCATTCCTTTCAAAGCCGGGGTCTTTGCGCGTTCTCCACGGTGTTAATGTCGAGATCGAAGCAGGGCAAAGTCTTGGTATCGTGGGCGAAAGCGGTTCGGGCAAATCAACACTTGCGCGTGCTGTGATGGGACTTGAGCGACCGCAATCTGGCCAAATCCTTATCAATGGTCAGGATATCTACGCGCTTGACCGTTCAGGCCTGCGTGAAGCGCGTAAAGGTTTTCAGGCGATCTTTCAGGACCCTTATGGTTCGCTCGATCCGCGCCACACGGTCAAGCGGATCATTTCGGAGCCGATTGTTTCACTGGAGCGCGGGACAAGCAGCAAGGAACGGGATGAGCGCGTGGCAGAAGTGCTGGAAGCTGTCGGCCTCCCAAAAGCATCTGCTGAAAAATATCCGCATGAGTTTTCCGGGGGGCAACGCCAGCGTATCGCTATTGCCCGAGCCCTTATTACCAAACCGGCGCTCATCGTTGCTGACGAACCCGTTTCAGCTCTTGATGTTTCCATTCAGGCGCAGGTTCTCAATCTGATGATGGATCTGCAGGAAAAGTTCGGCCTTTCCTATCTTTTCATCAGTCACGATCTCGGTGTCGTGCGCGCAATTACCGATCGTGTAGCGGTGATTTACCACGGCAATATCGTCGAGCAGGGAAAGACCAACGCGGTTTTCGATAACCCGCAACATGAATATACGCGCGCATTGGTTGATGCTGTGCCGAAGCCTTTTTCGGGGCGGCGCAAACGGGCCCGCACACTTAATTCTACAATGAAACTGCCAGAATGAAATAAGGGAACGCCATGTCTTCACTTGCCGATTTGTCAGCTGTCGATCTTGTGTCTGCCTATAGGGCGAAATCGCTTTCGCCAGTTGAAGTTACGGAAGCTGTAATTGAGCGCATCGAGGCTTATGAGCCGAAACTGAATGCGCTTTGGGCTTATGATCCCGATGCGGCGAGGGCATCTGCGAAGGCATCGGAAGCACGTTGGGCAAAGGGTGAGCCTGCCGGCCCCATTGACGGTGTTCCGCTAACGATCAAGGAAAATATTGCCACGAAAGGTACTGCTGTTCCACTTGGCTGTGCAGCTCTGCCTCTCAATCCCGCAGCCGTTGATGCCCCGCCCGCAGCCCGCACCCGCGAGGCGGGTGGCGTGCTTTTGGCTAAAACGACCATGCCTGATCTCGGGATGTTGTCCTCGGGGCTTTCGAGTTTCCATAAGCTTGCACGTAATCCATGGGACTTGAACACCAATCCGGGCGGTTCAAGTGCGGGTGCCGGAAGTGCTGGTGCTGCGGGTTACGGGCCTTTGCATATTGGCACGGATATTGGTGGCTCTATCCGCCTGCCTGCTGGCTGGTGCGGTCTGGTTGGCCTGAAACCGTCCTTCGGACGTATTCCGATTGATCCGGCGTTTCTTGGTCGCGTTGCCGGTCCGATGACGCGTACGGTTGCCGACAATGCGCTTTATATGTCGGTGCTTTCGCGTCCAGATCGCCGCGACGCGATGAGCCTGCCATATCAGGATATCGACTGGATGAGCCTTGATATTGATGTAAAAGGTCTCAAAATCGGCCTTTGGCTGGATGCCGGTTTTGGCGAACCAACAGGCGATGAAACACGCGCGGCGGTGGAAGCGGCGGCGAAGCTGTTCGCGGATGCTGGCGCGATTGTTGAGCCGGTTGCTCCATTTCTCAATCGCACCATGATCGATGGGCTTGATCGCTTCTGGCGGGCGCGGTCCTGGGCCGATGTTTCTAAGATGACGCCGGAAAACCGTGCGAAAATCCTGCCATACATCTATCAATGGACTGAAACCGCTGAAGGATTGACGGGCGAGCAAGTCTATTCCGGTTTTTCCCAAATAGATGCAATGCGCCATGCCGCTCTTGCGGCGTCGAAGGATTTCGATTTCATCATCTCTCCCACCTCTCCGATGCCAACCTATCCGGCGGAATGGGCCTCTCCGGTCAATGATCCGCAGCGCCCTTTCGAGCACATCGCATTTACCGTTGCGATGAATATGTCGGAACAGCCTGCAATCTCGCTCAATTGTGGCTATACGTCCAAGGGGCTGCCGATTGGTTTGCAGATTTTTGGTCAGCGTTTCGATGATCTGGGCGTGCTGCGTCTTGCAAAGGCCTACGAAGATATGCGCCCAGTGCAGCGCCCTTGGCCTATCATTAATTGATAATAAAAAAGGCCGCTTGAAGCGGCCTTTTCTTTACTTTGATCTGAGTGGTGCTCGCTCTTTATAGCGGTCGACGGCTGTGAGCTTTTGAATCAACGGCTCTGCATCGCGCCAAGGGTAAATCTCTGTACGCAGATATTCGAGTTCGGCTTCGAGTTCATCTTCGTCGATTTCCGTCCACCAGGATTTCGGGCGTCCGTCGCTGCCATCAGACCAGCGATAACGGCGTTCTTTCAGCTTGTCCTTCATTTCAAAAGGGCTGTTTTCTGCATAAATGCGCAGGCGCGATTTCTCGCTGGCCTTCAGCAATTCTGCAAAAGGTGTCGTCTTGCCGGATTGTCCCTTCAACACGGCGAGCAACGCCTGACAATCATCTTCTGCACGATGGCCATTATGGAAATAGCCGCTCTGGCCGATCAGATAACCAAGCTTTGTGCCTTCAAAGCCGCGCGCAGTCCAATCAATCTCCTTGACCGAACAGGCCCAGGGCTTGTTTTCAAAGACGGGTGAAAAGCGTTCCAGAAAGGGGCGGTCAAAAGCCGCATTGTGTGCAATGATAATGTCAGCATCAGCGATCAATGCTTCAAGTCTCGCACGCGGAATGATCTGCCCGGCAACCATTTCGTCGGTAATGCCAGTGATACGCGTAATATCTGCTGGAATTGGCTTTGATGGCTCTTGCAAAGCACCAAAGGTTGCACAGACATCGCCGATTGAGCCGTCATCCGCATAGCGGAAGGCCACAACACCAATCTCAATAATTTCTTCCTGCGCAGCACTTAAGCCTGTCGTTTCGGTGTCAACGACAACGCCTAAACGTGGGAAGGCAATTTTATCCGCGTTAGCTACCGTCGGCGGCGGATCAAGTCGTTGCAATATACGATAACGCCCACTCTCCTTAAGTCTTTGCACCATTTCCGCTTCGTTGGGAACGGTCGTCTTTCCCGGCCTGGTGCGGGCAGGGCGCAGTTCTGACTTCTTCTCCCCATTTGGCACGGGAGGAGCAAATAAGTCGAACTGTTGGCGCATAAGGTTTCTCCGCAATAGGGCTGTGCGTCTCTATAAAATGGCATTTTGGGGGTCGAGCTCCAAGCCCCGAATAGTTTTAGTAACAATTAATATGGCTTTAAAGCCAGCCTTAAAGGGGCGTGCCTATACGATCTTCATGTCTTAATTTCGAAAAGGCCGGGGTAGAATATTTTTGTCTGAATGCGCCTTGTAAAGACTTTGGTTACCATAATTCTTCATATTCCAAGCACTCTGTCATTCGCGTTTCTCGCCACGATTGGTTCGTGTTTTCGCCGAACTCTCGTGCAATGCGGTAGCGCGAGCCCTTATTTTACTCAGGACGATTAGTATGGCGTTCGTCTCAGATTTCTATGGTTTGCAATCTGCTCCGTCGTTCAGGATAGCGTTGCCTTTTCGTCTTAAAGGCGTTGTACGCTTTGCCGCTATGGCATCTGGTGCGGTGGTGATTGGTGGCTGCATGATGGCTTCATTGGGGATGGTTGAGGCGGTGTTGCCGGCATTCATGCCATTGGCTCCAGTGATGCGTCGCTTGCCGGTGGCAACCCCGCAAAAATTGACTGTTGTCGATCAAAAAATCGGAATGGGGCATGCCGCCCGACAAGGTTTTATCAAGGCTTATACTGCTGATACTGCCTATTCGAATCTGGACTGGCGTCGAAATAAATCCCAAGGCTTTGATATTATTGCCGATGTCGGACCAGAGGCGGTGATCGAAGCGCCCGTTGCCGTACAGCCCAAGGTTCTTGAAGCGCGTGACGAGCGCGTCGCACCACTGGAGCAAATGCAATTTGTCGTTTCGCCAGATGCGATCGACACGGCTGCAAATTCGGCGCGTTATGCCTTCCAGGATTTTAGCACAATCGATGAGGTTCCGCTGCCAACAGCACGTGTTACGCCCGTGCCTTCCGTGCGTTCTGATTCAAGAATTGCGGACGCGACTACCGACGCCGGAACAGGTCTGGCTCTTCCTGATGTTGTCCCCTTTCCAGAAAACCGTCCCCGGGTGAAGGCTGCTGTGCCTGAAAAGCAGCCGCAAATCGCATACGCACCTTCTAAAGCTCAGACCGAAGATATGCAGCGCGGTCTTGTGAAGCGGCTATTCGGTCAAACAGCTCGCAATAAGACGGCAATTTATGATATTTCCGCCGCTATCGTCTATTTGCCCAATGGCGAAAAGCTCGAAGCCCACTCGGGTATCGGCTACATGCGCGATAATCCTAAATTTGTTGATCAGAAAATGCGCGGTGCAACGCCGCCAAGCACCTATAACCTGCGCATGCGGGAAAGCCTCTTTCACGGCGTGGAAGCTGTTCGGTTGCTCCCGGCCAATGGACGCAATCCCCACAATCGTGATGGTCTTCTGGCGCACACCTATATGCTTCGTCGTCCTGGTGATTCCAATGGCTGTGTCGTGTTTAAAGATTATGCGCGGTTCTTGAGGGCCTTTAAACGTGGTGAAATTGACAGAATGATCGTTGTGGAAAATAGTTCAAGTATTTCTAATAAAAGATATATGTAGTCTATTAACAATAATGATATTTTTAAAAATATATTGTTGATTTTTAAGTCTAGCTTCTGAAGTATTATTCAAATTCATATTTTGAAAATATTTCAGAAAGGTATCGTCTTGAGTATCACGAGAGAATATTTAGGGGTTTATGGTGCATTATCACGCCGCTCCTTTCTGAAGGCTAGTTGTACCGTGCCCGTTGGTGGCGCGTTATTTGCGTGCGGTTGTGCGCCGCATCAAGTCTTTTCAGCAGAAGAGACGCAGTCTGAAGCTTTAACCACATTGGATAAAGCGATTGTCCCCGGCGAATATCTCACAAAAGGTAAACGTTACCGGCAGCTTGCCTATGATAATGGTTTGCCATTGATCGTGCGCGAAGATTTGGCGCCCGCACTCGACAAGCGCGACGCCAATCGAAAAGCGCTGGTGGCTTTTGCCCAAATCACTGACTTGCACATTATCGACGCATCCTCTCCCGCTCACGCCGCATTTATGCGGCAATATGGTGGACCAAACGGAAATCTTGATGGTGCGCCGTTGGCTAATGCTTGGCGACCGCAGGAAACACTCACCATCCAAGTGCTAGATGCTATGATCAGGCGCATTAATCAAATAGGCGCTGGACCGATATCGAAGCGGAAATTCGACTTCGCAATATCGACAGGTGATAGCGCCGATACGCGAGCAATGCATGAACTGCTGTCTGTTCTGACGGTTTTGAACGGCGGTTCTGCGATAATGTCAGCCAGCGGTGCCGCCTACATCGGTGTTCAGGATAATAACGTTTTTTCTGAAGAGACGTATGATGCTTATTGGCATCCAGAGCCTCAAACGGGAAACGTAAAGGCGGATATTTGGAAGCGCGCTTATGGTTTTCCTGAGGTTGAAGGTTTTCTGTCATCTATTAGCCAGCCCATAAACGCTGAAGGCTTTAAAATGCCTTGGTATTCAGGCTTTGGAAACCACGACGTCCTTGATTATGGTGTCTTTGGTGGTGGTGGAATTTCTGAATTCATATCAACGATTAGTACGTCAAACCGGGTCTTGATGGGACTGCCGAACGGAATGCAGCCTGAGATGTTCTTGGGGGCGGTGAGTAAAGTTTTACCAGGGCAAATGGCGCAAATGATGAACGAAGTTCCGAGCGTTCAAATTATGCCTTCCGAAATGCGTCGCCCTTTTTCAAAGATGGAATTTATTCAACAACACCTGGATGCCAAGGGTCCGTTTGGCCCAAATGGCCATGGCTTTACGCAGGAAAATGTTGAGCAGCAGAATGCTTATTATCAATTCCAAATGGCAGATGGGGTCGTCGGTATCATGCTGGATACGACCAATCCCAATGGTGGTCCGGATGGCTCCTTGGATGTCGATCAAGCCAATTGGCTTGAAAATCAGCTTCGGAATTACTCGTCATCCTATTATCTTGAGGATGGTTCGCTAATCCGAACCGATAATCGAGATGCTTTGATTACGATTTTCTCTCATCATAATTCTATTACTTTTGATAATATGAAGCGCGCGCCTGCGGGAATGCCCGATTTGGAGCGTTTAGGATCTGCCGCTTTTCTGGCGTTATTGGCGCGTTACCCCAACGTTGTGCTTTGGGTAAACGGGCATACGCACTGCAACCGTATATGGAGCCATTACGACCCTTTGAATAACGGTCACGGCTTATGGGAGATTAATACCGCAGCACATATCGATTATCCTCAACAATCCCGAACGATTGAAATTTTGGATAATCGCGATGGTACATTGTCCATCATTGCAGTCGTAATTGATCACTCGTCCCCTGATGCGATCAAGCGTAGCGGGCCACAAACATCACAATCGCTTGCTGCATTAAGTCTGGAGCTCGCTATGAATGATCCGGCGCTTGATCGGGCATACCGTCTGGGTGCTCCGGAAGATTTGAACGTAGAACTTATAATAAAGAAACCTTTTGCTTAAGGAAGGCTGGCTATTTGGTTCGACTGTTAAAAGCTGGTAACAAGAGATTTGTTGTGGCGGGGTTCTTTATGGTTATTGATTATCTGCGTCGCGATTTTACTTTTAGCAATCTCTGTAGCAGGTAAGAATGTTTGGTCTGAAAGTCAGTTTGAACCATCCGTATCTGGCCTATCGCGATAAAAGCTTTTATCAAAGCTCGCGCGAGGTTCCCGAAGAAGTGCCAGTTGCAATGAGTTACAATGGCACCACTCATGCCGTAATGATGGCAACGCCTGCTGATCTGGAAGATTTTGCACTTGGATTCAGCTTAACGGAAGGCATTATTTCCAGCATTTCCGAAATTGAAGATTTAGGCATTGAGGTCTTTGAAAAAGGGATTGATGTGCAAATGCGACTGTCTGCGGAGCCGGGGAATGCGCTGGCTGCCCGGCGCAGATTTATGGCCGGTCCGGTTGGTTGCGGATTATGCGGCATCGATTCAATCGATCAAGCATTGCGCCCGTTATATGCGCTTTCTGCCGAGACGTTACGGTTTCAACCTCGATCCATCATAGATGCCATGGATGCGTTGGCTGCAGCACAAAAGTTGAATGCAGAAACGAGGGCCGTACATGGTGCAGGTTTCTTCATTCCGGGCGAGGGGCTTTTTGCAGTTCGCGAGGATGTCGGACGCCACAACGCTTTCGATAAGCTCATCGGTGCAATGGCACGCGCCGGAAAGGTCGCAGAGCAGGGCCTCGTTGCGATTACCAGCCGCGTGTCTGTTGAAATGGTGCAAAAAGCTGTGATTTTGCGCGTTCCATTGTTGGCCGCTATTTCTGCGCCGACGGCATTAGCGATCCGCACTGCAGATGAGGCGAGGCTGACGCTCGCAGCGCTCGTTCGGGGTAATGACTTCGATGTCTATTGCCATCCTGAGCGCATTCTCGGTGAGTAACCGACCTCGCTAAGGCAAGGTCGGTTATCTTGATTAAGCGTCGATCTTACCAAGCGCTTCGATGCGTGCGCGTTCGCTGACGATCTGCAGCGCAGCATGTGCAGCTTCCACACCCTTCACCTTGAAATGGTTGAAGAAGAATTCATGGTGCTCTTTGCTGTCATGGTAATGATGCGGCGTGAGTGACACGCTGAGCACCGGCACTTCGGTTTCAAGCTGCACTTGCATCATACCGTTGATAACGGCGGTAGCTACGAAATCGTGACGATAAATACCGCCGTCAATCACGAACGCCGCGCCAACAATTGCCGCATAGCGGCCTGTCTTTGCAAGCGTCTTGGCATGAAGCGGAATTTCATAAGCGCCGGGAACGTCGAAGACTTCAACTTCCACATTGGTCCCAGTTTTGGCAGCCAGTTCAGCAATGAAGCTTTTGCGTGCTTCGTCGACAATATCCGCGTGCCAGCGCGCCTGAATAAAGGCGATTTTAAAGGATGTCTTGTTCGGATAGCTCTGGTTCATAGGTTCCTCACGAAACTAGAATCAGGGCGCACAAAGGAACGCAACCCCGCACAAAGCCAGGTTAAACGCTCTTTCGCTCTCTTCCATCCGGACTTTAACCGTCGGCTCCGGCATCTCACCGGATCTGCTGACCCTTAAACAAATGGTCTAAATGACCTTTATTTAAGGCGCTCGCGGGCTCGAAGATCGCTCTTCATACCGCCGGTGGGGAATTTCACCCCGCCCCGAGAACAAACCCGCACACCATTGTGCGAGTGAGCGAAAACTAGGCTTTCCTTTGGCCGATGTCTAGTCACCACACGGGAAATTTATGCTGATCTGGCACTGGATGAGCGTTGAATTTTTCAGATATCCGCTAACGAGTAATATACCGCTATAAGAAATATTTTTTCGTACACTAAGATGCTCAAATTATTTCGTTTTTTGGATGATTTTCTCGCTTTAACGTTGCAGAGTTTGGGTCTCCGTGAGCTAACTGTATTGACACACATCAGGTTTCTCGGCCTATTCTAGGCGCACATCTTGTCTGAAATGAAAATATTCAACGAAAAAAGACAACGTTGTCAATCGCAGGTGGAGCTGCGGTGGAATGATTGGGATGGAGGTCTCAAAGCAGATTGAATGCGCTTTTGGATGCGTGGGGCAACGACCTTATGACAGCATCCGACAAAGTTTTGTTTTGTAGCGTTCTACGGGAGGTAGACATATGCATAAATATTTTAAAATGGCCGCTATGGGTACGGCTGCGTGTGCAATGCTTGCCACAATGGCGCCTGTTGCACATGCGCAGGATAAACAAAACGTGGAGGTTCTGCATTGGTGGACCGCCGGCGGCGAAGCCGCAGCGCTTGATGTTCTCAAAAAAGATCTGGAAGCTAAGGGGATTAGCTGGACAGACATGCCAGTTGCAGGCGGTGGCGGCACAGAAGCGATGACTGTCCTTCGCGCCCGCGTTACAGCTGGCAATGCTCCGACCGCCGTGCAGATGCTCGGTTTCGACATCCGCGACTGGTCTGAGCAAGGTTCGCTTGGCAATCTCGATGAGGTTGCGGGCAAGGAAGGCTGGGACAAGGTTATTCCAGCACCTTTGCAGGATTTTGCGAAGTATGATGGCCACTGGATCGCCGCACCTGTGAACATTCACTCCACCAACTGGATGTGGATCAACAAGGCAGCCCTCGACAAGGCCGGCGGCAAAGAGCCGACCAATTGGGATGAACTGGTTGCTCTTCTCGATAATTTCAAAGAACAGGGCATTACGCCAATCGCACATGGCGGCCAGCCATGGCAGGACGCAACAATTTTTGACGCGGTTGTCCTTTCCTTTGGCCCAGACTTTTACAAAAAGGCTTTCATCGATCTCGATCCGGAAGCACTTGGCAGCGATACGATGAAGCAGGCCTTTGACCGCATGACAAAGCTGCGTTCTTATGTGGATGATAACTTCTCTGGTCGTGACTGGAATCTTGCTTCAGCAATGGTCATCGAAGGCAAGGCTGGCGTTCAGTTTATGGGTGATTGGGCTAAGGGCGAGTTCGTGAAGGCCGGTAAAAAGCCGGGCGAAGATTTTGTTTGCATGCGCTACCCCGAAACCCAGGGGGCGGTAACCTTCAACTCCGATATGTTCGCGATGTTCAAGGTTGCTGATGATAAGGTACCAGCACAGCTTGAAATGGCTTCTGCTATCGAAAGTCCAGCGTTTCAGTCGGCCTTTAACGTAGTCAAGGGCTCTGCTCCTGCCCGCACCGATGTTCCAGATACCGCTTTTGATGCTTGCGGCAAAAAGGCCATTGCTGATGTGAAAGAAGCTGCAGAAAAGGGCACGATGCTCGGCTCCATGGCGCATGGCTATGCAAACCCGGCTTCCGTAAAGAATGCGATTTACGACGTTGTAACTCGTCAGTTTAACGGCCAGCTTTCGTCGGATGACGCGGTCAAGGAGCTGGTTTCGGCCGTTGAAGGTGCGAAGTAGGCAGATCAAATGTGCCCGGATTTTTCCGGGCACATGCAGCTTATTCTTATAAATCTTTGAAATATTGGCGAGTATTTCGTCAGACGCATACAAATTGCAATAAGCGGCCAATAATTTGCCGCGCAAACAACAGTCCGCATCTGAAACGCGCCGCATTGAACGACGGCCGCCGGATGCGCAGCGCAGAAATGGGTAGCGCATACATGAAGCGTAGTAGCCGACTACAGGAACTGGTGCCGAAGCTGGTTCTTGCACCCAGTTTTTTGATTGTCCTTGTCTTTGTATATGGATTTATCATTTACACTGGCGTTCTTTCCGTCACCAACAGCCGCATGTTGCCATCATATGGCTTTGTCGGGCTTTCGAATTACGAAAAATTGTGGGCCTTGCCGCATTGGTGGCGCGCTATCACCAATCTCGCGATTTTTGCATCGCTTTACATCATTATATGTTCGGTCATCGGCCTGTTTCTAGCCATTCTGCTTGATCAGAAAATCCGTGGTGAGGGCTTTTTGCGTCCGATTTATCTTTATCCGATGGCGCTGTCGTTCATCGTGACAGGGACGGCCTGGAAGTGGTTCCTTGATCCAGGTATTGGCCTTGAACATACGATGCGCGTTTGGGGGTGGGAAGGATTTACCTTTAACTGGATTAAGAGCAATACAATGGCAATTTATTGCCTTGTCATTGCAGCTGTCTGGCAGTCGTCCGGCTTTGTTATGGCGATGTTCCTTGCGGGCCTCCGTGGCGTAGACAATGAAATCATCAAAGCGGCGCAAATCGACGGTGCTTCCACGAGCACTATTTACCGCCGTATCATAATTCCTTTGATGCGTCCGGTATTCTTGTCGGCTTTTGTGGTTCTCGCGCATCTTGCGATCAAGGCTTATGATCTTGTGGTTGCTTTGACCGGCGGCGGACCGGGGCAGGCCACCGAACTCCCGGCAACATTCATGTATTCTTACACATTCACGCGCAATCAGATGGGCATTGGTGCCTCTTCCGCGATTATTATGCTCGTGATGATTTTCTCGATTATCATCCCCTACCTTTATTCGGAAATTCGCGGGGGAGCGCGGTCATGAGTGCTCCGACCCAGGAAAATGCAATCAACAGCGGCAAGCTAACCCGCGCCTTGATCTATTCGGCGTTGCTGCTATTTGCGATCTATTATTTGCTGCCGCTCTATGTAATGTTGGTAAATTCATTCAAGCCATTGGATGAAATCCGTCAGGGCGGCATGCTAAGCCTGCCACAGCAATGGACGATTGAGCCATGGCTTTCGGCATGGTCAACGGCGCAGATTGGCGTGCAGCCAACTGGCATCAAGCCATTCTTTATCAACTCAATCCTGATGGTTGTGCCTGCCGTTGCTATCTCAACAATCGTGGGCGCTCTAAACGGCTATGTGCTGACGAAATGGCGTTTTCGCGGCTCGAATATCTTCTTCGGCCTGCTATTATTATCATGTTTCATCCCGTTTCAGATCGTGCTGATCCCAATGGCGCGTGTGCTTGGTATGCTTGGCATTGCAGGTACGATCTGGGGGCTGATCCTTGTGCATGTGGTCTATGGTATCGGTTTCACGACTCTTTATTTCCGCAATTATTATGAGGCGTTTCCGACCGAACTGGTTCGCGCTGCACAGATTGACGGTGCAAGTTTCCTCCAGATTTTCCGGCGTATTCTTTTGCCATCATCAGGACCAATCATCGTTGTGTCGGTTATCTGGCAGTTTACCAATATTTGGAACGACTTCCTTTTTGGTGCTTCCTTCTCGGGTGCAAATTCAACGCCGATGACGGTTGCGCTCAATAATCTGGTTTCCTCCTCGACCGGGGTCAAGGAATACAACGTGCATTTCGCAGCCGCCATTCTCGCCGCTCTGCCTACGCTGATCGTCTACATCGTTTCCGGGCGCTATTTTGTACGCGGCCTGATGTCCGGTGCTGTTAAAGGATAAGTCTGTTATGTCATTTCTAAAAATCTCTAATCTTTACAAATCCTATGGCAGTGTCTCGGTTCTTAAAGATATCAATATCGACATTGAAGAAGGTGGCTTTCTTGTTCTGGTTGGGCCGTCTGGTTGTGGCAAGTCTACGCTGCTCAATACCATTGCCGGACTTGAGCCGATTACATCTGGCGATATTTCTATCAATGGGCGCTCAGTATCGGGCCTTCATCCTTCTCAGCGTGATATTGCGATGGTGTTTCAGTCCTATGCACTCTATCCGAATATGACTGTTGCGGGGAATATCGCTTTCGGTATGGAAATTCGTAAGGTCCCAAAGCCAGAGCGCGATAAGGCTATTCAGGAAGTGGCCGACATTCTCCAGATCGGCCATCTTCTGGATCGCAAACCGAGTCAGCTTTCCGGTGGTCAGCGTCAGCGTGTTGCGATGGGGCGTGCGTTGGTTCGCAATCCGCAGGTGTTTTTATTCGACGAACCGCTTTCAAACCTTGATGCCAAGCTGCGTGTTGATATGCGCACCGAAATCAAGCGTCTGCATCATCGTATGAAAACGACGATTGTTTACGTGACGCACGACCAGATCGAAGCCATGACGCTCGCAACGAAGATCGCGGTTCTCAAAGACGGAATCTTGCAGCAGTTTGGCACGCCAGCGGAGATTTATAACAATCCAGCAAATATGTTTGTGGCCGATTTTATGGGTTCGCCAGCCATGAACCTTCTCACAGCCAGCGTTGAAAAGAATGGCGCCGATTTTTCTGTGCGGCTTGCGCAAGCGGAAGGCGAGGCCTTGAAACTTCCGCTCGTTAATGCACCGGAAGGGCTTGGCGATTATGTCGGTAAGGATATTATTTTTGGAATTCGTCCAGAAGCACTCACAGACCCGGATGGGGCAGATCGTAATGCGCAATCTATCATCGAGGGCGATTGCCTGATTGACGTGGTTGAGCCTGCCGGTTCAGACACATTCGCCGTTACGCGTATTGGTGGCAAACAGGTCGTAGCGCGTTTGCGTGCTGACGCGCGGATTGTTGCTGGCCAGCGTTCGCGCCTCGCATTCAATCTCGACAAAGCTGTGTTTTTCGATCCCCAAAGTCAGGAACGTATTCGTTGAATACAAATGAAAAGAGCGCTCCAAATAACTCGGGAGCGCTCTTTTTCATGCTTGCCTGGAGGGCAAAATTAAACTGTTAGGGTCTCGCACTTAACGCAGGAAGTCTAATCCAAGAAGACCAATCGCCAGCGCCGTGTTCAGGGAAACGATCATCATTCCATAAACAAGTGCGGTTCTAGTAATGTCATTCATTTTCTACCTCCTTGAACCTCGACGCTGGTGCATCCGGTTCTAAAGCTCGAGAACATAACGAAATGTAACAGTCTGTTACGAGTGGCGCAACCCATTTCTCACAAATGTGAACGATTGTAATGTCGCGTGAGGAAATATCTTTTCAGAAACGAAGAGCTGTTTGCGGCACTCACCGCATTGTGAGCCAAGTCTGTCTGGCAAATTATTGCCCGACGCTACATAAAAAGCGAGATATGATCGACGAGCTAAGTCGACAGTAATTGACTGCTTTTATTCGGAATTCCCGTGAACCGCATCGTTCCTCTCGTGTTGGCTATCGCTCTTTTCATGGAGCAGATGGACTCCAACGTCATTTCAACGTCGTTACCAGCAATTGCAGCTGACATCGGCACAAGCCCGATTGCCTTAAAACTCGCGCTGACTGCTTATCTGGTCTCACTCGCAGTTTTTATTCCGGTGAGCGGTTGGATGGCAGACCGATTCGGCGCAAAGAATGTATTTCGTGCTGCAATCGCGGTGTTTGTGGTGGGGTCGGTTGCTTGTGCTGCGTCGAACTCATTGACTGCTTTTGTTGTCGCGCGTTTCTTGCAGGGGATGGGCGGTGCAATGATGACGCCGGTTGGGCGCTTGGTGTTGATCCGCTCGACGCCGCGAAGTGAACTGGTGTCTGCAATGGCATGGCTGACTATACCAGCAATGGTTGGCCCGTTGGTTGGCCCGCCTGTCGGCGGGTTTATTACCACCTTCTTTTCATGGCACTGGATATTCCTCATTAACGTGCCGATCGGACTTCTGGGCATCTGGTTTGCAACACGTTTTCTGCCGGACACTGATGAGCGCATTCTCAAGCCGCTGGATTGGCCGGGATTCGTTCTATCTGGCGTTGCGATGTCGGGCGTCGTATTCGGTTTGTCAGTCGTCAGTCTGCCGGCACTGCCGCCAATCATTGGTATTGTTATTGTGACTGTCGGCTTGGTTTGTGCTGCTCTGTATATTCTACATGCACGTCGCGTGACCGATCCGCTGCTGAATCTGAAGCTCTTCGATAATCAGGTTTTTCGTTCGGCGGTTTTTGGCGGCAGCGTGTTTCGTTTGGGCATTGGTGCAATTCCATTTCTATTGCCTTTAATGTTTCAGCTCGGCTTCGGCATGACGCCGTTTCAATCCGGCATGATGACGTTCGTTTCGGCAATTGGCGCAATCAGCATGAAGTTTGGTGCGAGGCAGGTGTTCAATCTGTTTGGCTTCCGCCGCACGCTTATGTATGGATCGCTGATTTCAGCCGGTTTTATTGCCGCCAACGGACTGTTTTTCCCTGAAACGCCTTATGGTGTTATTATCGGATTTTTGTTGATTGGTGGTTTTTTCCGCTCGCTGTTTTTCACAGGCGTGAATGCTTTGGCATTTGCTGAGATACCGGATGCCAAGACGAGTCAGGCGACACCTATCACGGCGGTCGCGCAACAGGTCTCAATAGCATTGGGAGTGGCGCTTGCGGGTGGCATTCTTGAACTGAGCACGGCGATCCGGCAGGCACCGTTACAGCTGGCCGATTTCCATATCGGGTTCTTCGTGGTCGCGTTGGTATCAGCCACAGCAATTTTCTGGTTTGCTCGACTAGCCCCGGATGCTGGTCACGAGCTTTCAAGCTCAACAAAGTTCAACCGCAAAGGCAATGCGGCTGGGTCTTTGGAAGAAGCAGGACTGTCTAATGGTAAATAAAAAGGCGGCTTTGAAAGCCGCCTTGATGGTCGTTTTTAGCCTTTAAAGTCACGTGCGAGCAAATAAAGCTCGACGGACTCAGCGCGCGATGCCGGTGGCTTGATGTGATGCACAGATTTGAATTTCTGTTTAAGCATCGCCAACAGATCATTTTCTGTGCCGCCCTGAAAGGTCTTTGTCAGGAAGTGGCCGCCGGGTTTAAGAACCGACACCGCAAAGTCCGCAGCAACTTCACAGAGATGCACGGTACGCAAGTGATCTGTGCGGCGATGGCCAGTCGTTGGTGCTGCCATATCTGAAATCACCAGATCAGGCTTGTCGCCAAGCGCTTCCATCAGTTTTTCGGGTGCTGCGTCATCAAGAAAGTCCATTTCCAGCAAAATAACGCCGGGAAGCGGATCAACATGCAGATAATCGATGCCAACAACCTGCGGGTCTTCATCTGTAGAGCCAACGATTTTAGCCGCAATTTGCGACCAGCCACCCGGCGCTGCACCGAGATCGATGATTTTCTGACCTTTTTTCAGGAGGTTATAGCGATCGTTGATTTCGATCAGCTTATAAGCTGCGCGCGAACGATAGCCATCCTTCTTCGATTGGTGGACATAGGGGTCGTTCAGATGGCGTAGCAGCCACCGGCGTGACGATTCCTTGATCGTTCCGGCTTTCTTCTTCACGCGAACGCGAAGATTGCTGGTTCCGGCACCGCCGCGTCCACCCGTTTTGGTGCCACTCTTGTTTCCGCCTGCTTTGCTCATCTTAGTGCCTGTTTCTTACGTCGGTTTTGCCGCCAGTTTTGACGGTTGGCGCGCGGTTATGGCGCCAGGCACCGTCACGCGACATGAGTTCGGTCAATATGCCTTCACGCAATCCGCGGTCGGCAACGAGAAGCTTTTCACTCGGCCACACATTGCGTATGGCATCAAGAATAGCACAGCCTGCAAGCACCAGATCAGCACGATCGGCTCCAATGCAGGGATTGGCAACGCGCGCTTCAAAATCCCATGACAGCAGACGTTGCGTCATCTGCGTCACGTCTTCTGATCCCATCCACATACCATCGACGCGCCGCCGATCATAGCGTTCAAGTCCGAGATGAATACCAGCAAGCGTTGTCACCGTTCCAGATGTGCCCAACAGATGAAAGCGCGAGCTCGCCGTCAGGTTTCCGAGACAGTTGCGTTCTGCGAAACCGGAAAGCAAGTCTGTGACATGGCCTACCATTGCATCAAAGCTATCCTGCGTGACATTGCGACCACCGAAACGTTCGGCAAGCGTGACAACACCAACGGGCAGGGAGGTCCATGCCATGATGTGCTCAGCAAGTCTTGGAGAGCGACGCTGAGACACATCGATCAGTGCGATTTCCGACGAGCCGCCACCGATGTCAAACAGCACGACCGCATCCGTTTCGCGTGTGACCAGCGTTCCGCAGCCAGATACAGCAAGGCGGGCTTCCGTCTGGCGGTCAACGATTTCGAGTTCAAGCCCGGTTTCTGTGCGAACGCGCTCGAGAAACTCTTCGCCATTGGCAGCTGAACGGCAAGCCTCGGTCGCAATCAAACGGGAACGTTTGATTTGACGGGATTGAAGCTTGTCATGGCAGATCTTCAAAGCTTCGATAGCACGTTGCATCGCGTGCTCGCTCAGCCGTCCGGTTGAACTCAGACCTTCGCCAAGTCGCACAATGCGCGAGAATGCATCCACAACACGAAATTGCCCGGGGCGCGTTGGTGATGCAATCAACAGGCGGCAATTGTTTGTGCCGAGATCAAGCGCCGCATAAAGCGGTGCTTCATGTGGTGCATGATTGCGCAGGCTATGCGTGTTGGCGGATTGGCGCTTTAATGGCTGTAAAGCGCTACCCGTCATTTCTGGTCGGGCGGCGGTGTTTTGCAGCTTCGTACCATTATCCGAATTTACCGGCGTGCTTCCCTGCTGGCGGGCCTGCTTCTTCTTGCGGGCGCGCCTGCGACGATTCGATATTTTACCGCCGGGCTTTCCATCTGCCGATTTAGTATCTGCATTGGGTGTTTCAGCCATTGCTGGCTTTTGGCCGCGAGCATCCGCATTACCGGGAGATTTACCACGGTTACGACGGCGCGCACGCTTGCGCTGGCTTTGCGAGCCCTTGTTTTCTGTGTCTGAGCGTCCTGAATCGGGGGCTTTCGCTGCCTTGCCGACTTCTGGAACGGCATGCTTACGCGATTTGCGCTTGCCGTTCTCGGACGGATTCCGAGCCTGCTGGTTGCCCGTTTGTCCGCCGGACGCCCCTTGTTGCGCCATTCCTGCGGGGCGCTCCTCGGGGTTTTTCAAGGTTTTTATCCTTATGGCGCCGCGCGAACCATTACAGGACGCAAGCAAGGCGCTTCAATTTTTACGTTGTCCTTAATGTAGCAGCGCTTTGGGCATTTACCAAGGGGCAGGCGAGGACCAGTCGTGGGAAATTGATAAAAGGACGCAGGAATCTGATATCACCCATATGAATAGGGGCTCTTGCTGTCTGCAAAAGCCCCATCATCAAAATCAAAAAAGTTTTTTAGTTCAAATGTCGTAGCTGTGCGCGGCATTGATTGTTGCCACGAACTGCTTGGTCCGTTCGCGCGCCGGTGTAACGAAAATATCATGTGCAGTGCCGGTTTCGACAATATTGCCAGCTTCCAAAAACACAACATTCTGCGCGATTTTTGAGGCAAGCCTCAAGTCATGGGTGGCAATGACCATGGTTGTTCCTTCCTGAGCAAGCTTGCTCAGTACGTCAACAACTTCCGATGCCAGTTCTGGATCGAGAGCAGATGTAGGCTCGTCGCAAAGCAGAACGCGCGGCGACGGCGCAAGTGCACGCGCGATAGCGATGCGCTGTTGCTGGCCACCAGAAAGTGTTGCAGGCCAAGCGTCAGCCTTGTGCGCCATGCCCACCTTTACAAGCAGTTCCATGGCGCGTTCCTGCGCCTTTGCCTTAGGCCATTTGAGAACGGTCACGAGACCTTCCATAACGTTCTGAATTGCTGTCTGATGGGGGAACAATTGGAAATTCTGAAACACCATTCCAGTCTGACGGCGGATCGACTGGATCGCCTGCCAGCTTGGCTTGCGGTCGGGATCAAGGGTTATGCTTTGGCCGCCCAGTGTTAATGTTCCGGAGGTCGGAATCTCCAGCAGATTGATGCAGCGCAGAAGCGTGCTTTTACCACCACCCGAAGGGCCAACGAGCGCTGTAACAGTCCCTTCGGCGATTTTGACGTTGATGTCATTAAGGATCACAACGTTATCAAAGCTTTTGAAGATGTTTTTCAACTCGATCATGAATTTGTCTCCAGCGTTCCGCCATAGCGTCTGAAACGTTTTTCAAGGCGTCCCTGAAGGTTGGACAGGATCGTGCTGAGCAGCAGATAAATGAGCGCAGCTTCGATATAAAGAACAAGCGGCTCATAAGTGGTGGCGACGATACGTTGTGCAGACTGGAACAGTTCCGGCACTGTTATCGCGGCAGCGAGTGATGTATCTTTTACGAGCGAGATGAAGGTGTTTGATAATGGCGGAACGGCTGTGCGCGTGGCTTGCGGAAGAACTGTGCGTGTGAGCGCCTGGCGCCAACTCATCCCGATGGAATAAGCTGCTTCCCACTGACCTTTTGGAACTGCGGAAATAACGGCTCGAATGACTTCGGAACTATATGCGCCAACATTGAGTGAGAAGCCGATGACAGCTGCGGTGAAGGCATCGAGATAAATGCCAGCGCTTGGAAGCCCGTAGAAAATGACGAAGAGCTGCACCAACATTGGCGTGCCGCGGAAAATCCAAACATAAAAACGCGCAACAAGAGATACCCATATGGGCGCAAACAAACGCACAAGCGCTGTAATCAATCCGAGAGAAAGCCCGAAAATGAATGACAAAAGGGTCAGTGGGATGGTGAATTTGATACCGGCCCAAAGCAGGGTGGGCAGGGAATCCGCCATGAGTTGAAGCCAATCGGGCACGTGTCGAATTCCTTAGTTGTGATCGGTCCTGAACGCTGAATTATCAGGCTGTAACATATAGACCATAAAATAAAGCCGGAAACGGGTCCCGGCTTTATTTAAATGCACTATCCAGAGCTTACTTCGAAACGTCCTGGCCGAAATATTTCTGCGAAATCTTGTCGTAAGTGCCTTCAGCCTTGATTTCGTCCAGCGCCTTGTTGATTGTACCGACCAGATCGTCATCCCCCTTGCGAACGATGATGCCGGAAGCCGTCGCGTTTTCCTGTTCAGCAACGACTTTTACAGGAGCTTTTGGCTGCTGCTTCTTAAAGTCAAGGTAGGAAAGGCTGTCATTGAGTGTTGCATCCGCGCGGCCCGTCACAACAAGCTGGATCGACTGGTCAAAACCGTCTGTGGCGACGAGTTCAGCACCGGCTTCGGTTGCAAGTTTACCATAGTTGCTTGTCAGAGACTGGGCAGCTTTCTTACCCTTGAGGTCAGCAAAGTCCTTAATGGTATCGTTCTTATCATTAACAATGAGGACGACCTTGGAAACGATGTAAGGATTGGAGAAGTTGAACTTCTTCTGGCGTTCTTCGGTGATGCCGACCTGATTGATAACGGCGTCATAACGATTTGCATCGAGACCAGCAATGAGACCATCCCATTTGCCTTCCACGAATTCGGGTTTCACGCCGAGCTTAGCGGCGACAGCTTCACCAATTTCAACATCGAAGCCTACGAGCTTGTTGTCTTTATCGTGGAATGTGAATGGCGCATAGGTGCCTTCTGTGCCGATTTTGAGAACGCCCGCCGCCTTGATGGCGTCGAGATTCTCACCTGCCATAGCGGTCGAGAACAGTGCTGCCTGGAGGACGCCGACTGTTGCGAGGATTTTTGCGAACTTCATTTTAAGGTCACCTGTAAAAAATATTCGATGTGATTAAAATACAGGAATTATTTTCTAATGATGCGTCGAAAATGACCCAAAAGATGCATCGAATAAAAAATATTTCTATTTTATATATGCTATAAGCAATATGAATCCATATAGAGATGAATTGTAATTTTTGGTTCTATTCCATTTTAGAGATAATAGACGGCGATACGATTTCCGCCAACAGTTTCGACGGCAATTTCCATTTCGTAGATATCGCGCAGAATATCTGGTTGAATGAGCTGTTCCGGCGTCCCCTGATGCGCCACCTTACCTTTGCGCATGGCAACGATATGGTCGGAATAACAGGAGGCGAAATTGATGTCGTGCAGCACCAGAACTACAGTTTTGCCCAGATCATCCGCTGCACGCCGCAAAAGCTTCATCATCGACGCTGAGTGTTTCATGTCGAGATTGTTGAGTGGCTCATCCAAGAGAACATAGTCTGTGTTCTGGCAGAGAACCATCGCCACGAATGCGCGCTGGCGCTGGCCGCCCGAAAGTTCGTCGAGAAAGCGGTTGCCCAGCTCTGCCAGTTCGAGATAACCGATTGCTTGATCGACGTGAACAAGATCTTCACGGGTTGGACGTCCCTTGGAATGCGGATAACGTCCGAAAGTTACCAGATCGCGCACTGTGAGGCGCGCGTTAATGGCATTGTCCTGCCTTAGGATTGACAGCCTTTTTGCCAGTACGTCGCCGGGTGTGGTCGATACATCCAGCCCATCGATGGTCACGCGGCCTTTACACATGGGAAGAAGGCGGCTGACCATGGAGAGCAGGGTGGATTTTCCGGCTCCGTTTGGTCCGATAATCGAGGTAATACCGCGTGCGGGCAATCGCAGCGTTACATCATCAACGACGATTGTATCGCGGTAGGATTTACTGACCTGGCTTATTTCGATCAACGTGCGTTTCCCCTGACGAGTAGGATGATAAAGACGAGCCCGCCCAGGAACTCGATAATGACACTAAGCGCGGTATTAAACGCGAAGACACGCTCTAGAATGGTCTGTCCGCCGACGATGCAAAGGATTGCCAGCAATACGGCGATGGGCAGGACGATACGATGTCTGGATGAACCTGTGATCATGTAAGCCAGATTGGCAACCAGCAGGCCGAAGAAGGTGATGGGGCCGACAAGGGCTGTGGAAACCGCAACGAGGATTGTGACGATCAGCAGAATGCGGTGCACAACGCGACGATGATCGATGCCGAGATTGATGGCTGCATCGCGTCCAAGCGAGAGCACATCGAAGACATTGATAAAACGTAGTCCGTAAAGCGTCACCACCGCCACGATAATCGCAGCCAGCAATAGAATGTCGCCATTAACGCTATTGAAATTCGCAAAGAAGCGGTCCTGAAGCACGGCAAATTCATTCGGGTCAATCATGCGCTGCATGAGGTTTGATGCACTTCGAAAGAAGACACCGAATACGATGCCGACAAGCATAACCAGATGCAGACTGCGCGCCGCTCCTGAAAACAGCCATGCATAAAGCGTGCTGGCAAAAACAACCATGATTGCCGTTTCGGCAAAAAAGCGGCCATTGGGGCCGATCCCGTTGACATGGATAGCGCCAAACGCGAAGACCGCGAATGTCTGAATCAGGATATAAAGCGCATCGAAACCCATGATTGAGGGTGTCAGAATGCGGTTGTTGGTGACTGTTTGAAAGAGAACAGTAGAGACAGCAATCGAGTAGGCGACGAGTATCATTGCGGCGAGCTTGGTGCCTCGGAAGCTGAGGATGAACGACCAGCTGCCCTTTGCGCCCAGCGTCATGAAGGCTGCGCAGGAAAGAATGACGAGGATTGAAAGAAGAGTGATGATGAAGCCGGAACGTTTAAGCAAGACGTGATCCCCGACGCAACAGCAAGTAGAGGAAGATGGCGCTGCCAACGACGCCCATCATCGTACCAATAGGGATCTCATAGGGAAAGCGGATGAGCCGCCCGATAATATCGCAGGCAAGCACCAGTCCCGCGCCAAGCACGGCAACCCACGGCACAGCACGGCGCATATTATCGCCAATAAACATGCTGACCACATTCGGAACAATCAACCCCAGAAACGGGATCATACCCACCGTTACCACGACACTGGCGCTAACCATCGATACGATGATCAACCCCAGCGTTACCACACGGCGATAGTTGAGGCCGAGATTGGTGGTGAAATCTTCGCCCATACCAGCCACTGTGAAACGATCAGCCGCAATATAGGCGATGACGGTGAGGGCGAATGAAAGATAAAGCAACTCATAACGACCGCGCAGCACGCCTGAGAAATCGCCCGTCGTCCACGAATTCAGGGATTGGAGGAGATCAAAGCGATAGGCGATGAAAGTCGTCACTGCGCTGATCACACCACCTAGCATAATGCCGACAAGTGGCACCACGAGTACCGAACGTAATGGAATGCTGCGCAGGATGCGCAGAAAAAGGGCTGTACCAGCAAGGGCCGTAACGGAGGCGACCAGCATCTTGCCGAAAACCGATGTTTCAGGTGCAAACAGGATGACGAGCAGGATGCCGAGGCTTGCAGATTCAACGGTCCCGGCTGTCGAGGGTTCAACAAAACGGTTGCGGGTCAACATCTGCATGATCATGCCGGCAACGGCCATCGACATGCCTGCAAGAATAATCGCAAGCGTGCGTGGTATGCGGCTGATCAGTAGCACTTCCGTCGCGCGATCTGTGCTGTTTGCGCCAAACAGCGTGTTAAGCGACACATCGCTGACGCCGATGAAGAGGCTGATGAAGGCCAGGACCAAGACCAAAATTATAGCTAGGGCGAGTGCCTTCACGCTAAATTCCTGTTCTCTTGCCTTGTCATGAAGTCGGGCCATGACTGCGCGGCCCGACCTGACTGGGTTAGAAAATGTTACTGGGCCTTGCTAAAGGCATCCGAAAGCTGCTGGATCGTGCTGTGCAGCGCACCAAGCCCGCCGCCGACGAGATACCAGTTCTGGGCGTTCAGATAGACGACCTGATCATTTTTCCAGGCATTTGTCTGGCGCACGAGTTCATTATCGAGCAACTGCTTGGCGGACGTGCCTTCACGGCCAATAGCTGCGTCACGATCAAGTACGAAAAGCCAATCCGGATTGGTTTCAAGCATAAATTCGGAGCTTATGGGCTGCCCATGATTGCCAACAGAAAGATCAGGCGCCGCTGGTTCGATACCGAAACTGTCATGCAATACGCCGAAACGCGAACCCGGACCATAGGCACTGATCTTGCCGCCTGAGGTCAGGATCATCAGGCCCTTGCCTTTGCCTTTTGTTCTTTCGTTTAGCGCGGCGAGTTCGCTGTTGAGCTTATCTACTTCAGCTTTGGCTTCCGCTTCCTTGCCAAAAATCTGGCCCAGCTTTTCGATATTGGCTTCGGTGCCCGAAATGAATTCCTTGGCTGGAACAGTCAGATCGATGGTCGGTGCAATTTTTGCGAGCTCACCATACTTTGCAGCCGAGCGACCACCGACAATAATGAGATCCGGTTCTGCTGCATTGACCGCTTCATAGTCTGGCTCAAACAATGTGCCGACTTTTTCGTAATCGGCACCGTCATATTTCTTGAGATATTCCGGGTAAGCAATGCTGCCGGGCACGCCGATAACTTTCACGCCGAGACGATCAAGATTGTCGAGTGTTGCAAAATCAAACACCACGACTTTCTCTGGATTGACCTTAACCGATGTTTCGCCTTGCGCGTGTTTTACCGCGACATCAGCTGCATGTGCGCCAGAAGCAAGTGCCGTCGCAACAAGTGCTGCGCCGAGCAGACGGGAAAAATGTTGGCCGAATTTCAACATGGCGTTCAATCCTTTCGTCAATCCTGTGTTTTATAGTCCGGTTTTCCGCGAGTGAAAGCAGGAAGATGATAATTCAGTGTTTTTCGGCGCTTGGCTTTTCATCAAGCAGGATAAATCTCAAACTGTCTTCAACAGTCAGTGGTATCATCGATCCGTGGCTTTCCTTCTCGAAGCGACGATAGGCAACCTCAAATCCCGGGAGTTGTTTCAACTCAGTCTGAATGTCTGCACCCGATGGCCCGCCGCGCAGCTTCTTCAAGCGCTCCATGTCTTCCTTTGACTGGCCGGGACGTTCGCCGCGCTTTCCAGAGTTTTCAATCAACAAACGGATGGGGCTCGGGTTAGCCTTAAATGCTTCTACGAACTTGTTCTTGTCAGCGAGAATGGAACGTCCATTCCACCAAATCGATGGGTCGGCAGATGCATAGGTCTGGAAAGAGCCTGTGTGATTAAAGAGCGCATAAAGCGTGAAAAGGCCACCAAGTGAATGTCCAAACAGGGCCTGTTTGTCCTTGTCGATGATAAAACGCTTTTCAATTTCCGCTTTCACCTGATGATTGATGAAATCGAAGAAAGCATCACGTCCACCGGTGTTTGGAATATTCGTTTGAATAGGAATGAGTTCATCAGGCGTCGGCGGCGTAAGATCGAAATAGCGCAGGCGGACGATTTCGTCTTTGTCTTCAGTCGGATAACCAACGCCGACATAAACTGCATTAAGCTTTGGATCTTTCTCCATAAGCTTTGCAGCAATCGGCAGCATGCGATTGCCGTCCGTCATATAGACGACAGGAAACCCTTCTGCAGGGGCTTTTTCAACAGGAGCTGCCACAAAAATTCGATAATCAATACCGTTCGCTTGCAAGTCAAATGAACTGACTTGTGGTGTTTGAGCATGCGCGGATGCGCTCACGAGGATGCTTCCGAACATGAGACAGACCTTTAGAATGATATTCTTCATTTTGCTCATGAGAGCATCCAATTCATAAAAATGACGCCAGCCAAAATCGGCTGGCGTCTTTGCGTATTCTAGAAGCGCGATGTCATGCCGAGCCAGAGACGACGGCCTTCGACCACGTTGTTGGTTTCATCCACAGTGACCTTCTTGTCGAAGATATTGTAGACAGCCGCATTCAGCGTCACGTTTTCGCTGAATTCATACGAGCCACCGAAATCAAGCGTAGCATATCCCTTGTATTTGCGCGCAATGACCTGTCCGCGGCTGTTGTAGGCATAGGGTTCGCCGACTGTGCCGATACGAAGACCGGCATTGATTTCTGAACCGTGATAGTTCGCAGCCGTCCAAGCCGTTAAGCCATCTACGGGGGTGTCCCAATCCGCGCGGATGCTACCCATGTGCTTTGGTGTGCGGGCCAACGGTAGGCCTGCATATTCACCAGTTTTCTGTTCCGAATGGGTGTAAGTATAATTTGCGCGCAGCTTGATCGTGTCGGTCGCTTCCCAGTCAGCCGTCAATTCGACGCCCTGAATGACAGCTTCGTCAATGTTATAGCTGTAATAAAGGACATAGTTCGGGTCTTGAGCCCAGCGAAGTGGCTGACCAGTGATTGGATCGTACTGGATGTTGCTGGCGATCTTATCTTTGAAATCAGTGTAAAAATAAGTTGCGCCGAGACGCAGACCCTGCTGATTGTCCCAGAGTGCACTGGCTTCATAGCTTGTGCTTTTTTCTGGCTGGAGATTCGGATCGCCAATGATGACGCCGCAGTTTCCAGTTGGGCCATAGGTACAATTGCCGCCGCCGGTGGTATAAGCATAGCCCGGCGCAATGGTGCGCAGTTCAGGTGCACGGAAACCCGTTGAAATGCCGCCCTTGATAGTCAGCTGATCGGTTGCATGCCAAACGGCATAGCCTCGTGGGCTCCAATGCGAACCGTAGATTTCATGGTGATCCATACGCAGACCGCCGGTGAGGGCGAAATCTGGTGTGATCCACCATTCATCCTCAGCAAAGAGCGCCCACTGCTTAATCGTGAACTGTTCGTCTAATCCGGTACGACGGCCAGGGTTCTGATCTGTCAGGGTGCCTTCGATGAATTGGCCGCCCGTTACGAGCGTATGGTTGCCATAAAGCTCGAAGGGCGTCGTGAACTTACCATCAAGTGTTGAATTGCGGATGTGCGGTGAACGCAGGTTTTCCACGAACTCGCTGCGCGCATTATTCCAGCTGAAATTCGTTCTTTCAGCCGTTTCCTGCATGAAGGAGAATTCGGAAGTCGTTGGACCCCAACGGCCAGTATGACTGATAGACCAATGGTTGCGGTCATTAAGATTGTAAGCATCAACAGGCGCAGTGCTGTTGGTGGAGACTGGATTGATCGTGTTTCCAACCGAAGAGTCACGGCGTAAGCGTGTCTTGCCTGCTTCAAAGACAATGTCGTGATCCGCATTTGGTGTGATGGTTACACGACCTGTAATGTCGATGTCTTTTTGCTCAGGCGTACCACTGATGATCTGGTCTTCCTGACGCTTCATACCACGTCCCCAGAGCTGCACACCAACGAGGTTGGGTACGAGCGGGCCAGTTATGTAATATGAACCCTGATAGGAATTACCGTACTTGGAATGCTGCTGGAGTGTCGTGTCGACACTGAGCGAGCCGCTCCACGTGTCTGCAACTTTTTTGGTAATGACGTTGATAACGCCGCCCATCGCGTCTGAACCATAAAGCGATGACATTGGACCGCGAATGACTTCAATACGCTCAATAGCATTGGCTGGCGGCAGGAAACTTTGCTCAAAGCCGGAATTGCCGTTGGTACGCGCATCGCGTGTGCTTTGGCGCTTTCCATCGACGAGTATAAGCGTATAGGTGCCGGGAAGACCGCGAATGAAGATATCACGTTCAGCAGCGGAACCAGTTACGGCAACGCCTTGCACATCACGCAGTGCATCGCCAAGATCACGATAAGCACGTTTTTCAAGCTCTTCACCTGGAATGACCGAAATGCTGGCTGGTGCATCAGTGATGTTTTGTTCAAAACCTGTTGCCGATACAACGATCTGATTAAGTGTAATGCCACCCCCAGCATTCACCTGTTCAGCCGCTTGCGCCTCAGCCTGTTTCTTTTTGGCAGCTTCTTCCTCTGCCTTGGTTAAGGTCTGTGCGAAGGAAACGGTGCCGGTCAAAACAAGTGCAGTGAAAAGACAGGTGCCCGCAAGAACAGCTTTTGCAAAAAGCGATTTGCTGGCCAAGTGCCTGTTCTGCGAGCCAGTGGCGCGTGATCCCCGAAACAAGCTGGTCATAAATGTCACCCTTTAAGTTGAGTTTTCGGCTCTCCTTATGTATGGCAATAAGATGACGTCAACGGTCATCTTTTATAACAATTCCAAGTTTCGAAAAACGCAACTGATCGGATAAGACAGCAATGGCTGGCAAGCGCATGAAAACACAGACAGAGCCAGAGGCTGCCGCAGGCGAAAGCCTGAAGTTGGGTGAGCTTCGCTTGTTGATTGCGCTTGATGCACTTCTTGTGGAAGGCAGTGTTGGTGGTGCCGCTCGGCAAATGGGCTTGAGCATGGCAGCCATGAGTCGATTGCTTGGACAGATACGCGAAAAATTTGACGATCCGATTTTCATCCGTTCAGGCCGCAATATGATCGCAACGCCGAAGGCGGAGGCATTGCGGGGACGACTTCGCAGACTTGCCAATGAAACGGAAGCGTTGATGAATTTTGACGGCAAAGATGCTGCTGAAGTGCATTGCGAACGACGGGGATGGGAAAAGACAAGCATGATTGTTGCCCCACCACCGCTTGGCATCCGCAAGGTGGTGCAGCTTGAGAACCACCCGACGCCAGAACAGCTTGCTGCGCAATTTGCCAATGTTCAGGATGAAAATGATCCGTCCCTGCGCTTGGCAAAATATATAGCGATTATTGGCCGTAAGATTGGCTATACGCGTCCGCTTGAAATGCATGAGGCGGAAGACGCCTTCACCACGATTTTTGCTGGTGAGGCAGACCCTATGCAGATCAGTGCTTTGTTGCGTCTCATCCATTACCGTGGAGAAACTGCGCCGGAGTTAGCCGGGATGGCTCGTGCAGCGCATCGCTATTATACGCTTGATGCAAATATAGGGACTTCAGCGCTCGACTGGCCAGCCTATCTGTCGCCCAATTCCAATCAATCGCCCTGGTTTATGTTGGCGGCCATTCTCGTTTCGCGAGCCGGGTATCCGGTGGTGTTGCACGGCAACTGCGGTATGGGCGAATTGTCAGGAAAGCTTGAACTTGCAGCGCAGGCCGTAAATATTCCGATTGCCACGTCGCTGGCGCTTGGAAAAAGTGCTTTGAACGCTCATGGTATTTGCTTCATGCCGCTTGCAGGCTTTGCACCTCAGGTTCATTCTCTACTGGCGCTCTATCCGTTGTTTAATTCGCGCTCATCGATAAACAGCCTTGCGCATCTGCTAAATCCCTTGAGGCTTTCAGCGTCTTTTGTGGGTGTGACACAGCCTGCTTACCGCGAACTGCATCGCGATGCAGGGGCACTTTTGAATATGAAGTCCGTCTCCGCTGTTTCGACAAGCCGCGATGTTGCCGAATTGGTTCCCCATCATGCGCACACGGTTTATCGATGGCTAGGCTCGCAGAAAATCGACATCAATCTCCCGACCTTATCAAAGGCTGCAACAGACCGCCATGCCAGCCAAAGCACGTTTGAATATTGGCTCGCAGTTTGGTCTGGTGCGGCTATCGATGAGCGCGCTGAACTCACGGTCATTGCATCAACTGCGATGGCATTGATGACTGCTCTTGCTGCCGATAACGATAGTTACGGACATTTCTATGCGCAGGCACAGGCGCTTTGGCAAGCGCGTCATCAACGCTAATTTGCTAAACATAAACCCATTCCTTGACGGTTAATATTTTTATTTGTTTTTCACCCGTCAAGGAACAGGTTCGGGGGTACAAAGCTATAATGTGCCGATCAATTGACGAAAAATAGCTGGTAGATATAGCAATAAAAAACGCCGGGTAGTCGGCGTTTTTTATTATATTATAGTTTTTATAATCAGCCGCTTATGAGCTTTACTTCCATAAAGTCTTCAAGGCCCCATTTGCCGCCTTCACGGCCATTGCCAGATTGTTTGTAGCCACCAAACGGACTGCCCGGTGCGCGTGAAGTTCCGTTGATCTGGATCATGCCAGCACGAAGCTTGCGGGCGACGCGCTTAGCCCGCTCCGGGTTTCCCGTCTGAATATATGCGGCCAAACCATAGGGCGTGTCATTGGCGATAGCGATGGCTTCTTCTTCTGTATCGAAGGGGATCATTGCCAGCACAGGGCCGAAGATTTCCTCACGAGCAATGGTCATTTCGTTGTTCACATCGGCGAAAATGGTCGGCTTGACGAAGTCGCCTTCTGAAATGCCGTCAGGGCGTCCGGTACCACCAGCAATCAGACGTGCACCTTCATCGATCCCTTTCTGAATAAGTGCCTGCACCTTGTCGAACTGGATTGAGGAGGAAAGCGGGCCGATATGTTCGCCTTCTTTGGATGGATCATCGACAATGGTTTTCGATGCCGACTTTTTTGCAAACTCAACCGCCTGATCATAAACTGAGCGTTCGACCAGCATGCGGGTTGGTGCATTGCAGGATTGACCGGTGTTTTCAAAGCAATGGTTCACACCGCGTTCAATCGCTTTTTCGAGATCGCTGTCGGCAAACACGATGTTTGGCGACTTTCCGCCGAGTTCAAGCGAAACACGTTTAACGGTCGCGGCTGCAGCCCGCGAAACTGCAGTTCCGGCGCGGGTTGAACCGGTGAACGACATCATGTCGATATCAGGATGTTGTGACATCGCTTCGCCGACAACTGGACCTTCGCCGTTGACGAGGTTGAAAACGCCTTTTGGCAAGCCGGCTTCATCGACAAATTCAGCGAAGAGCATCGCCGACATAGGCGCGATTTCGGATGGCTTGAGTATGACTGTGCAACCCACGGCAAGGGCAGGGATGACCTTGAGCGCGATCTGGTTCATTGGCCAGTTCCACGGCGTAATCAAGCCGCAAACACCGATCGGTTCACGCACAATAGCCTGATTGGAATGCTTTGGTGAAAGAATTTCATCGAATTCGAAATTCTCGAATGCTGCAATAAAAGCTTTTGTGTGCGAGATGCCTGCTGCGGCCTGCGATTCACGCGCAAGCTTGATTGGCGCACCCATTTCCTTGGAAATAGCCTGCGCCATTTCTTCAAGACGGCGTTCGTAGATTTCTACGATACGGCGGAGATAGCCAATGCGTTCTTCAGCAGGTGTTTCACTCCACGAAGGAAATGCCTTTTTTGCCGCAGCGACAGCCAGATCAATATCGGCAGATGAGCCAGCAGAAATCACTGCATAAGGCTTTTCATTGGCTGGATTGATGACTTCAATCGTCTTTGCTTCGAGTGGTGCGCGCCATGCGCCATCAATGTAGAAATCTGTTTTCTGATCCAGATTTTTCTGAAGCATGATGAAATCCTCCAATGCTTTGCTTTTTGTTTCCCGTGTCGAAGCGCAGACTACGCGCCAGCTGTGACGGCGTCAAAACAGAACGATCAATGGAAACATCAATTTTTCTTATTCGTTATCGTAGGCTTCGAAATCTATGCCGAGCGTTTCGAGGCCTTCTTCGATATAATCACCAAGAAGCGGGATACCGAGAAGATATTTCGCTTCCCGGCCATTGTGGCGGTCACTTGCGGTCGAAAGAGCATCACTCCACTCTTCCGCGCTGAAATCCCCGCGGCCGACCCACACCAAAGCCAACAATTCGATCTTCTCATCTTCGTTCAGAGAGCGAATTGCGGCGACCAGTTCTCGGCGTGTCGGGTTGGTGATGGAAGAATCAAGAATGTCAACGTCGCCATCATCCGATGCATTAGAGCCGGAATCTTCGTCCACAGCGGGAACCTGAACATCATATTCTCGCGCCTTGGCGATAATAAACTCAATGTTTTCGATATTGTTGACCAGCTCAACCATTATATTTGCCTCCGTAACGTCGCTGTTTATCGAACGCAGTGAGAGGTCTGTGGTTCCGTTAGAAACGGTTCGTCAGAAATTCTGTGCTGCGGCTCTATAAAAGATATAGAGCCGTTACGAAGGTTTATTAGGCTTGTTGCAAAAATATTGATTTTGGGTGGGGGTCTGCGGTTTTAAATTTCAAAGCGTAAAAAACGGGATCACCCAATCTGCTATGAGCTTGATCGACAGCCCAAAAAGCGTGAGCTGTACGAGCAGGAAAAACGGACCATCCGGCATGATACGGGTGAGCTTGGCACCAACGAACGTGCCGATAATCGCGGCAGGCAAAAGCCAAAGGCCAAGCGACCAGTCAAGATTGGAAAACTGCTGCAACTGCCAATAGGGGATCAGCTTAACCGCATTGACGATCGCAAAAAGAATGGTCGATGTGCCAGCAAATACCAGCTTTTCCAGATGCTGTGGCAGTACATACATCTGAAAGGGTGGTGCGCCGGAGTGTGAAACGAAACTTGTGAGGCCGGTTATAATTCCCCAAAAGGTTCCACCTGGGATATCTGCCTTACGCGCCGCGCGTCGGTATTTTGCACCGACCCAGACGTTGAAGCAGAAGAATAGCCCCACAAGTCCGACCATCATGCCGATGAATGTGCTGGAAAGATGCGAGCTGAAAAACCAGCCCAATCCGATCCCTACAATGGCAGCTGGCGTAAGAATTGCCAGATTTCGTGCTGAGAAGTGGTGGCGATAGAGGTAAAGCCCGAACATATCGCTGACGACATAGATTGGCAGCAACAGGGCTGCTGCCGTTACAGGCGAGATAACCAGAGCCATCAACGGTACTGATAACGTGCCTACGGACGGCAAACCACCTTTGGACAGGCCGACCAAAAAGGCTGCAATAACAGCTACTGTCATAAATAAGGGGGTATGCTCAAGCATTCACGCAGCAACCGTTATTGGGGTCAAATTTAGAGGATAAGCCGTTTTTCTCAGCTGTGCGCCCATTCCCAGTAAAGCGAACGTGCACGCTTTGTAACAGCACCGTATTCCAGCCTGCGGTCGTCAAAGCCGATAACTGGAACGACCTTGCTTAAGTTACCTGTAGAGAAGATTTCATCTGCTTCACGAAAATCTTCAAGCGTGAGGGAAATTTCGTGAACGCTCACTCCGGCCTCGCGCAAAAGTCCGATCACGCGCTGGCGTGTGATGCCGTTCAGGAATGTACCATTAGGAACCGGCGTGAAAACTTCTCCACCGCGAACCATGAAGACATTCGAGGTTGCCGTTTCTGCAACATTGCCGAGAACGTCTGTAACGAGCGCATTATGGAAGCCCTTGGCTTTCGCTTCACGCAGCATCCTTCCATTGTTCGGATAAAGGCATGCAGCCTTGGCATTCACGGGCATGACCTGCAGATAAGGACGATGAAACGAAGTTGTCGTAACGGTAAAGCCCTTTGGCTCGACCATTGGGATTTCTTCAAGACAAAGGGCAAAATCGGTTGATTCCGGCGCTGCCGCAACCGTGGTGCTATCGCCGTCTTCGGCCCAATACATCGGGCGGATATAGACATCTGTCCCCGGCGCGAACTTCTTCAAACCTTCGCGAGCGAGCGTTTCAATATCGCTGCCGCTCAGCATAGGTGCCAGTCCAAGCGCGCGTGCAGAGTCGTTTGCGCGTGCAGAGTGCCGATCAAGATCAGGCGTTACGCCTTCAAAAAGACGTGCACCGTCGAAAACGAGAGAGCCAAGCCATGTCGCATGTGAAGCTGCGCCGAGAATGCGTACATCGCCTTGATGCCACTCACCTTTGTAATAGGTCCAAGTTGCTCGCTTCTCAGCCATAGTTTTTATCCTTGATCGATTGCATTTCGTACCAAATCCCGCGCGAAGCGCTTTCAGTTCTAAATAGAATTGCTGGAAAGAGCTGGGGTAGGATATGAATCTGCGCTTTTATAGCATCAAACCCGAAACTGGAAACCAGTTTCGGGTTTTATAGCATCTTATATTGATCGGGCTTACGAGAGAGCGGGTCTATTTTTCTTCCGCCAAAGCAGGTGATGGATCCGATGTTGCAACGGCGGCTGGACCCGCAACACCGCGCTGACGCTCACGCACGAAGGTGAAAAGGCCGGAAATCGTGATTAGAACGATGCCGATAAGCATCGGAAGATCAATATGATCATGGAAAACGAAATATCCGAAGAGAATGGCCCAGATCATCTGGCTATATTGCGGGGACGCGATAGCACTGGCTGGCGCGCGCTGGGCTGCAAGCATGAGAAGAATGTTGGCGAATGCCGCAAGCAGGCCGTAGCCTGCGAGGTATCCCCATTGAATGGCGGACGGTGTCTGATAGCTTGGAATCATCAATGCGCCACAGATGAGGATGGGGCCGATAAGTCCCGCAGTATAAAGCGAGATACGCTTCTCCTTTTTACCCATTGCGCGAAAGATCACGATGCTGAAAGCTCCGCCCAGTCCACCGCCAAGCGCGCCAAGATGACCGATCGACAGTTCGCGAAAACCGGGGCGCAGCACCACAAGCACGCCAATAAAGCCGATGATAACTGCCGACCAGCGACGCCAGCCAACCTGCTCTTTAAGAAAAAGAACCGACAGGATTGTTACAAATGCTGGAAGCAGGAAAATCAGTGCAAAGGCTTCAGCCATTGATAGATGTGTGAAGGCGACAACGCTGCCAATCACCCCCATTGCTGCCGTGACTGTTCGAAGTAACCAGAGTTTTATATTTGTGGTTCGAAACATATCGAGCCACTGATCTTCCGGTTTCTTCGTGAATGGGATGGCAAGAATACCAAGCACGGCACCAAAAAACGCGATCTCATAGGGAGATAATGTACCGTCAATAAACTTGACGCATGCATCGCTGACAGCGAATGCAGCATAGGACGCAAACGCGAGGAAAATACCGTAAAGCATAGTGGTGTCCGCAAAAGCTAGAGATAAACTCCTCCGCCAAACGGCTTAATCGATTAAGACGAGTTTAGCAAAAGGCAAATTCTCTCAAAATCAAAAAAAAGATCGTCCGCTATGCCCTATGGGGTAGGCGATTGCGGCGTTTTCAAGAGCGCGAGCTCTAGCGAAAACGCATGCCTCATTTGCAATCATATCCGTGGTGGAAATTTGTGCAAAAGACTATTTATGAGGCATCCAACGAGGAGATAGAAAATGAACATTCGTCAGAAATTCCAGCAGTACGTTTCCCGTCGTCGTGCAATTCGTGAACTCGGTGCAATGGACGATCATCTTCTTGCCGATATCGGCGTATCGCGTTCTCAGATTCAGAGCGCAGTGTTCGGTAAGTAATCACTGATGGTGCGGCTGATAACTAATCGCCCGGTAAGTGAAACAAAATTGATATGACAAAGCGTCGGTGCTCCAGTCCCGGCGCTTTTGTTTTATAATTACTACTATAAATCAATAGAAATAGTAGATATCTATTATCCTAAGTAAAAATCTGATAAAATTAGTAATGATAATCGTCTTCCAATTTTGAGACGTTTTCCATGTTCATTTGAGACGTAAAACGCTTGTGAACATTAATCCTTGCAGTATTATTGATTTCGCGGGGGCTGGCGATGAAGATCTGTCTCTTTGGAGGGAGTTAAGTTGTCTGCAACCTTCATCGCCGCCAAATTTACAGGTTTTATTCCGTAGATATTTTCTGCGCATGCATATCTAATATTTGTGCAAGTAGTATATTATCTGGAGTTAACCCAATAGATTATTAGGTCTTGCGTATTAGGCAGCCACAAGGTTATGTGGCTGCCTAATACTTTTAGGATCTAGACATGCTTGAGCTTATAATAAAAGGAATTTTGATCGGACTCGGGGCAACGGTCGTTATGGACCTTTGGGCATTGGTTCTTGCCCAATTTCCGGGTCAATCGCGCCCGAATTGGGGATTGGTCGGACGCTGGTTTTGGCATTTGCGACAGGGTCAGATATTTCACGACGATATTGCTGCCACTAAGCCGTATATACATGAAGTCGCGTTAGGCTGGGTTGGCCATTATGCGGTCGGTATTCTTTATGGTGTCGTTTTTGCGCTTTATGGTGGCTTTGCCTGGTTTGCGAATCCCCTTTTTCTTCCTGCTTGGATATTTGGTATTATGACGGTGGCTGCTGGATGGTTTTTATTACAGCCTGGTCTGGGAATCGGTTGGGCCGCTTCGCGTTTACCGAATGCGGGAAACGTTCGCGTTCTCAACCTCATTGCGCATACATTTTTTGCTTTCGGTCTGTATGGCACAGGAATTTTACTTAAAACTGTATTTTAATCAGTGTGATAGCGGCAGAGACGCGAACTTAGCCTATTGCCAATTTTGAAGCACTTTCAAAAATATACATTTGAATAGCTGGCTAGCGTTATCGTTTGAGTCAGACCAAACTAAATCACGTTAATAAACAGACATTCTTGCGGCAGAACTGTGTTTTTTGTCGACTTGGGTGTATGGGGAACAAATCCGCTCGCTAACAGGCGGCTGCGGCTAACAAATACGGCAATCGCAATAGATTGCACCGATTTTCATCATCCAATCGCAAGCAATTGCTTTTGGCGGATTATGGGTGCTTTTGAATGCGCGCTTTTTGCCCTGGAGGGATCATGCTGGAAAAGCTGTTCAAATTGCAGGAACACGGAACATCGGTGAGAACGGAAGTGATCGCTGGTCTGACAACCTTCCTGACGATGTCTTACATCATCTTCGTCAATCCTGATATTCTGTCCAGCACGGGCATGGATCGAAATGCGGTTTTCGTCGCGACCTGTCTTGCGGCGGCACTTGGTTCGATCGTTATGGCGCTGGTCGCCAACTGGCCGATTGGTATGGCTCCGGGCATGGGTCTGAATGCCTTCTTCGCCTTCACCGTTGTTGGTGCTATGGGCTTTTCATGGCAGCAGGCGCTGGGTGCGGTGTTCATCTCTGGCATTATATTCCTGCTCCTCACCGTGACAGGTATTCGCCGGTGGCTTGTTGAAGGAATTCCACAATCCCTGCGAAGTGCCATTGCTGCCGGTATCGGCATGTTTCTGGCGCTGATCGGTCTCAAGAATGCCGGTATTGTTGTAGATAATCCTGCAACACTTGTTGGGCTTGGCGATCTACATGGTGCTGGTCCGCTTCTCGCAATTGCTGGCTTTTTCATCATCGCCGCGCTTGATGCCCTCAAAATACGTGGTGCAATTCTGATTGGTATTCTGGTTGTTACCATCGCATCGATTGCGCTTGGTATCACCGAGTTTAACGGCGTATTCGATACACCTCCAAGCCTGATGCCGACGTTCCTTCAGCTTGATATCATGGGCGCTTTGCACACCGGTATTCTGCATGTAATTCTGGTTTTCGTGCTTGTCGAAGTTTTTGACGCGACTGGAACGCTGATTGGTGTTGCAAAACGCGGCGGGCTGATCGAACCGGGTAAGCCCAACCGTCTCGGTAAAGCCTTGTTTGCTGATAGTACTGCCATCCTCGGCGGCTCCCTGCTCGGTACTTCGTCCACGACCGCTTATGTGGAAAGCGCATCCGGTGTACAGGCTGGTGGCCGTACAGGTTTGACAGCACTTGTTGTCGCGGTTCTTTTCCTTGCTGCACTCTTTATTTCGCCGCTTGCGGGTTCTGTTCCTGCCTATGCCACAGCGCCTGCGCTTGTATATGTCGCTTGCCTGATGATGCGTGAATTGTCGGAAATCAAGTGGGATGAGATCACGGAAGCAGCGCCTGCGGCTTTGACTGCGCTTGCAATCCCGTTCACCTATTCGATTGCGAATGGTCTTGCCTTTGGTTTTATCACATATGTTGTGCTCAAAGCAGTGACTGGCAAGGCGCGCGAGGTTCATCTGGCAACCTGGATCGTGGCAGCATTGTTTGTGATCCGCTTCGCATTCTTTCCCGAATAAACTTTAACGCCGGGGCAATGCCCTGGCGTTTTTCTTTCTGATTTGTATGGGAGTTGATTATGTCCTCAGATGAATTCAAGCTGCTCGAGAAGTTGATTGATGTCATTGAACACGACATCGTACCTTTGACTGAACAAGGGGTTTCGGAAGGCAACAAGGTTTTTGGCGCAGCTCTTTTGAACAAGTCTGATTTGTCTCTGGTGCTGGCCGAAACAAACAATGAGACAGAAAATCCACTGTGGCATGGCGAAGTCCATACGATAAAACGTTTCTATGAAATGTCTGAGCAAGGGCGTCCTGAAACGAAGGACATGATTTTCCTCTCAACGCACGAGCCATGCTCCATGTGCCTGTCCGCGATAACCTGGAGTGGTTTTGATAATTTCTACTATCTGTTCAGCCATGAAGATTCACGCGACGCATTTTCGATCCCGCATGATCTGAAGATTCTCAAGGAGGTCTTTACGCTTGAGCCGGGCGGTTACAACCACGACAATAGTTTCTGGCATAGCCATTCGATCCCGAAAATGGTGGCGGCACTGCCTGAGCCAGATCGGGCTCGTCTTGAAAAGCGGCTCGATGCCATCCGAGCCAAATATAATGAGATGTCGAATGCTTACCAGAGTTCCAAAGATGGAAATGTTATTCCGCTGAATTAATAAAAAGGCCGCATATGTTTAATATGCGGCCTTCTCAGTTTTAAATCTTGTCGAGAAGATTGCGCTTTTGCAAGTTTTGGATCAGCGCACGAATGCCGAACGTCCATTCAGCACATTTGTCGGTCCGGTCGACCCAATTGACGAGGCGTCCGAGTTTCGGCGTCGAAATTTCAACCTTATCGCCGATTTCGTGCGTAAAGCCCTGGCCTGCGCCGCGACGGTCCTTCACTGGTGCAAACATTGTGCCGAGGAAAAGAACAGCGCCATCCGGGTATTGATGATTGCGATTCATCATCTGTCCCGCAAGGTCTTCAGGGTCGCGACTGATTGCTTCCATCGGGCTTTCGCCCGTCATTTCAAAGCCGTCCGTTCCGGTAACATGCAACGAAAGCTTAAGCTTACGCAGAACGTCCATGGTGAATTCACCGTCGAAGAGACGGATGAACGGGCCAATGGCGCAGGATGCATTGTTATCTTTGGCCTTGCCGAGCAGAAGGGCCGAGCGACCTTCAACGTCTCGCAGATTGACATCATTGCCAAGCGTTGCGCCGACAATACGACCATCAGAGGCGACAGCCAGTACAACTTCCGGCTCCGGATTGTTCCATTGTGAAATCGGCAGGATGCCAACAGTATCCCCACAACCCATCGAAGACATTGGCTGCGATTTTGTGAAAATTTCCGCATCGGGTCCAATGCCGACTTCGAGATATTGCGACCAGAGGCCCATATCCTGAAGCAGCGCTTTAACTTGTGCCGCCTTTTCGGAGCCAGCGGCCACGCCACGTAGGCTGTCGCCAATTACTGGCGCCAAACGTTTGCGCACTTCCAACGCACGGGTAGGGTCTCCCTTTGCTTGTTCTTCGATCACGCGTTCAAGCATACTGTCTGCGAAAGTAACGCCCGCTGCCTTGATAGACTGAAGATCAATCGGCGCAAGCAATTCACCTTTTTCGCCAGAAAGATAGTCATCGAGCGCGCCAAGATCAGCAAAGCGGCTCACATCTTTTAACTCTTCAACCAGCTGCTTGCGTTCCAGAAGCCCTGAGACGGTTGCCGAAATGCTGGATAGATTGTGAACATGACCGTTTGCGACGAGTACAGGGCATGGGCCATTTTCTTCCTTGGACCATACGCGTCCGATGAGGACTGCTGAAGCGCTGTCTTCAGGTAAAATCACAGATGAGTTCAGAGTATGCTTGTCTTGCACAGGTTTTCCTCCCGGTGTGCTCTGTTCATGATGCAAATTTAAGTCGTAGAGCAGATAGAAGAGATACCGCAACATTCAACAGACCCGCATGTGGTACTGCAAACGGCATCACAACGGAACTCCTCTAAATTATATTGTTGGGTTGTCTGATAACTGTATATTCGATGTTTGAAAACTAGTTTATGTGTAGCTTGCCATGAAACATGATCATTTCATGGGGTACGCTTACGCAATCTGGCGCATCAAAACGTTAAACAGATCTGGCCGTCAGCTTTCGCTTGACTTGATAAAAAACTGACGACAAATCAATGGCACAGAATATAGGGGAAGCAGCATACGATGTTCGGTGAAATCAGGCGTAACGAACAGCTTCCAGCTCGGATTGCTTCTGAAATTGTCCGCCAAATTAGCGAGGGCAGTTGGTTGCCGGGGCATAAATTGCCGACTGAACATAATCTTGCGCAAAGCTTCGGTGTTAGCCGTTCTGTCATCCGTGAGGCGATTGCTCAATTGCGCAACGAAGGGCTTATCGAAACGCGGCAGGGTGTCGGTGCCTTTGTCACCGAGCCTGATCGCCGCCATGCTATTCGGATCGAGCCTGAAACACTTGCTGACCGTGACCATTTTCGCAGCCTTTTTCAATTGCGCATGGCGCTTGAAATCGAAGCTGCGGGTCTTGCTGCGGTGCATCATACCGCTGACGATTTGCACAAGCTGGATGCTGCATTGGCTAAGATGACAGGTGGTGAAAAATGGTCTGATGACGGCATTGCTGCGGATCTTACATTTCATCGTGTGCTTGCGAGCGCTACGCACAATGAGTATTTTCCCTTGGTGCTTGGATTTATTGCAGAGCGTATCAGTCAGGCCATCCGCGCAGCACGCGCGCGTGCCGTTCTTGAAGAGATTGTAGAGATTACGATCGCCGAGCATGTTGCCATTCGCGATGCGATTGCAACGCGCGATCCGCTGAAAGCACGTGACGTTATGCGCAACCATGTCGTGGGTGCTGCAAACCGCGTTAATCTTCAGCTGGAAACATTTTGAGGATCAGGAACATGCATATTATTGTGATGGGTGTCTCCGGTTCTGGAAAATCGACTGTTGGCGAAAAGCTCGCTGAGGCGCTCAACCTGCCTTTTCTGGAAGGTGATAGCCTGCATCCTCAATCCAATGTCGATAAAATGGTGGCTGGAATTCCGTTGCAGGATGAAGACCGTTGGCCGTGGCTGGAACAGATCGGTGAACGCCTCGCCGCTGAGCATGATGGTATCGTGGTATCATGCTCATCGTTAAAGAAAAGCTATCGCGACCGGATGCGTGCTGCGTCTGGCGGACCGCTGATGTTTGTCTTTCTCGATGGGAGTTTTGACATTTTACATCAGCATATGGGGCAAAGAACGGGCCACTTCATGCCCGTAAAAATGCTGGAAAGCCAGCTTGCAACGCTTGAAAGCCCCGTTGGTGAAGCACTGGTTTTTCGTGCCGATGTAGCTGACCCAATCGAGAAAATCGTTGCGGAAAGTCTCGACTGGATTCGTTCTGTAAAGGACGGGCTATCGTAAAGGCCAGAAGAACATCAGTGCTGGTACAGTCACCAGTGCGATGATGATCGACAAAGGCAGTCCAAGTCTCGGATAGTCGCTGAACTTATAGCCACCCGGTCCCATCACGAGTGTATTGCATTGATGTCCGATTGGTGTGAGGAAATCGCAGCCTGCTCCAATTGCGACTGCCATCAGAAATGCTTCGGGCTTGAAACCAAGACCGGATGCAAAGCTGGTTGCAATTGGCGCCATGACAAGGACGGTTGCCGCGTTATTAAGAAATGGCGTTACCATCATGGCTGTGACCAGAATAAGCGCCAGCGCGCCATAGGGCGGCAATTGGTGGCCTATTCCTGAAAGCCATTGCGCTATCAGTTCAGTTCCGCCGGATGTGCGCAGCGCGTCTGATACGGGTATGAGTGCCGCAAGCATGACCAGAATGGGTCCATCAATTTCGTCATAGACCTCGTTGATCGGGATGACTTTAAACAGCAGCATCGCAACTGCCGCGGCGAAGAACGCAATAGCCACAGGGACAATGCTGAACGCCGTGGCCCCAATCGCTGCGATCAGTATCGAAAGAGGAATGAGTGCGCGTCGGACACTGCCGAGCATCAGCTTGCGACGAGCCAGTGGCAGTAATTCAAATTCTGTCAAAAAGCTCGAAAGATTCGCTTGCCTGCCTTGCAAGACGATCACATCACCAAAGCTTAACCGCACTTCGCTCAGCCGTTCAGAAATGCGCTGTCCGGGACGACTGACGGCCAGCAGATTGACCTCGTAGCGCGCATAGAGATCGAGCTGTTGAGCATTCAGACCTACAAGACGGGAATTGGTTCCAATAACCGCTTCGACCGTTTCGATCTGGGTCGAACCGCTTGTCTCTGATGGGTTGCGATTTTTCGACAGCGTGAGCTTGCCGGAGCTGACAACCGTATCCAGAGCTTTTGGATCGCCTTCGAGAAGCACGATGTCATTTTCGGCAAGGACGGTATCGGGCAGGGGCGTGATGCGGCTTTTCTTACGAATGATCGACGTCACCATAGCCTCACCTTCAGCAGGCTTTATGAGGTCGCTGATACGCTTTCCCAAGACTGAAGAATTTGCAGAGACACTGGCTTCGGATGCGTAGTTTTTAATCTTGATGGCATCGTCCAGTGATACGCTTTCACGCGTACGCTGTGGCACGAGCCAATAGAATGTGACCAGATAAATAAGGCCAACAACTGCCAGAACAGCACCGACGGGGGTGAAGTCGAACATCGTGAAAGGCTCGCCAACCATTTCACCGCGAATGCGCGACACAACGATGTTAGGTGAGGTGCCGACCTGTGTCATCAGTCCGCCAATCAACGCACCGAATGCCATCGGCATCAGAAAAGTCGAAGGCGATACATTGGAACGTCGGGCGAACTGAAACGCGACCGGAATCATGATTGCCAATGCACCGACATTTTTAACAAAGGCGGATAAAACCGTGACGATTGCGACAAGAACCGCAAGCTGTAATCTTACGCTGTTCAGATCGGGAAGAAAACGCTGAACTGCTTCCTGCATGAGGCCGGAGCGTGCTACACCCGCGCTTACAATCAGGGCGCTACCGACAATAATAACGATGTCATCGCTGAAGCCTGTAAAGGCCTGATCATATGGAACGACACCAACTGCTACGGCCAGTAGCAGCGAGCATAGAGCGACAATATCGTAGCGGAATCTGCCCCAGATAAATGCCCCCATCATGAGAATTATCACAGCGAAGGACAGTATCTGCTGATGGGTCATGTAATGCGCATTCCTCAGAAAGAGAAAAATATTCTACGGTTGTGTAGCGCATAAATTCTAAAACGAAAACGGCTAATAAGCGGACTTATTATGTTTCGGGCGCTCAGTTTCCTGAACGCCCGAGATTGAAATTAGTTGCTTGCGAAATTAGTTGCTTGCGCGGCGACCGTCAGCGCTAAAAATATGCACGTCTTTTGCAGACGCACCAATTTTCACAACTTCATCCACCGAATGTTCAGAACGGCCCGGAACGCGGAAGATCAGTGGCTTGCCATCAGTGAGCGAGCCATGGATATAGCTTTCAGCACCGACCAACTCGATTGCTTCAATACGAACTTCGGTATTGAAACCATCAGCTTCTGCTTCACCATTTTCAATGATGCGAATGTCTTCCGGACGCACACCAAAGGTGTATTTGTCTGACGGAAGCGCTACGGCTTGACCCGGTTGCCAGACATTGTTTTCGCCGCTGTCCAGCAGGTTCATCGATGGTGAACCGATGAAGGTCGCAACGAATGTCGAAGCTGGCTTTTCATAAAGCTCGATAGGTGTTCCGACCTGCTCGATATTACCGGCATTCAACACCACAAGACGATCGGCCATTGTCATGGCTTCCATCTGGTCATGTGTCACGTAAACGCTTGTTGTTCCAAGCGCACGCTGAAGACGCTTGATTTCAACGCGCATCTGTACGCGCAGTTTCGCATCGAGATTCGATAACGGTTCATCGAAAAGGAATGCGGATGGTTCACGAACAATAGCGCGACCCATCGCGACGCGTTGGCGCTGACCACCGGAAAGCTGACGCGGCTTGCGATCAAGGAACTGCTCGATTTCAAGCGCTTTCGCAGCTTTAGCAATACGGCGCTCGATTTCGTCCTTTGGTGTTTTACGATTTTTCAGGCCATAGGCGAGGTTTTCGCGCACCGTCATATGCGGGTAAAGCGCATAGTTCTGGAACACCATCGCGATATCGCGCTCGGCTGGTTCCACGTCGTTGACGACGCGGTCACCGATGGAAATTGTGCCACCGGTAATGCCTTCAAGACCTGCAATCATGCGCAGAAGCGTGGACTTGCCGCAGCCCGACGGGCCGACGAGCACAACAAATTCTCCGTCCTGAATATCCAGCGAAACGCCTTTGATGACTTCAATGCCGCCGCCATAGCTCTTGCGGACATTCTCAAGAATGATCTTGCTCATTATTTTTCCGTTTCCACGAGACCTTTGACGAACCAGCGCTGCATGAGAACAACAACGAGGATCGGTGGTATGATAGCCAGAATGGCTGTAACCATGACGTAGTTCCACGGTGTGGAAGCATCAGCGAAATCGACCATACGACGCAGGCCAATGATGATCGTGTTCATTTTCGCATCATTGGTGACGAGCAGTGGCCACAGATACTGGGTCCAGCCATAAATGAAGAGAATGACGAAGAGGGCCGCAATGTTGGTCTTCGACAGTGGCAGCAGAATGTCGCGCATGAAGCGGAATGGTCCTGCATTATCAATGCGAGCCGCTTCTACCAATTCACCGGGAATTGTGAGGAAGAATTGGCGGAACAGGAAAGTTGCCGTTGCAGACGCCATCAACGGCAGTGTCAGACCTGCATATGTGTCGATCATGCCAAGATCTACAATGACCTTATAAGTTGGCAGAATACGCACTTCGACTGGCAGCATCAGTGTGACGAAGATCATCCAGAAGAAGAACATGCGGCAGGGAAAGCGGAAGAACACAATCGCGAAGGCTGACATGAACGAGATGATGATCTTGCCGACTGCTATGAGCATTGCCACCACAAACGAGTTCCAAAGAAGGCGTTCAAGACTGACGCCGACGACACGCTCGACGCCACCGAAGATGGCTTCATTGTAGTTTTCCAGCATGTGTCCACCGGGAACAAGCTGGATGGGGGGACGAAGAATGTCACCTGACGTGAGTGTCGATGCGACAAATGTATAGTAGATCGGAAAGGCGACAACGATGATCCCGATGATCAGGATCAGATGACCTAACAGATTTGAGACTGGTCGTTTTTCTATCATGGTCGCCTCACTCACGAATAATGCACGCGCTTCTCAATGAAGCGGAACTGGAATGCGGTCAGGGCGATTACGATAATCATCAGAATAACCGACTGCGCAGAGGATGAGCCGAGGTTAAGATTGACGAAGCCGTCGTTATAAACCTTGTAGACCAGTGTTTCTGTTGCCTTGGCTGGGCCGCCACCCGTGACGGCATGGATGATGCCAAACGTGTCGAAGAAGGCGTAAACCGTATTGACCACCAACAGGAAGAAAGTCGTCGGTGCCAGAAGAGGGAAAACGATTGACCAGAAACGCCGTGCGCCACGTGCGCCATCGATGGCCGCAGCCTCAATCAGCGATTTTGGGATAGCCTGAAGGCCCGCTACAAAGAACAGGAAATTATAGGAAATCTGTTTCCATGCGGCTGCACCGACGATCATCGCCATGGCCTGATTGCCATTGAGTAGCGGATCCCATGCGAAACCTGCACTACGCAGCATATAAGCCAGCGTACCCATTGCAGGGTTAAACATGAACAGCCAGAGCATACCAGCGACAGCGGGTGCCACTGCATAAGGCCAGATCAGAAGTGTTCGATAGAAGGTCTTACCGCGAATAACCTTGTCGGCAGCGGTTGCAAGCAACAAAGCTGCGCCCATAGCAACCAATGCGGTCAGGAGATTGAAGACAATCGTCACCTGAACAGAATGAAGATAGTTCGGATCAGACAGAACATTGGTGAAATTGGCTAATCCAACAAATGTCGATTTTAACCCAAAAGCGTCTTCACGCATGAAGGACTGATAAATAGCCTGACTTGCTGGCCAGAAAAAGAAGATCACAGTCAATATGATCTGCGGAGCCAGCAGCAAATAGGGTAAGATTTTGTTTGGAAACGTGACATTTTGCACGGGGAGTTTCCTTGCGGATAGCAATGCCGCCAAACCCTCTGAGGCTAGGCGGCACGCTTTCGTTCATCACATTATTGTGCGGCTGCTATCGCGTCGTTTGAACGTTTAACAGCATTTTCGAGAGCAGTTTTTGCATCCTGCTTACCGCCAAGCATCGCTTCATATTCTTCGTTCAGAATATCGCGAACCTGTGGCAGGTTGACGAGGCGAACGCCCTTTGAATTCTCGGTTGGCGCTTTGCCCATCATCTGAAGGATTGGCGTTTCACGGCCCGGGTTCTTTTCATAGAAGTCCGAGTTTTTCGTTGCTTCATAAGCAGCCATCGTCACAGGCAGATAGCCTGATTTTTCATGCAGCTTCTTCTGGATGTTGGTCTGCGAAAGGAAGTTGAAGAACTGTGCGATGCCCTTGTACTGGTCGTCGCTAAGGCCTGCAAAAACCCAGAGACTCGCGCCGCCAGGAATGGTGTTCTGCGGGCCATGACCTTCGTAATAAGGTAGCTGGCCGATACCGTAGTTCATACCGGACTTGACGATGTCACCAAGACCACCCGACGATTCGGTCAGGATTGCGCACTCGCCAGACGTAAAGAGCTGCTTGGCTTCCGAAGTACGACCGCCGTAACGGAAGGTGCCGTCTTTAGCGAGGTCAGCAATAGCCTGGAAATGCTCAGCGAAAAGTGGCTCATTGATTTTGAGTTCAACGTTGGTGCCGCCAAGACCATTTTCATTGGTGCCAAAGGAAACGTTGTTCCATGCGGAGAAGTTTTCAGTCTGAATCCATGTCAGCCATGTTGACGTGAAACCACAAGGAGCGGCGCCGCTCGCCTTGATCTTCTTCGCAGCTTCGAAAACTTCCGGCCATGTCTTAGGCGGGTTGTTTTCATCAAGGCCAGCTTTCTTGAAAGCGTCCTTGTTATAATAAAGGATTGGCGATGAGGAATTGTAAGGGAACGACAGCATCGTGCCGTCTGGCTTGGAGTAATAAGCGACGATGCCCGGCAGATATTGTGACTTGTCGAACTTATAGCCGCCTTTTTCCAGAACTTCTGCTGCAGGCACAACAGCGCCCTCAGCTGCCATCATCACGCCGCTACCCGCGTCGAAGACCTGTATGATCGCAGGTGGCTGCTTGGAACGGAACGCGGCAATACCAGCATTCAACGTTTCAGGGTAGCTGCCCTTATAGACTGGAACGATCTTGTATTCGCTCTGGCTTTCGTTGAACTCTTTCGAAAGCTCATTGATCATTTCGTTGTTGGCGCCAGTCATGCCGTGCCACCAGCTCAGCTCTGTCTGTGCGAAAGCCTGTGAGCCAAGAGTTAGGGCAAGCGCGCCAGTCAGCGCGGAAGTTGTGATCAGACGGGTAAGCATATTTCCTCCTCGGAAATGAGGTTTCGTCAACTTTAAGAACGGATTCGTTCCACTCTCAAGGTCCCGATACCTGCATTATGGTTATTACACTTATATGACTGCAAATTCGCTAAAGGGCAACTTTTCTCTCCCTTAATAGAATAAAACCGAAAATGTTAACGGGTGAAAGGAAAAAAAACGAAAAAGAAACGATAATTTTGTGCAGAAGATGTGGATAGTGTTCTGAATCAGCCTTCCATCAAGCTCGTATTCTTGGCTTTGGGGTTAGCCTCCAGTTTTCACGATTGTCGAAAAAATATTTATGCCCCTTATAAAGGCTAATAAACAATAATCTGCAAACCCATGGGCTTGCGCCAAAATTCGCCCCCAATGAAGTGATATTCCTCAAAAATGCTAATCAGTTTTTGCTCATTTTTAAGTAGTTTTGAATAAGCACTGTTTTCACATGCGGACAGTTCATTGTCCGAGAATGCCTGATGGAGATTTTATGCCCCCCCATGCCGACTGGAATGCAGCCTCGTTGTCTGCCAAGCATTATTCCAGAACATGGTGTAAGGATGAGCCGGGCGGGGTCATCATTGGCTTTGATCTTGATGGGGTGAAATTTGCTTATGCCGGAGGGCTTGAGAGCCTTTCGACAGGTATTCCTTTCACGGCAAATACTGTTATCCGATATGCGTCCATCACCAAGCATATTTTTTGCACGATGCTGTTGCGCCATTCCGACTTGATTGCCCTTGATGATCGCCTTGGTGAGCACATTCCAGAGTTGCAGATGCCACTCGCTGATGTGACCGTCGCCCGTGCATTGGATATGACGGGCGGCTTACCGGATGCGCGTGAGTGCCTGACGCTATTGGGACTATCCGTATATTCTCATACGAATGCAGCAAGCCTGATGGAGTTTCTTGCCAGTTTAGAGCGGCTTAATTTTCCCGCAGGCACGGAATTATCATATTCCAATACCGGGTATCGACTGGTTGAATCGGCATTCGAGCGCAGAGGTGTCTTGTTAAAAGACTATGTGCGCTCTGGAATAAATCAGCCCCTTAATATCTGTATGGAAGCTCCAGATGAGTGGGCTGATCCCGTCAAAGGTCTTGTCCCTGGGTACTTTAAAGCCAATGGTAAATGGCAGCAAAGCAGCGCGGGTTTACATCTTTCCGCATCGGGTAGCGTGGCGGGTAGCGGTATGGCGCTCACAAAATGGCTGCAAGCCCTTTTGGCCGGTGACGGCGCATCGAACGGATTGCTCTCGACACTCTCAGCGGAGCATTTTCTAAGTGACGGTCGTCCGACAGGTTACGGTTTAGGTCTGCGCTGGGATGATATTGACGGGAAGCGGGTCATTGGTCATGGCGGCTCGCATCCGGGCTATAAAAGTTATTTCTTGCTAGATACGATCGATAAAACCGGCATAGTCGTGGTCTGTAATCGAGAAGATGCCGACACACATACAATCGCACGTGACTGCATGGCGGCACTTTATGGGCTATCTCTGCCTGAAAAGACGTCCACGATTCCGGATGGTTTGTATGTTGCCGACACTGGCCCATTCTGGCTTGAGATGCGTGACGGCTTTGCAAATTATCTCGGCGCCGAAGACAGACTTTACGATGTTGGGGACGGTTGGACTTCCTCCTTGTCTGCCTCATCACCGATGAAATTGCGCTGGGATGGTGACTTTCTGCAAGGGGAAATTGGCCATGTGAGGCGTAAATTGCGGCCAGTGCATCCAAAGCCAGTCGCAAAAGAATTTGACGGACGCTGGAATGCTCCGATTTATGGAGCGTCATTCACCGTGGATAATGGCCACATTATTATGGGGATCGGCCCGACGCGTCAGATCATGCCGCTTGAAGATTTGGGCCATGGTCGCGCCTTGTTTGCGTTGCAGGATGGGCCTTGGAGCAAGCGCATCTGCATGCATCTCATTGGTGAAAACAGGCTTGAATTGGTTCTCAATCGGAGCCGAGTCATCGAATATCAGCGTTGAAGTTGCTTCATTGTGTTACTTTCGGGAAATTGATTCCGAAAATGATTTGAATGGAGTGAGCCAATGCTGGAACAGATGATCGATCAGGGTGCCGGTCGTGAGCCCGCCGATATCGTGTTGAAAGGTGGTCGCTTCTTTGATCTGGTAACTGGTGAACTGGTTGAGAGCGACATTGCGATTTGTGGTGATCGCATTGTTGGGACATTCGGCACATATCATGGCAAACAAGAGATCGATATAAGCGGGCGTATTGTTGTTCCGGGCTTTATCGATACGCATCTCCATATTGAATCATCACACATTACACCGCATGAGTTTGATCGTTGCGTGCTGCCGCAGGGTGTTACAACTGTCGTTTGCGATCCGCATGAGATCGCCAATGTGCTGGGTGCTGAAGGTTTAAAATATTTCCTTGATAGTTCGCTTGAGACTATCATGGATATTCGCGTGCAGCTTTCAAGCTGTGTGCCCGCGACCCACATGGAAACTTCGGGCGCCGAACTCCTGATCGATGATCTTTTGCCGTTCGCAGACCACCCAAAGGTAATTGGCCTAGCTGAGTTTATGAATTTCCCCGGCGTGCTTTCAAAAGATGCTGAATGTATGGCTAAGCTCAAAGCCTTTCAGGGACGTCACATTGATGGTCATGCGCCGCTTCTGCGTGGATTCGACCTGAATGGTTACATTGCTGCGGGTATTCGCACAGAGCATGAAGCGACCAGTGCGGAAGAGGCGCTGGAAAAAATGCGTAAGGGCATGCATGTGCTGGTGCGCGAGGGTTCGGTCTCGAAAGACCTGCACGCTTTGATGCCGATCATCACTGAACGTCATTCGCCGTTCTTGTCGCTTTGCACCGATGATCGCAATCCGCTCGATATCGCTGATCAGGGACATCTCGATTATCTTATTCGCACGGCCATTGCCGGTGGCGTAGAGCCGTTGGCAATCTACCGCGCTGCAAGTGTCTCGGCTGCGCGTGCTTTTGGGATGCATGATCGCGGTCTGGTGGCGCCGGGACAGCGCGCCGATCTTGTGATCATTGATAGTCTTGAAAGCTGTCACGCAGAAATCGTGCTTTCTGCGGGAAGGGTGGTTTCGAAAGAGTTGTTCGCAACCCGCAAAACGGTCGCCGAAGTTGGTCGTAACAGCGTTAAGGCGCAAAAGGTCAGCGCAACGAATTTCCGGTCGCAATCTAACAGCGGTAAAACACGTGCAATTGGCATTGTTCCGGGCAAGATCATCACCGAAAGCCTCGAATTTGATCTGAAAGTCGGTCCGCATGGCGTTGAAGCTGATCTTGAGCGCGATGTGGTCAAAATTGCGGTGGTTGAGCGTCATGGCAAGAACGGCAATATTGCTACCGGATTTGTTCATGGATTTGGCTTGAAAGCTGGCGCTATTGCATCGACTGTGAGCCACGACAGTCATAATATCTGTGTGGTCGGGGTTTCCGATGAGGACATCGCGGCTGCGACGAACCGTCTGGGCGAAATCGAAGGTGGCTTTGTTGTGGTGCGAGATGGCAAAGTACTCGCAGAAATGCCTTTGCCGATCGCAGGGTTAATGAGTGTTGAACCTTACGAAACCGTGCGCGAGCAGCTCCGCACGCTGCGCCATGCCGCAGAAGAACTGGGCTCCACACTGGAAGAACCGTTCCTCCAGCTGGCCTTTGTCGCTCTGCCCGTTATTCCGCACCTCAAGATCACGGATCGGGGGCTTGTCGATGTTGATAAGTTTGAGTTTGTCGGGAATTAGTATTGTGTCATAAATGCTTTAAAATTTCTTGTTAAGGCGCTGGCAAAAATAGGATTTTTGACCATGCAGTTTTTGAATACTTTCAACTTTTTTCCGTTTCTCGATACGGCAGTGAGTTACACTGCCGCTTTCATCTTTGGTACATTGATCGGTGCGGAGCGTCAGTATCGTCAGCGAACAGCTGGCTTGCGAACCAATGCGCTCGTTGCGCTTGGCGCTGCTGCGTTCGTCGATCTTGCTGCGCGTCTTGCGGGCAATGCTGAAGCTTTGCGCGTGATCGCATATGTGGTTTCCGGGGTTGGCTTCCTCGGTGCCGGTGTCATCATGAAGGAAGGCATGAATGTCCGCGGCCTTAATACGGCTGCGACGCTGTGGTGCTCTGCAGCGGTCGGTGCCTGCGCCGGCACGGATATGCTGGCGGAAGCAGCATTGTTGACCGTTTACGTTTTGCTTGGAAACACGCTGCTCCGTCCGCTCGTCAATCTCATTAACCGTATTCCCGTTGATCAGCAGGCGCTCGAACAAACCTATGAGGTTCGGGTTATCGCCTCTCACAACGCTATGGAAGAAATGCGAGAATTGCTCGTTGAAAAGCTGGCACAGGCCAAATATCCGGTGGGTGACGTGGAGATTTCCGATCGGAATGCCGAGACGGTTGAGATTCTCGCAACACTTGTAAATACGTCAATTGACCCCGAAGAAATCGACGCAGTCACGCAGTTTATGGAAAAACATCCGGGCGTATTTTATGCAGGATGGGAAGGCAGTTCCAAGGATTGATTACCGATCAATCCGCGTCGACAAAATGATCGAGGACATGGTGCGTTCAACGCCTTCGAGCGCACCAATCGTGTCGAGGACAATATCCAGCTCTTGGATCGACGGCGCTTCGACCACCACAATCATATCGAAATGACCGCTAACGGAGTGCAATGTGCGCACAGCCATGATACCGCGCAGCGCGGTCTCAACTTTTGGTGCAAATTTCGGCAGCGCCGTCACAAGCACATGCGCACGCACGAGATCGCGCTCAAATTCGGGAGCGATTCGAACGGTATAGCCTTCGATGACGCCGCGCTTTTCCAGCTTTTCCAGCCTGCTTTGCACAGTCGTGCGTGATACACCGAGCTTGCGCGCAAGATCGGCAGTGGATGCACGTGCGTTTTCACGTAGCAGTGCAATAAGGGCAAGATCGGCATTTGTCGTCATAATGCATATTATTTACGTCAAATTGCACAAACAAACAACGTGAAATCGTCAGTTTACACGCTTCTTTTCGCCGAAAAATATGAGATTCTTAGCGCATCGAAATTGAAATACCCAAACAGATTTACAGGGGAATACACATGAAAGAGATCGTTGTTGTTGGTGCGGGCAAAATCGGCGCAACCATTGCCGATCTTCTGGCTTCGACTGGTGACTATGCTGTAACGGTTATCGACCGTTCGCAGGCACAGCTTGATGCGCTGGACACGGGTGCGGAAGTCAAGAAGCAGGCGCTCGATATTTCAGATGCCAATGCTCTTGAAGCCGTTCTGACTGGCAAGTTTGCGGTTCTGAGTGCTGCTCCATTCCAGCTGACCACACTGATCGCAGAAGCAGCAGCCAAGACCGGTGTGCATTATCTTGATCTGACCGAAGACGTTGCAAGCACCAAGCGCGTCATGGAACTGGCGAAGGATGCAAACACAGCATTCATTCCACAGTGTGGTCTGGCTCCGGGCTTCATTTCAATCGTTGCTTACGATCTCGCAAAGCGCTTTGACACGCTGGAAAACGTACGTATGCGCGTTGGCGCTCTGCCAGAATTTCCATCGAATGCTCTTAACTACAATCTCACATGGAGCACCGACGGCCTGATCAACGAATATATCGAGCCATGTGAAGCTATCGTCAACGGCCAGCTCACCAAGGTTCCAGCTCTTGAAGAGCGTGAAGAGTTCTCGCTCGACGGCGTAACCTACGAAGCGTTCAACACATCTGGCGGCCTCGGCACGCTTTGCGATACGCTTGAAGGCAAAGTGCGTACGCTCAACTACCGCACCATCCGTTATCCAGGTCACGTTGCGCTGATGAAGGCGCTGCTGAACGATCTTGGCTTGCGTCATCGCCGTGAAGTGCTGAAAGACATTTTCGAAAATGCGCTGCCAAGCACACTTCAGGACGTTATTGTGATTTTCGTAACGGTTTCGGGTACCAAGAACGGTCGTCTGGTTCAGGAAACCTATGCCAACAAAGTCTATGCCAATCAGGTTGGCAAGATCGTTCGTTCCGGCATCCAGATCACGACAGCATCGGCAATTTGTGCTGTACTCGACATGCTTGCCAAGGGTGAAATTGCGCAGAAGGGCTTTGTTCGTCAGGAAGACATCACGCTTGATGCATTCCTCGCAAACCGCTTTGGTAAAGCCTATGCTCAGGAAGATCACGCAACGCGTTTGGTTGCCTGAAAGCATAATTAAGGCCATATCGGACCCGTTGCGTTTTACACGCAGCGGGTCGTTTTGCATTTGAATATGATCAAAGTTGCAATTGAATGTGTTCGGCTTTGCGGGCAATCCGGATAGAGAAGTTAAACTGCCCGAGACTAAAAAATGGAATAGGGAAGCGATGTTTAAAACAATTTTGCTGGCCGGTCTGGCCTCTGTTGTTCTTGCTCTGCCTGTGCAGGCGAAGGAATGGAAAGAAATCCGTATCGCCAGTGAGGGCGCTTATCCGCCCTTCAATTATATGTCGCCGGATGGCAAGCTTATTGGCTTTGATATCGATATTGCCAATGCGCTTTGCGAAGCGATGGAAGCCAAGTGTGAAATCGTGGCCAATGATTGGGACGGCATGATTCCGGGTCTTCAGGCCAAAAAATTTGATGCCGTCATTGCTTCTATGGCAATTACGCCTGAGCGCGAAAAGCAGGTTGCTTTTTCTGAACGCTATTACACAACGCCGCTGGCAGTTGTAGTTCCGAAAGACACCGACATTACCTCGCTTGAGCCTTCAGCATTTGATGGCAAGACCGTCGGCGCTCAGGCTGGAACGACACAGGGCAATTATGCCGATGATGTCTATGGCAAGGCTGGTGCAGATGTTAAGCTTTATCCGACAGCGGACGAAGCCAATGCCGATCTTGAGAATGGACGTATTGATGCCATTGCCGCCGACAAGTTTCTTGCAGCTGACTGGCTGAAAAAGCAGGGCGCTGATTGCTGCAAGTTCCTCGGCGATATTCCGGGCTCGGAAACCAAGATTTCCGTTGCTCTGCGTCAGGGGGACGACGATCTGCGTGAGCAATTCAATGCGGCCATCAAAAAAATCCGTGAAGATGGCACCTATGAAACAATTCGCAAGAAGTATTTCGACTTCGATATCTATTGATAGAATTTATGAGCGTCGCCAAATGTTTAACTTGAAACTGGCGGCGCTCGGTGCTTCATTGAGAACATAATATAGCGGGTGAAGAGCCCGCAAAATATAACCATAACAAAGCCTAAGGGGAATATTATGTTGAAATCAATCCTGTTCGCAGGCGTCGCTTCCATTATCGCTGCACTTCCAGCACAAGCCAAAGAATGGAAGGAAATCAAGATTGCGACGGAAGGGGCTTATCCGCCGTTTAATTTCGTTGCAGCCGATGGCTCATTGCAAGGTCTCGATGTTGATATTGCCAATGCCCTTTGCAAGGCAATGGATGCGAAATGCACTATCGTTGCAAATGATTGGGACGGCATGATCCCCGGTCTCCAGACCGACAAGTTTGACGCTGTTATTGCGTCGATGAGTGTGACTGAAGAGCGTCAAAAGCAGGTTTCGTTTACCGACAAATATTATTCTACGCCACTGTCTGTGGCAGTGCCTAAAGACAGCCCGATCACGTCGCTTGATGCAGAAGCTTTCAAGGGGAAAACTGTCGGTGCACAGGGATCGACCACGCAGGGCACTTATGCGGAAGACGTCTATGGCAAAGCTGGCGCGGACGTAAAACTTTATCCGACAGCTGATGAAGCCAATGCCGATCTTAAAAGCGGTCGTCTTGATGCTGTGGTTTCCGACAAATTCCCGATTTCTGACTGGATTAAGGCTGATGGGGCGGATTGCTGCAAATTGATTGGCGATGTGCCCGGCACGCAGACTGATACGGCTATTGCGGTACGTCAGGGTGACAATGATTTGCGCGAACAGTTCAATGTTGCCATCAAGAAAATTCGCGATGACGGCACTTATGCAACCATCGTGAAGAAGTATTTCGACTTTGACATTTATTGATCGAAGATAAGTGACTTGTAAAAGTTACGCGAGTTTGATGTATGAGTGCGCGCACTGACAAACACTCGGTGCGCGCATTCATTTCATGCAATGGGTTGGGGATGCCATGCTGCAACAAGATGTCATCGTTCTGGGCGCAGGTATCGTCGGGGTTTCGGCAGCACTTCATTTGCAAGCGCGCGGACGTTCGGTCACGCTGATTGATCGTGGTGAGCCTGGGCAGGGCACAAGCTTTGGCAATGCAGGGCTCATTGAGCGCTCAAGTGTCATTCCCTATTCGTTTCCGCAAGGGTTTGGCACGCTGCTGCGTTATGGGCTAAACCGCCGTTCCGATGTGCGTTACGATCCGTTTTATGTGTCACGCATTGCGCGCTGGCTGTTCCAATATTGGCGTGAATCCTCGCCAGAACGTCTCAAGATCGCAACTGATGCGATGTTGCCATTGGTCGAAGCGAGTGTGCGTGAGCATGATGCGCTGATCACGCAGGCGGATTGTGAACGCCTTGTGCGCTCGCAGGGCTGGATTGAAGTCTTCCGGAGTGAGCCTGCTTTTCAGGCGGCAGTTCAGCGCTTGCCGCAGTTGCAGCGCTTTAATCTTGCTTATGATGTTCTTGATGCGCAAGCGCTGAAACAGCGAGAAACCACGCTGGGCGATGTTGCTGGTGGTATCCATTGGCTCGATCCTAAAACCATTGTCAATCCGGGCGGTCTGGTTCAGGCCTATGCGGATTTATTCCGGTCAAATGGTGGCCGGTTTGTTCATGGTGATGCGGCAACGCTTTCGGAAAGCATGAATGGTTGGCAAGTGACGACCGAGGAAGGTCCAACATTTGCGCGTGAGGTTGTGGTGGCTCTCGGTCCGCAATCGAGCCTGATTTTCCAGAAGTTCGGTTATGCAATCCCGCTTGGCATTAAGCGTGGTCATCATATGCATTTTGAAATGCTGGATGGCGAGCGACTTGGCCATACGGTTGTTGATGAAGAGGCGGGCTATGTGCTTGCGCCTATGGTGCAGGGCGTTCGTCTTTCGACAGGCATCGAGTTCGCGTCGCCTGATGCTCCAGCTAATTTTATTCAGCTCAAACGGGCTGAAAAGATTGCGCGTCGGCTTCTGCCGCAGCTTGGTGCACCCGTTGAAATTAAGCCGTGGCTCGGCTTGCGGCCATGTCTGCCAGATATGCGCCCGGTGATTGGTCCTGCGCCACGCCATAAAGGGCTTTGGTTTGATTTCGGCCATGCGCATCATGGCTTGACGCTGGGCCCTGCAAGTGGGCGTCTGTTGGCCGAGATGATGACAGGCGAGAAAACATTTACTGATCCGGCACCGTATTCAGCAAGTCGATTTCTTTAATCATCTTCAAATTTTGCGGAGCGGTCTTGTCAGCCGCGACAAAGCGGGGTTATCAATTGGTCCCCTTCACATCCGCGCTCTGCGGCCAAATCGATCCGGAAAAACCTCGTGAAAATGAAACCTTTGGGCCGTACAGGCCTCAATGTTACCGATATCTGTCTCGGCACAATGACCTGGGGCGTTCAGAATACTGAAAAGGACGCGCATGAACAGCTTGATTTTGCTGTCGATGCAGGTGTCAATTTTATCGATACGGCTGAAGGCTATGCCATTCCGATGACCCCGGAAAGCTATGGCAAAACCGAAACCTACATCGGCAACTGGTTCAAGAAATCTGGTAAGCGAGATCGCGTCATTCTCGCCAGCAAAATTGCAGGCGGTGGTCGTCAGGAATGGATTCGCGGCGGTGCAAAGCCAAGCCGTGCAAGCGTTGCTGAAGCCGTTAATGACAGCCTGAAGCGCTTGCAGACTGATTATATCGATCTTTATCAGATCCATTGGCCATCGCGCCCACATTATCACTTCGGTCAGGGCTGGGATTTTAATCCATCCAATGTAGACCCGAAAGCTGAACGCGAACAAATCCATGATGTTCTGCTCGGTCTTAAAGATGCGGTTCGTGCAGGCAAAATTCGTCACGTTGGCCTTTCCAACGAAACGGCTTGGGGCACAATGCAGTGGCTCAAGATTGCGGAAGAACACAATCTGCCGCGTATGGCGTCGATCCAGAACGAATATGGTCTTTTGCAGCGTGAGTTTGATCACGATATGGCAGAGGTATCGCTCTTCGAAGACGTTGGTTTGCTTGCTTATTCCACGCTTGCTGCCGGTGTGCTGACGGGTAAATATCTTGATGGAAAAATCCCCGAAGGTTCACGTGCATCTGTGATGGATGGTGGCATGTGGCGGGATAATTCTTATTCTGAGCCAGCTATTCGTGCTTATATCGACGTCGCTAAAAAGCATGGTCTTGATATTGCACAGATGGCGATTGCTTTCTCTGCATCGAGGCCGTTTATGACATCGGTGATCATTGGCGCTACGACTATCGATCAGCTTAAGACCAATATTGCTGCGGGTGCGCTACAGCTTTCCGATGACGTTCTGGTAGACATCGAAAAAGTCTATCGTTCTTATCCGCGGCCTCTCTGACTACGAGCCGGCCAGCCGCAGATATGCGGCTGGCTTCAGCCTCTGAGATAGATTTCGTGTTTGACGATCCAATCGTCGATTGGCGTATCGCTTGATGAACTCACAATCACCAACCGATCAAACCGAAGCTTTCGGCCTGAAAGCTGCTTGGAGAGCCGTTGCATCTCAGCTCTCTTCAGAATTGTGTCTTCAATACCATAGGCCAGTGAGACATGCGGCATAAAGCTCTGCAAGCTGGATTCGCTGGAGATTTCAAGGGAGTCCTGTTTGAGGCGCATCAATGCAGGCGCCTTTTCAAGGGCGGCATAGAAAGAGCGAAAATAGGCGTCGCTTCCCGTGACGTCTTCAATTAGCAGTTCCAGCGGTTTGCGACCTATTGCGAGACTCAACACGTGTGGCAGAAGGTCTTCTGCCGACAGATTCATATCTGGTACGAGTGTTGCATGTGGCTCAAATACTGGTGATTTAAAGCGCTGAGCCAGTTCTCTGACGATTTTCTCGAGGAAAAAGAGATCATCATGCGCGGGCCGCAGCCAGATAGAATGATCGGACATCAGGATTGGCTTCCATTTGAAAAGTTTTCCGTTTTGAGCGGGCGTACGCTGCCACGCAGGATCAGTGGCGTATCAATCATCACCATCTGCGGGGGCGCATTGGGCGCGCTTTGCCGCTCATCAAGCATTCGGATAATTTCCGCTGAGAGACGCTCGGCATTCTGGTCGAATGTGGTGAGACGATAAGCTCCCCAGCGCGCTTCGGTAACATTATCGAAACCGATGACGGAGAGGTCTTTCGGGATGGAGAGGTTAAATACGTCACGCGCACAATCGATCAGTCCAAATGCCATCAGATCATTGACGCAAAATACCGCTTCTACATGATCTCGTTCGCTCAGCAGAAGGGACGCTGCCGCAAAGCCGCCATCATAATCCGTGAATTCTCCGCGCTGTACGCTGACACTGAGACCTAAGTTTTTAGCCCGAGCGATATAGGCCTCTTCGCGTTCCAGCAGATTGGGACTGCGAACATTGGAGGTAACCAACCCCAGCCGCTTCATGCCGCGCGCAGCAAACACATCCACAGCAGTTTCTGCGGCCTGTTTGTTATTGATCCGTATGTGGTCGGGACCATCTTCGTTGCGACCTACAACGATCAGCGTATGGCCGTTGCGCTGCGCCAGTTCAACAAAAGACGATGACGGCATGCCGGAGAGAACGACTGTCGCCTCGGCTCTATAGCGCAACAAGGTCTGGTGTGCGGCAGAAAGATTTTCACCATGTTGCCCGGTCGGGATGAGAACGGGAACGCTTCCACGTGCCGTTAAACGACGGGATAAGGCTGCGATCTGGCGCGAGCGGAAAGGACTTGCCGGATCGGCTGCGATCATGCCGACGATGCGACTGCGGTTGGCAAGCAAGCCACGCGCCAGATCGTTGACCTGATAGCCAAGCTTTTCGGCCGCTTTGATCACTTTCTCACGCGTTGAGGGTGAGACACTGGCTCCAGGTGTGAAAGTGCGAGAGACCGCCGAGCGAGATACGCCAGCCTCCACAGCAACTTCGTGTGCGCTGATAAAACGCGGCTGGTTTTCGGGAGTCTCGTCCTGAAAACGATCTTTGTCGGTCATAATTATCGACCCACTTTCGAGAGGACATCGGCACGCAGGAAGCGCTCAACCACAAACATAAACGCAATGGACGGCACCAGCAGGATCAGCGCACTGATTGACGCGATCTGATAGTTGCCACCCGAGCTTGCTGTATAGAGCATCAGCGGCAATGTTGTGATGTCAGGCGCGCCCACAAAATATGTCCCGGTGAATTCATCCAGTGATTCAAGGAACACAAAGATTGCGCTGGCAAGCAGGCCGGGTGCGGCGATTGGCAATGTGATGTGGAAGAAGGTTTTTAACGCGGATGCACCCATGGAGCGTGCGGCTTCTTCCAACTCGCGATCAATCGCAGAGAAGGCGGCTGTTGCGATCCACACCGCATAGACCAGACCATGCGTTACATGCACCAAAACAACGCCGGTAATCGTGCCGTTCAAACGCAGAGAATAGAACATCTGCGCAATATTGACGTAGATTGGCAGGTTTGGAAATGCTTGCGGGATCAGCAGGATAAGCAATACAAGCCCACGAAACGGCAATTTCAGGCGTGCCAGTGCATAGCCCGCGGGAATGGCAAGGCCAAGCGAAGCTACCACTGTCAGGCTTGCGATGATGACGCTAGTGCCGAGCGACAACAGGGCATTGCCGCGTGGTGAAAATACATTCGCCCAGAAGGAGAAGCCATATTGAATGGGCAATGTGTGCGGGAAATACCAGCGTTCAGCCACAGCCCAGAGAAGAAGGTTCGCCAGAGGACCAAAGATTGCAAAAGCCAGCAAACCAAGCACGATGCCACGCGGTATCCAGCGCCAGTCAAATACGTTGCTCATTAGCCATGCTCCTTCATGGTTTGTCTGAGATAAACCCATGCAACCAGACTGGTCATCAGCAGCGAGATCGTGCCAAGCGCATTAGCAACGCCGTAATCGCCATAGGCATTGATGCGGAATGCCATATTCGCGGTTATCATAGTTGGCGATTGGGCATTGATCATCAGGGGCACTGAAAGCACCGACATCATCGTGACGAAGCTCAGGATTAAACCAACAAGCAAGGTCGGACGCACTTGCGGAAGCACGATTTCAATGAGGATACGCAAGCGTCCGGCACCAAGGTTGCGCGCTGATTCAATCGTACTGCGATCAATCGATGCCATGGCGCCAGCAAGAAGTAGTGTTACAAAGGGAGTTTGTTTCCAGACAAAAGCAATGACGATACCGCGCCAGTCGAGGAAGCTCATTGCCTGAATTGGCGTGAGAATACCGCTTTCGATCAGAAGGCTGTTCATCAGGCCGTTTTTGGCGAGAAAAGTGCGCAATATCTGACCGACCACAATGAAAGGAATGAACAGTGGCCAGCGATAAAGCCAGCGCAGTACCGTAACGGCACGCTGATTGGAGCCAAGCGTCAGATAGCCACCGATAGCGATTGCGAGAAGGGCAATCAGTGCAGAGGAAAGTGTGACGATTACAAGCGTGAATAGCATGTCGCTGGAATAAAGCTCGAAAGCCTTAGTAAAATTGCCGAAGCCCCAATCTTCGCCAACGTGAAACGCTCCGGTTATCGCGCCAAACAGCGGCACGATGAACAGAAACAACACGATTGCCAGCGCGGGTGCAACCAGCAGAAAACCCGTCATTCTCTGCGACATGGATATTCCTTAAGTACTGGTGAGGAGACCGGGTGCGCTGACGCACCCGGCTTAGGTTAATTTTAATTGCCAACCTGACGCTCGTATGCTTTCAGAATGGCCTTGTTGTATGGGGCGATAGGGAAAGGCTTGCCGTAGTTGGCTAGTTCTTCAGGCGAAATATCCGTGAAGAGCTTATTCCACGTATCGGCATTGAGTTCTGCTTTGACGTGGTCAGCATCAATGCCTGGATACCAGTTGAAGCGTTCAACGATGCCTTCAGCCTGAACCTTCGGGCTGGTTGCAAGTGCTACAAACTTTTCAGCGAGTTCCTTATTCGCGCTTTTCTCCGGAATGACATAATGCATCGGCTGACCCGGCATGCCCGGCGAAGGGAGAACGAGCTTCATTTCCGGCGGGAGCTGGCCATTGGCCTTCCAAGAGTAGAACATATCAACCCAGACCGGACCCATTGCAATTTCACCACGGCTCAGCATGTCGAGTGTTCCGGCATTGCCCGGTGTCAATGTTGCGTTGGTGGTAAAATCTTTGAGCGAGGCAAAAGCCTTGTCCCAGTTTTTCGCTTCGCCTTCTTCAAACGGGCCCTTCATCAGCTTTTCAGAATCGCCGCCGTAAGCATAGATCCAGCCCATAACGAAGCTCACGCCCGATGCACCGCCCTTGATGCCATTATAGCCGAACTGCTTCGGGTTTTCCTTGGCCCACGTGATCAGCTCGTCATAGCTCTTGGGTGGATTTGCAACGAGCGCCGGGTTGTAGGCAAGGGCCGTCTGGCTGTTGAACATGGGCATAACATAGCCATCAACGTTGGTGCCGAGCGCCATTTTAGCATTATCGCGTGTAACGAGCTTGCCGCTGTCGATCTTGCTGCGATAGTTTTCGAGAAACTTCTTTTCGACCATTGGACCAGCGAATTTCTCATGGACGACAGCAACGTCTGCGTCCCACTTTTCAACGCCAGCTTTTGACTGTGCTTCGAAGCGTTCTAGAATCTTCTGTGAACCAGCATCGCCCGGACCTGTGCCAACAACACGAACCGTTGTGCCCGGATTTTCTTTCTCGAACAATGGTCCGAGATATTCGTTCACATAGTCGACCATATTCTGATCGCCTGCAGTTAGAACCGTGAGTTCTTGGGCAGCGGCAGGTGATGCCGTGAGGCCAAGGATGAGCGCTGTTTTAAAGATCGTTTTCATCGAATAAATCCTGCTTTTTATCCGCTTAGCGGAAGGTTTCGACGGTTAAATGTTGTGTACCAGTGGATGCGTGATCGGGAATTTTTGAGCGTTTGAGGGCATTTGACTGCCCGCAATTCTATGTTGATCTGTGATAGCTGCCACAATCGACATTCATAAAAATGCACAGCTGTGCATAGAAAAATGTGAGGCGGTTGAGCGCACCAGATTACTTGTCGAACAGGAATAATGACTGTTCGGGAATGCGTATTTCAACCTGAGATCCGGGTTGGTGGCTTTCGTGTGTATCGACCAAAAGATGTTTTCCGCCGACATTCACCATGTGACGCCAGAGGCCACCGGGATAGCTTGTCTGGTCGACTGTTCCTGCCAGAATAAGTTCTGGCACCGTACCTGAAATGGGCGTGCCGGGATTGGTCAGCTTTGCAGCTTCACTACGAAAGCGCGCAGTAGCGATGCCATCTGACAGATTGCGACGGCCAGCGGGAATTGTGCTTGCTTTGTTATGTGGTCCGGCTGCAATTTCAATTCGATCAGCTGTCACACTTATCGGCAACTCAACGTTGTTTTCGGCGCCCATAAAAGCTGCAACAAAGTCAGATGCCGGATGATTATAGACTTCTTCGGGTGCGCCAGCTTGGGCGACTTCACCATTGTTGAGGATCACGATGCGATCAGCCATGACCATGGCTTCTTCTCTGTCATGGGTGACATGAACCGCCGTGATGCCAAGGCGGCGTTGCAACGCGCTAATTTCGTGCCGAACAGAGAGACGAATGCGTGCATCAAGATTGGATAGCGGTTCATCCAGCAGTAGAATATCTGGTTCAATCGCGAGCGCGCGGCCAAGGGCGACGCGTTGACGCTGACCGCCGGAAAGGGCGGCTGGTTTCCGATCAAGCAGTGCATCAAGTCCTAACAACCGCGCGACTTCTTGAGTTTTGCTGCGGATTGTATCTTTCGCTGTGCCGCGAATGCGCAGTCCATAGCCGATGTTTTGCGCCACTGTCATATGTGGCCAGAGTGCGTAAGACTGGAACACCAAGGCCATGCCGCGTTTATCAGGTGGCAGGCGAGTAACATCTTTTCCGCCGACGCGGATTGCGCCTTCGCTCGGCGTATTGAAACCCGCGATGGCGCGCAGCAAAGTGGTCTTGCCACAGCCCGACGAGCCAAGCAGCGCTACGAATTCACCCTTGTTAACCGAAAGGTCAACACCTTTAAGAATCTCATTGTTGCCATAACGGACGCGTGCATCCGCTACCTCCAAAAACGCAGGCATTTGCGTATCCTCCCCAGGATCGACGGCCGGTTTTATTTTTTCTGCACAGCCGTGCAATGGAGATTGAAGCATTTTTATTTTACCTCGACAAGCAACAATTTTAATGCGCTGAGAATTAGGGAGCAGTTTTTATGTGCTGCCTGTTGTTGTCGTTATCTATCGAGGATTTATAACAGCCATATGACTGAGGCTGCGCAGCTGTGCAAAAACGTGGACAGCTTTACAAAGCTGCCCACGTCGCACGCAAGCTGTTCCGACACGAAAGGACAGCTCACTGGTAAATTAATCAAGCACTTTCAGGCTCATGCTGAGCTTCTGTCTTTGCCGTGCGCCACGATGAAAACAGGAAAGCTGCTATGAATATCCCCGTCATGAGCAGAACGATCGTGGGTGCTGGTGCACTGTCTATGAAGAATGACAGATAAACACCCATGAACGATGAGAACACCGCAACGATAACAGCGACGATCATCATGCTGCTGAACCGGCGCGTGAGCAGGAATGCAATTGCTCCCGGCGCGATCAGCATGGCGATTGCGAGGATGATCCCAACGGCTTTTAAGACACCGACAATGGTGAGTGAGATCAGACAGAGCAGCCCGTAATGCAAAAGGCGTACCGGCAATCCGACGGCACGCGCTTGGGCCGGATCAAAAGCCTGAAGCAGAAAGTCGCGCCATTTTATAATCAGTATGACAGCGGTCACAGCGGCGATAATTGCGGTCTCGATAAGATCGCCTGTGTTGATGCCCAGAATGTCTCCAAACAGGATGTGATCAAGGTGAACTTCGGCGCGCACGGAAACATAAAGCACAAGTCCTAGCCCAAACATGCCGGAAAAGACGATTCCCATGACGGTATCTTGTTTGATGCGGCTGTTTTCTTTGAGGAATCCGGTCGCAAGCGCGCAGACCATGCCGGCAACAAAGGCCCCAATTCCAAACGGTAGACCGATCATATAGGCAATCACAACGCCCGGCAGCACTGCATGGCTGATGGCATCACCCATCAGCGACCACCCCTTGAGCACCAGAAAACAGGAGAGCAGGGCAGTTGGAATGGCAATCAACACTGACGCAATCAGCGCATAGACCATGAAGTCAAACTGAAACGGCATCAAAAGCATCTCGGGAAAGCTCATAGCTCAACCTCCTGCAATGCTTTGGCTGCGCGTTTGCGTGCTGCAAGCATGCCATGCTTGGGTGCCAGAAAAAATACAGTGAGAAAAACCAGCGTTTGCAGCACAACAATGATGCCGCCAGTGGCGCCGTCCATGAAATAGCTGACATAAGCGCCGATGAAACTTGTTATCGCGCCAATAAGCACCGCAATCCACAAAAGCCGTGAAAAGCGATCTGTAAGCAGGTACGCAGTCGCGCCGGGCGTCACCACCATGCAGATGACGAGAAACGCACCCACGGTCTGCATTGCAGCAACCGTCGAGGCCGAAAGCATTGTAAAAAACATGATTTTCTGTGCTGTCGGTCTTAAGCCGATGGAACGCGCATGGCTTTCATCGAAAAACACCACCATCAGGTCTTTCCATTTCAGCAAAAGCAGAGCAAGCGACACGAAGCCAATGATCGCCAATTGCAGAATATCGCCGGGCGTGATCGCGAGAATGTTGCCCAGCACGATGGTGTGAATGCTGATTGAGGTTGGCCGCAGCGAAATCATGAACAGGCCAAGACCGAAGAAAGCCGTGAAAATTAGCCCGATAATCGCGTCTTCTTTGAGTTTTGTGCGCTGATTGAGAAACAGCATTGCAGCTGCGGCAAGTCCACCCGAAAAGAATGCCCCGATAGAAAATGGCAGGCCCAGCATATAAGCACCTGCGACGCCTGGCACGATGGAGTGGGAGAGGGCATCACCAATGAGCGACCAGCCCTTGAGCATCAGATAGGCTGAGAGAAATGCGCAAACACCACCGACGAGGGCGGAAACCCACATGGCATTGAGCATATATCCATAAGAAAACGGTTCGAGCAGCACGGACATTAATTGTGCCCTTCCTGTTTATGCTCATAAAGCACAAATGGGCGCTCATCGTCTGTTATCACACCAATGGCTGATCGATTCTTGCTGGTCTTCTCATCGAGAATAAGGTGGCGCAACACGCCTCCGAAAGCTTTTTCGAGGTTCGATTGCGTGAAAATGTCTTCTGTAAGCCCATAGGCAAGCACCGTATTTTTAACAAGAACGGTGCGGTCGCAGAACTCAGGAACGCTGCCGAGATTGTGCGTTGAAACCAGCATCACCCGACCTTCATCGCGAAGACCGCGCAGAAGGGTTACGATTGCTTCCTCTGTTTTAACATCTACCCCCGTAAAAGGCTCATCAAGGAGGATGACTTGCGCATCCTGTGCAAGCGCGCGAGCCAGAAATACGCGCTTTTTCTGGCCACCCGATAACTCGCCGATCTGCCGCTTGCGAAAATCGAGCATGTTGACGCGACTCAAAGCCTTTTCAACCGCTTCGTGATCGGCGCGACGTGCAATGCGCATCATGCCCATATGCCCATAGCGCCCCATCATGACGACGTCTTCGACCAGAACAGGAAAATTCCAGTCAACTTCTTCGCTCTGTGGAACATAAGCGACGAGGTTTTGCTTCAATGCATGCTTAACCGGCTGACCCAGAATCGAAATGTCGCCCTTAGCGAGATGGACAAAGCCCATAATTGCCTTGAAAAGCGTCGATTTACCGGAGCCGTTCACTCCAACAAGCGCAGTGATCGTGCCGGTTGGTATTTCAAAACTGGCATTGCGTAGCGCGGTATGGCCGTTGCGATATGTGACAGTCGCATTTTTCACGCTTAAGCCTTGAGCCGCGCTTTGATTTAGCACGGCTTGCTCCTGAGTGTTGTAATTTATTGGAGCATTCATTGTTTGAGGCCTTTGGCGATCGTGTCCGAAGTGACTTTCAGAAGATCAATATAGGTCGGAACTGGGCCGTCTGCTTCTGAAAGTGAATCAACATAGAGAACCCCACCATATTTCGCGCCAGTTTCGCGTGCGACTTGTTCTGCTGGTGCTGCTGAAACGGTGCTTTCCGAGAAAACGGCTGTGATGTTATTGGCGCGAACAGCGTCAATCACTTTCCGCACCTGCTGCGGAGTTCCTTGCTGGTCAGCATTGATTGGCCAGAGGTATAGCTCTTTAAGATCGAAATCGCGGGCGAGGTAAGAGAACGCACCTTCACTCGTTACAAGCCAGCGCTTGTCGTTAGGAATTGATGCAAATTCAGCCTTAATTGGATCGATAGCGGCAGTAATTTCGGCTTTGTATTTTTCGGCATTGGCTTTGTAAGTGTCAGCATTGTCCGGGTCATATTTCACGAATGCGTCGCGAATGCTATCGACGTAGATAAGGGCAGAGGTTGGCGACATCCAAGCATGGGGATTTGGTTTGCCTGAGTAAGGGCCTTCGGTGATTCCCATTGGAACAACGCCATCGCTCACCACCACACTTGGAACGTTCTTGAGGCGTGAGAAAAATTTTTCGAACCAGAGCTCGAGATTTAGCCCATTCCATAGAATGAGATCAGCGCCCTGTGCTTTGATGAGATCGCCGGGGGTTGGTTGATATTCGTGGATTTCAGCGCCTGGCTTGGTAATCGATTCAACCGTCGCAGCATCGCCAGCAACATTGCGAGCTATGTCAGCGATGACTGTAAAGGTTGTAACGGCTTTGAATTTATTTTCAGCTGATGCCGTACCAATTGCGCTGAGCAAAAAGGCGCTGCTCAAGAAACAAGCAAGCAGATGGCGTATCTTCAAATGAATCATGGCTTAGTCCTCTTTGCTAATAACTTGAGTTAGGTAACGGACAACGCACATAATCGCAAGTGCTTTTGCAAATCATTTGCAAAACGTTTAATTTTTTTGTTGATGCTGGATTGTTATGAGAATATACACCTATAAATTGTATTAAAACTCGTTTTATATATGAGGTGCAGGCGAGGGTGAGCGCTTCAGTTGTAATTAATTTGATTGCGGAATGTTTTATTGGCTCGTGTGAGCAAAGCTTTATGTAACGAGCCAGAATTTACTTTTTATAACAAAAATCGGGGGCGTTTATGATGGTTGTATCGGAAAAAAACCAATATAAAACAGTTATTAAAGTAGATAAAGCAGAAGGAAGTGTGGTGGAATTTGATGAAAAGGAGATGTTCCATCTGCCAGGGCACTTGAGCTACAAACAATCTTCTGTCGGGGTTGACGTATATGTGCCAGAAGATGTGCTCGGCATTCTTATTTTGGAACCGGTTCGCAATTTAAAATTGAAATTGGTGAGCGGAGATGAGCTAACAATTAATTGCGTTGCAGGGACGGTTTGCGTGATACCTGCAGATCAGGCAGTAGTGATTACATGGCCTGAGCCTGTATTTTTTCTGAATATAAAATTGAATAATTTATTTAAAAGGAAAGATATAGATAGTAAAAGTATCTCTATTCATGATAAAATATCTATTTTTTCGAGTAAGAGATGCCTGCAGATCGGGAAAATAATATCAGAGCAACTGGATAATAATGAAAATATTGACCTTGATTTTATCAAATCTCTTCACATTGTGATTAATAATATCATTGCGAAGAGCTATCTTTTATCACGAGAAGCTTCGGTAATTAATACAGGTCTTAGTTCGTACGCTTGCCGACAAATAGAAAGCTATCTTAAAGAGAATTTCCGCGGTTCTGTATTGGTGTCAGATATGGCGGACTATCTCGGAATGTCTTCCGGACATTTTGCGAGTTGTTTTCGCGAAAGTTTCGGCCAGACGCCTCATCAGTATTTGATGAACTTAAGACTCGATGATGCGGAGAAATGCCTTAAGGAGACTGACATACCTATTAGTGAGATCGCTGCAGGACTAAATTTCTCTAGTCAAAGCCATTTAACCACGGCGTTAAAAAAATATCGTCAGCTTACTCCGGGTGAGATTCGCAGAAGAAGTTCGTTCAATCGTAGGCGGTCTTGATATGGATTTTTATTCTAAGATGCAGCGGGACGGCTAGGTTTAGTTTGTGGCATTTGTTTTTTACCTTTTTAGCCATTTGCGCCAAATATGGACCTCGCTTTTACGCCGCCAGCGACGAACTCGATGAGAGTCATGAGAAAGGACGATGAGACCAAGCGGTAACATCCAGAAACCGAGCACAGGTAAAAAACCTAATGCGCCTCCTATTAAGAGCGAGCCTCCAAGCGTTCGTCTCATCATTATGGATTGAGGCATAGGAATGCGTTTTCCTAGAATCAAAATAGAGCGTTTATGCACGTTATGATTATATTTTTCGGTCACGCTTACCTTCTCACGGTTTATCTACGATATTATTCCGTCTTAAATGTACCAGAAGATATAGGTTTTCCGCGCCCAAATGCAAAAAATTTGAAAAAAGTCAAAATAGGGCTTGGCAAATCAGAAAAGCTCCTGCTATACGCCACCTCGCTGACACAACGAGCACCTCTTCCCCGGTAGCTCAGTGGTAGAGCAACCGGCTGTTAACCGGTTGGTCGCTGGTTCGAATCCGGCCCGGGGAGCCACTGTTTTCTCAGTGAGAACAGTAGGTTGTAACTATGCTAAGTGGCTCTAAATTTATATTTGTTTTGTGTAAGCTTTTTCATGCAATTGGTAGTTAAGTTTAGTTTTACTAACTAATCTCGATTTGATTGGTATTATTTGCTGTAGGCTTAGGTGGTTTAGGGTAGCAAGTATCGGTGATAGGTAATTGTTGTGGGCCCTTAAAAAGGTCACACGCATGGATATTGACTGGTTTCTTAAGCTTTCGATTGCTGGGAGCAAATCTCAAATTTGTTGCGTTGATATCCAGTTCGCGCGAAGTCTTTTGAACTGAACCGTCCGACGCGATACCCCCGTTTTAAGCTGAAGATTTGCATGAATGTGTTGAAAGACGTCCATTGAAGGCATGAAGCAGACGACCTTTAAATATCAGAGGGTCATAGGCATGACCTCCGACACCCCTTCATGCTTTAAGTGCATTGGCCGAATTTCCTAATTTGTTCTTTGTTTAATAAGAGCTGTAGCTTTGTTTGAACCAAATTGCGTTTTGATCGTTTAACGATTTGTTAAACTTATTTGGAGGAAGCTATGCTTTTATACTCGAAGTTTGAGACTCTTATGACGGCAGCCTTTTTGATTGCTATATCAATAGCATTCTTTTTTACGTGAAAGGTGTGATCCACCCGAATGATGAATTTCAGATAAATGAAACTATGGAATTCGTTTCATAGTTTCATTTATGTTTTTTTGAAAATTTGACACAAAAATCTGTTAATAATTTGATTTTCCTGAATATTTTCTTCTTGTTTGTGGGTGTCTCATTTGCAAAGGCCTAAGTTTACTATAGAGTTGAAAAGCCCATTCATTACCGTGTAGAGGCCTTCCGGCCATGGCATGCTGTGGATTTAGGCCGGTATGATCAAAACGTGCATAAGAGTTAAGTGTTGGTCTTGTGGTGAGCGCTACAATGACTGGCGTCGATATGAAGAAGTCCATGATAATAAGCGCTATGGGTTGATATCGGGAATATTAACTGCAAAGTATTCAGATTAAAGGCTATGAGGGTAGCTCAGAAAATATTACCCTATTTTATATTGTCTGGCCTTATTGGAAGCTATTAAAAACTTAGACGCGCATAACCGCAGATCGTCATGGCTGATTTTCCGGAACTTCGTTATATCATGTTTGCACTGGACATCACGGAGATAACGAATGAGCGGCTTGTTGGCCCTTTTAGATGACGTTGCTGCTATTGCGAAAATTGCGGCAGCCTCTGTAGACGATATATCCGCAAATGCCTTGAAAGCAGGTAGCAAAACAATTGGTGTGCTGATTGACGATACCGCAGTGACGCCGAATTACGTAGTCGGAATAACTGCCGCGCGTGAATTGCCGATGATCGGAAAGATTGCGCTTGGAAGCCTTCGCAATAAGGCTCTTCTTATTCCAGCGCTCTTGCTGCTTGATTATTTTATGCCTGTCGCAATTACTGCACTACTGATGATTGGCGGCGCTTACCTTTGTTTTGAAGGTGCAGAAAAGGTCTGGCACAAGATATTCCCGGATCATGGCCATCAAGACGATGAATCCAGTGATGATAAAGACCCGACCGCGCTTGAGGAAAAGCGGGTTGCAGGTGCCATTAAAACCGATCTTATTCTTTCTGCGGAAATTATGACGTTGGCGCTTTCCATGATCGAGACGAATTCAATATGGATCGAGCTTGGAACACTTGTCCTAGTTGGCATCATGATCACTGTATTGGTTTACGGCGTGGTAGCAGTCATCGTGAAGCTTGATGATTTTGGCGTGTTTTTAGCCAGAAAGGGTCGTCTTTCGGTAACACGTACCGTAGGTCGTCTAACTGTCCGCGGAGTTCCAAAGTTACTGCTTCTATTGACCATCATTGGAACCGCAGCGATGCTGTGGGTTGGCGGCAATATTTTTATTCACGGCCTTCATGACCTTGGCATTCATCAACCGTTTGGTTGGATTTCGGCTTTTGCAGCTGTATTGGCTGGGCAGGTGACAGCAAGCCTCACAGCTGTGGTGAATTGGCTTGCCATTGCTTTCGCTGATGGCATTTTCGGTTTCGTCTTAGGCACAATAATCGTGATATTGATGATGAAAGTTGTCGAGCCATTTTGGAAAGTCGCGTTTGGAAAAGAATGAAATGTGGCACCGCAGGGTAAATCTTTACCCCATGTGCTTTTGGGTTCCGAGATCAGGAGAGATTTTCGTCGAGTAGCTCCATGCACAAGGCGCGGGCGTCGTCTGCAATGTCTGGGCTAAAAACCAGCCAATAGCCTTTTGTGCTTGTCAGTTTCACATTGCAGGCTTGGACGAGTTTGCCTCGCGCTATTAAATCATCGATAAGTCCTGCCCAGCCAAGCGCAATCCCCTGATCGGCCATAGCTGCTTCCAAAACGAGGTTATAGGTGTTCAAAATCAACCCGTAATTTCCCTCATCGATCTCTTCGTTGATAGCGTCAAGCCATGTCGGCCATGTGTACCAACGATCACCCTGCAATGTATCAAGATGCAAAAGTGCAGATGACTTGATACCCGCTCCATTCGTGAAAGGACCGTGTTCCTCTAAAAATGCGGGAGAGCAGACAGGAACGACTTCTTCTCCAATGAATGCAATGGAGCCTTTGGGAAAGTCGTCCTTTGCTCCAAACAGGATTGCCACATCTGCTTCGCGATCATCCAGTGGCTTGATCATAGAAGACGCTGTTATACGAACGTCAGCATCAGGGTGTTTGGGTCGAAACTTCGCAACGCGGGGCATCAGCCAGAACGCAGCAAAACCGTAATCGGTGGCGATACGCAGTCCGGGTGTTCGCTGTCGGCGTTTTATTTGCTGAATGGCGTCTTCTATGCCTTCAAGGCCGAGACGCACAGCCTCGTAGAGTATGCGTCCTTCTGGAAGAATTTCGACGCCTCGCGCTCGCCGTTTGAACAACGATACACCCAATCGATCTTCTATGCGTTTTATTTGATAGCTGACGGCAGGCTGTGTCATGCCTAACTCACGGGCTGCGAGAGTTAGATTTTCTAATCGTCCGACAGCTTCAAAAATGCCGAGACTGCCCAAGTCCCAAGATTGAGAAACCATAAATATCCTTTATGACTGTAATAAAAAATCAGTGTCTTTTCCCTTATCTCTAAAGATGTTTTTCTTAAACACGGAATGCAAGACATAACGAATTTTGATCGAAATCATTTCGTTGAAGACAGATAGGGGACCAACATGCGCTACCTTACATTGATGGCAATCGCACTTGCGAGCGTTACGAGTTTGTCGAATGCTGCCTCTGCAGCCGACGCTGCTGCGTGTGAAACAATTCGTCTGTCAGATCCGGGTTGGACGGATATTACGTCAACGAATTCAATCGCGAGCGTGCTTCTTGACGGCCTTGGCTATAAGGCTGACGTTAAAACAATGTCGGTCCCTATCGGTTATGAAGCAATCAAAACCGGCAATCTGGATGTTTTTCTGGGTAACTGGATGCCTGCTCAGCAGAAGTTCCGAGATGATCTTGATAAAGCAAAGGCTGCTGAGGTTTTGGTGAAAAACCTGGAAGGCGCCAAATTTACATTAGCTGTTCCAGACTACGTGGCCAAAGAGGGCGTGAAGGATTTTTCTGATCTTGCAGCACATGCCGATAAGTTCAGTAAAGAGATCTATGGTATCGAGCCTGGTGCACCAGCCAACCAGAACATTCAGAAAATTATTGAAGACAAGAAGTTCAAGCTAGACGGCTGGAACCTGGTTGAATCAAGTGAGCAGGCCATGCTTGCTCAAGTAGATCGTAAGAACCGCGATAAACAGTGGGTTGTCTTTTTGGCATGGGCACCACACCCGATGAACACAAAGCTCAACATAGAATATTTGTCGGGGGGCGATGATTACTTTGGTGCGAATTACGGTGGCGCAGAAGTCTACACGCTTTCGCGCACAGGTTGGGCAAGCGAATGTGCAAACGCTGCCAAGTTCTTCAAGCAGTTGACATTTACGGTTGATATCGAAAATGAGCTGATGGACAAGATCCTTAACGAAGGAACTCAAGGTCCTGCAGCGGCAACTGCATGGCTTAAAGCCAATCCTGCTCAAATCGATAAATGGCTTGATGGTGTTACCACGCTCAAGGGCGAGCCGGGTGCTGCCGCAGTTAAGGCCAAGCTCGGATTATAAGCGATACGACAGTCTTGGTTTCGGCGGGCGTTCATTGCGCCCGTCGTTTGACGTTTGTATTTATCTCCATTGATGGTTCTTCCCATGAAAAAGCCGAACATACTCATAGTGATGGTCGATCAGCTGAATGGCACATTCTTTCCTGACGGACCGGCTGAGTTTCTTCACGCTCCGCATTTGCGAAAACTGGCCGAACGATCGGTGCGTTTTGTCAATTGTTATACGGCAAGCCCTTTATGCGCGCCCGCACGGGCTTCGTTTATGTCGGGGCAATTGCCATCGCGTACTGGCGTTTATGATAACGCGGCTGAGTTCTCGTCTGAAATACCGACCTACGCGCATCATTTGCGAAATGCTGGATATCAAACAGCGTTGTCGGGTAAAATGCACTTTGTTGGCCCTGACCAACTCCATGGCTTTGAGCAACGCTTGACGACGGATATTTATCCTGCTGATTTTGGGTGGACACCAGACTATCGCAAGCCGGGCGAGCGGATTGATTGGTGGTATCATAATCTTGGTTCCGTCATTGGCGCTGGGACAGCTGAGATAACAAACCAACTTGAATATGACGACGAGGTCGAATATCAGGCTGAGACGAAGCTCTATGATCTGGCTCGCGGCCATGATGATCGTCCATGGTGTCTCACTGTGAGCTTCACGCACCCACATGATCCCTATGTGGCGAGAAAAAAGTTCTTTGATCTTTATGCCGATATTCCAGAGCTTGATCCAAAAATTGGACCATTGCCTGCAAGTGAAATTGATCCGCACAGCGAACGTTTGCTACGGGCTTGCAAGGCTGAAGATTATGATCTGACGCAAGATCAGATCAGGACCGCTCGTCAGGCTTATTTTGCTAATATTTCGTATGTCGATGATAAAATTGGCAGCATTCTTGACGTGCTTGAGCGATGCGGGATGGCTGAAAATACAATCATAGTGTTTACGTCAGATCACGGAGATATGCTCGGTGAGCGCGGACTGTGGTTCAAGATGAACTTCTTTGACGGTTCTGCGCGCGTGCCTTTAATGATCGCGTCGCCACAGCTCAAACAAAGACGGATTGACGAAGCTGTATCGACACTCGATGTATTGCCGACGCTTGCTGATCTTGCAGGTTTGAGTCTTGACGATATCATGCCCTGGACAGATGGTGTGTCATTGGTTGATGTTGCATCAGGTGTCCAATCACGCGACATCGTACCAATGGAATATGCTGCGGAAGGCACGATTGCGCCCATGGTCTCGGTGAGAGAGGGGCAGTGGAAGCTTAATCTGTGCAAGGCTGATCCGCCACAATTTTTCAATCTTGCGGATGATCCGGATGAACTCAGAAACGTTGCTGATGTACCAGAATATCAGGATGCTTTTATTCGTCTCAACAATTGGGCAGAAAAGCGTTGGAACTTAGAGCTCTATGATCAGCAGGTGCGTGCAAGTCAGGCTCGACGGCATGTAGTTTATACTGCGCTTCGAAATGGTGCATATTATCCGTGGGACTATCAGCCTCTACAAAAGGCTTCGGAGCGTTACATGCGCAACCACATGGATTTAAATATACTTGAGGAAGCGCAACGGTTTCCACGGTAATACTAATCAAAAGGCCGAGGGAAATTCGGCCTCTTTTTTCTCGGGCGTAGATAGTGTTAAAGCTTTTGGGTACAGTTGCTAAGAATGCGATTGGCCTATTCGATGCTGTGTACCAATAAAGCGTTATTCACGTTCAAATCAGAACCCGAGATCAAAGAGAGATCATGTCAGTCCAGCGCGCCAGCTTTTATATTCTCCTCGCTCTGGTCACAGTCGCCTTTGCCTGGTTGCTTATTCCCTATTATTCGGCAGTGTTGTGGGGTGTTATTCTCGCAATCATATTCTACCCGGTGCAGCAGTGGCTCGTGCGCGTGCTTAATGGCAGGCGCAATTTTGCAGCATTGCTTTCAGTCCTGATGTGTGTCTGCTTGGTAATTATCCCCGTGCTGTTGATATTTGGTTCTTTGGTGCAGGAGGGCAACTCGCTTTATCAGCGTCTGAGTACACGGGAGTTTGATCTCAATAGCTATATCACAAGCATTCTTGGTGCGTTGCCCGGCTCGCTAGAAGAGTGGATGATCCGATTGGAACTGGGGAGCTTCGCTGACTGGCGATCACGTATTTCTTCTGCGATATTACAAGGCAGTCAGCTTTTTGCAGGACGGTTGGTGAGCCTTGGTCAGAATACTTTACAGTTTTTTGTCAGCTTCGGCATAATGACCTATCTGCTGTTTTTTCTGTTTCGCGATGGACCTGAACTTGGCGCAAAAATCCGCCAGGCAATTCCATTAAGTGATGAATACACGAACCAAATCGTTGAAAAATTTACAGCCGTCATTCGCGCTACTGTAAAGGGCAATATTATTATAGCGCTTATCCAAGGCACGCTTGGTGGCGTCACATTCTGGTTTTTGGGTATAGAAGCCGCTCTGTTATGGGGCGTCATGATGACTATATTCTCGTTGCTTCCAGTTGTTGGCGCTTCCCTTATATGGGCTCCAGCGGCATTATGGTTTGCAGTCAATGGAATATGGTTTAAAGCAGCATTTCTCATCTTCGTGGGTGTTTTTGTAATCGGCTTGATCGACAATTTCTTGCGTCCACCGTTGGTTGGTAAAGGGACGCGTATGCCTGATTTCGTTATTCTTATATCGACAATCGGCGGTATCTCTCTCGTCGGTATCAATGGTTTTGTCGTTGGGCCAATGATTGCTGCAATGTTCATTGCTGCCTGGTCGCTGCTTGCAGAAGAACAAAAATTGCAGATTCCACCCAAGTGACCATCCAATGGAAGCGATTCATAATCTAAATTTAGCAGGGAGATAAAAGAACGCCCGCTACACTGGGAGGAGGAGTGTGTAGCGGGCTGATCTGAAAAGCGCGACTGGGAGGAGGAGTGCCGCGCTTCGAGTTCAGCCTCTGGGAGGAGGAGTGAGACTGAACATCCCGAAAATAGGTGCTGAATGGCGGAGTTACAAGAGCCGATACTGCACGGCAGATATGCAATTTGGAATAGCTAAAATAAGAAACCGCCCCGCAGCGGTTAACGCGCTGGGGCGGCTCTCAACTCCTCCAAGTGGCGCCGACAATAACGCCGTACATTTAAAAAGCAACCCCTTTATAATTACATCGAATTTTCAGAAATTACTGAAATTATTATACGTTTATGGTGCATCTTCTAATAAACTCGAATTCATATGCTATCTATTATCATCGCGGTTGATGTAATAAGAAATTTATTTTCACCTTTGTAAAAAATTTCAAAAATTGTGATGCTTTTATATTGGGAATTGTTGTGTTTGAATTTCAATTTAATCGTTTGAAGTACCGCTTTCCTGCGTGTTCCAGTTTCTTCACGTAAAACCTGCTAACTGAGATTAATTAAAGTTGACTCTTGATATCAGGATTTATATAGCACCCAATAAATATGAGTCTTTTTATCATCTTAATGACTTGGCGGCTGTGAGCTGGCACGGGGGTTGTCGTGAAATTGAATTCGGTACGTATTGGCTATCTGTTGAATACAACAATTTTGACCGGTTTAGTGGGAGCAGGACTTCTCACGGCTACCCCCGGTTTTACACAAACTGCAGTGCAGTCGAACTCCGTGCAGAATCAGGTCTCGGAAGAAGATAAGACCGCGCCGAAGCGTAAAGAGCAGGTGCTTCAGCTCGATACGATTACCATTTCGCCGACGATTCAAAATGCAGCTGCAATCGACTCGATGGCTTCAACCAGCGTCATTACTCGGGCTGATATTGATCGCATTCAAGCAACAACTGCCGCTGATCTCTTCCGCGCGACACCGGGCGTCCATGCTTCGCTCAATGGTGATGATCCAGCAACCTCGATCAATATTCGTGGTCTTCAGGAAAAGGGCCGCGTTGCCGTAACAATTGATGGCGCACGTCAGGATTATTGGCGCGTTGGCCATGGTTCCGGATCGTTCTATATTGAGCCTGAAATGCTCAAGCAGGTAACGGTCATCCGCGGTCCTGTGTCCAACGCCTATGGTAATGGCGGTATCGGCGGTCTGGTCGCGTTCGAGACCAAAGATGCGAGCGATTTCCTGCGTGATAGCGAAACCTGGGCGCTAAGTGAAAAACTTCGCTATGAATCGAACGGAAAAGGCTGGATGACCAGCACCGTCGGTGCCTATCGTTTTAATGAAAATGTCGATGTCATCGGTAACATGAATTACCGTGATAGCGGTGAATATAAGAATGGTGATGGTGATTTCGTTCGCTGGACCGGCGAGCGTGTCGTTAGCGGGCTTGGTAAGATTACAATCCGTCCAGCTGAAGGACATGAACTAAAATTCGGATATTCACGTCAGAAATATAATGATGCCATGACGGGCAGCAGTGGCTCTACGTCGAAGACGCTTTCAACATATGATGCCGACACGGTCGTTAACACCTACACCGGAAATTACACTTATAAGCCCGAAGACAACCCATTCTGGGATTTGTCTGTTAATGCCTATTATAGTGAGACGGATAACGATCAGTACCAAATCTGGCCAACGGCAAGCATTGGAAAAACGCGCTTTTATAATGTTTCGACGGCTGGTTTCCGCGCTTACAATAGCTCAAAGATTGAAATGGACGCCATAACGCACACCATCACTTATGGTGTTGATTATTATAAGATGCGTGGAGAATCCGATACCGACAACTTTGGGAATGGTGACCAGCAGGCTTATGGTGGTGTTCTGCAATGGCAGGGCGATTACCAGAAGTGGCTCGAACTCATCGCTGCTGTCCGTTACGATGGTTATCGACTTGAAGGCACAATCAAGTCCGATGGAACGAACCCGGCGCAGGACGTTAATGTTGATGGACATCGTTTCTCGCCGCGCCTCAGCGTTGGTGTGAGGCCATGGGATGGCGTGCAGTTCTATGGCCTCTATTCGCAGGGCTACCGTGTTCCGCATATGCAGGACATGTTCCGCCAGAATGGCGCGCATGGTGCAGGCTATGAGCCTAACCTGCTGTTGGAGCCAGAAGTTGCCACATCGTTTGAAGCAGGTGTGAATCTGCGACAGGATGGTATTTTTGATGCAGGCGATCAGGTCCGTGCAAAGATCAATTTCTTCCATACAGATGTGAAAAACTACATCGAGACGGTTTCCAAGGGCACATATACGACGTCCGAAAATGTCGGTACCGCACGTCTACGCGGTATCGAACTTGAAGGCACCTATGACAACTGGTGGGGTTACATCAATCTTGGCGCTTCATTCACAGATGCTGAGATGAAAGATGGAATCTACAAGGGGGATGCGCTCAGCAATACGCCTCTGGATAATGCAAGTGTGACTTTGGGCCTGAAGGCTTTCGATGAAAAGCTTGTCTATGGTGTCGAGTATGAAAGTGTTGGAAAAGTTAACCGCATAAGCAGCAACAAAGTCTATACATACCCACGTCATGACCTCGTAAACGTGTTCGCGAACTGGCAAGTGAACGACAATGTAAAGCTTGATCTCGGCGTCGATAATCTGTTCAACAAAGCTTATACAGACCCACAAACAGGTTGGGCCACAACCTCTGATCAATATCAGGGCAAGGGTCGAACCTTCAAGGTTGCGATTACAGGCCGTATTGGCGGTTGAAATTTGAAGTCACGGATGGAGCCGCAAGGCTTCATCCTCCCGATCTAATGAATATACCGAGAAAGCCCATGTCGCAGCCATCTCTTGATAATTTCCGAGCCTTGCTCAGTCATGCGAATATCGCTCTGCAAAACGGCAGTGCCTATCTGCCAAATATTGTTGACCGCCTGAATTCATATCACGCCCAATATGATGCAAGCGGTGACAATCACACGTTTGATTTTTCATTCGGGCGCATCGAGATTGAAAGCAAATCCAAAGGCTATCGCGTTGCACTTCACGCGGATGACGATACTGGTTTGCACCGTCTCAAAGATCTCGCAGCGGTTGCGATTAAGCTCTATACCAAAGAAGAAGCACCGGAAATTATCTGGCAGGGTGATAGGGCGGGGCAACAGGTTTTGCCGCAGTTTCGCCTGATGCGCGTAATCTCAAACAGTTTGTTAACACCGCGCATGTTGCGAATGCGACTTGCAGGTGAAGATCTCAAGCGTTTTTCCCTTTTTGGCGCGATGCATATTCGTTTGCTGCTTCCAACAATAGAAGTCCCTCAGCCAGTCTGGCCGATTATGGGACCAAATGGCTTGCCGTTCTGGCCTGATGATGATCGCAAGCCAGCTTCACGTGCTTATACCATTCGTAGCCTCAACCTTGATGAAGGTTGGCTGGAAATTGATTTCTATCTTCATGAGGTTGAAGGGCTAGCTTGTACTTGGGCTAAAAATGCAAAACCAGGTGATCAGGTTGGCTTGATGGGTCCTGTTGGTCGACCTCTGCGCCAAGCCAGCCGTTACCTTATTGGTGCGGATGCAACCGGGCTTCCAGCAATCGGACGCATGCTTGCGGAGTTTTCGGATGACGTCACGGGACGTGTCGTAATAGCTGTCGATAGTGAGAAGGACGTACAGGATCTCGTTTATCCATCAGGTGTATCTGTAGAATGGATTATAGATTCCGATCAGAAGCGCGCGGCGGAAACTCTCACACAAGTGTTGTGTGAAGCGGAGTGGCCAGAGGGCCCAGATAGCTTTGGCTGGTTTGCGGGTGAAGCAGATCAGGCAAAAATCGTTCGGCAACATTGGCGCCAGAAACTCGGCAAAAGCCGTGAAGAAACACTTGTTGCTGGCTATTGGCACAAGGATGCTGTCGGTTTTATGGCTGTTTAAAACCTATGCTAATCACAATGCTGAGCGAATAGGTCATAATAACCTTTCGCTCGCAAAAATAATGCGCTAGGCACCCTACAAATTATAATTGAAGGAGCCGCGCCATGGCTGAATTGTTGAAACGCTTTGCTGGTTATTACAAGCCACATCGTGCCTTGTTTATGCTGGACTTTTCATGTGCTGTGGCAGCCGGTCTCCTGGAACTTGCTTTCCCTATAGCCGTGACGGTTTTTATTGATCGTCTTCTGCCAACAGGACAGCTTAGTATCATCGGTCTCGCTGCAGTTGGCTTGCTGGCAATTTATGTCCTTAATGCGTTTCTTCAGGTTGTGGTGACCTATTGGGGCCACATGCTCGGCATCCGTATTGAAACGGAGATGCGTCGCAAGGCATTTGACCATCTTCAAAAGCTGTCATTTGGCTTTTTTGACAATCAGAAAACGGGACATCTTGTTGGACGCCTGACCAAAGATCTGGAAGAGATCGGTGAAGTCGCCCACCATGGCCCTGAAGATTTGTTCATTGCGGTTATGACGCTAATCGGCGCTTTCGCATTGATGATATGGGTGCATGTGCCGCTTGCTTTGATTACTGCGCTTATTGTGCCTCTATCTGCCTATGTGACGTTGCGTTATGGCGGGCGGATGACATCGAACTGGCACGCGCTTTATCGCCGGGTTGGCGATTTCAATGCCCGAATTGAAGAAAATGTTGGCGGAATACGCGTCGTTCAGGCCTTTACCAATGAAGACCATGAACGCAAGCTGTTTGCTGAAAGCAATGAAAACTATCAGAAGACCAAGCTTGCGGCGTATAAAATCATGGCAGCATCAATGTCGCTGTCCTATCTGTCGATGCGCTTTGTACAGGTAGTCGTCATGCTTGCGGGTGCTTGGTTCGTCGTGCGCGGAGAAATGACAGCAGGTGGCTTTGTTGGCTTTCTTCTGTTGGTGAATGTGTTTTTCCGCCCGATCGATAAGATTAACTCGGTTATTGAAAGCTATCCAAAAGGTATTGCCGGTTTTCAGCGTTACATTGACTTCATGGATACGCGCCCGGATATCGCCGACCGCCCAAACGCTCAATCCGTTTCACGATTGAAGGGTGATATTGAGTATCGGGATGTAAGTTTTGGTTATAGTGACAATCGACCTATTTTGAGCAATCTCAATATTTCTATCAAGGCAGGTGAAACAATCGCTTTTGTCGGTGCATCAGGCGCGGGCAAAACAACGATCTGTTCCATGCTGCCACGGTTTTATGAAGTGACGGGCGGCGGAATTTTCATAGACGGCATCGATATTCGTGACATGACGCTCAAGTCGTTACGTTCCAATATTGGTATTGTTAGTCAGGATGTGTTTTTGTTTGCAGGCTCCATCCGCGAAAACATCGCTTATGGCCGCTTGGACGCAACGGATGAAGAGATTGTTGAAGCTGCGCGTCGCGCGCGTCTTGATGACGTAATTGCTAACCTTCCTGATGGCTATGACACCGTCATCGGAGAACGTGGTGTGAAGCTTTCAGGTGGACAGAAACAGCGTTTGGCTATTGCCCGCATCTTTCTGAAAAACCCACCAATACTCATTCTTGATGAAGCAACATCTGCTCTGGATACCGAAACTGAGCGCGCTATTCAGCAGTCGTTAGCCGATCTTTCGGTGGGGCGTACAACGCTCGTCATCGCGCATCGCCTTGCAACTATCGTCAATTCGGACCGCATTCTGGTTGTCGAAGGCGGTGAAATTGTCGAGCAGGGAAGCCACAAAGAGTTGCTCAATGTGAAGAATGGCCGCTATCAGCGCTTGCACAGCGTACAGTCTACATCCATTGGTGGTGTGCTATCGGCCTGAACTTGTCGTGTCAGCTCAATGACCTATGTCCCTGCATATCTTCTGCGGGGACACTTTTATGCAAACTATCAGTATTAAGCGGATTTACGAAGCGCCAGCGCCGGAGGACGGATTCCGTCTTCTTGTTGATCGCGTATGGCCACGCGGCATGACGAAGGAAAAGGCTGCAATTGATCTTTGGGATAAAGGAATTGCGCCGTCTTCCGAATTACGCAAGTGGTTCAATCATGAACCTGCAAAATGGGATGCATTCCAAATGAAATATCGCGTCGAGCTGGCAACGAAGGAGGATGCTCTAAAACGGCTGCTCGAAGCCAGTGCTGGCAAGCCCATAACATTGCTTTATGGAGCAAAAGACGAGCAGCATAATCAGGCGATTGTATTGCGAGACTTTCTGAAGAGGGCGATGTGAATTAAATTGTTAAAAATTAAGTATAAATAATTGAGAAATAGGAGTAATAAGCGCCGTGATATGTTGTTTCACGGCGCTTAATTTTAGCGCTTACCACTTGGTATGGACGCGTAATAGCGCTTTTCTGCCTTCACCGTAACCGCACACATAAATGCCCTGACAACCGGCAACGTAGTTTTTATCGAACAGGTTCGTCACGTTGAGATCGACGCCCCAATTGTCTTTTTCATAGCCAAGCTTCAAGTCAGCCAGCGTGACGGCTGGCACTTTCAGCGTGTTCTCTTCGTCCGCATAGGATGAACCGAGATAGCGTACACCGCCGCCAAGCGTTACGCCTTTGAGTACACCTTCAGGAACAGTGTATTGAACGAAAGCTGACGCTTGTTGCTCAGGAAGCAGATACGGGCGATTTCCGATAATGGACGGATTGGTGTCATTCTCTTTGATCTTAAGATCATATGCCGTAACCGAAGCGGTAACTTTCCAGTCATCATTGATGTGGGCCTGAACTTCCAATTCGATCCCGCGGGAATTGACCTTGCCCAGCTGTTCGCGCGCAAAGCTGCTGCCGGTGAGGGCGTTTTCTTTTGTGAGGTCGAACAGTGAAGCTGTAATGAGGCCATCGAAAAATTCCGGGCGATATTTCACACCGACTTCATATTGCGTGCCAGTTTCTGGTTGTGCATAACTGCCATCATAGAGCGTTTCGATAATTGGATTGAAGAACGTGGCTACACTTAAATAGGGTGTGATGCCGTTGTCGAATTCATAGCCTACACCTGCACGTCCTGACAGACGACCAGTATTATATTCGTAAGCTGGAAGACCCGTCGCTTCTGTCCATACATAATCATAGCGACCGTTCATCGTAACAATCCAGCCGTCGCCAAATTCTATGCGATCTTGGGCATAGACGCCGAGCTGATGGCGATTGAGCTTTTGATCGATATAAGGATCGCGCATTGGCACCTGCGGCGCGCCATAAATGGGATCGTATGGGTTAATCGTCGTTCCTTCGCCAGACTGCTGCACCTGGTCAATACGGAAATAACGATACTCAGCACCAAAGAGCAGATTATGGGTGAGGGCACCTGTTGTTACGACGCCTTCAAGCTGATTGTCTGCCTGAAACGTGTTGACCGTCGTATCGTGTTTAAAGTTGATACGCGAAACATAAGGGTTGCCCGGAGCAGGCTGCGGGAGGAATGCATCGTAGCCATAAGCATAGAGGCTATGCTCTTTTACATGCGCCATTCCGTAACGGACATTCTGACGAACAGTCCAATCATTGTCGAACTGGTGTTCAAACTCGTAGCCGATTTGAACCTGTTCGCGCTTATAATCGTCGATGCCCGGTTCAGTCAGATTTGTCTTACGCGAGATTTTTCCAAATTCGGTTGGAACGACGGTGCCAAAATAGGGCAGGAAGCTACCGCCATCATGCGTGAGATCGAGATGCGTGTAATTGGCAAGGATGGTAAGACGTGTCGCGTCATCTGGTTTATATTCGATGCTTGGTGAAATGACGCCACGAAACTCCTTCGAGTAATCAGTGTAGTTATCGCCACCTTGTATCTTGCCGTTGATGCGATAATTGACTGTTTCTGTCGCTTTGTCGCCAATATCAAAACCGACATAACCATTGCCATAGCTATTAATGCCAGATTCAAGATAGCGAATACGCTCACCATTCGGGCGTTTGCTGATGTAATTGACAATGCCGCCCGGATTGGAGCCGCCATAGAGTGCAGAGGCTGCACCACGCAGAACATCAATACGTTCGATGTCGAAACTATCAATCAGGAAGCCGCCAAATCCATAACTGAAGTTCTGCAATCCGTTGAGATACGTACCATATTGCGTGGCCTCAAAGCCGCGGATGTAAAGCCAGTCAGTGTCGTTATCGACGCCAAAGGGCTGACCAAGAACGCCGGGCGTGTAGCGTAGGGCTTCATCAAGTTTTTGCGCGCCGATGGCATAAATCTGATCGCGTCCAACAACCGAAACAGATTGTGGGATTTTTTCGATCGCCACGCTGTCTTTAGAGCCGGTTTTGGTTGCCTGCGGGACAAAACCGTCGACGGGTGCTGTTCCTGCTGATGGGTTCCCAGTTCCTGTTTGCACAGTAACCGTATCAAGTTTGATTGTTCCGTTTGTATCTTGCGCCAAAGCGAATGTGCTTGCGAACGGCAGTAAGGCGAGCGCTGTACCGCTGGCAAGAACTGCTCTCATCGTGTGCTTGATCGAAGTCGTCATATGGCCTCAGCCCCTCATAGTATTTGATGGGTGCCTGCATTGTTGACGTGAAGTGTTTCCCCAAAACGTCATTCAGGCACGATCATTGCACACTGCAACAGAGTAGCAAATTAATATGAGTGCTTACATCAAGATATGGACGCGGGATTGATCGATATTTCGCTGAATTGAACAATATTTCGATAATGTAATGGGGCTGAAAAATGCGAAATTAAGCTTGCATGCGTATCCATGCTGCGGGTGTCAAGCCAGTCAGTTTTTTAAATACGCGGGTGAAGTGCGCCTGATCAGAAAACCCTGCTATTGCCGCGATATGGGGCAAAGAAACGTTTGGCTGCAATAACAGACTTTGTGTATGTTCGATGCGTCTTTGCATTTGCCACGCGTGTGGTGAGATACCTGTAGAAGATTTAAAAGCTGTGCAAAAATAGGCTTCGGAAAGATCGGCTAAAGCCGCAAGTTCGTGCAGTCGGACGACACGAAAGCAGTTGGATTCAATGAAATCAGTTACTCGCCGCAGCTGCCAAGGCGAAAGTTTGCTGGCACGCGCATTTTGTTCCTGGCGCACTTCGAATAATTCACTGACAAGGGCGTTGATCAGTCCTTCGCCATAAAGATCATGTAATGGCGCATCTGACTGACATTCATCTGCAAGAAGGTTGCCAATTTGTTCAATCTTGCTGTTTGAGAATAAGAGGCGAGGGCGGCCCATAGCATTATAGTCGAGCGTATTTCCAAAACGCTGTTGAAGCGCACGGGTATCCAAGTGCAAATCGAGGTGTTTAAGCTTGCCCGGCTTTGCAACACGGCTCCAGATTGTCATGCCTGCTGGTATATAGCAAAGACGTGGTTGTTCCCTTGTCGCAACTGGATTACGCAAATTTCGCTCGGGTCGAATTGTCAATTCACCACGGCTCTCTAAAACGAGAAAAAGTCGGGGGGCTTGGGAAACATATTCGCCGCGTGCACCGGGGCCGCAATCAACCGTCCAGACATCGGCAATCGCTCCATTCCAGACGCGATAATGAAGATCGTCCAGCAGGCTGACGTCTTCGATATGACTGGTCATGTTTGGATGGAAGCCCAATGTATCTTTCCATGGACAGAGTTTTCAGACGTTGATAACGACAAAAGCCGCGCATGAGAATTTTAACATGTATATATTGATCATGTTTTGCTATCAACCGGCAAACCAATCTCGAACGGACCAGATTTATGACTGCCGCATTGTTTGAACTTGAGAATGTCAGTTTCGCAGTTCCGGGGCGTACTCTTTTGCAGCCACTGACCATGTCGATACCTGCGGCAAGTCTGACGGCGCTTATTGGTCACAACGGGTCGGGCAAATCTACACTTCTTAAAATTCTCGCCCGGCAGCACCCTGCATCTGGCGGAACTGTGCGCTTTGCAGGAAAAGCGCTCAATGAATGGGGCGACAGGGAATTCGCGCGCAAACTAGCCTATCTGCCACAACAGACGTCTGCAGCGAACGGTATGCTTGTAAAAGAACTCGTGGCATTGGGCCGTTATCCTTGGCACGGCGCTCTTGGTCGTTTTGGTGCTATTGATCGCCAGAAAGTCGAAGAAGCAATTGAGCTCACAGGAATAGCGCCTTTTGCAGATCGTATGGTCGACACGCTTTCAGGTGGCGAACGTCAGCGTGTCTGGCTCGCAATGCTCGTCGCTCAAGACGCAGAATGCCTGTTGCTCGATGAGCCGACATCTGCACTCGACATTGCACATCAGATTGAAGTTTTGTCACTCGTGCAAAAACTATCACATGAGAAAAATCTCAGCGTGTTCGTCGTTCTGCATGATGTAAACATGGCGGCACGCTTTTGCGATGCTGTATTTGCCCTGCACAGTGGCCGTTTGATTGCGCAATCATCTCCTGAAGGCATTATGGTGCCGGAACGTCTGAAAGAAATCTATGGAATTCCAATGGACGTCATGAAGCATTCGATGAAGGGTCATTTGATCGCCGCTCCCGTGTAGGAAGTGAGTTTAGCATTACGGCTTATAATCTGCTCTGTTAATGCCGTGCCTCTGCATTTTGTCGTAAAATGTCTTGCGCGGAATGCCGAGCGCCTCCAGCGTATCCTGCACATTGCCGTTGTATGCTGTTAGCGTTTCGCGAATGAGTTCAGCTTCAAAACGCTCGAGACGTTTTGGCAGTGTTTCCTGTTCCTCGTGCAAACGAGATGATCGTTGAGAAGGGATTTTAACACCTAAAGCAAACCGCTCAGCGAAATGCACCAGCTCACGGACGTTTCCCGGCCAGCTATGTTCCATCAAATAGCGCTGTGTCGTGCTATCCAGTGTAGGCATGTCCCGATTGAAGCGTCGTGCAGCACGTGCAAGAAAATGGGAAAAGAGTAGAGGAATGTCGTCACGACGCTCGCGCAATGGCGGGATCGTCAACGTCACGACATTCAACCGATAATAAAGGTCTTCACGAAAATCGCCGCGTTGCAGTGGGTCTCCCAGATCGATCTTTGCGGCGGCAACAACGCGCAGATCAATGGGGCGAACGTCGTTGGTGCCAAGCGGTGTGATCTCACGCATTTCGAGAACACGAAGGAGCTTCACCTGTGTTGCAGGCGGCATGCTTTCTATTTCATCTAAAAATAGCGTTCCGCCGCTTGCGTGTTCGATACGTCCGACGCGTTTCTTTTGAGCGCCGGTAAACGCGCCCGCTTCATGACCGAAGAGTTCGCTTTCGATCACTGTTTCAGGCAAGGCTCCGCAATTGAGAGCAACGAAATTACCTTTGCGACGGCCACCCCAATCATGAAGCAATTGAGCAACGACTTCTTTGCCGCTTCCCGTTTCGCCCGCAATCAGAACATCAACATTGGTATCAGCGATATCACGGATGGTACGGCGGAGGTTTTCAATTGCTGGTGTTTGGCCGATAAGCGGCATATCGTTTTGCGCATCGTCCGCTAATTTACGCAGTCTGCGATTTTCGAGAACCAGTTTTCGATGTTCTGCTGCCCTTAAAACACTGTGAATTAACCGATCAGCAGCAAAAGGTTTAGCAATAAAATCGTAAGCTCCATTCTGAATAGCCTGCACTGCCATGGGTATATCGCCATGGCCGGTGATCAGAATAACCGGCAGGTCGACATCAATTGCTTGAATGCGCGCGAACAGCTCCAATCCGTCGACTTTCGGCATACGAACATCTGTTATTATGACGCCTTCGAATGCGGCTGTAATCGCCGGTAATGCTTCAGTCGCACTCCCAAAGTCATGCACGTCATAACCCGTAAGCTCCAAAGTCTGTCGTGTAGCCCGGCGCAGTTCCTTATCATCATCGACCAGTATAACGGGAATGTTCATCATGCTTTCTTAAACTCTACGCGGAAGGTCGTGCCGTTGAGGCTGCTTTTTGCCGATATTTTCCCGCCATAATCAGTGAGGATTTCTTTCACGATTACCAGACCAAGACCAAGGCCGTGGTCTTTCGACGTATTAAAAGGCGAAAAGAGATTTTCCTGAATGTTTTGTGGGATGCCGGCACCATTGTCAGAAATGGTCAGTACAACGCTTTTAGAAAGCGACTTTGATCTGACTTTAATCTTGCCGCTATTTCCTTTAATTTCAACGGCTTCAAGAGCATTTTGAAATAGGTTTATCAGCACTTGTTCCAGTCTCAATGAATGTCCGGTAATTTTCACGTCGCTGGATGGTAACTCAATGTCAAACTGATCCATGCTGCCCGAAAAGCGGCTGCGTAGCAGGACAAGTGCACCCGATATAATCTCTGCGAGCGGCACGGCTTCTGACGGCCGATGGCCTTTGCGTGCAAAAGTGCGCAAGTCACCGGTGATCGCCCCGATGCGTTCTGTCAGCGTCGCAATTTCTGTAAGATTTTCGGTCGCAGCATCCAGTTGTTTTCGCTCAAGAAAAATACGCGCATTGTCTGCATAAGCGCGAATGGTTGCGACAGGCTGGTTTATTTCATGCGCAACACCCGCTGCAACTTGCCCCATGATCGCCAGTCGGTTGGCGTGAACAAGATCTTGTTGGACGCCTTGAAGCATTGTCTCGGTTTTATGGTGATCGCTGATCTCTGACTGCAACCGGTCACGTGCTTTAACCAAGTCTCGTGTTCGTTCAATAACACGATCCTCAAGTTCAGCTTGTCGCCGTTGTGCATCCGCAATGCGTGCGATAATCCTCTGTCTTCGGCGCAACACGATGCCAATAAGCGTGGCGATGGCTGCGATGATAATGAATGCGACAAGGCGAGCCTCGCGAACCGCAGCCTCAACAGGCGCCCGCATGAGCGCAAGACTGTATATTTGCCACGGCGTTGTTTCGACAGGCGAAGCGATCGCCAGATAATCTGTATTCTTAGCCGTCCCGGGAAGAAGCGCTTCAACCAGAACTGTATCACTATCACCATCAATGGGTTTCATTGAGAGCGGTAGCGGCTTGAGTGGAGCATCGCCAAATTGAAGACTCTGGCGAATGGCTTCAACGCGTTTTGGAGGGAATTCGCCAATCGTCATAAAGCGCCAAGACGGAAGGCTGGTGATCAATACGATACCACGATCATCAGTCACAAAAGTCGGACGCCCGGTTTCGTACCAGTCTTTTTCGAGTTGATCGAATGAAAGTTTCACAACCACAACACCAAGTGGTCCATTTTTGCCGTCAATACGCCGTGCGATATAAAGCCCCGGCAGATGGCTCACATTGCCCAATGCAAAATATTCTGTGCTGCCGTCTTTCAGTGAGCCTTTGAAATATGGTCTGAATTGATAATCATTCCCGACAAAACTGTCCGGTTCGCGCCAGTTACTGGCTGCGATCGCAGAACCGTTAAGGCCAATAAGATAAATAACAGCTGCCTGAGTACCTTCCGCAAGCGCTTCGAATTTGCGGTTCAAAAGATCAATCGTTGCAGAATTGTTTGTTTCTAGGGCGTCTGTAAGTTCTTTGTCTTTCGATAAAACGAGAGGCAGAGCGCGTTGTTTTTCCAGTACAGCCCGAAGAAACGCCGCATTGAGGTTGGAGTCGATACGCGTTTGCTCGCGCAGGCTCTGTAATGCGCCCTCGCGAGCATTATTACCGACAAACCAGAAGGCCAAGGCAAAAACAACAATACAAACGATGCCGAACACCCACCAGGTGATGCGGTTGGAATGTGATGCCAGTGGCGTTTTAGCGGCTATATTGGGCTGCGTTCTCATTTCTATATTGTGCATTAAACAGCACAAACAAGAAAGATAAATGTGTGGTACTTCGCACAAATTTAACCTCTTGTATCTTTCATTTTCAAAAAAAATCATAATTTTCAATTAGATAGAATATATTCTTTCAACTGGCACGGACCTTGCAAATCATGATGCGACCGGCAGCGCTGCTGTCGAACGAAAGAACGAATGGCTCGGGAGGTTGGACGTGATCCGGATAGAGCCAAATGGAGGAAGTCATGATTGCTGTACCAAATGGTGCCGTGGACGAACCACGCCGCCCAATCCCTCTTTACAAGCAGCTCTATGTCCAGGTTCTGGTCGCAATTGCAGCGGGCATTCTGCTCGGGCATTTTTACCCGGAGTTTGGCACCCAGCTTAAGCCGTTGGGCGATGCATTCATCAAGCTTGTTAAGATGATCATTGCGCCGGTTATTTTCCTAACCGTTGCGACTGGCATTGCCGGTATGACCGATATGAAGAAAGTCGGACGTGTGGCTGGCAAAGCTATGATCTACTTTCTTACTTTTTCTACTCTCGCGCTCATCATCGGCCTGATTGTTGCTAATCTCGTGCAGCCGGGCGCGGGCATGCACATTGATCCCGCGTCACTCGATCCGCAAGCTGTCGCGAACTACACTGAAAAGGCGCACGAGCAGACCATTACGGGCTTTTTGTCAGGCATTATTCCAACAACGATTGTTGGTGCATTTGCATCTGGCGATATTCTGCAGGTGCTGTTCTTCTCGGTTCTGTTTGGTATTTCGCTCGCTATGGTTGGCGAGAAAGGCAAGCCGGTAACTGATTTCCTTCAGATGCTGACGACACCCGTTTTCAAGCTCGTGTCGATCCTGATGAAGGCAGCGCCAATCGGTGCCTTTGGCGCTATGGCGTTTACAATTGGCAAATATGGTATTGGCTCGATTGCCAATCTCGCCATGCTGATTGCGACCTTCTATATCACAGCTCTTCTGTTTGTAGTTTTCGTTCTCGGTGCTGTCGCTCGTTATAATGGCTTCTCGATAATCGCGCTTGTCCGTTATATCAAGGAAGAGCTGTTGCTTGTTCTTGGCACATCGTCGTCCGAAGCCGCATTGCCGAGCCTTATGGACAAGATGGAAAAGGCGGGTTGCAAACGCTCCGTTGTTGGCCTTGTCATCCCTACCGGTTATTCGTTCAATCTTGATGGCACGAATATCTACATGACGCTGGCGGCCCTTTTCATCGCACAAGCGACGGATATTCCGTTGTCGTTGACCGATCAAATATTGCTCCTGCTGGTCGCCATGCTCAGCTCCAAGGGTGCAGCTGGCATTACGGGCGCGGGCTTCATCACACTGGCGGCAACGCTCTCTGTTGTTCCGGCAGTGCCTGTAGCTGGCATGGCGTTGATCCTCGGCATAGATCGCTTCATGTCAGAATGCCGTGCTTTGACCAATCTCGTTGGCAATGCGGTTGCAACAATCGTGGTTGCACGTTGGGAAAATGAGCTGGATGTCGAGCGTCTCAATGCTGCGATGAATGGCAAGCCGATGGAAATTGAACCTGAACCGATTGACGAAGGCTTTTTGCAGCCAGCAGAATAATTTCTTATTTCGATCAATGAAAACGGCCCGCTCTAGGCGGGCCGTTTTGTTTATTTATTGTCTTCAGCTGCTTTGCCTTGCGTGATCAAGCGTGCACTGTGCTGGCCTGATATGAATGTCCAGAGCCAACTCCATGCAACGGCTGCACGACTGCGCGTACCGATCAGGAAGAAGATATGGGCGATGCCCCATACCCACCAAGCGAGCGATCCCTTGAGCTTGATGCGACCCATGTCCACCACAGCTGCGCCGCGACCAATCGTTGCAAGATTGCCCTGATGGCGATAGCGGAATGGTGCTGGCGTTGCTGTTCCTGAAACACGACTCCGAATGACTTTCGCAACATAGGCGCCTTGTTGCTTGGCCGCGGGAGCAATGCCAGGAACAGGTTTACCGTCTGGCCCTTCAACCCAAGCTGTATCGCCAATCACGAAAACATTCTCATGGCCGGGTACGCTAAGGTCTGGCAAGACGCGTGCGCGTCCCGCATGATCACTCTCCGCGCAAAGCCAAGTTGCAGCGGGTGAGGCGGCCACACCTGCTGCCCAGATTGTCGTCTCGCATGGAATAAACTCATCACCGACGGTCACGCCATGCTCGGTAATTTCCTTGACTGGCACGCCGAGGCGTACTTCAACGCCGATCTTCTCCAGAGCTTTTTGCGCATAGGCAGAGAGATCATCAGGGAAGGCGGCCAAAATGCGCGGGCCAGCTTCCACCAGCAAAATACGCGCCTGACGCGTATCGATATTCCGAAACTCGGGCCACATTGTATCCTTGGCCAGCTCTGCAATGATTCCTGCGAGTTCAACGCCGGTCGGTCCCCCACCAACCACCGAGAATGTCAGCAATGCCTGCCGCTTTGCAGTATCGGCTTCACGTTCTGCTCGTTCAAATGCAAGAAGCAAGCGGCGGCGAATGGTTGTGGCGTCTTCCAGCGCCTTCAGACCGGGCGCCACTTTTTCCCAGCGATCATTGCCAAAATAAGCGTGACGTGCACCAGTTGCTAAAACCAGTGTGTCGTAGTCAATCTCGCTGCCGTTTTCGAGTTTGACTTTTTTAGATGCCGTATCGACGTCGACAACGGTGCCAAGCAGTGTCGTCACTTCTTTACGGTCCTTGAATAAATGGCGAATTGGCCATGCAATCTCTGATGTTGCCAAAATCGTTGTGGCAACCTGATACAAGAGTGGCTGAAAAAGGTGATGATTACGCTGATCGACAAGCGTAATGCGAACATTTGCGCCTTTCAGATCATGAATTAATTGCAGGCCACCAAAGCCTGCACCGACGACGAGGATATGGGGGGTATCCGGTCCGTTCATTGAAGCTATACACCTGAATTTGGCGTGATTACGAGTCACGCTGATAGAAGTTAGTTTCGCCTATAAAATAACGCTACCAGACTGATCGTAAAGAGCTTAACGGCAAAGTGAAGCTTATTCATGATAAAAATTATCATGTTTTGAAAAACGCTTACCTATCCTGATATTATCCAGCGAATATTGCTCTGATTTCGCAGACCTTGTATATGGTATAACTCTATGTAAATGCGTGAAGAAAACCATGCGGCCTGTATGCAGCGCACAAAATAAGGGTAACCCGCGACAGAAGCGGGCATCTAGGAAATTAGTCAATTAATCACGCTTCGACGTGGGATAGTCGAGCCAATGGTCCGAAACATCACCAAGTCTTAAGCTAAAAGTCGTCGCGATGATTCATATGACGCACATAGGCAAAAGCGGTACCTGCCAAGACCGGCAAAATAACCAGCGCCATCCAGAAGAAAATATTGCTCATGTTACCCTCCCATTCTTAGTCATGTTAACACAATTTAAAGATATGTGAATAACTCATTAATCCAGCAGTTGTTCCATAATAAAAATTGAGGTCACTCCGATAAATACTTGGAATGCGGTGTTTTATTTCGTCTTATTTACAAGGATAAGAATCCTGTCAGTTAGCCGTTTGCGAAATGAGTTTCCAACATTGCGTTGCTCCGACACTCAATAGCTATTGCCAGAAAGTGATTGTTTGATTAGAACTGGCCTTACATCAAGAGTTGGGGCGACGCCCAACGCCAACCTGCCTTCCCGGGCAAGGTGGTACTTCCTGAAAAGGAAGGATGTGGCCCAACCGGCAAATATACGGATGAAGCCACACGCGTCTGCCCCGATAAAACGAAGGACTGACGCGCATGCCTATTAAAATTCCTGACGATCTGCCTGCTACCAGTGTTCTCGAAGCAGAGGGCGTTATGGTGATGCGTGAGGCAGATGCTGTTCGTCAGGATATCAGGCCGTTGAAAATCGGCCTTCTCAATCTGATGCCAAATAAAGTAACCACGGAAACGCAGATTGCGCGTTTGCTCGGTGCAACACCGCTGCAACTGGAATTGACGCTTGTGCGTATCACCAATCACGTAGCGCGCCACACGCCTGCCGATCATATGCTGTCATTTTATCAGCCATGGGAAGATGTCCGTAATGAGCGTTTTGATGGCTTTGTAATTACCGGCGCGCCTGTCGAGCGCATGCCGTTTGAAGACGTGACCTATTGGGATGAGATGCAACGGGTTTTCGACTGGACGCAAACCCATGTCCATCGCACACTCAACATCTGTTGGGCTGCTCAGGCGGCTGTGTATCATTTCCACGGCATGGGAAAATACGATTTGCCGGGCAAGGCGTCGGGTGTATTCAGCCAACAAAACCTTGAGCCATCTTCTCCGTATCTGCGCGGTTTCTCTGACGACTTTGCTATTCCGGTTTCACGCTGGACGGAGGTTCGCAAAGACGACATTCCATCAGGTAGCAATCTCAAAGTTCTTGTCGATAGCCCTGAAAGCGGTCTTTGTCTGTTGGAAGATCCAAAGCATCGTTCGCTGCACATGTTCAACCATGTTGAATATGATACGACCTCACTTGCAGATGAATATTTCCGGGATGTTCAGCTGTCGCCGGATACGCCCGTTCCCGCAAATTATTTCCCGAATAATGATCCCAGCCGCAAACCGCAGAATTGCTGGCGTGGACATGCCCATTTGTTGTTCGGCAACTGGATCAATGAGATGTATCAGTCCACGCCATATGACCTGGAAAATATTGGCAAGTCTTGAAAATGATTAAGCTCATCCCAAATTTGGGATGAGCTTTTTTATCAGGATGAACTTGCAAAACGCTGCACAAACTTATGCCATTGATCTTCACTGCCGTAGAAAACGTTGAGATCAATTTTTTCGTTGACCCCTTGCGACAGGCCCGATCCAGAATATTGCCAGAACAACCAGCGGCGGCCCGGATAGACCTTAGAAGGGTGCTGAGCTACTGCGCGAAGCCAGAACGGGTAATCGGTAAAGGCGCCCTTGAGATTGTCATCGTAAAAGTCGGGCGCTGTATAAATGACGGGGCGCTTGCCATAATGACGCTCCAGCGCATCCATGAATACCTGCATTTTTTCACGGACCTGTGCAGGCGACGGGCGGCGTTTACATGAGGAATCGCCATTCCATTCCACATCAATCACCGGCGGCAAGGCATCAGGATCGTTTGGCACGTTGCGGATAAACCAGTCAGCTTGCTGGCTCGCAACACGGCACCAATAGAAGAAATGGTATGCGCCGCGCTTAAGACCTGCAGCCTTTGCTTCACGCCAGTTTTTACGGAACATCGGATCAAGATGATCGCCGCCGTCGGTGGCTTTGATATAAGCGAAGTTTGCACCGTTCTTACGCAATGTTGCCCAGTCAATATTGCCTTGCCAGCGAGAAACATCAACACCGTGCACGGCGTGCTGACGGGGAGAGGCCTTGCCGAAATTGATTGGCTTGGCATCGCGGAAACGCTGTCCATACACACGAGAACGCTGCGCAGGTGCTAAGCGAACCGGTGGATAGGCCGCAATCTCTGGCTTCGGCATTGAAACAGGCGTGATGATGCGTTGCTCAGTGGGCTGTGCGACAGGCGCAGGAGGGGTGGCTTTGAATGGCCCTGCGTCGGGCACAGGCCCGGCCCATGCCAGCACTTCCTGTTGTGGAACAGGCGGCAATGTTTGTGAGGTTCGTGCAACATCCGTAACGGGTTCTGCAGGTCTTATGACAGAGCCGGTCAGATCAGCAGATGGTTGCGGCATCAGGCTGTCTATGCCTGAACTTGACGTGCATCCCGCAAGGGCTGTGCAGGCGAGGGCAATCGCAGACATAACTGAAAAACGCATGATACCCAAACACAAAACTCAAGCCTTCAGAAGCCATTTATAGTGGCTGTACGAAGGCTATCGACCAACACACGCAATGCTCACCTCAAGCAGATTGCTGACCAAAGCGTATGATAGAATGTTGAATTCAAAGTTTATAAAAGGCTTAATAAACAGCATATTCAACATATGGTTAATTTGAATAATTTTATTTAAAATCAATATTTTATTATAAATATATAATAAATTAATATAATTCGGTATATTAATATTTATGAATCAAGCGCGTTTAACAGATTGATCGAAATCTTGCTCAAAGATTTGCGCTGCAAAAGGCTTTGGCTTTACGCTTTCAATCTGCATCATCAAATCAGCGATTTTATCTGGGTTGGAAATACCGCATTCATAAATCTGGATAATCTCGCGGGCCATTTCATCTTTTTGTGGTGACGTCACCGGGCAGCGTCCCAGACGCTGACAAGACATAACAAAAGCCACCTGCAACTGCTCGAGAACAGCAGGGCTAAAACGCTTGAAATAGTAATCCCTCGAGAACGGCATATTGGTTCATTCATTGTTGGTCGTGATGGACCGAATCTCACAACTTGCATTTCGCTTGTAAAGGCAAGCCTGTAGTAAATCTTAAGCTATACTACCATACAACAGGATAGTTTACATTGTGTAACAGATTTCAACTGCGCATTAATTCCACTCGCGCTGCGATTGCAGCAATCTTTTCTGGATCATATTCACCAGATTGATATGTTCTGATAATAACGCGGGCGAGCTCATTTTTCGCCTCATGCGTTGTCGGGCAGCGGTCTAACAACGCGCAGCTTCGATTATATGCAGCCTGCATCAGCTGCAAATCTTCGGGTGCGAACGTTCCGTGATACTCTTTGCCTCTGAATGGCATTTTGTTCTCCCCCATCAATTACATGATTGAAGCTCGTATTTCTAAATAAAGCAACAGCATTTTAAGATAGGTCTGATATGTATCATTCGGGCCTCTCTGAGACAGTTTCAAAACCGTCACAGTTGCAGTGCATATCGCTATAAATTGACTGAGTGTCTTAATAAAAAGGAAGAGATAGTGAAAATCGGCATCGTTACAGTCTCTGACCGCGCAAGTCGTGGTGAGTACGAAGATTTAAGCGGGCCAGCTATCGAAAATTGGCTTAACAGCGCGATTGTCACGCCTTATGAAACGATAAGGCGCGTTATACCGGACGGTATAATATCTGTACGAGACACGTTGATTGATCTCGCCGACAATGTTGAATGCGATCTCATTCTGACGACTGGCGGCACCGGACCAAGCCCACGCGATGAAACCCCGGAAGCGATGAAGATTGTTCTCCATAAAGAGTTACCGGGCTTTGGTGAGCAAATGCGTCGCGTAAGTCTTCAGCAAACGCCCACAGCGATCTTGTCGCGCCAGACAGCAGGCAGTCGCGGTAAAAGCTTTATTCTCAACCTTCCGGGGAAACCTGCTTCGATTGCAATGACCTTGCAGGCGATCTTTCCAGCTGTGCCTTATTGCCTCGACCTGATTGGTGCAGGACGTATTGAAACTGATCCGTCTGTCGTGAAAGCGCATCGACCAGGCTGATTTTCGCGAATTATCGCTATCAACCTCCGTTATGTCGCGACGAAATTGCGCAACCCTGCTTTGCTCTTTTGCATAATTAGTACACTTGCATTTCTCTAATTTGAAGCCGACTATGTGCTAAAAATAAGGGGAATTCAGTGAAGCCATTTGATGAGATGCTTAAACAGGGCGAGGGTGTCCGCCAACCATATGAATTTCTCAAACAGTGGCTCGACGAGCAGGACCAGCATAAACTTCTGCAGAAAACTCAGGATGCTGAGAGCGTTTTTCGAAAAACCGGCATTACCTTTGCAGTTTATGGCGATGAGAACGCGGCTGAGCGCCTAATTCCGTTTGATATTATTCCGCGTATTATTTCGGGTCAGGAATGGCGCAAGCTTTCGCAAGGCATCGAGCAGCGAGTTATGGCGCTCAATGCGTTTCTTGATGATATTTATCATCGTCAGGAGATTGTGCGGGCAGGGCGTATTCCAAAAGAGCTGATCACCAACAACGAGGCTTTTCTGCCTGAGATGATCGGCTTTCGTCCGCCGGGCAATGTCTATACGCATATTATCGGCGTCGATATTGTGCGCACAGCTGAAAACCAGTTCTATGTTCTTGAGGACAATGCGCGCACGCCGTCCGGCGTTTCTTATATGTTGGAGAACCGTGAAACGATGATGCAGCTTTTTCCAGAGCTGTTTCAGAATGTTAAAGTGCGCCCCGTAGAGAACTATCCGCAACTGCTACGCCAATCACTGGCAAGTGTTGCACCACCCGGAACGCAAGGTGTGCCAACGGTCGCTGTTCTGACACCGGGTATTTATAATTCTGCCTATTTTGAACATGCGTTTCTGGCCGATCAGATGGGTGTTGAACTGGTTGAGGGTAGCGATCTGCGTGTTGTCGATGGTCGTGTGGCGATGCGCACAACGAAAGGCTATCGCACGATTGATGTTCTGTATCGGCGTGTTGACGATGATTATCTCGACCCACTCACATTCAGGCCGGATTCAACGCTTGGCGTTCCCGGTATCATGGATGTTTATCGGGCCGGTAATATCACGATTGCGAATGCGCCCGGGACAGGTATTGCCGATGATAAGGCGATTTATTCCTATATGCCGGAAATCGTCGAATTCTATACAGGTCGTAAGGCGATTTTGGAAAATGTGCCGACGTGGCGCTGCTCGGAGCCGGATAGTCTTGCTTATGTGTTGGACAATCTGGCCGATCTTGTCGTTAAGGAAGTGCACGGTTCGGGCGGCTATGGCATGCTGGTTGGTCCTGCTGCTACAAAAGCCGAGCGTGATGCCTTTGCTGAAAAGTTGAAAGCGCGTCCGCGTAATTACATTGCGCAGCCCACACTGGCACTTTCAACCACACCGATCTTTACCGAAAGCGGTCTCGCGCCACGCCATGTTGATCTTAGACCATTTGTACTGGTTTCAGATCGTATTCGTATCACGCCCGGCGGACTGACACGTGTAGCGCTGAAAGAAGGTTCACTTGTGGTGAATTCCAGTCAGGGTGGCGGCACTAAGGACACCTGGGTACTCGACGACTAAAGCATGTCGCGGAAAAGTGGACTTCAGTTTTCCGATAACGACAAGCTCTAAATTACATCACACGCAACAACTGACGCAAAGATCAGAGCGTGCAAAGGGGAATGAATTATGCTTCTTGGCCGTACGGCAAACGGGCTTTACTGGATGTTTCGCTATATCGAACGTGCCGAAAACATGGCACGTCTGGTCGATGCGGGACTACGGATGGCGCTTACAAAAACATCAGATGCACCCGAAGAATGGTCTTCGGTCGTGGTTTCGGCTGGTGCAAGCCAAACGTTCTCAGCCAAATACCAAGCTTATAATGCAGCGAATGTAGCTGACTTTCTTCTGCGCGATATGGATAACCCATCCAGCGTGATGTCCTGCATGGAAACTGCACGCTCCAATGGGCGTATGGTGCGAACTGCACTCACGCGCGAGGCATGGGAAAGCATCAACGAAGCGTGGATGGTTCTTAAAAAATCATTGTGCAAGCCACTTAAAGAAGCTGACCTGCCGCCACTGCTTGATCAGATCAAGCGCGAAACGGCACTGATCCGTGGTGCATTCCACGGCACTATGCTGCGCAATGAGATTTTCGATTTTGCAGGGCTGGGCACATTTATTGAACGTGCTGATAATACCGCGCGTATTCTTGATGTAAAATATTATGTGCTGCTGCCTGCGGTGTCCTATGTCGGAACAACGCTCGATAATTACCAGTGGGAGTCAATCCTGCGGTCCGTGTCAGCACATCGGTCTTATCGCTGGGTTTATGACGGTGATTATCGCCCGGCGCATGTTGCGGATTATCTTATTTTGAATGGACGTATGCCGCGTTCGCTCAATCATTGCTATCAGAGCATCAATGGACATCTGAATTTTCTGGCCAAGGATTATGGCGATAGCGATGTCTGTCATCAGACAGCGGACAAGATTTACGCAACACTGCAAAATCAGGACATCAGCGCTATTTTTGACATAGGCTTGCATGAGTTTCTGACGGAGTTCATTGCGCGTAACAACCGGCTCGGCAACGAGATCGCGGAAACCTATAACTTCTATTGAGGTGATTGCTTGTTGCTCAATATTCGGCACGTTTCCCATTATCGCTACGAAAATCCGGTTCCTTACGCAGTGCAGCGCCTGCGTCTGCGTCCGCCAACTCTTCCCGGCCAACTGGTTAAGCATTGGGAATTGAAGATCGAAGGCGGAGAACCAGAGGTTTCTTATATTGATGGTTTTGGTAACAAAACCGATCTTGTTCAGCATGCACGGAATATCACTGAAATTATCATAACTGCCAGCGGTAGCGTCGATGTGGAAGACCGCGTTGGTGTTCTTGGACCTGTTTATGGATATGCTCCTTTGTGGCTGTTTGAGCGCGAAACGCTGTTGACACTGCCGGGGGAGCGAATTCTTGCGCTGGCGGGTGATTTAGGCGCAGCTCAGGAACGTCTTGCATTACTTCATGAACTAATGGGTAAAGTTCATTCGTCCGTGGAGTATATGCCCGGAACGACCAGTGTAGCGACCAATGCCGAAAGTGCATTGGAGGCAGGGAAGGGTGTTTGTCAGGATCACAGCCACATTTTTCTGTCTGCCGCGCGGTTGCTAAAAATCCCGGCACGCTACGTTTCTGGCTATCTGCTGATGGAAGGCACTGATGAACAGACGGCAAGCCATGCCTGGGCCGAGGCGCATGTCGATGGGCTGGGTTGGGTTGGCTTTGATGCCGCAAACAATGTCTGCCCAAATGATCGCTACGTGCGTCTTGCGACGGGCTTGGATTATCGCGATGCAGCTCCGATTTCCGGTGTAAGGCTCGGAGGAGCAGTTGAAAGTCTTGCAGTGCACATCAATGTAGGGCAGTGATTATTTCAACTTAAGATTTGCCTGCCGGAAATTACTAATGACCTATTGCGTTGGAATGAAAATTGATCGTGGCCTTGTGTTCATGTCGGACACGCGGACGAATGCGGGTCTCGATAATATTTCCAAGTTTTCAAAAATGCGGACTTGGTCAACGCCGGGCGAACGGGTGATTGTTCTTTTGTCTGCCGGTAATCTGGCAACAACGCAAGCGGTTGCAAGTCTGGTTGAAGAACGCATGAAAGCACCGGACGAGCGTCATCCTTCATTGTTTGATGCACCATCAATGTTTCAGGTCGCGCGTCTGATTGGCGATACCGTAAAAGAAGTCATCAGTAATTCCGCAACTGGCGGACAGAATGCTGATGCTTTCGGCGCTTCTTTCATTCTTGGCGGACAGATCAGGGGTGGTCTGCCACGCCTTTTCTATATCTATCCTGAAGGAAATTTCATTGAGAGTTCCGAGGATACGCCATTTTTCCAAATTGGTGAAAACAAGTATGGCAAGCCAATTCTGGTGCGTGCTTATCAGCCGGATATGAGCTTTGAAGATGCTGTTAAACTGCTGCTGGTGTCGTTTGACTCGACGCTGAAGGCCAATCTTTCCGTTGGTCTGCCGCTGGATATGCAGGTGTATGAGGCAGATAGACTTGAACTGGGCGAACACAGACGTTTTGAAGCGAGTGATCCCTATTATCAAACGGTATCGGAAAGTTGGTCTGAAGCCTTGAAGGCGGCATTAGAACAACTCCCTTCATTCAGTTTTGAGAAATAGAAAAGGGCCGGGGAATAAATCACCCGGCCATTTTGTTTTAGTCTTTCGTTACCGTGGCGACATAGTTGGCGTCGGCCACCATGTCGAAGTTATGAACATTAGCACCGGTTACCGCCGTCTCAATCTGCTGGTAGATCACAGCGATCGGGCTTGTCTCCTGAAACTTCTTCTGAATGTCTTTATACATTGCCTCGCGCTTCGTCGTGTCGCGTTCTTCGGCTGCTGCCATGGTTTCAGCGGTCAGTTCAGGAATGTCCCATGAAGCCTGCCAAGCCGTGGTGCGCAGATTGACTTCATCGCCATTGTTTGGATTGTTCGTGAAGGTGACGGCATTTGTATGCGGATCCCAATAATCCGGTCCCCAGATACCAAGGGCAAGCTGATGCTTACGGGCGCGCACTTTCGTTGTGGTTAGCTTGCCATCGCCCTGCAAAATCTCGACATTCACACCAGCCTTCGCCATTGTTTGCTGAATGCTTTCAGCAATACCGACATAAGGTTGATTGTTACGCACGTCGAGCGTGACACTGATTCCGTCTTTTAGCCCTGCCTTTTCAAGCAGTTCCTTGGCTTTCTCAACATTGTAGTCGAATGGATTGTCATCCGTCGCGCCAAACATACCAACTGGCAGGAAGGACTGATGCTTGCGGCCAATTCCCTTGATCAGGGTGCCTTCAATCGTGTCGTAATCAATCAGATACTTCAGCGCCTGACGCACTTCTGGCTTTGCCAATTCAGGTACGTTCTGATTCATCGACAGATAATAAACGCGGCCCTTTGGTGCGTTGATGACGCTGAACTTGCTATCCTTTGCCAGCTGCTCAATGTCGCCCGGTTCCAGATTGCGGGCGATATCAATGTCACCGGATTCAAGAAGAAGGCGCTGCGACATGCCTTCTTTGACATGCCGATAGATGATACGCTTCATTGCTGGCGTTGCATCGGTGTAATTGTCATTGCGCTCGAGCAGCAGCACTTCATTGGCGCGCCATTGCTTGAGTGCGAATGGACCTGAACCAGCATAATTGTTCTTCAGCCATTCGTAGCCGAAGTCTGTTTCAAATGGATAAGTATCGGTCTTTTCCGTCTTCTGCTCGTGTTCCTTGACGAGTTTGCTGTCAACGATTGATGCAACGCTGGACGTCAGGCAGTTCATCACAAAGCTTGGCGCGAAAGGCTTGCCGGTCGTGAAAACAAAAGTTTTATCGTCAACGGCTACCGCATTTTGCTCGACGTTTTCGGGTGTAATGCCAAACTGACTGAGAATGAATGCCGGGCTCTTATCAAGCTTAATTGCGCGCTGTATGGAGTAGGCGGCATCCTGTGCCGTTATTGGATTGCCAGATGCAAACTTCAAGCCATCACGAATTTTGAAGGTGATTGACTTACCATCATCTGAAAAGGTCCAGCTTTCAGCAATCTGCGGGATGATTTTCGTTGGATCTTTGATATCGGTCGTGACCAAGCGTTCATAGGTGCTGGTCAGCATTTCCGATGTTGTGATTTCGAAAATTTCCGCCGGATCAAGCGAAATAATGTCATCGATACTCATCGCGATCACAAGCGTATCGGCGGGTGTTGCAGCTTCTACGGCTTTCGATGATGCCGAAAAACACAGCGCGAAAGCGAGTGCAGCTGGAATGGTTGAGCGCATCAGGCGCGTCGGTGCAGTAAACGTCATACTTTGTCCCTCTGGAGACCACAGGTTTTGCAAGCCTTTGGTCATCGATATCAATGCGTTTCGAGGGCTTCTCTCCGGAAGCCGATTCTCAAGCACGCAATGTTAGTAGATTCCGATTTTTGAGGGCGCACAATAGTTAGAAAGAATTGGGCGCAAATAAAAAAGCGGCTGGAAAATCCAGCCGCTTTTAATTTGAATTTAGAACGGATTATCCGAAGACTTTGAAACGCTCAGCATCATCCATAAAGCCCTTTTCACCAAAAGGCTGTTCATTGGAGCCGAATGGCATTTGTGCGCGAAGTTTCCAGGACGAAGGGATGCCCCAGGTCTTGGCAACTTCAGCGTCAACCAGCGGATTGTAATGCTGAAGGCTTGCACCGATATTTTCATTGGCGAGAGCCGACCAAACAGAGAGCTGCGCCATGCCGCCAGCCTGTTCAGACCAGACAGGGAAGTTGTCTGCATACAATGCAAACTGTTCCTGAAGGCCTTTTACAACGTCCTGATCTTCGAAGAACAGAACTGTACCAGCGCCAGCTGCAAAGCTGTTCAGCTTGGCTTCAGTCTGTTCGAATGCGTCGGCAGGAACGATTTTACGAAGTTCTTCTTTTGCAATGTTCCAAAGCTTGTCGCTTTCAGCGCCAAACAGGATAACAGCGCGTGAGCTCTGCGAGTTAAAGGAAGATGGGGAGTTTTTGACTGCTTCACGGATCAGTTCCGCCACAGCATCCTTGGAGATTGGCAGGTTCTTTCCAAGTGCGTACTGCGTGCGGCGCTTCTTGAGAGCGTCAATATAGCTATTGCTCATCGTGCATGTTCCTGTTGTTACGGCGATTCTGCACTGCATACCTAATGCAGCAAAGTGAAAACTCTGTTGCAAAATATTGTGATTTTAGAAGGAGAAGCCAGCCCATGTTTCTGAAACACACTGTCAACAGATACGGCCTATTTCGGTTTCAGTGTTTCATTTGTCGAAACGAATTAGGAGTCATGGCTTAGAAAAATCTGCGTCGGACTTTTATCTCACTATAAAATCTGACAAAATTTATAGGAAATAAAAACAGAGCCTATAAAAGCCGGCGCGTAAATTCTGCGGCTCGCATAAGTCAAATGGGGATTATGATTTGAAGTCATTTATTATTGTGGGGGGTGGCGCGAGCGGCGTTCTGATGGCCGCTCAATTGCTGAAACAATCCTCCGAAACGTACATTCGTATTTTTGAACGCTCGGGAAACATCGGCGCCGGTATTGCTTATTCGACGCAGAATCCCAATCATTTGCTCAATGTCCGCGCCAGCAATATGAGTGCGTTCGTAGACGAACCCGACCATTTTTTAAATTGGCTTCAAACGCATTCCGAAGATGCTACAGACAAAAAATGGGAGGCCCATTCTTTTGCACCCCGTTGCGTCTATCACCACTATCTCAGCGATCTTCTTAAGCCGTATCTGGGAGAAGATACCCCACGCATTTTAATAGAAAGTGCAGAAATATCTGACATTGCATTTGAGGGTAAGCAACCGCGCGTCGAAACAGTTGATGGGAAAAGTTTTTCGGCAGACGCGGTAATTATCGCCACGGGTAATGAGGCCTCAATAGCGACGTCTGGGCGTTATGTGACTGAGTACTGGTCAAGTAAGGGTTATTTCGACATTCCCCCAGAACATTCCGTTGCTATCTTTGGCACTGGATTGTCGATGGTCGACAGTGTGATTTCACTGCTTGATCGAGGGCATACAGGTGAAATTCATGCAATTTCACGACGCGGATTGGTTCCAGCTGCACATGCCCCGTCTGACCCCATTTCAATTGAAGCAAGCTCTCTGCCAATCGCTGATGGTTTGCCAGCATTAATCCGCATAGTTCGCAAGATGATTTCGCACTGTGAGTCTGAGGGCAGAAGCTGGCGCAGCGTGATTGATGCGCTTCGGCCGCATACACGGAATATCTGGAATCGACTGCCTATCCGGCAACGCCAGAGTTTTTTGCGTCATTTGCGACCATGGTGGGATGTTCATCGACACCGCATGGCTCCTGCAATTGCTAAACGCATTGAGGCTGCACAACAATCAGGCCAACTGACAATTACAGCCGCACATCTTTTATCAATCACAAACACCGGTGAACATATTGCGGTTCGCTATCGCGGGCGTCATGCCTCAAAAGAAGCAGAACTGGATGTTCAATCCATTATCGATTGCCGTGGCGGTAGCACGCGCTTTTCCATAACACGAAATGCCGCTTTAATGAGTCTTATGGAAAACGGTTTGGGAAGGCCTGATCCACTCGATCTGGGTCTCGATGTAACTGCAGATTTGCAGTTGCTGAATGCCCGAGGAGAATCGGCGGGACCATTCTTTGCAATTGGCCCGCTAACAAAGGGCTTGTTCTGGGAGGTGACAGCTGTTCCAGATATACGCTCACAGGCAGCGCAATTGTCTGCAACGCTTCTCGAAGGTTAGGAATCGCTAATCAAATGAATTTATGCCTTGTCATTTGAATGCAAAACTTTCGCGTCAATATGACCGATAAAGAGCGGGTACATGGGAAATACATGCCTTAAAACCAATCTTTGCGGTTCATTCTACAATAAAATGATTCAAAATAACGCGATAAGCCATTGAAAGCTATTGCCATAAAAGTGCGTAGCCGGTCATAATAAAAACATCGGAATTTATGATTCCTCTCGACACCTTACCGGAGCGTTTCTGTTACTGTTTTTCATGAGCGGTGCCTGCTTCGGATCAACCTTGATTGCGGATAGGAGGCCTTGGGCGCATGACGATGGACGGCAGGATGCTCTTTTTGCTGGTCCTTCTTCCCTTTCTTGGCAGCGCTATAACAGGCCTATTTCGCGGAGTTGATAGAAGTGGTTCTGCGTGGTTTACAGCAGCGATTGCCCTTGTCGCCTTTGTAATAACCGCGAGTCTTTATCCAATCGTATCTGATGGCGGCGTTGTTCGCGGATCGATCGATTGGCTTCCCAATTATGGACTGAATATTACCTTCCGTATGGATGGCTTTGCATGGCTATTTGCCATGCTCATTACCGGAATCGGTTTGTTGGTCGTGATTTACTCACGCTATTATATGTCGCCCGAAGATCCGGTCCCTCGGTTTTTCTCGTTCCTTTTGTCCTTTATGGGATCGATGCTCGGCGTGGTTTTGTCGGGTAATATTGTGCTGCTTGCCGTTTTCTGGGAATTGACGAGTATCTTCTCGTTCCTGTTGATCGGCTATTGGTATCACAATGCAAGTGCGCGTGATGGCGCACGTATGGCTTTAACCGTTACAGGCATCGGCGGCTTCTGTTTGATGGCGGGCGTGCTCCTGCTCGGTCATATTGTCGGTAGCTACGATCTCGATAAGGTTCTGGAAGCTGGAAACGTTGTTCGCACGCATCCGCTCTATACTGTAACGCTCGTTCTCATTTTGATGGCGGCTTTCACAAAGTCAGCACAGTTCCCGTTCCATTTCTGGTTGCCGAATGCGATGGCGGCGCCAACGCCTGTTTCGGCCTATTTGCATTCTGCCACAATGGTGAAAGCGGGTGTTTTCTTGCTGGCGCGTTTATGGCCTGTTTTTTCTGGTACGGAAGAATGGTTCTGGATACTGGGTCTTGCAGGTCTCACAACCTTGCTGATTGGCAGCTTCTTTGCTGTTTTCCAGCAAGACCTTAAAGGCTTGCTGGCTTATTCGACCATCAGCAATCTAGGCCTTGTCACAGCGCTTTTAAGCCTTGGTAGTCCGTTGGCTGCGGTCGCTGCAATTTTCCACATGGTCAATCACGCTATCTTTAAAGCGTCGTTGTTTATGGCGGCTGGCATTATCGACCACGAAACCGGCACACGCGATATGCGAAAATTGAGCGGGCTTGCGCGAGCGATGCCCTACACGGCCACACTTGCGATGGTTGCGAGTGCGTCGATGGCCGGTGTGCCGCTGTTAAACGGCTTTTTGTCAAAGGAAATGTTTTTTGCAGAAGCTGTCGAGACCCATATGGCATCGGCATTGGATACGGTTACGCCTTATATTGCGACGCTTGCTGGCATTTTCACCGTCGCTTATTCTCTGCGGTTCATCTATTCAACTTTCTTTGGTCCCGCACCACACGATTTGCCGAAGACTCCGCATGAGCCACCTCACTGGATGCGTCGTCCAATAGAGTTGTTGGTGCTGCTTTGCCTGTTGATCGGCATCGTGCCGAATATCGCAATCGGACCGTTTCTACACTCGGCTGTTACGTCTGTACTGGGCGATGCGACGCCGCAATATAGTCTCTCCGTCTGGCATGGCTTCAATCTTCCACTCATGATGAGTATCGTGGCAATGATTGGTGGCGTCATTCTATTCATGGCGCTCAAGAATTATCTTGCGACCAGTGAAGACGGCCCGCCGCTTTTCCGTCATTTGCAAGGCCAGCGTATTTTTGAACGTGTGCTGGTAACGGTGTCTTGGAACTGGGCGCGTAAGGCTGAAAGTTTCCTGAGTACACGACGCCTTCAACCGCAGCTTCGCATCGTTGTTGCTTTTGCATTGATTGCTGCCGCTTGGCCTATTTTTGAAGATGGCATCCATGCAGGTATGCTCGGCGTGCAGCCGGTTGATCCAATCTTCGCAGGTCTTTGGATTCTTGGTGGTGCCTGCGCTATCGGCGCTGCCTATCAGGCAAAATATCATCGCTTGGCTGCATTGATTTTGCTGGGTGGAGCCGGACTCATTACTTGCATCACCTTTGTCTGGCTTTCCGCGCCAGATCTTGCGGTCACGCAGTTGCTCGTTGAAATTGTAACAACCGTGCTGCTGCTTCTTGGTCTGCGCTGGCTGCCGAAGCGCTTTGAAGATCCGGATCCTATTCCTGTAAAGTTTGGTCCAAGAATTCGTCGTTATCGCGATTTTGTGCTGGCGATTGGCAGTGGCGTTGGTGTGTTTATTGTCTCCTATGCGATGATGACACGTCCATCACCGGATAGTATTGGCGATTATTTCCTGCAAAATGCCTATTCCGGCGGTGGCGGTAAAAACGTCGTGAATGTTACGCTCGTTGATTTCCGTGCATTTGATACATTTGGCGAAATTGCTGTTCTCGGCATCGTTGGGCTCACGGTTTATGCGCTGCTGCGTCGTTTCCGTCCGGCTTCTGATAGCACGGGTTCGACCGCACAGCAGAGAATTCAGGATGCATATGACGAGGCAATGGAAGATCGTGAAAAGGGTGAAACCCTGACCGATTATCTGGCAGTTCCATCTGTCATCATGAAATGGCTGTTCCCGGTCATTATCGTGCTTGCTGTGCATTTGATCTTGCGCGGCCATGACCTGCCGGGCGGTGGCTTTGCAGCTGGTATCACTCTAGCGATTGCATTCATTCTGCAATATCTGGCGGCCGGTACGCGTTGGGTTGAAGATCACCTGCGTATTCTGCCTGTTCGCTGGATTGGTTTCGGCTTGTTGATTGCCGCAGCCACGGGAGCGGGCGCATGGCTCTTCGGCTATCCGTTCCTGACAACCTTCTTCCAATATGCGGATATACCGCATGTCGGAAAGATGCCAGTCGCAAGTGCGCTTCTGTTTGATATCGGCGTTTTCGGGCTCGTTGTTGGTGCAACGGTTCTGATGTTGATCGCATTGGCGCATCAGTCAATCCGTAAACATCGCGTTGAAAAACTTGCTGCTGCGAAGGAGGACAACTGATGGAACTCGTTCTCGCTGTCGCAATCGGTGTTTTGATGTCATCTGGTGTGTGGTTGATTTTGCGTCCGCGCACGTTTCAGGTTGCAATTGGCCTCGCGCTTATTTCTTACGCAGTTAATCTTTTCATTTTTTCAATGGGACGTTTACGCACCAACGCGCCACCGGTGCTTGATTCAGGCATCAATGTTCAAGCGGCGCAATATACTGATCCAGTGCCACAAGCACTGGTTCTGACTGCTATTGTTATCGGATTTGCAATGACGGCTCTTTTCCTGGTCGTACTCCTTGCATCGCGCGGTATGACGCGAACCGACCATGTCGACGGCAAGGAGAATTGATTTTGGATTGGAAGTCACATCTCATTGTCGCGCCAATACTGTTGCCACTCGTGACAGCAGCATTTTTGCTGCTGTTCGATGAACGCAAACGCAAGCTTAAGATGGCAATCAACACGATTTCGATCATTGGATTGATTGTTATCGCTTTTACACTGATGGGTGTCGCCAGTGATATCGCGCCCGCAGCCGACGTTTATTTGATTGGCAACTGGCCAGCGCCTTTCGGTATTGTTTTGGTGCTGGATCGACTTGCTGCGTTGATGCTCGTCCTCACAAGCGTGCTTGCACTGGCCGCATTAAGTTTTGCATTGGCGCACTGGTATAAAGCCAGCCCGAATTTCCATACAATTTTTCAGCTTTTGCTGATGGGATTGAATGGCGCATTTCTAACCGGCGACCTGTTTAACCTGTTCGTTTTCTTTGAGGTGATGCTTGCTGCATCCTACGGTTTGGCGCTGCATGGTTCAGGTTCGGCGCGCGTTAAGGCTGGCATGCATTACATTGCGGTCAATCTTGTAGCATCGTCGCTGTTTCTGATCGGCGTCAGTCTCATCTACGGGGTAACTGGCACGCTTAATATGGCTGATCTCGCACACAAGATTTCGCAAGTTAGTGCTGAAGATCGCATGCTTCTCGAAGCTGGGGCTGCAATTCTCGCGGTTGCTTTTCTCGTGAAAGCGGGTATGTGGCCGCTAAATTTTTGGCTCGTTCCAACCTATACGGCAGCAGCCGCGCCGATTGCTGCGATCTTTGCGATAATGAGTAAGGTCGGAATTTACGTATTGCTGCGCCTGTCGCCGCTTATGTTCGGTATTGGGGCTGGTGAATCCTACGGTTTCGGGAACGATTGGCTTTATTACGGTGGCATGGTTACGCTGGCTTTTGGCTTGATTGGTGTGGTGGCATCGCAGGCCATGGGACGTGTCGCAAGTTACAGCATTCTGGTCTCTTCGGGCACTCTGCTCGCCGCAATCGGTAGCGGCAATACGGCAATGACCGGCGCAGCCCTGTTTTACATGGTCAGTTCGACATTGACGATTGCGGCTTTCTTCCTGTTGATCGAATTGATCGAGCGCGGTCAGGATGCGGCGGCAAACGTTCTTGCTGTCACGATCGAAGCCTATGGCGATGACGAAGAGGAAGAAGAAGAGGAAGAAGTTGGTGTCGTTCTGCCGGCAACCCTGGCTATTCTTGGTACGTGTTTTGCGGTTGTCGCCATTCTGCTTATTGGCCTGCCGCCGTTCTCAGGTTTCATTGCAAAGTTCCTGATCCTCGCCGCAGTGTTTAATGGTGACGGTGCCGCGCCGACATTGGCAATGCCTGTCAGCCCTGCAAGCTGGGCATTGATCGCGCTTATTCTGCTGTCGGGCCTATCAGCGCTCATTGCAATGACACGTACTGGTATACGCACATTCTGGGCATCACTTGAAGGCAACGTTCCACGCGTTCTGGTCCGCGAAGTTGTGCCGATTGCCGGACTTCTTGCCGTTTGTCTTGCTCTGACAATCGGTGCAGGTCCAGCCATGGGCTATATGGATGCAACGGCTCGCGCGCTTCATTCGCCGCAAGATTACATCAATAGCGTTCTGCAAGCGCCGCGTGTGAGCGGAGAAACGGTGCAGGTAAAATGAGGAAAATTCTACCTTTCCCGTTGCTCTTTGTGGCATTGATCATCTTCTGGCTTTTGCTGAATGGTTTCACACGAGCACAGTTGCTTCTATCGATCCCTATTTCGCTGCTTGCTTGCTATGCAATGACAGCGCTACAGCCTCAGAAAAATCATCTGCGCTCAGTCCCGACAATAATTTGGCTGTTTGGCGCTGTAAGCATCGATATTCTCACGTCCAATCTCGCAGTCGTTAAGCTCATCCTGTCACCGCGAAAGAAACGGCATCCGGGTTTCGTGGTTATTCCGCTGGAGCTTGAAAACCGAACTGCTTTGGCTGTCCTGGCCTGTATTGTCACAACAACGCCAGGAACAGCTTGGGTAGATTACAATGTCACCCGTAAGGCACTGACAATCCATGTTCTTGATCTGGAAGATGCGAAGGCTTGGCGGGCACTTATCAAGCAACGCTATGAGCAGCCACTCATCCGTATATTCGGGGCGAGGGACGTTGTTAAAGAGGAGCCATCAGCATGAGTGCAGTCATTCTTTTTTGGGCGCTTCTGGCTGCGCAACTCATGCTGGTCGCCGCGATGGGGTGTGTGGTCTATCGCTTGCTGATCGGCCCGCGTGCGCAAGACCGCGTGCTAGCAACTGATGCGCTGTATCTGAACGCACTTTTATTGCTGCTCACATTTGGTATGCGGACCGGCAGCGTCATTTATTTTGAAGCCGCACTCATTATTTCAATATTGGGCTTTGTTGCGACTGTAGCACTTGCGAAATTCCTGATGCGCGGGGAGGTGATCGAATGATCGGAGCTGGTGATCTGCCCGTCTGGGCTGCAATAATCATTGCATTTTTTCTCGTGTCCGGTGCGTTCTTAACGCTTGTCGGATGTATTGGTCTGGTTCGTTTTAAAAGTTTTTATGAACGCATTCATGCGCCGACAATCGGTTCTTCTTTCGGTGCAGGTGGAATCTTGATCGCTTCCATCATGTTTTTCTCCATCTTGCAATCCAAGCCGATTCTGCATGAAGTGTTGATTACCGTTTTTGTGGTCATCACAACTCCGGTTACGCTCATGTTGCTCAGTCGTGCCGTGATTCATCGGGATCAAACGCAGGATAGCAAAGAGCTTCCTTCTTCTTCCGACCAGAAATGATGGTTGGAAGCTTGGTCTGAGGCATTTGGAGGAGTGCTGAGGACTGCGGCCAATTGTCCATATGCACTGTGCATCCAGACAAGCGGATTGAAGGATCAGGCAATTTAAATTATCTGAATTTCAGTAATTTCTGAAAATTCAGAATTTACGGGAGAGAAGACTTGGAATTAACGCCAATTGTTCAGTCGTTTGTTCTCCACTTCGGAGAGATGGGCAGCCGCTGGGGGATCAACCGGACGGTAGGTCAAATCTATGCGTTGCTTTATCTATCGTCTGAACCTCTTTGTGCGGATGATATCGTTGATGCGCTTGGGGTTTCACGCTCCAATGTCTCGATGGGGATCCGTGAATTACAGGGCTGGAACCTGGTGCTTTTGAAGCACATACCGGGCGACCGTCGCGATTTTTTCACGACACCCGGCGATGTATGGATCATTTTGCGTACGCTCGCTGAAGAGCGCAAGAAGCGCGAGATAGACCCGACATTGACAGTTTTGCGTGAAGTGTTGATGGAACAGCCGCAAGATGACGGAGACAAGTTCGCACAGGAGCGCATGAAAGACATGTATGCGCTCATCGAACGGCTCACCAACTGGTATGATGATGTCAAGAAGCTCGATACAGATCGATTAACCAGCCTTCTGGCGCTTGGTGCCAAGGTTACGCGTTTTCTGGAAACGACCGACAGGATCGTTGCTTTGGGACGCGGCAGAACAGCGGCCAAAAAGGAGCCTAAGCGAGAGTGACAGTCGCGCGCGCCCAACCGGAAGAAGTGACACAACAGGGTAGCGAAAAACGTCGCTCGCGTCGCCATCCTATCCCAACTCTCCTTAAAAAAGGGGCGCGACTTCAGGCAGTGGCAGCACTCATTTGGCTGCCACAAGCCGCAATTCTTGCTTATGGTGTGGGCCTGCTCGCCAATACTGGCTTTGATGCAACAATCTATTATTTAGCCGCAGCACTCTTTCTTCTTGGTTGTATCCGCAGTCTGCTTGATGCACGTGGCGCGTCGATGGCTTTCGATGCCGCACGTTCAGAACTTACAAAGCTACGCGAAAAGGCCGTCAAAGCGCTTTCACAGCGCTCGCCGCTTGATACGTCTCGCTCATCGTCTGGCGAGGCGGCCAGCATTCTTGCTGAACAGGCCGAAATGGTTGTTCCATACCTGTCACGCTTTGTGCCCGTCCGCATTCGCGTCATGCTCGTGCCGCTCGCCATTCTGGTGGCAGTTTTGTGGTTTTCGTGGATTGCTGCACTGACATTGCTGATTGCAGCTCCCCTAATTCCGATTTTCATGGCCTTGATTGGCTGGCGCGCCAAAGCAGCCAGTGAAAAACAACTCGTCGCTTTGGGTGACATGAATGGTTTTCTGCTCGACCGGCTTCGCGGTCTGGCGACCATCCGCAGCTTTCATGCCGTGAATATGACCGCAACCCGCCTGCGCGATAATGCTGAAACCTTGCGCAAAAAGACGATGATTGTTCTGCGGATTGCTTTTCTTTCATCGGCGGTTCTTGAGCTTTTCGCCGCTATTGGCGTTGCCATGGTTGCGGTTTATATTGGATTCCATCTTCTCGGAACGCTCGATTTTGGTGCGTGGGGCCATAAGCTCACACTTGCCGAAGGGCTCTTTATCCTTCTGCTTGCACCTGCGTTTTTCGAGCCTCTGCGTGATCTCTCAAGCGTTTGGCATGATCGCGCATCAGGTGAAGCTGCGATTGATGCGCTTGAAAATCTCGCCGCTCATGAAATGCCCGTTCTGGGCGCAGCTCAGCAAGCAAGTAAATTCGAAACCGAACCTTCGCTGATCATGCGGGATGTTGGTTTCAACTATGACAATGGACCAGACATCTTCAAAGGGTTCAATCTCGATGTTGAGCCAGGTGAGCATGTCGCGATCCTTGCTCCCAGTGGCTATGGCAAGTCGACATTGCTGGCTTTGATTGCAGGGCTTGCTGCGCCGCAGACGGGCGAAATCCGGATTGGTGGCATTGTTCTTGAGGATGAAACAGCGACAACTCTGCGTTCAAGGATGCGATGGGTGGGGCAAAAGCCACATATATTTGCTGGCAGTGCGCGATTTAATATCACTTTAGGCCGTGACGCTGATGCCAAGAAAACGCAAACTATCGTTGAGCAGATGGCGCTTGGCCATGTCGCGGGCGTTACTGGCGCTGGCGTTATTGGCGAAAATGGCGCCGGTCTCTCTGGCGGTGAAGCGCTCAGGCTGGCTTTGGCACGCGTTGCCGTCGATCAGAATGCAGACATTATCCTCGCAGATGAGCCGACAGCTCACCTTGATCATCAGACAGCAGACCGCATTGCTGACAGCCTTATCGATCTCGCCAAAGGCAAGACGCTGATTATTTCCACACATGACGAAAAGCTGGCCAGCCGGATGGATCGCATCATTCGACTGGATGATATGAGCGCCACGACGGAAAGCTGGCAAAAGAGGGCTGCGGAATGAATGGTCTTCAGGCACTGCGACCCATCTTACGCCTTTTCTTCAGTAGCAAGGGCAAGCTTCTTTACGCCGGTATTGTTGCCGCAACCATGACTGTGCTGGCAGGAATTGCACTGCTAGGGCTTTCTGGTTGGTTCATTACAGCCACGGCGATTGCAGGTTTGAGCGTTTCAACTGCAATTGTCTTTGATGTGTTCATGCCGGCAGCGGGTATTCGCTTCTTCGCGATCCTGCGTACAGGCACGCGTTATTTGGAACGACTGGTAACACATGAAGCAACACTCGCCATTCTGGCCGCTCTTCGTGAAAAGCTGTTTCGTGCGTGGGCGCGCCCCGCTGCGGCTCATGCTTTGCTCAAGCGGCCCGCACGGCTTTTGTTCAGGCTGACGGCTGATATTGATGCGCTCGACTCTCTTTATCTGCGCGTACTCGTGCCAGCAGGTGCAGCGCTTGTGACGGCCATTATCGCGGGATTAGCACTCGGGCTGATGCATCCAGCATTTGGGTTGGTGTTTGTATTGTTGCTTCTGGTTTTTGGATTGGGCTTCCCGCTTCGTGCCGCAAGACGTTCCGAAAAGCCGATGCGCCAGCGCGCCAAGGGCACAGAAGCGCTACGCGCACGCACAGTTGATCTGGTTGCCGGGCAGACAGAATTGATTATGGCGGGACGGCTGCTCAATCAGAATACCAGCATATTGCGTGCCGACAGTTATATTGAATCCAGTGACCGTATTTTAAATCGGATTGAAGTTTCAACGGGTGCAAAGCTTGGCATTCTTCATGCTGGCTTAATGGCTGGAGGGCTGATCAGTGTTGGCCTCCTTATGCAGGCTCAGCTTATCAATGCGCCCGTCGCTGCACTTGGGCTTCTTATCATTCTTGGTTCGATGGAACCATTTTCTGCACTAAGACGTGGGGCGATGGAGCTTGGACGCACAATATTGGCTGCGCGTCGCGTTGGACCTGCGCTTTCCGCTTCAGATAGTATCCAAGGGATGAGCCTTCCAAAAAACGGAAATGCTATCGAACTTCAAAGGGTTGTTGTACGTCATGAAGATTCTACAGTAACTGCTTTAAAAGCTATCAGTCTTACCGTCAAAGAAGGCGAGCGTGTTGCTGTGATTGGCACAAGTGGCGCGGGCAAGTCCACGCTATTTAACGTGCTTGCAGGAGAGGTTAACGCTGAGAGCGGTGAAGTTAAGGTGCTTCCAGCTCGACTTTTGACCCAACGCACAGAGCTTTTCAAAGACAGCCTTCGGAACAATCTTAAGCTCGCAAATCCAGATGCCAGCGATGCGGATTTCAATGCCGCATTGGAAGCCGCAGGGCTGGGCGAATTCATGAAATCGCAGCCCGAAGGTTTGAACACAGTTTTGGGCGAAGGCGGGTTAGGGCTATCTGGCGGTCAGGCCAGACGACTTGCGCTGGCGCGACTGTTCCTGACTGACGCCCCCTTATGGCTTCTTGATGAGCCAACAGAAGGACTTGATCAGGCGACCGCTGAGGACGTGCTTTCCCGCCTGAATGAACAGGCAAAGGGCCGCACACTGCTGATCGCAACGCATATTCAGCGCGAAGCACGGATTTGTGATCGGGCAATTGTTTTGGATCAAGGCGCTCTTGTTCAATCAATGTCCAAAGGAGAGGTGCCTTTTGGCGAAATCCTCAATTCCCTGAGGTGAAATATAAGTAGGGGGCTGTTTTCGGCAGATGCCGGCAGCAGCTCGTAACATCAGGAGGGCCGGTTCCCCGGCTAAAGAGATGGAATTCGATATTGTCTCCCTGTCGCGATTGCAATTTGCAATCACGGCACTTTATCACTTCCTTTTCGTACCTCTGACACTTGGTCTTTCCGTGCTGCTTGCCATCATGGAAACGGTATATGTCATGACCGGAAGGCTCATCTGGCGGCAGATGACCAAATTCTGGGGTACGCTGTTTGGTATCAACTTTGTTATGGGTGTCGCAACCGGCGTTGTGATGGAATTTCAGTTCGGTATGAACTGGAGCTATTACAGCCATTATGTCGGCGACATTTTCGGAGCGCCGCTGGCGATTGAAGGCCTGATGGCCTTTTTCCTTGAGGCGACCTTTGTCGGTTTATTTTTCTTTGGCTGGGATCGGCTGTCCAAGGTCGGGCATTTGATGGCGACTTATGCTGTCGCTGCCGGTTCCAACTTCTCGGCACTCTGGATTCTGATTGCTAATGGCTGGATGCAAAATCCTGTTGGTTCGGCTTTCAATCCCGAAACCATGCGAATGGAAATCACTGATTTCTTTGCAGTTTTGATGAACCCGGTTGCACAGGCGAAATTCGTGCATACGGTTTCAGCTGGTTATGTAACTGCTTCGATTTTCGTTCTCGGCGTTTCTGCCTGGTATTTGCTGAAAGGCCGTTCGACGGAACTTGCGAAGCGTTCGATGACTGTCGCTGCCTCTTTTGGTCTGGCGGCGTCACTTTCTGTTGTCGTTCTGGGTGACGAAAGCGGTTATCTCGCCAACGAACATCAGAAGATGAAAATTGCAGCCATCGAAGCCATGTGGGAAACTGAGCCAGCTCCGGCTTCGTTCACTGCATTTGGTTTTCCTGATCAGGAAACACGCGAAACGCATTATGCGGTTCATATTCCATGGGTCATGGGTCTTATTGGCACGCGTTCGCTGACAACGCCTATCGAAGGTATTGAACAGCTTGTTGAGAATGCGCAGGGGCATATCCGCAAAGGTTTGATCGCCTATGATGCCTTGCAGCAAATTCGAGCTGCGCAGGATACAAATGCTGTTTCCCAGGATGTGAAAGACGCATTTGCTGACAATAGTCAGTGGATGGGTTATGCACTGCTTCTCAAGCGCTATGTCGATGATCCGCGTCAGGCAACAGATGCGCAGATTACACAGGCGGCCAATGATACAGTGCCGGGTGTATTGCCGTTGTTCTGGTCGTTCCGCATTATGGTCGGCATCGGCTTCTTCCTAATTCTGCTGACAGGGACATTCTTTGTCTTGTCTGCACGTCGTAAGCTCGATCATTATCCGTTTCTGTTGAAGGTCGCCGTTTTTGCGATACCACTTCCGTGGATTGCAGCGGAAATGGGCTGGATCGTTGCCGAGTTCGGGCGTCAGCCATGGATTATTGAAGGTATTCTGCCGACCGCCGTTGCCGTCTCCAATCTTGGTGCTTCGACGGTTCTGATGACGATTGTAGGTTTTGTCGCAATTTATACAGTCCTGTTCATTATCGAAATGGGCCTGATGTTGCGCGCAATCAAGGCTGGACCTGAACCCGACAGTAAACCGGAAGCAATTCTCGCACCTGCAAGCATTGCACCGGCGGAGTAAAGAATATGATACTCAGCGATTTGTTGGACTATCAAACACTGCGCGTCATCTGGTGGGTACTGCTCGGCGTATTGCTGATCGGCTTTGCCGCAATGGATGGTTTTGACCTTGGAGTTGGCACGCTTCTGCCGTTTGTCGGGAAAACCGACATCGAACGACGGATTGTCATCAATACGATCGGGCCTGTATGGGAGGGCAACCAGGTTTGGCTAATCCTTGGTGGCGGTGCCATCTTTGCAGCATGGCCACCCCTTTATGCCGTGTCCTTCTCGGGCTTCTATTTGGCAATGTTTGCCATATTGTTCGCACTTATTTTGCGTCCGGTCGGCTTCAAATACCGTTCCAAGCGTGACAGTGATGCATGGCGTACGGGCTGGGACTGGGCGCTGTTCATCGGTGGATTTGTGCCATCACTGATCTTTGGTGTGGCCGTGGGCAATGTGTTGCAGGGCGTTCCGTTCCGTTTCAATGGAGATCTTCAGATTTTCTATGACGGAACATTCTTCGGTCTGCTCAATCCTTTTGCGCTGCTGTGTGGCCTGCTGTCTGTCGCTATGCTGGTTATGCATGGAGCATCGTGGCTCGTGCTTAAAACCACTGGCACGGTTCAGGCGCGGGCGCGGGCTTTTGGTAGTGTTGCAGCCATCACGACCACAGCCCTGTATGTCCTTGCTGGTGTTATCAGCTGGATATGGGTTTCGGGTTACAAGATCACCAGCACTGTGGTGCCGGATGGTCCGTCAAATCCGCTACGCAAGGTCGTTGAGCTGGACCATGCAGCTTGGTTCGATAATTATATGAACTATCCTGTGCTGCTCATCGCACCGGCACTGGGTATTCTGGGACCGTTGCTTGTGCTTATCGCGTTGCGGATGGGAAGGGAACTCGCGCCGATCCTATTTGGTGCCGTTTCAATCTTTGGGATTATTGCTTCGGTTGGCGTTTCAATGTTCCCGTTCATCCTGCCATCGTCCGTTGACTTGCGTTCAAGCCTCACTGTTTGGGATGCATCGTCGAGCCATATGACGCTGTTCATCATGCTCGTGGTGACGTTGATCTTCCTGCCGCTCATCGTTGCTTACACATCATGGGTCTACAAAGTTCTATGGGGTAAGGTGGAAAAACGCGACATCGAGGACGAAAGCAATCACGCTTATTAATGCATCAGTGGGCTGTCATCGCCCATGCAATGTAATCGAGAAAGGAAAGCAAGATGTGGTATTTTTCCTGGCTTCTTGGCCTGCCACTCGCAGCCGCTTTCGCTGTGCTGAACGCTATGTGGTATGAGCTAATGGATGATAGAGCACGCAAACGACTTAGCGGAGACCCAACCGCAGAACTTGCGCGTGAAGGCAACAAGCATCACTAAGTGCTTGTGATAACGGCCCGGAAACGGGCCGTTTTATTTTGCGTAAAATAAATTATCTAAAAAATGGCGGCATTAAGTACCAATTGGTACTCTAATTTTGCGATGCATATCGTAATAATATTTCTTATATTTACTGTCCAAGATTTCGATAAATTCCTTTTATATAGCGTATTTAGAAGAATGTAGAAATTTTATTACCCTGATCATCCAATCTAAGAGAACCGTTCTGATGATAATTAATGCGCAATAAGAAAAATAATATTGCTTTATTCTTTATGCCGTTCCATCCTGACGAAAGCAGTGTTGAAGGAGGAAATCAGCAATGCTTCGCATGGGAGAAATGAGGTCATTGCGCCGTATTCTTAGCCAATGACGAACCGGCATCAATTTCGCTGGAACCAATAATCTGCTCTCTCGTTCGACATTAAATGCACGTTTGAGGAACACCTGCATGAGCGATGATGTTGTGCTTTCTTTGCATGTCCCTGAACCTGAATGGCGCCCCGGCGATACGCCGGATTTCTCCCACGTTAAAATTCCACGGGCAGGGAGTGTCAGACGACCGGAGATAGACGAAAAGCCGGAATCAATGCGCGATCTGGCTTTTAGCATCATTCGGGTTCTGAATCGCGAAGGCGAGGCAGTTGGCCCCTGGGCGGGCACGCTGACTGATGAAGAGCTGAAAGAAGGTCTCCGCCACATGATGATCCTGCGTGCTTACGATGCCCGCATGATGATGGCGCAACGACAGGGTAAAACCTCTTTCTATATGCAGCATCTGGGTGAAGAGGCGGTCAGTTGCGCGTTCCGCAAGGCGCTGCGTAAGGGCGACATGAATTTCCCGACTTATCGGCAGGCAGGGCTTCTCATCGCCGACGACTACCCGCTCGTCACCATGATGAACCAGATTTTCTCCAATGAGCAGGACCCGCTTAAAGGTCGCCAGTTGCCGGTGATGTATTCCTCGAAAGAGCATGGCTTCTTCACCATTTCCGGCAATCTTGCCACGCAATACACGCAGGCTGTGGGCTGGGCGATGGCTTCAGCCATCAGCCATGACACCAAAATTGCAGCTGCATGGATTGGTGACGGCTCGACCGCTGAAAGTGACTTCCACGCGGCACTTGTTTTTGCATCCACCTATAAAGCCCCGGTGGTGATGAATATCGTCAACAACCAATGGGCAATCTCAACATTTCAGGGCATTGCACGCGGTGGTTCGGGCACTTTTGCGGCCCGCGGACATGGCTTTGGCATTCCGTCACTTCGCGTAGATGGCAACGACTATCTTGCGGTTCATGCGGTTGCGAAATGGGCAGTCGAACGCGCACGCCGTAATCTTGGCCCGACTATCATTGAATATGTCACCTATCGCGCTGGCGGGCACTCGACGTCTGACGATCCTTCCGCTTATCGTCCAAAGGCCGAAAGCGATGCCTGGCCTCTTGGTGATCCAGTCTTGCGGCTCAAAAACCACCTGATCCTGCGTGGCGTATGGTCTGACGAACGGCACAAACAAGCAGAAGCGGAAATTCTGGATCTCGTCGTCAGTGCACAGCGCGAAGCAGAAGCTATCGGCACGCTTCATGATGGTCGGAAGCCGTCGATGCGCGACATGTTTGAAGATGTTTATGCCGAAACACCGCCGCACCTTATTCGCCAGCGTCAGGAGGCGGGGTTCTAATCATGACAAAACTAACGATGATTGAGGCGATCCAGAACGCCCACGACATTGCGATGGAACGCGACCAGAAAGTCGTCGTGTTCGGCGAAGACGTTGGTTACTTCGGCGGCGTTTTCCGCTGCACAGCCGGTTTGCAGAAGAAATACGGCAAAGAACGGTGCTTCGATGCACCAATCAGCGAGCTCGGCATTGTCGGCACCGCGATTGGCATGGCGACTTACGGCTTGCGCCCCTGTATCGAAGTGCAGTTCGCTGACTATGTCTATCCAGCCTATGACCAGATCGTTTCAGAGGCTGCGCGTATGCGTTATCGCTCGGCGGGTGAGTTTACATGCCCCATGGTCATTCGTATGCCGTCTGGCGGCGGTATTTATGGTGGTCAAACGCACAGCCAAAGTCCCGAGGCGCTTTTTACCCATGTTTCCGGTTTGAAGACCGTGATGCCTTCAACACCCGCCGATGCCAAGGGCTTGCTGCTGGCAGCGATTGAAGATCCTGATCCGGTCATCATGTTTGAGCCGAAGCGCCTTTATAACGGACCTTTTGACGGACATCACGACAAGCCTGTCACTTCTTGGAAAAAGCATGAGCTGGGCGAAGTGCCAGAGGGCTACTATACCGTGCCACTCGGCAAGGCTGCAATCCGTCGTGAAGGCAGCGATGTGACTGTTCTTGCCTATGGCACGATGGTTCATGTGGCATTAGCTGCTGCAGAGGAAACCGGCGTCGACGCGGAAGTCATTGATCTTCGCACGTTGCTCCCACTCGACACGGAAACAATTATGGCTTCAGTCAGGAAGACCGGGCGTTGCGTTATCGTGCATGAAGCGACATTGACCTGCGGTTACGGCGCCGAGCTTGCGGCACTCGTGCAGCGCGAATGTTTCTATCATCTCGAAGCACCGATCATCCGCGTGACCGGCTGGGATACGCCATACCCACATGCACAGGAATGGGCCTATTTTCCCGGACCCGACCGTGTCGGTCGTGCACTCGTTTCAATCATGGAGGCGTAAATGGCTCATTTTGCGATCAAGCTCCCTGATGTTGGCGAAGGCGTTGCAGAGGCTGAACTTGTTGAATGGCATGTTAAGGTTGGCGATATCGTCCGGGAGGACCAACTGCTTGCTGCCGTCATGACGGATAAGGCAACAGTTGAGATCCCTTCCTCGCGCAGCGGTAAAGTCATCGCTGTTAATGGCGAAATCGGTGAGAAAATTGCTGTTGGCTCCGAACTGGTTCGCCTCGAAATAGAAGGTGGAAGCAGGGAGCAAAAATCGGAAGCACCAGAACCTGTAGCTGCGGCACCCGCTGAAACACCTCAACCGCAACGAGCCAGCGTGGAAGCGCCTGTGCTGTTACAGACGCCGGTTCCACCTAAAGCTGTTGCGCAGAAAAACGAAACCTCAAGCCGGACTTTTACCGGTGCCGGGCCGGTGCGCGCAGAAGGTGAAAAACCGCTGGCAACACCATCGGTCAGGTTGCGCGCACGCGACGCAGGCATTGATTTAAGACGTGTCAAAGGTTGCGGCCCTGCCGGGCGCATTACGCATGAAGATCTGGACGCTTATTTTCAGACTGAGAGCGGTGCTGTGTCTGCAGTGTCTGGTTACATTGCAGACACCTCGATCAACGAGATCAAGGTCATCGGCCTGCGGCGCAAGATTGCAGAGCGCATGGCCGAAGCAAAACGCCATATTCCGCACATCACAATCGTTGAAGAAGTGGATGTGACACAGCTTGAAGACCTCCGCACGGGGCTTAACAATGAGAAGAAGGAAGGGCGTCCGCGCCTGACCTTGCTGCCATTTGTTATCCGTACAATCGTCAAGGCAGTCAAAGAACAGCCTGGTCTCAACGCACATTTCGATGATGAAGCAGACATAATTCGCCAGTTTGGCGGTGTGCATGTGGGCATTGCCACACAGACGTCAAACGGTCTTATCGTGCCGGTGGTTCGCCACGCGGAAAGCCTTTCTGTATTTACCGCAGCATCGGAACTTGTCCGAGTGACGGAAGCAGCACGCAACGGCACTGCCAAGCGCGAAGAACTCACCGGCTCAACCATAACCATCACATCATTGGGGCCACTAGGCGCGATCGCAACCACGCCGATTATCAACCGGCCCGAAGTGGCGATTGTCGGCATCAACAAAATAGCCGTTCGGCCGATGTGGGACGGCACACAATTTGTGCCGCGTAAAATGATGAACCTGTCGTGCAGCTTCGACCATCGCGTTATCGATGGATGGGATGCAGCAATATTCGTGCAGAAGCTGAAGAGCCTGCTTGAAACGCCTGCGATGATTTTTGTAGAGGGCTGATCGGATGAGTGAGATTTCCTGCAAACTTCTGATCATTGGCGGTGGTCCCGGCGGTTATGTTTGCGGTATTCGCGCAGGCCAGCTTGGTATCGATACGGTTCTGGTCGAGAAAAAGCGGTTGGGCGGTACCTGTCTGAATGTCGGCTGCATACCGTCCAAAGCTGTTATCCATGCCGCTGATGAGTTTCATCGCCTCACGACATTTGCGTCTAAAGGCGCGCTTGGCATCACAGCTGATACTCCCAAGATCGATTTTGCCAAAACGCTCGAATGGAAAGATGGCATCGTCAATCGCCTGAACAGCGGTGTCGCCGGACTTCTGAAGCGCTCCCGCGTGCGAATGTTTCAGGGGCAGGCGCGTTTTATGGATGGTAAAACCGTTCTGGTCGATACCGATACCGGGCGCCAGACTATCCATGCCGAGAACATCGTGATTGCAACAGGATCGGTACCGGTAGAAATTCAGTCTCTACCTTTTGGCGGTAATGTCATCTCCTCAACGGAAGCACTTTCACTCAATAAGATTCCTGAAAAGCTTGCCATTGTTGGCGGTGGTTATATCGGGCTCGAAATCGGTACGGCCTTTGCAAAGCTTGGTGCAAAAGTGACCGTCGTTGAAGCCACTGATCGCATTCTGCCGCAATATGATGCGGAGCTGACACGGCCGATTATGGCACGGCTGAAATCACTCGGCGTTGAAGTGCTGACGAACACATCTGCCAAAGGCTTATCCACCGATGGAAAAGCGCTGGATGTGTTGCTGGCTGATGGCAAGACGCATTCAATTCCGGCTGAAAAGATTCTGGTCACGGTTGGCCGCAAGCCACAAACCGATGGCTGGGGTTTGAGCGAAATCCGCCTTGATATGGAAGGCCGCTTTATCCGCATTGATGATAAATGCCGTACATCCATGCGCGGCATTTATGCCATCGGCGATGTAACAGGTGAGCCGATGCTTGCGCATCGGGCGATGGCGCAAGGCGAAATGGTTGCTGAAATCATCGCAGGCGTCAAACAGGCTTGGGATAAGCGCTGCATCCCGGCCGTTTGCTTTACCGATCCTGAGGTCGTAACGGTCGGTTTATCGCCTGATGAAGCGCGCAAGGCAGGTCATCAAATCCAGACAGGTATTTTCCCATTTCAGGCCAATGGACGTGCGATGACAATCGAGCGGGAGGATGGCTTTATTCGTGTAGTTGCACGCGCAGATAACCATTTGATACTTGGCATCCAGGCCGTGGGTGTCGGTATTTCCGAGCTATCATCCGCCTTTGCGCTTGCTGTTGAAACAGGTACACGCCTTGAGGATATAGCCGGAACCATCCACGCCCATCCGACCCTTGGAGAAGGCTTCGCCGAGGCCAGTATGAAAGCACTCGGCCACGCCCTCCATATTTAAAGTATGTCTTTTGATTTGCGTTCGTGCCGCCAGACAAAGACGGCGGCACCAGCAATCATGGCAGCAAGCGCAAACCAAGTAATTGCATAAGACAGATGGTTGTTGCGGAAAGTAACAACCGTCAGACCGCCGATGGGCAAATTGCCGGGATTGGATTGCGCATCCGCATCAATGAAATAGGGCGCGACTGTTCCCAAGCCTTCTTTTTCGGCGAAGGCTTTGACATCGCGCGAGTTCCACTCATTGCGGGAAGGGTCATTGGGACGCAGAAAGAAGCCATCCGGCTCCGGCATACGAAGAAGGCCAGTTACGTTCGTCTCGCCCGCAATTTGCGTTTCCGAACGTAATGACGGATCGCGCTTAGCATCCGGAATGAAGCCACGATTGATGAAGGTCAGTGTACCATCATCCGAACGCAACGGCGTCAGCACCCAAAAGCCCGAGCCACGCTCGGTCAACGCACGAACCAGCACTTCCTTGTCATTGAGGTAAGAGCCGGTCAGCGAGACATGCCGGTATTCGTCATCGGCCTGATTGACATTGGCCCAATCATCTTTGCCCGGAGCAGCGACCGGCTCCGCATGAACGCGCGCATTAACGCGGGCAATCAGATCGAGCTTCCATTGCAGGCGTTCCACTTGCCAGATGCCAAGGCTCAAAAACAATGCGAAAAACAAAGCGCCCAGAACAGTCAAGAAGCCGAGGAAGAAGCGCGATTTCTTCTTTTGCGGTTTCAAACTTGCTTCAGTGGGCTTTGTCATGATTATTCCTGGGAGATGGGGGAGAATTGCTGTTTGAAATACTCCAGATGCGCGGTGTAATAAAGGGTGGGCCGGGCAAAACTACGTGATTGATCAATAAGAAATAGCGCCGACATCTCTCTGACCGGATGCGGCGCTTTAAATTATTCAAATTTTTTATGCGCTTTTTTGAACTTTGCGTCTGCGATGCGAGTAGCCGCCTTTTGAGAGGCGAAGAACATTGCAAACTTGGGTCTTATCGTCAGAAGGCTTCTGCATTTGCGTTTGAGCATTCTGGAGCATCTGCGTTGTCACAGGCGTGTGCTTTGCACTGGGTCCGATAGTAATGCTTCTCATCGATCATTCTCCCTGTTTTTGGGTACGGCAGAAGCCTCAAAGGCTACTCCGTCCGGTAGTCAAGAATGTGCGAATGAAGAGATTATTAACCTTATTGGGGAACTTGACAAGCACCAAATACAGTCCCCTCTAAGCCATTGTCACACATATGCAAAAGCCGGATTGATTTTACAAACCGGCTTTTCTCAATTCATTATTTGATAAATCAGTCGCGATTGCCGGTTAGAATTTCACGCTTGCCAACATGATTAGCAGCTCCGACAAGGCCTTCCTGTTCCATACGCTCGACAAGCGAAGCTGCTCGGTTGTAGCCGATGCCGAGACGACGCTGAATGTAAGAAGTCGAGCACTTTTTGTCGCGCATGACGACTTTCACAGCCTGTTCATAGACATCGTCGCCGTCTTCTGACCCCATGGCTGATGCGTCAAACACTGCTGTGTCCTGTGATGTGTCTTCATCTTCCTCATCTTCGGTAACCGTCGCCAGATAATCTGGGCGACCCTGTTCTTTGAGATGATTGACGACCTTTTCAACTTCTTCATCGGACACGAATGGCCCATGGACGCGAACGATACGGCCACCACCGGCCATATGCAGCATGTCGCCCTGACCGAGAAGCTGTTCGGCCCCCATTTCACCAAGAATTGTACGGCTGTCGATCTTTGACGTGACCTGGAACGAAATACGGGTCGGGAAGTTTGCCTTGATCGTACCGGTGATAACGTCAACCGAAGGACGCTGCGTTGCCATGATAAGGTGGATACCAGCAGCACGCGCCATCTGTGCAAGACGCTGCACAGCACCTTCGATGTCCTTACCGGCAACCATCATCAGGTCGGCCATTTCGTCGATAATCACGACGATATATGGCATTGGCGTCAGGTCGAGTTCTTCCTGAACATAGGTTGCTTCGCCGGTTTCCTTGTCAAAGCCGGACTGCACCGTGCACATGACGGTTTCACCTTTGCCCTTGGCAGACGCTGCACGCTGATTGAAACCTTCGATGTTGCGTACGCCCAGACGTGCCATCTTGCGATAGCGATCTTCCATTTCGCGCACGGCCCATTTCAAAGCCACAACTGCCTTCTTCGGATCGGTCACGACTGGCGTTAGCAGGTGCGGAATACCATCATAGATGGAGAGTTCCAGCATCTTTGGATCGACCATGATCAGGCGGCATTCTTCGGGTTTAAAGCGATAGAGCAGCGACAGGATCATCGTATTTATGGCGACAGACTTGCCCGAACCGGTTGTGCCAGCAACGAGCAGGTGAGGCATCTTTGCAAGTTCTGCGATGATCGGCTCGCCACCAATGCCTTTGCCCAGGCAAAGCGGCAGGCGGTAGCTCGAGGATTCGAACGTGCGGGAGTCAATCATTTCGCGCAGATAGACAGTTTCGCGGTTGGCATTAGGCAGTTCGATACCGATGACGTTACGTCCGGGCACCACGGCAACACGCGCAGACAATGCTGACATCGAACGGGCAATATCATCAGCAAGGCCAATCACGCGGGACGACTTAACACCGGGCGCTGGCTCGAATTCATAAAGGGTGACGACAGGGCCGGGGCGGACATGGATGATTTCACCGCGCACACCGAAGTCTTCCAGCACGCTTTCGAGAAGGCCGGCGCTGCGCTCAAGCATTTCCTGCGTGATGACATTGCCATCAAGTGAAGGCGGCTCCTGTAGCAGATCGCGCGGCGGAAATTCATAGTCGCCATGCATGACGACAGCTTCTGTCCGGGGGAGGGGCTGCGGCTGATAAAGAGCGATTGAAGGGGCTGTCTTTGCGGGTGCTTCAACCTTTGGCGCTTCTGCAACAGGTGAAGGAGCCGTAACTTCCTCAACCACATGTTCTTCTGCCTCAGCGACAGTAAGCACGACTTCATCTTCAGTCGCTTCGGCAGCAACATCAGCGACGGCTTCGACAGGTGCCTTAGGCGCAGCCACTTCGACAGGCGCACGAGGTGCTTCAATTTTCACTTCTGCAACGGGAACGGCAACTGGCTGTGGAGCTGGAGTAACCTGAACAGGCTGAGCGACTTCAGCAACCGGAGCAGGCTGTTCTACGACAACAACAGGTGCTTCCTGAGGCTTGGCTTTATTCCATTCTACCGTCCGAAACTGTGCGATAATCGATTCAACAGTCGGCATGGCACGCTTTGGCTTTTCAGCTTCTGCGACGACCGCTATTGGCTGCACTGGCGCTGAATCAAAGTCAAAGCTTTCCCAAAAGGCAAAGTCCGACAGATTTGCAAATGCTGAAATCGCAGCAGAAACATCTGATGCAGGCGTTACATCACTCTTTGAAGAAAGCTGCACTGGTACAGTTTCGACCGGCTGGATAACGGGCGCAGTGTGAAGAACTGGAGGCACAGGTGCCACGGGCGTGCGGACCATATTCTGTGAAACAGATTCCTGAAGTGCTGCAACAGCCATAGGCTGGACTTCGGCAACCTTTTCTAGTTCGACCGGCTTAGCCTCTACTGCAGCAGGCTTTGCACGCCCATTGATATCGGGCAAATCTTCACCGCGGCGGCGAACCAGGTCAATCTCTGGTGTACGTGTAAAACGAACATTCGCACCAAGCGAAAAATATGATTTCCAAGCGCCATCGGAGTCTGGCGAATGCGCTCCCAAAGCGTCGCGCTTTGGCTTCTGCTCAGGAGCAGACTCTGCACGATTGCTATCAGTATGGGGAAGATTTTCTCTCAAATTACGCATGATACCTGAACCATAGATATGTCGCCCGAATGAGCCTTAGTAATAAAAAATGAAGGTTAACAACCCCCTTCATAATTCACTCAAAACCGACAAATTTATTCAGTGAGATATATAGCGGTTAATAAAATGATAGCGTCTATCGATCTTAAATTTAATTATAAATCATAATATTAAAGTATTTTTCTAATCTAAAATATAATGTTTGTTGGGTTGAACTGTTATGGTGAACAGGTAGGCCACTTATCCGGATAACGCTTATTTCGAGACTCAGTGAGACTCAGTTTGTCTCAACCAGTCAGACAAGGAAATGCAACGGTTTCCTCCGCGACCAACAAAGGTTTCTGCAGCGCACATCGAATTCAGCACGGCCTCCTGTGTGGTTTCGGCTGCTGCGCGGAAAAGAATATCGATTCGATTCTCATTCAGAAACTGCATTGTCATAAGATCCTGCTGCGCATCGTGATCAAACGTAACCGCCGTTGAAAACCCAAGCGCGATATCGCCGCTGCCATTGCCCCAGAAAGCCCCGAGCCTCGCCAGCCCGGCGCCACAGCGTCTTACAACTCGTTTGAGCTGGCGATGCTCAAGCGGAATATCTGTTGCGAGTATGACAATGACCGACCCTCTTTCCGGTTGAGCCATGGTTTTGGGCGACGGCCTGCGGCCATCCGGCAGAACAAGATCACCCGCTCGTCCAAAATTGGTAAGCGTCAGAACTCCAAGATGATAATCAATACCATCCAGCTTAAAGCGACGAGACGAACTGCCGATACCACCTTTAAAGCCAAAGCACGTCATTCCGGTGCCAGCCCCGAAATTGCCCTGCGCAAAGCTGCTGCTGACATTTTTCAAAGCCAGCTGTGCATGCTCCTCAGAAATTGCCAACGCCTGAATATCATTAAAGGGTCCGTCATTGCATTCCAGTACGACAGGATTGACCGTAGCAGTGGTGCGGCCAATATCTGGATTGGTTTTGATCGCTTCACGAATAAGCGTATTGGCGCAGGTGCCGACGCCAAATGTATTGGTAAGCAGGATAGGGGTTTCAATATTTCCCAATTCTTCAACCTGCATCAGACCAATGCTTTTTCCAAAGCCGTTTATAACATCGACCGCACCAAGAACTTTTTGGCGATAAATATTGCCTGAGTGAGGCAGAATAGCAGTGACGCCAGTATTTATATCGCCGTCGCGTAAAGTGCGGTGCCCAACGAGCACTCCTGGAACATCGGTGATCGTATTTTGCGTACCTGTCGGCATTACTCCACAAACAATACCAAAATCCCGCGCCGACAGACTCATATCGATCCCTCTTTGTTCAGTGCTAGCAGTGATAAGCGCTTTTCAATTGCAATGAAACCACTTCGAAGCGTGACGGAAAAACCACAACGATAACTACTTATGCTCAATTTAAGCAAAAGTATTGGCCGGTTTGGTTTTCCTGTGTTGACTCGTGCCTATTAGAGGCGCAGCAAATGCGGCGTTAAGAAATTTCGGCCGAACAAGGGGATCTACGCGGCATGAAAATTACTATCGAACAAACGCTCGATCAGGCCGGAACCGGCCCCTTCCAGCGTAATCTTCTCGGCGTATTCGGGCTTGTATGGGCCGCTGACGCTATGCAGGTTCTTGCCGTAGGCTTTACTGCGGCATCAATCGCGTTGACTTTCGGCCTCACAGTTCCACAAGCTTTGCAGACGGGGACACTCTTCTTTTTAGGGATGCTAATCGGTGCTGCAGCTTTTGGCAGACTCGCAGACAAATACGGCCGCCGTCGCGTATTGCTTATCACAGTGGCGTGCGATGCGGTTTTCGGTTTGCTTTCTGCTTTCTCACCGAGTTTTGCAATTCTGCTTGGCCTCCGCTTTCTCACGGGTGTTGCTGTTGGCGGCACATTGCCCGTCGATTATGCGATGATGGCCGAATTTCTGCCTTCCAAAAATCGCGGTCGCTGGCTGGTGATGCTGGAAGGCTTCTGGGCAGTAGGGACGGTCATTATCGCTCTGGCTGCATGGGCCGCAAGCCTTGCCGGTGTTGCCGATGCATGGCGCTATATTTTCGTGGTTACCGCTGCTCCAGCTTTGATCGGTATTTGGTTGCGTTTCTGGGTACCTGAATCGCCGATGCACCTGCTCAAATCCGGGCAGGAAAAAGAAGCCAAGGCGGTCATGAACCGCGTCCTGCGCAAGAATGGCAAACAGGAACTGCCTCCGAAAGCGACACTTGAGGCACCGCTTCTTGTTACCAACGAAAAGCTGCTGTCGGCAAATCTGCGTCAACGCACACTGACAACACTTGCAATCTGGTTTCTCGTGTCTGTATCTTATTATGGCATCTTCACTTGGATACCGGCAAAGCTGGCAGGTGATGGCTTTGGCTTCGTGCGTGGCTATGGCTTCTTGGTTATCGTCGCTTTGGCACAGTTGCCGGGATATGCGCTTGCAGCTTATGGCGTGGAGGCTTGGGGACGTCGTAAGACACTCATCACCTTCTTATTCATTAGTGCGGCTTCCTGTGTGCTGTTCACCGTTGCTGGAAACTCGGTTCTTGTTGGCGCATCAATCCTGATTATGAGCTTTGCGTTGCTAGGGACATGGGGCGCACTTTATGCTTTAACGCCTGAATTATTCCCGACAGCATTGCGCGCAAGCGGCATGGGTGCCGCGGGTGCCATGGCACGCCTTGGTGGGTTGTTGGCACCATCGGCTCTCGCTCTCGTCATCAGCCAAAGTTTCATTGTGGCTGTTGCACTGTTTGCGGGGCTGCTTGCTCTGGCTGGTGTGATTGCGTTTTTCATCAATGTCGAAACGCGCGATAAGGCACTCACCTGATAAATGATAAGCCCGGGCCTCATAGCTGAAGCCCGGGCTTATTTAATAAATTAAACATTTAACTTATATAACTAATCCATTGATTTTTATATTTTTTATATCCTCCTTGATGCACTGAATAGGTTTGTTTTTTCACCTTTGGCTTACTTGCCTCTGCTAGCAATCCTGCGCCTAAAGCAGTGCCTGTTGTGCCTGAGACAGCAATCACATCACGCCCGGAAAAGCCCGAAAGGGCCTCAAGAAATACGCTATTCAATGCGAACGGTCCCTCGACAATAATGGGTCCATCAGCATCTAAAAGTTCAAGACAGGCATTTGTCATCAATGCAGCATAAAGGCATGCGGCGACATATCTTTCGGCTTTACTCGCATACTCTGCATTAACCCATCGCTGTACACTGTCTGGATATGGTCCACATCCCGGAACAGCAGAGGGCAGTGCCATCAAAGCTTGATTAAGCACGGTACTAAGCACAGCCTTCAGTTCGCTTGGGCTGGGAGATGCGAGATCAGCCGTCATCATATTGAACTCGCGCCCGCCCATATAGCGTGCGGAAGGGACGGCACGTCCATAAGCATCGACATTGGCCAGTGTGTCACGTTTTGGATCAAGTCCTGCGAGATCACCTCCAACGGCAAAGCACACCACCCATGTGCCAGTCGAGACAACGGAAAACGGCGGGTTTCTGTCCAAAAGGTGCGCCAGTAGCGATGCGTTAGAGTCATGGATGCCGCAATAGACTGGCACGAGAGAAGATATGCCGATTTTATGCGCCAGATCCTGATGTATCTGCCCCAAAACATCGAATGCCGAACGCAAGGGTGGAAATTTTCCTTCAAGGCCAAGGCTTTCAACCAGCGGTGAATAGCTGCCTGTTTTCGGAAGCCAGAGATCCGTATGGCAGCCAAGTGATGTTGCCTCCACTGATGGCACACCTGTCAGCCGATACGCCCAATATTGCGGGTAGGTGAGGATGAGGTTTACATTCGAAAACTGTTCGAGAAACGATGATTTCAAATAATGGAGCTGTGCGCCAAGATTTAGTCCAGCGCCCAGTGATGGTGAAAAGGTTTCTTCAAAAGGCGGTTTGATGCCAGCGTAAGCAGACCGGATTTCCGGTGCATACTCATGCTCATAATCGAGCACAGGCATTGCGAGGTTACCCGTATCATCCAGTAGCAAAGCACAGGCGCCGTGGGTTGTGATGGATATGGCATCAAATCCCGAGTTTTGTGCAAAATCGGTGAGGCTTTTCAGAAAAAACTGCCAGAGCGCTTCGATATCATAATGCGGATAGGGACCGTCCCGCAAAACACGGTTTGGCGTGCGATGAACGGCGATTTCACTCCCAGTTTTTGCATCGAGCAGCACAACCTTGGCATTTGTTTTGCCTATATCGAGAATGGCAATGCGTTTCATGGCATATGAAAGACGGGTTTGAGGTCGATGGAAACCGGAGAATTATCGGCATTCGTTTCCATGATGTCAGCCATATGCGCCCACCACTTCTTCATAACCGGATGATCTGGCAGCGCTGCCATGCCGTGCGTCTTGGTTCGGGTAAGCGCGCTGAAAAGGACATGTGTGTCTTCATCCAGCCAGATCGTATAATCAGACACACCAGCTTCGTGTAGCAAATCGATCAGCTCCGGCCATATTTCATCGTGGCGGCGTCGATATTCGGCTTCCTGGCCAGCGTGAAGTTTCATGCGAAAAGCATAGCGCTCGGCTGTCATGTTTTACGCCTTGCTTTGAACTTTCGGCCAAGGATAGGCAACGAGATCGTGATGATCAGCAAAAGCCCGATGAAGATGGACATAACGATGCCCGGCACATTGAGAAGGCCAAGGCCGAAGGTCACAAGCCCCATCACAAAGGCCGCGATTACAACGCCGATGATGCTGCCTGCGCCGCCGAGGATCGACACACCGCCGAGCACGACCATCGTGATGATTTCAAGCTCCCAGCCCTGCGCGATGGATGGCCGAGTAGAGCCAAGGCGTGAGGTGAGACATACGGCAGCGATACCACTCATCAGACCCGTCAGCATGAACAATGTAAACTTCATGCGCTCAACAGGTATGCCCGAAAATCGGGAAGCAAATTCATTATTACCAATAGCGTAAATACGGCGACCAAAGCTTGTTGCATGCAGCAGGACGCCGAAAATCAGTGCAAAAGCGATGAACAGCACAAACTCAAACGAGAAAACCCAGACGACATAGCCCTGTCCGAAATAAGCGAAGCTTTCCGGATAACCGCCATAGGCTTTGTCGCCGAGTACAATATAGGAAATGCCACGAAACAGGCTCATCGTACCGATGGTGACAACGATGGAGGGAAGCTTGAGTCCGGCTACAAGCCCGCCATTGATCGCCCCGCAAACAAGACCTGTAGCGATACCGATCAACACGAGACAGGGCGTGCCTACACCCATCTGAGCTGCGGCTCCCATGGCGGTCGATGCTAAAGCAATGATCGCAGCCACCGACAGGTCGATCTCACCGGAGATGATGAGCAAAGTCATAGCAAAGGCAATGAGCGCTTTTTCGGTGAAATTGAACGTTGCGTCTGAAAGGTTCCAGGCATTGAGGAAATATGGCGAGGCAAATGAATTGGCGATGAAAATCGCAATCGCCACACCAAACAACAACATTTCCCAACTGGCAAACAGCCGCGTGTAGGACGTTCCCAGCCGATCCGGGATATGACGGCGTTCCGTTATCTCGCTCACGCTGCTGACTCCTCATAAGTCTTTGCGGCCTTGTCGCGCAGAATAATGCGTCCGCCGCGTTTCTCCTGTCGGGCATTGAAGATTACGGCTGCGATGATAACCGCGCCGGAAATCGCCATTTGCCAGAAGGGTGAGATGTTGATGACGGGCAGGGCGTTTTTAATGACGCCGAGAAACAGCGCACCCAGCACTGCGCCGAAGGCCGTGCCAATGCCGCCGATGATTGAAATCCCGCCGATCACGCAGGCAGCAACGCTGTCGAGTTCAAACCCGTTGGCTATATCGACATAAGCAACCGCATAGCGTGAAACCCAGAGATAACCGCACAACCCTGCCAATGAGCCGGACAGCACAAAGGCGAAGAAACGCGTACGGCCCACATCGATACCGGCATAGACCGCAGCCGTTGGATTGCCACCTGATGCATAAAGTGCTCGTCCAAAGAAGCTGCGGGTGAGCAATACATAGATGAGGCCGATAATGAGCAGCGCCGTCCAGCCAAGGAGCGGAAGCCACAGAAACACGGTGCGTGGCGTATTAAGAAACGGTCCGGTCATCTGATGAGCATTGACCCAGCCACCACCCGACACAACAAAGGCCATACCGCGATAGATGGTCAGTGTGCCAAGTGTGACCACAATGGCTGGAATATCCAGCTTCCAAACCAGTATGCCATTGATCGCACCCAGAATGGCACCAATGCCTACGGCTGCAACAATTAACACGACCAGCGGTATTTCGGGGTAGGCGGCATTGAGCATCGCCACCGCCATGCCGGTAAATGCCAGATTGGCGGCGACCGAAAGATCAATGGACTTTGTCAGGATCACCGACATCTGGCCAAGGGCCAGAATAATCAGGATCGACGTATCGTTGAAAATGTTCGCGAGATTGCGTGGCGAACTAAAACCCGGCGCACGCATTGAGAACAGCCCGATCATGATTGCAATGATGACAAGAAGCAGGAGTTCGCGCTGTTTGAGAAGCTGTTTCATATCTTACTCCGCATTCTCACCGGCATTTCCAGTGGCCGCGCGCACCAGAACTTCGGCATCGAGATCGGCACGATCAAAAATGCCTTCCACCAGCCCTTCGCGCATCACCATGACACGATCCGACATACCTATAATTTCGGGTAGCTCGGACGAGATCATGATGATACTCAGTCCTTCTGCAGCCAACTCGCTAATAAATTCATGCACGGCTGCTTTCGAGCCAATGTCGATGCCTTTGGTCGGTTCATCGAGAATGATGACCTTTGGATGGGTCGCGAGCCATTTACCGATAACCACTTTCTGCTGATTGCCGCCGGAAAGCGTTCCCACCGGCACAGAAAGCGCGGCGGCGCGCAAATCAAACCGCTCCGCATATTTGCGTGCGAGCTTAAATTCCTGTGCAATGCGCAGGAAACCATCGCGTGATGTACGCTTAAGCGAGGGCAGGGAGATGTTCTGGAAAATCGGCATTTGCAAAATAGCGCCATGCCGCCCGCGTTCCTCCGGCACATAGACAATGCCCTGAGCAATTGCATCGCCCGAGCGGCGGATTTTGATTTCTTTGCCTTCCAGCACAACTTGACCGGATGAGGGCGTCGTCATGCCAAACAGCGATTGAGCGAACTCAGAACGACCAGCGCCCACCAGACCATAGACACCGAGAATTTCACCGCGCCGCAGTTCAAAGGATATATCGCGAAACTCGGTCGGATGAGAATAATTCACAACCTTCAGCACCGTGTTGCCAAGCGCAACATCCTGTTTGGGAAAAGCCTTTTCCACCGAACGTCCAACCATCAGCCGGACAATTTCGCGTTCATTCATTTCCGACAATAGTCCGTGCCCGACCGCACAACCGTCGCGGAACACCGCGTACCGATCCGCTATTTCATAAACTTCATCGAATTTGTGGCTGATGAACAGGATTGCTTTGCCCTGTGATTTCAGTCGCTCGACGATGCGGAAAAGATCATCAACTTCCTTGCGTGACAGAGCTGCTGTCGGTTCATCCATAATGACGACGCGGGAATTCACCGAAAGCGCACGTGCAATCGCCACCAGATGCCGTTGCGCGATGGAAAGCTCTCGCAACTTGATACGAGCATCAACCGTGATTTCCAGCGAAGAGAGCAGGGCCTGGGCCCGTGCAAAGACTGCTGCCCAATTGACGAAGCCAAGCTTCGTGCGGGGGGCGTGGCCGAGATAGATATTCTCGCCAACGGATAATTCATCGAAAAGCACCGTCTCCTGATGAATGGCGGTTACACCAGCGTCGGTCGCATCCTGCGCAGTCGAAAAATGAACCGGCTGACCATCAATCAGAATTTCGCCTTCGTCCGGGTGATAAATTCCCGTCAGAATTTTGACGAGCGTCGACTTGCCCGCTCCGTTTTCACCAATCAGTGCTGTTACCTGGCCTGAATAGAGCGCGATATTGACGTTATCGAGCGCTCGCACTCCGGGAAATGTCTTGGCAATGCCGCGCATTTCCAGCAAAGGCGTGTCCGGATGGCTGGCAGGCAACACCGATTGCCCGCTTTTCTGCAAAGCTGCATTCATCAGAAATACCTGAATTCAATTCGGAAAATGATGGCGGTGCAAGATTATCCCTCGCACCGCCAGCCTCAATCTTAAAATTAAAAGACCTTGGAGAATTCGTCGATGTTCGATGCGTCATAGATAAATGGATCGCTCATCGCGGCTTCGCCATTTTCTCCAATTTTGATTTTGCCCATGCGACCGGCTTCGATTTCCGAGCCCGGCTTGCCGTCTGCATCACCCTTTACAAGATGGTAGGCAATTTGCGTTGCAGAATAACCCAGATCGATCGGGTTCCAGATCGCGAATTCCTTGGTTGCACCCGACTTGATGGCGCCAGCCATTTCAGACGGCAGACCAAGGCCGGTTACATAAACATCACCGATCTTGCCTGCGTCTTTGACAGCCTGCGAGGCAGCAAGCACGCCAACCGTAGTTGGAGCGACAATCACCTTCACATCAGGATTGGAAGTGAGGAGGCCCTGTGCTTCACGGTAGCTTTTGTCGGCAAGGTCATCACCGTAAACGGTGGTGACGAGATTAAGACCCGGAAAATCCTGGAGCTGCTTCTTCATCTCGTCGATCCAGATATTCTGGTTGGTCGAGGTGGTCGTTGCCGAAAGGATCGCGAAATCACCCTTACCATCTGGCAAATGATGCGCTGCCAGCGTCAGGCACATTTTGCCGATCAGATCGTTCGATGATGGATTGAGATGGACGATGCGGCCTTCAGGCGCGACACCGGAATCCCACGAGATAACCTTAATACCGCGCTGCGCAGCCTTTTTGAGAGCTGGAACAACTGCATCCGGATCATTTGCCGAAATTGCAATCGCATCAACGCCTTGTGCAATCAGCGAATTAATGACTTCAATCTGACCTTCCGCAGTCGTTGTCGTTGGTCCGGTGTAGATGACTTCAACGCCACCCAATTCCTTGGCAGCTTCCTGTGCGCCCTTATTGGCCGCTTCAAAAAAGCCATTGCCCAACGATTTCGCAACGAGTGCGATTTTCATGTCAGCAGCCTGCGCCGCAGTTGCCATGAAAGCAACGGCCAGCGCTGTGCTTAATGCCAGTTTCTTAAAAAGTTTCATGTCCCATTCCTCCCGATTAAGAACAATCCGATTTATATTAAAGCTCAGGCAACTTCTGTGGTCTCCCCCCGATCGTTACCCTTGCCAGCATTTGCAGAGATTGGCGTTACGATGAGCCGGATACCTGCATTTTCGACCATCCGCCGTGCATCATCCGAAATGCCGTCATCGGTGATCAGCGTGCTGACCCGATCAAGAGGGCAGAGGATGAGGCTTGAACGGCGGGTGAATTTCGATGAATCGACCATCAGGACGATTTCATCCGCCTGGCCCATCAGCTTTTGTTCGCTTTGAATAACCAGAGCGTCTGCTTCCATCACGCCAAGCGGGCTGATGCCCTGGCATCCCAAAAACATGCGTCGTCCGTAAAAGTTGCGGATCACGTCATTGTCGAAAGGCGACAGAATAAGACTTTGCTCGCGATAAATAGCGCCGCCCGGAACCAGCACAGTGCTTTTAGACTGCCGCAAAAGATGCTCAGCGATTGCAAAAGAGTTGGTCAGCACCTGCATACGGCGCGCAGCAAGGTAATGCACCATCTGAAAGGTGGTCGAGCCACCGTTTATGATAATACTGTCGCCTTCTTCACAGAGGGATACGGCTTCGCGCGCAATTGCTCGTTTGCGATCCGTATTTTCGGTTTCCGACACTTTGAACGGCCTGCTGGCAAGGCTTGCAAACTGCGGCGGATGAATTGCTTCCGCACCACCGCGCACACGTTTGATACGTCCTTGCATATGAAGCGATGCAATGTCGCGCCGAAGGGTCGCTTCCGACGCCTCCGTCAGTTCCACCAGATCCTGAATGGTAATCACCGGCTTTTCCTGAACAGCAGTCAGGATAATACGGTGGCGCTCTCTCTCGTGCATGGCTCCTCCTTCTTCATCTATCAAACACAAACGCAGACAGTGTCAATCATTAATAATCATAATCGCGCAAAAATAATTAAACAGCATGATCATTTATGATCGTTTGCGATTGACATCAATTTACTTAATGCGCCATATCTTCCCTCAACATGATCGTTTGTGCGCGAAAAGGAAAGTGCATAATCCGGTCTTCACCATAAAACGGGAGGAAAATATGGTGGCCCATAGCCAGCTCTTGGATAATCGCTGGGACGACGCCAAAGCAGCAACGCTGGATGAACCGGGAAAATTGCTTTACCGCTCAAACCTGCTCGGTTCCGATAAGCGCATTACCAATTATGGTGGCGGGAATACATCGGCCAAGGTTCAGGAAACCGACCCGCTTACCGGGAAGACAGTTCCGGTGCTCTGGGTCAAGGGTTCGGGCGGCGATGTCGGCACGATTAAGCTTGACGGTTTTGCTACACTTTATCAGGAAAAACTCGATGCATTGAAAGGCATTTATAAGGGTGTTGAAGATGAAGACCGCATGGTCGGCTTCCTTCCGCACTGCACATTCAATCTTAATCCTCGTGCCGCTTCCATCGATACGCCGTTGCATGGCTTTGTTCCGTTCACTCACGTTGATCACATGCATCCTGATGCGATCATTGCAATTGCCGCATCAAAGAACTCGCGCGAGCTAACTGCCGAGATTTTTGGCGATGAAATCGGCTGGCTGCCATGGCGTCGTCCGGGCTTTCAACTTGGTCTTGATCTTGAAGCCTTTGTGAAAGCAAATCCGAACGCCAAGGGCGTAGTTCTTGAGAGCCATGGTCTTTTTACTTGGGCCAATGACGCTAAGGGCTGCTATGAACTGACGCTTGCCATTATTAACAAGGCTATCGAATGGCTTGATAAGAAGGGTGAAGGCAAGGCCACTTTTGGCGGTTCCGTAACCCAAAGCCTTGATGCTTCGGAACGCCGTGCAATTGCTGCGCGTCTCATGCCAGAGATACGCGGGTTGATCGGAAACGAAGAGCGCAAGCTTGGCCATTTCGATGATCAGGATGCAGTTCTGCAATTCGTCAATTCAAAAGAATTGGAAAAACTCTCACGCCTTGGCACATCTTGCCCGGATCACTTCCTGCGCACGAAAATTCGCCCGCTTGTGGTCGATTTTGATCCCGCGAAGCCGGATATTGATGGTGTGGTTGCTGGTCTTGAAACTGCCCTCGAATCCTATCGTGCTGATTACACGCGCTATTATGAGAGCTGCAAGCACGACAATTCGCCGAAAATGCGCGATCCCAACCCGGTCATTTTCCTGATTCCAGGCGTTGGCATGTTGTCTTTTGCGCGCGACAAAGCGACAGCACGTATTGCTGGTGAGTTCTACGTCAACGCGATCAATGTCATGCGCGGCGCATCATCCGTATCTGAATATCAGGGGCTGCCCGAACAGGAAGCCTTCGATATTGAATATTGGCTGCTTGAAGAGGCCAAACTCCAGCGTATGCCGAAGCCTAAAAGCCTGGCCGGGCGCATTGCGTTGATTACCGGCGGCGCGGGGGGAATCGGTTACGCGACGGCTGAGCGTCTGGCAGGTGAGGGTGCTTGCGTGGTTCTGGCAGATATTGACGCAGAATCGCTCAAAACCGCTCACGCAAATCTCGCCAATCGTTTTGGATCCGATCAGGTTCGCAGCGTCGAGCTGAACGTCACCAATGAAAGTGCGGTCATCAACGCTTTCACAGAGGCAAGCGTGGAACTGGGCGGTATTGATATATTGGTTTCAAATGCTGGTATTGCATCGTCTGCTTCAGTCGAAAATACCGAGCTTTCGATGTGGAACCGCAATATCGACATACTTGCGACAGGATATTTTCTTGTTTCTCGTGAGGCATTCCGGCTTTTCCGGCGCCAAAAACTTGGCGGAAACGTGGTTTTCGTTGCTTCCAAGAATGGGCTCGCCGCTTCGCCGGGCGCATCCGCCTATTGCACGGCAAAGGCTGCGGAAATCCATCTGGCGCGTTGTCTTGCCCTCGAAGGTGCCGAAGCTGGTATTCGTGTGAATGTGGTCAACCCGGATGCTGTGCTGCGCGGTTCAAAAATCTGGGACGGCGAATGGCGCGAACAGCGTGCTGCATCGTCAAAGATTGATGTGACTGAACTGGAAGAACATTATCGGAAGCGCTCGCTGCTCAAGCTTAATGTACTGCCGGAAGATATTGCAGAAGCGATCTACTTCCTTGCAAGCGATGCATCGGCCAAGTCCACCGGCAACATCATCAATGTTGACGCCGGAAACCAGCAGAGCTTCCCGCGCTGATTACTCAGAAGGCAGGTAAGGCGATCTTGCCTTTCTGTCTTTTATTCAAGAAATTGAGGACATTCTGGGAGGAACCATGTCCGAACAACGTATTGCAGCCGATTTCATCGCTGAGCACAATTCCGGCTTTGAGAATGTACAAAAGCGCGACTATCAGGCTCTTGGCGAACAGCTTGCCCGCCGCGGCATCGAAATTGAAAAAATCACTGAAAAAGTTGCCAAATATTTTGTCGCTGTACCCTCTTGGGGGACAGGAACGGGCGGCACACGCTTTGGCCGTTTTCCCGGTCGCGGTGAGCCGCGCGGGATTTTCGACAAACTTGACGACTGCTCGGTCATCAACGAACTTTCACGCGCAACGCCGAATGTTTCGCTGCATATTCCGTGGGATAAGGCTGACCCGAAAAAACTGAAAGCCCATGCGGAAGCACTCGGCCTTGGTTTTGACGCGATGAACTCCAACACGTTCTCGGATTCGGCTGATCAGCAGCATTCCTATAAATATGGTTCGCTTACCCATGTCGATCCGGCCGTGCGTGCTCAGGCTGTTGAACATAATATTGAGTGTATCGAGATCGGAAATGCGATTGGTTCCAAAGCTTTGACCGTCTGGCTTGGCGATGGTTCAAACTTCCCGGGTCAGCAGAATTTCACCCGCGCATTCGAGCGTTATCTGCATTCGATGGGTGAAATCTATAAGGCTCTTCCCGATGACTGGCGGCTGTTCTCTGAACATAAAATGTATGAGCCAGCCTTCTATTCTACAGTCGTTCAGGATTGGGGCACAAATTACCTTATAGCCTCGACCCTTGGTCCAAAGGCGCAATGTCTGGTTGATCTTGGCCACCATGCACCAAACACAAATATTGAAATGATCGTGGCGCGGTTGATCCAGTTCGGAAAGCTCGGTGGCTTCCATTTCAACGACAGCAAATATGGCGACGACGATCTTGATGCGGGATCGATTGATCCATACCGCCTGTTCCTTGTTTTCAACGAGCTAGTCGATGCAGATTATCGCGGTGTAAAGGATTTCTATCCTGAACACATGATCGATCAGTCGCATAATGTGACCGACCCGATTGAAAGCTTGATTTCATCTGCCAATGAAATCCGCCGTGCTTATGCGCAGGCGTTGTTGGTGGATCGGGAAGCGCTGGAAACTTATCAGCAGGAAAACGATGCCCTGATGGCATCCGATACGCTGAAACGCGCTTATCGGACCGATGTCGAGCCAATTCTGGCCGAAGCGCGTCGTCGTACCGGCGGAGCAATCGAGCCGATTGCGGCTTATCGCGCCAGCGGCTATCGCGAGAAGGTTGCGAAAGAACGCCCTGAAAGCAAAAGCGACGGCGGTGCGTTCAACTAGAGCGCGTTTGATCAGAATATTCGTTTTAACGCGCATCGCAGAAAAGATGCGCGTTCCAAATGAATGCAGAAAGTTAAAGACAAACTGCATTCATTTGAAGTTATTTAGCTTTTCTGAATGTAAGATTATAGCGATTTCGACCAAGTTGCGGATGTCTTCCATCCTTCAACGGCAGAATGCCATGATAGAAGAGTCGGGATGGTCCACCCCAAACGACCACATCGCCGTGGTGCAGCACGAATTTGCGTACTGGATCACTGCGCTGCAATCCGCCGAATTGAAATGTCGCGGGCAGCCCCAGTGACACCGAGACAATCGGATTTTTGAAATCCTTCTCGTCCTTATCCTGATGCAAAGACATTTTTGCGCCGGGTTCATACCGATTGATGAGACAGGCATCCGGTACGAAATCAGCATAACCGGCTTCGTCCGCAGCACTCTCTGCAAGATCACGAAATGCCCCCGGCATTGAAGGCCACGGCTTTTCCGTTTCAGGATCAACGGCGCTGTAACGATAGCCCTTCCGGTCCGTCACCCAGCCAAAAGACCCGCAATTGGTCATAGCGACTGACATGCGAAATCCGCCTGGCGTCGTCATGTTCCGAAAAGATGCATCATTCTCAACGTCTTGCATGGCGTTGAGAATTTCTGCTTCGTTGGCGAGCGCAAATCCCCGTAAAAGAACGGCGCCGTCGGCAAGCTTTTCTCGAGTTTCAAGCTGGGAAAACAGATCAATCATAACGCCATTCTAACACAAAGCGGCCCAAGAACGTCCCGAAAAATATTTTCATATTATCGCCTCTCTTGACAGAGTCGGAGACTCGTAACATATAAAGTTACATGAAAAAAGATAGCAAACTTTCGGGCGTCCTCCACGTCCTCCTTCACATGGCTGAGTATAAAAAGCCCGTGACCTCCGAAGTCCTCGCAAAAGCGATGGGCACCAATCCCGTTGTCGTGCGTCGCGTCATGAGTGGGCTGCGTGAGCAGGGCTATGTGCGCTCCGAAAAAGGTCATGGCGGCGGATGGGAGATCGCTTGCGATCTTAGCAAAGTCACGCTGCATGACATTTACAACGCCATCGGCAAACCGTCGCTGCTTGCGATGAGCAATCGCACAGAAATGCCGGGTTGCCTCGTCGAGCAAACCGTCAACGCATCGCTCAACAAGGCGTTCAGCGATGCAGAAGAGCTTCTATTGAAACGTTTTGGCGAAGTGACACTCGCCATGTTGAGCGCGGATTTTCATCAGCGCGCGATTGAACGCGGCGCAACATTCGACTTGGAGGCAGCCCATGACGCATCATGATGTGATTATTATCGGTGGCAGCTTTGCCGGACTTTCGGCGGCAACCTATGTGGCACGCGGCAGGCGTTCGGTTCGCGTGATCGATACAGGCAAGCCACGCAACCGCTTTGCCGAACACTCACATGGTTTCTTCGCTCAGGATGGAAGCAGTCCGGCAGCGATGCTCGGAACGGCAAAAGAGCAGGTTAAGGCCTATCCGACTGTAAGCGTAACCGAGGAGAAAGCTGTAAACGGAACCGGGCATATTGATGATTTTTCGATTGAACTTAATACAGGCGAAGTCGTCAGCGGGCGCAGACTGATCTTTGCCTTCGGCATTTCTGACGTTTTGCCAGATTTACCGGGGTTGGCTGAACGCTGGGGCAAATCGGTTATTCATTGCCCTTATTGCCATGGCTACGAGTTCAGCGGCAAAAGACTCGGCGTGTTGAACCTTTCGCCGATGTCGTCTCATCAAGCCATGCTTATCTCCGAATGGGGACCGACCACATTCTATCTGAATGGCGGTGAAGAGCCTGATGCTGCAACTTTGGCAGAACTCGAAAAGCGTGGCGTCACGATTGAAGCAAAACCAGTCGCAGGCATAAGAGGTGAGGGAACATCCATCTCCGAGATCGAACTTGCTGACGGTCGCCTGTTGCAAGTTGACGCATTATTCATTGGACCATCCAACCGCCTGAACAGCCCGCTTGCTGAGCAACTCGGCTGCACATTGGAAGACATGCCGCTTGGAAAAGCCATCAAAACTGATGAGATGAAAGCGACAAGCATTCAGGGTATCTATGCCGCCGGCGACATTTCAAGGGGCGCACATAGTGTTGCATGGTCCGTTGCAGATGGAGTTTCCGCTGGCGTTTCCGCCCATCGGTCTTTGGTATTTTAGATTTATATCGCTTTATAAGAAAACGGGGCCAAAGCCCCGTTTTTATTTAATTTAGTCGTTTGTACCAAACCGCTCTTCGCTCAGCGCCGCGGCCATGAGCGCCTTCGTATAATCCTCATAGGGGTTATCGAAAACCTGTTCTGTATCACCTTGTTCGACAATCTTTCCGTTCTTCATAACAATCACATAGTCGGACACGGCACGTACCACCGCCATGTCGTGACTGATGAAAAGATAGGAAAGCCCGTGTTCCTTCTGCAGATCACGCAAGAGCGTAACGATCTGCTTCTGCACAGAACGATCCAGCGCACTGGTCGGCTCATCAAGCACGATCACCTTTGGTTTCAGGATCATCGTACGTGCGATGGCGATACGCTGGCGCTGGCCACCTGAGAACTCGTGCGGGTAGCGATTACGCATCGCCGGGTCCATGCCGACTTCACGAAGCGCTTCCTGTGCACGGCGATCCCGTTCCTTTGCCGAAAGGTTCGGCTCATGAATAAACAGACCTTCGGTAATGATCCGGCCGACGGTCATACGCGGGCTAAGCGATCCGAATGGATCCTGAAAAACCAGCTGAAGCTCACGGCGCTTGGGTCGCATATCTTGAGGATTAGTGGGTAACTCCTTACCCAAATAAGCGATCCGACCTTCCGATGCGAGAAGTCGCAGAATGGCACGGCCAAGTGTCGATTTGCCTGAACCGGATTCACCAACAATCCCGATGGTCTGACCTTCCTTCAAGGTCAGAGAGACATCATTTACCGCCGTCATGTAGGTGGCAGCACCAAGCCAGGGCTTATTGATAAGGAAGTTCACCTTCACATTATCAGCACGGATAAGGACCGGCGCTTCTGCGGGTGGTGACAGCTTTTCGCCTTCCGGCTCTGCATCAAGCAGCATCTTCGTATAGGGATGCTCTGGCTCGGTAAAAAGCTTTTCGGTCTCGTTGGTTTCCACCACTTCACCTGAACGCATCACATAGACACGGTCGGCAAAGCGACGCACAATACCAAGGTCATGGGTAATGAACACAACCGCCATCCCCAGCCGCTGCTGAAGATCAGCCAGCAGGTCGAGAATTTGCGCCTGAATGGTGACATCGAGTGCGGTTGTCGGCTCATCGGCAATGAGAATATCCGGCTCATTAGCCAGCGCCATGGCAATCATCACGCGCTGACGCTGCCCACCTGAAAGCTCGTAAGGGTAGCTATCAATACGGCGTTCCGGTTCAGGAATACCGACCAGCTTCAGCAATTCCAGAATACGTGGCCGCGCCTGCTTCTTGCTCAATCCGCGGTGATAGCGCAGAGGTTCAGCCAGCTGATCGCCAATCCGATAAAGTGGATCAAGTGACGTCATCGGCTCCTGAAAGATCATGGTGATCTTAGCACCACGGATTTTGTTCAGCGCCTTATCGGACATGCCGATAAGATCCTGACCGCGATACAGCGCCTGTCCAGTCGCTTTACCGTTTTGTGCCAGTAATCCCATCATCGCCATGGTGGTCTGGCTTTTGCCAGAACCGGATTCACCAACGATTGCGATTGTTTCACCAGCTTTGACATCGAGATTGATGCCGCGCACAGCATCAACCGGACCGTCATGCGTGTCGAAAGTGACGCGAAGATCGCGAACGCTCAGAATGTTTTCTTTTGTCATCTCAGCGATCCTTCGGGTCAAGACTGTCGCGCAGGCCGTCGCCAAGGAAGTTCAGCGCAAACAGGATGATGGTGAGGGTAGCGGCAGGCCAGATCAATTGCCAGCTTGCGCCGCGCATGTTCTGAGCGCCTTCCGAGATGAGAAGGCCGAGCGAGGTGAGGGGATCCTGCACGCCCAGACCGAGGAATGAAAGAAGGCTTTCAAGCAGAATGGCCTTTGGCACCAGAAGCGTCACAAAGACAATAACCGGCCCCAAAGCATTCGGGATAATATGGCGGGTGATGACGCCGCGACGGGTTGCGCCGAGCGCTTCTGCCGCCTGCACAAATTCCTGCCGTTTGAGGCTCAATGTTTGTCCACGCACGATGCGCGCCATATCCAGCCATTCGGTTGCACCAATGGCAATGAAGATGATGAAGATCGACCTCCCGAAGAAGACGAGCATCAATATGACGAAGAAGATGAAGGGCAGGGAATAGAGAATATCGACAAGCCGCATCATGATGTTGTCGGCACGGCCACCGAGATAACCCGAAATAGCGCCATAACCAACGCCAAGTACCAAAGCCATGGCTGAAGCCAGCAAGCCGATCGCCAATGACATGCGCACACCGATGAAGATGCGGGTCATGAGATCGCGGCCAAGATTATCTGTACCGAGCACAAAATAGTTGCGCGCGACATTCAATGTCAGCTTACCACTCAAACCATCAGCAGCAAGTTCGATCTTCGGATTACTGAACAGGTCCGAGCGCTGGAAGTAGCGAAGAACACGCTCATCGGTAGGGCGTTGCGCTGTAAAATCGACAACAACATCGTTGCCTGTTAATTCGGGTTCATTGGTCGGCTGAAGTCTTGCACGAGCCAGTTCGCGCTCTAGTCCCGGCATGATCGTGTCAGCGCGCGGATAGGCTTCCAGACTTGGAGCCACGCGGACAAACTGCGGATAGATCTTGTCATAGGGATGCGGGCTAAGCATCGGCCCGAAGATACCGACAAGTGCAAGCACGATCAGCACGATAGCACTTGTGACAGCGGCCTTGTTCTTGCGCAGGCGGAGCCATGCATCCTGCCAGAGCGAACGGCTCTGCACTGAACCAAGCTTTTCCGTTTCAACGGCTGCAGTAAAATCAGTCATAGCGCACCCTCGGATCAAGCCATGCATAAAGAAGGTCGACGATGAGATTGAACACCACGACGAAAACGGAAATGACAACAACGGTTCCCATCACCATCGTATAATCGCGGCTCAACGCGCCTTGCACGAAGTAACGGCCAATGCCGGGGATACCGAAGATGGTTTCAACCACAACCGAGCCAGTAAGGAGGGCAGCAGCTGTCGGCCCCAGATAGGAAACAGCTGGCAACATGGCTGCACGCAAAGCATGAACGCCAACGACCACGCGCGCGGGCAGGCCGTAAGCGCGAGCAGTCCGAACGTGATTGGCACGCAAGGCTTCAATAGTTGCGCCGCGCACGAGGCGCGCAATAACGCCAACCTGCGGCAGCGCCAAAGTCAGCACTGGCAATATCCAATAAAGGATATTAGCTGAGGACCAGCCACCCGCCGGCACCCATCCGAGGATGACGCCGAAAAGAAGGCTCAGAAGAGGGGCAACAACAAAATTCGGTGTTGTAATGCCAAAAGTGGCGAGCGCTACAACGAAATAATCAATCGGAGAATTCTGTTTCAGTGCCGCGATTGTACCGAGAAAAGTTCCGATAATCGCAGCCAGACTAAGGGCCAGCGCACCAAGCATGATCGAAACCGGAAGGCCGGAAGCGAACAAGTCATTGACGGTGAAGTCGCGGCGCGTGAAGCTTGGGCCAAGATCACCGCGCAACAGATTGCCCAGATAAATCAGATACTGCTGCCAAAGCGGCGCATCCATATTGTAGGCTTTCTTGAGGTTTTCGAGGATCAGCGGATCAATCGGGCGCTCAAGGTCGAAAGGACCACCCGGCGCAAGCCGGATAAGGAAGAAAGTCAGTGTGACGATGATAAAGATAGTTGGTATTGCACTACCCAATCGTCGGAGCGTGTAGCCCAGCATTTTTATTTCCCTTCTTTGCCGGAACGCTCAAAAAGCGACCCGGCAAATCCCACTAAGGGCGTTCCTGTTTTTGTTTAGCCTTTTATCGACAGCCAGTGTGTGGCGTGCGAATTCATCAGGTTGTCGTCGTAGCCTTTGACTTTGTCGGCAACCAATGCGGTAGATGAATAGTAGAGCAGAGGAATAGCAGCCCCATCTTGAAGCAAAATCTTCTCTGCATTGGTGAGGATTTTCGCCCGTTCACCCAAATCTGCTGTGATGGCTGATTTCATCATCAGCGCGTCATAGTCCTTGTTCGACCATTGCGCGTAGTTGAAGTAGCTGTCGCTCGTGAAGAGTGACAGAAACGAGTTCGGATCATTGTAATCCCCAACCCAGCCATCGCGTGCGATATCGAACATGCCTTTTTGCTCAAGATAATTGAAATAGGTCGTGCCATCGACTTCGTCGAGCGTGGCATTGATACCAATATCCTTGAGCATGTCGGCAATCGCCGCCATCGTGTTCTTGTGATTTTCCGACGTGCTATACCTCAGCACGATCGATAGACTACCAGGTGTGATACCGGCATCTGCCAGCAGCTTTTTTGCCTTGTCTTCGCGATCAAGAATGTCTTCTTTGGCGTAGCTTAGCTGTGGTCCGTCTTTGACGTAATTATTGATGCCGGGAGGCACCATCGAGCTGGCAGGGAGCATTGTACCGCGCCAGACTTCCTGTGCCAGAAAATCACGATCAATCGTCATTCCAATCGCTTGTCTGACACGAGGGTCGCGCAACTTGCTGGAAGGCTCACCTTTGATATCGATGTAATAAATGCCCAGCAGCGGCGCCTGATGAAACCATTTACCGAGGTTCTGTTTCACATAGTCCATCTGTTCAGCGGCAACATCAGAGCAGATATCAACTTCTTTCGCCTCAAACCGGCGCATACAGCTGGAACGGTCCTGAAACGGTATCCAGTTCACCTGATCAATCTGAACATGCTCCGCATCCCAATAATAGGGATTTTTCTTCATAACGATCTTGTCGTTCGGATTGAAACTGACAAGCTCATAAGCACCATTGCTGACCATATGGCCTGGCTGGCTAAACTTTGACCCGAATTCCTTTACGGCTTTCGGATTGACCGGAAATCCGGTGTTATGGGTCAATAATTCAATGAAATATGGAGTAGGGGCGTTGAGCGTGATCTGGAGGGTTTTGTCGTCCAGTGCCTTCACGCCAAGCTGATCAACGGACATATGGCCAGTCGCGATCTGCTCGGAGTTTTTGATTGAATAAAAGACACTGGCATAACCCGCAGCCGTCTTAGGGTCCATCAGGCGGCGAAATGAAAACTCGAAATCGCCTGCGGTTACTGGATCGCCATTCGACCATTTGGCATTGTCGCGCATGTGAAAAGTATAGGTGAGGCCATCGGGCGAAATTTCCCATGATGTCGCCGCACCGGGAACTGCTCTGCCGTGGCTATCCTGCGCGACCAGTCCCTCATAAAGATCTTTTAAAACGCGGTCTTCCTGAACTGTAGTGGTGAGCTGCTGATCCAGCGTTGAAGGATCCATATCATTGCCACGGTTAAGCACAATTGCAGCAGACGCGGCGCTACCAAGCGAAATCAGGCAAACGCCTGCCAATAAAATTTCGCGAACCATCGTGAAACTCCCATAAGTCTTAAAAAATATCTGTCCCATGAAAAGAGGGACCCTCCGACCCTCCCAGGTCGAAAGAAAAAGGGGCCGCGCCCAAAGGCGCAGCCCGAACTGAAAATTTATTGTTTGAACGATAGCCAGCGGGTTTTGTGGCTGTCCATAAGATTGTCGTTCCAGCCATCGATCTTGTCAGACACAAGAGCGCGCGAGGAATAATAAAGGATAGGAATATTGCTCATATCATCGAGCTTGAGCTGCTCGGCTTCAGCCAGAACCTTGGCGCGGGCATCCAGATCAAGGATCTTCGCTGCTTCAGCCATCTTCGCATCATATTCCGGGTTTTTAACCTTGGAATAATTGAAGCTGACATCACTCTGGGCAATGTAGAGGAAGTTCTGCGGATCGTTGTAATCGCCGATCCAGCCAGCGCGTGCGATATCGAACGGACCGTCTTCACGCAGGAAGTTGAAGTAGGTAGCGCCTTCGGTTTCGTTGAGCGTTGCGTTCACACCGATATTGCCAAGCTGATCAGCAATTGCTGCCATCGTGTTCTTGTTGTTTTCAGATGTGTTGTAGAGCAGCTCAATCGAAAGCGTGTTTGGCTCAACGCCTGCTTCCTTCAACAGCTCTTTGGCCTTGTCTTCACGATCCAGCATGTCATCGGAATAGTCGAGTTTAGGCGCATCCTTGACGTAGTGGTTGATACCTGGAGGAACCAGCGAATAACCTGGGAGCATGGTGCCCTGCCAGACCTGATCGGCAATGAAATCACGGTCGATCGCCATAGACAGAGCCTGACGAACACGCGGATCTTTCAACTTGCTGTCAGCAGTCTTGCCTTTGACCGGCAGATAATAAACACCGAGATAAGGTGCCATACGGAATTCGTTGGCGAGGTTCTTCTTCACATAATCCATCTGTTCGGCTGGAACGTCAGAGCAAATCTGAACTTCCTTGGCCTCGAAACGGCGCATACAGCTGGCGCGGTCTTCGAATGGAATCCAGTTGATAGTATCGATCTTGACCTGATCGGCTTCATAGTAATTAGGATTCTTCTTCATGACGATCTTGTCGTTCGGCGTGAAACTGACCAGTTCGTAAGCGCCGTTCGTCACCATTTTCCCAGGTGTCGTGAACTTATCGCCATTTTCTTCAACGCTCTTCTTATGTAGCGGGAAGCCGGTCTGGTGAGTCAGAAGTTCAAGGAAATAAGGAGCAGGGGAGTTAAGCGTTACCTTAAGCGTGTGATCGTCTACAGCTTCAACACCCAGCTCATCGACAGGCTTTTTACCACCAGCAACGTCTTCCGCGTTCTTGATGACAAACAACATGCTCGCATAGCCAGCTGCCGTTTTCGGGTCCATCAGACGGTGAAAAGCAAAGCTGAAATCACCAGCAGTTACCGGATCGCCATTCGACCATTTCGCATCATCACGAAGATGGAACGTGTAGACCAAACCGTCTTCCGAAATATCCCATGACTTCGCCACACCTGGTACGGCTTCACCATTTGCGTTCTGGATGGTCAAGCCATCATACAAATCGCGAAGGACGTTGCCTTCAGACACGGTGGACGTGCGATGATGATCGAGCGTTGCCGGATCAGTGTCATTGCCGCGATTAAGAACGACCTCAGCCGATGCCGCTCCCATAAGCGCCACAAGACAAACACCTGTCATTAAAGTTTTACGAAACACGATGAACCCCTCCTAGGTAATTTTTGAAATGGCGTGCATCTTATGGATAAGATTTTTTCTTGCAAGTGAAGTTCTCAACATACTGAATTAGTTATCATATTGACTACGATGAAGCTAATTTAGAAGGCAAAAAACTGGTACGCAGTGCCGATTTTAAAGCGCTTTTGAATGCTCTCTCAGAGGATGAAAAATCAAGAAAACTCCATATTTTGCGGCACTTTTATAATCTGCTGCCAGCATTTTTATGCAGGCTACGACATCCGATTCGCTTAAATTTTCACCAGAGTTTTCGAGTTGTGGAAAACACGCAAAGGAAAGCCATTTGAACTGGGTTTGAGTGACCATCACGGCATCATACTGGGGCGGCCGGAAATGTTTCACCGCAACAAGATGCTGGCTTTTCATTCTAGTTCGTTCCATAATATAAGTTATGCAATTCACTTTGCGCTCCGGGGTGGGTTCTAGTTTGAAGTGCGACTTGCAAATGATAACAATGAGTTATCCAATGCAAGGAACCCGTCATGGACCGTACCTATTCGCATATTGATCTGGATGAACGTCGCAGAATAGCCCGCTGGCGCACTGCAAAGCTCTCCGTTGACGTTATTGCTGAGAAGCTTGGAAGGCACCGTTCGACGATTTTTCGTGAACTCAAACGCAATCAGTTTAACGATGATGAGATCAAGGATTTAAGAGGCTATTACTGTACGATTGCTGACCAGAAATGCCGTGAGCGTCGCTCGAAGCAACGCAAGTTGATCCGGTATGATCAACTCCGGCAGTCCGTGATCGATCACATCAACGATGGATGGTCGCCGCAACAGATTGCCGGGAGAATGCGGTTGGAACGCCATCCAATCTCTGTCAGTCATGAAACGATTTATCAGTTTGTATATTCCGCTGATGGTCGCAAAGAAGAGCTTTGGAAATATCTGCCCGAACGCCGTGCCAAACGGCGTCCACGTCATGCCCGGCGTCATCATGGGCGTCGATTTCCGCCTGAACTCAGCATCTTGCACCGGCCGGACATGGTTGCCAGGCGCAAGCAGTTCGGACACTGGGAATGCGACCTCATCCAGTTTCGCAAGAGGTTCGGCAAAGCCAATGTGACGTCTCTGGTCGAGCGGGTAAGCCGCTTTACCGTGTTGCTACGCAACAATGATCGTCAGTCACGGCCGGTGATGGATGGCGTGATTAGGGTTCTCCAACCCCTGCCCCAAACGGCCCGCCGATCAATCACCTTTGATCGTGGTACTGAGTTTACAGAGTGGTCCTATCTACAGAATGGGATAGGGTCTCAAACATGGTTCTGTGATCCGCAGTCACCCTGGCAGAAAGGCACTGTTGAGAACACCAACAGACGCACAAGACGCTGGCTTCCCCGAGACCTTGATCCGCTCACCCTCAGTGATCGAGACCTCGCATTCATCTGTCATCGCCTCAACAATACACCGCGCAAATGTCTGGGGTACAAAACACCAGCAGAAGTCTTCCGACAAAAACTCATCGCAAACAGACATCGTTATGCGTAAGCTCAAACGTCAAAAGTCGCGCTTCAGCCTGACCTCACACGGGTACATTCGATTTTAAACTGCAACATGCCAATGAATTCATTTGGTTAGCCATGGAGGAAATTGGATGTCAAATTGCTACTCGCAGATCACTTTGCGTGATGGGAGCTAAAAGCTGGTTTTGTACCCAAACTCACCATGGCAGAAAGGCGCGATTGAGAACATCAACCAGCGCATACGACGGTATTTACCCAGCAACACGGATCTGACCCAGGTCAGCCAGACGCAGTTGACCGCCCTCGCCCACAATCTCAATGCAACGCCGCGCAAGTGTTTTGGATTTAAGACACCAGCCGAGGTCTTTGCTACACTTTTGCAGGAAGTAGCATAATCAGATGTCCTCACCACCGGCATGATGCAATTGGAGTAGCTTTTCGAGGGACCATTAAAATATGACTAGCTATCTCTTGTTTTGACTTAGACTCTTAGCTAAAAGCCATCCCATTAATTCAGGCTGAGCTATTTCATTAGGCTCAAACTCAGGACGTCTTCCGTGCTCTCCATCAAGTCAATCTTTGTCGCCTCAGGTTTTGCTGCTGCCCTTGCTTGTCAGATCAATCCAACTTTTGCGGCACCAACCAACTACCCGTTAACGCTTGAAAACTGTGGAGCTAAGGTGACATTTGCCAAAGCACCAGAACGCGCTATCGGGCTTGGTCAGAACAGCGCGGAAATTCTGTTACTGCTCGGACTTGAGAACAAAATGGCCGGAACAGCTTTTTGGCCAAGCAAGGTACTGCCAGAGCTCGAAACGGCAAATGCAAAAGTGAAACTCCTCACTGTTGAGTTTCCCACATTTGAATCAATTCTCGCTGAAAACCCCGACTTTGTCGCCGCAGCATTACCGACCCTCGTTGGACCAAGCAGTAAGGTCGCCAAGCGAGAAGATTTCGATAAAGTCGGTGTCCCTACTTATCTTTCCCCAAGCACTTGCCTAAGCACAGCGCAAGTTAAAGATGAGTATGGCAGCCGCGACAAACTTTGGAATATGGACCTACTCTACAAAGAGATCGATGAACTATCGCAGATTTTTGACGTCGCAGATCGTGGACAAGCACTCATTGCCGATTTTAAAGCGCGTGAATCAAAACTCCGTTCGAGTGTTACGACAAGCGATAAGAAGCTCTCATATGTTTTTTGGTTCTCTAGCCAGTCACCATCGGCAGATGCTTATCTTGGCGGCGGAAACGGCGCTTCAAGTTTCATTGCTGACGTACTTGGCGGTGAAAATGCTATCAAGGCAGAGGCTGAATGGCCGACGCTTGGCTGGGAAAGCATTATTGCTGCAAATCCCGACGTTATCGTCGTTGCCAATCTTGATCGCAACCGTTGGGAGCTCGACAAGCCTGAAGCCAAGATTCAGTTCTTAAACAGCGATCCAGCTGCCAGCCAAATGCCTGCCGTCAAAAATAAAGCCATTGTGGTTATGGACGGACAGGCGATGAACCCGACGATCCGAACGATTTATGGTGCGGAACAAGTTGCTGAGCAGTTGAAAGCGCTCGGTATTTTCAAGTGAAAATGACTGGTCATGCGTTGAGGCATTTCGGCAGTCTCTGCTTTCTGCTGCTGGCATCAATTCTAGCGATAGGATTTGTTGTCTGCATCAGTGTTGGGATCGGTGATTTGCCGATCCCGCTTTCAACGACTTATTGGGCGATTACAAATCGACTTGGATGGACGGCAGTTGAATTAAACCGCATCCATGAAACGGTTATTTGGGACTATCGTTTGAGCCGTGCTTTAGTTGCTGCTTTTTGTGGCGCAGGATTGGCTCTTTGCGGTGCGATCATGCAATCCTTGTTACGCAACCCATTGGCTGAACCCTACGTTCTGGGCATATCGGCAGGCGCATCGACTGGCGCAGTCGCCGTTGTCATTATAGGCATTGGAGCAGGAGCAGTTTCACTTTCCGCCGGTGCATTTGTCGGGGCATTTTCAGCTTTTCTGTTTGTCGCCTTACTATCAAACGGAACCCGTGGCGGTGCAGATCGCACAATCCTGGCAGGTGTTGCAGCGTCACAATTATTTAATGCGGCAACAGCCTATATCGTCACCACGTCGGGTAATGCTCAGCAAGCACGCGATGTCATGTTCTGGCTTTTAGGTAGCTTTGGTGGCGTCCGTTGGCCGGAGTTTACTCTGGTTTCAATTATCGTCGGGCTGGGTCTGATCGCCTGTTTGTTATACGCGCGCGTATTGGATGCATTTGCATTTGGTGATGAGGCTGCTTCGTCATTGGGTGTCAATGTCGGACGCGCGCGTATTGCGCTCTTTGCTTTAACGGCAGTTATGACCGCAACGATCGTCAGCATGGTCGGTTCTATAGGCTTTGTAGGGCTTGTCGTTCCACATGCAGCGCGATTTATTGTCGGCCCACTTCATATCAAACTACTACCTGCCTGTGCGATTATAGGTGCCATATTTATGGTTTTGGCGGATATTGCTTCCAGAGCGCTTATACCTCAGCAGGTATTGCCTATTGGCGTTGTTACTGCCCTGGTGGGTGTACCGTTTTTTTCGATCATTCTCTATCGGTTTCAGCGCGCATCATGACAATTAAGGTCGATAATCTTACTTGGAAGATAGGAAAGAAGACCATTTTAGATGGGGTTTCTTTTCAAGCGAAGCAGGGGAAAATGCTTGGGCTTTTAGGGCCAAACGGATCTGGCAAAACATCGCTGTTGCGCCTGATTGCTGGTTTAAAACAGCCCAATTCTGGCAAGATTTTCCTTGATGAGAAAGATATCAGCAAGATAGCGAGGCGTACAATCGCACAACGCGTTGCATTTGTAGAACAGCACGCCACGACAAATGCCAATCTCAAAGTAAATGATGTCGTGAAGCTGGGGCGCTTCCCCCATCGGTCGATGTTTTCTGGTTGGAACATCTCCGACGAAGCGGCTGTTGACGAGGCAATCGAACGTACAGGAATGACAGCGAAGCGTCATGAGCGTTGGCAAAGTCTTTCAGGTGGCGAGAAGCAGCGCGCACATATTGCTCGAGCGTTGGCCCAAGCACCAAAGGAACTCATTCTGGATGAGCCAACAAATCATCTTGATATTCAACACCAGATGGGACTTTTACGACTGATCTCTGGCTTATCCATGACAAGCATTATCGCGCTGCATGACCTTAATCACGCATCCATGTTTTGTGATGAGCTTATCATTATGCAAAGTGGCGCAATCGTTGCTTCAGGCACACCACAAAATGTCATCACGCAACAGCTTCTTAAAGACGTATTCTCCGTAGACGCTCGGATCGAACACTCGCCCTACAGCAATCGTCCCCATATTCATTATCTACGATAAACAATATTCGGGATGCCCGCAGAGTTGCGTATGCAGGCACCCCGAAATGTAGAATTAGTTCAGCTCAGTATGAGTCTTTTCGGCCAGACCTTTTGTTTTCGCAAGTGATATCACGATACCTGCTCCAAGGATCGCAAATGTAATACCGAGCGACCATGACGGTGGAAATTTTTCCCAACCCATCAAATCGGCAATAAACATTTTAGAACCAATGAAGATCAGCAAGATCGATAGCGCATATTTTAAATATGCGAAGCGATGCAAAATAGCCGACAGCGCGAAAAACAAAGCTCTGAGGCCAAGAATCGCAAAAATGTTCGATGTGTAGACGATGAACGGATCAGTTGTAATCGTAAATACTGCCGGAACCGAATCTACAGCAAAGATCAAGTCTGCAACTTCGATCATGATCAGTGCCAAAAACAGTGGCGTAGCAAACCGAACTGTCTTGCCCGTAGCACTATCTTTCAATCGCACGAAAAATGCATTGCCGTGCAACTCGTCCGTAATACGCATGCGCTTGCGTGCGAAACGGAGCAACGGATTGCGGCTCATATCTGGCTCAGAATCTTCGCCTGAAAAAAGCATCTTTATGCCCGTAACGATAAGGAAGACGGCAAAGATGTAGAGTACCCAGTGGTAATTGGCGACAATGGTAGCGCCAAGGCCAATCATAATACCGCGCAATACAATGACACCAAGAATACCCCAGAAGAGAACACGGTGCTGATACTTGCGAGGGATGGCAAAGAAGCTGAAAATCAAAGCGATGACAAAAATATTGTCCAGAGCCAGCGTTTTTTCGACCACAAATGCCGTTAGATATTGTGCTGTCGCTTCGCCGCTCATCTGCCACCAGACAAAGCCGGAAAAGGCCAATCCAAGTGTGATATAGAACGCGGACATTTTGAGGCTTTCGCCGATTTCGATCTCGTGGTCTTCCTTGTTGAAGACTCCCAGATCGAGCACCAGCAATGCCAGAACGATTCCAATGAACACTAGCCACATCCAGACAGGTGTTCCCATAAAAAGTGATGTAAAGAGTTCCATTTCGACCTCTGTTCAAATCTAACAAGGTCGGCTGGTGATTACCGGGCTGACCTCGAGCTTGCTCGACGTGTCCGACATCACGGTTTGGAAAACCGCCAGAGGGGCCCGGTACACTCTCCCTCAATTGGGAAATGCATTTTTCTTTTCAAGAGGCGATGAAAACTTTTCTAACTTAAATTCGTTATCGACAAAGGAGCAAGGCTTGAGCTTGCGATGGCATCTCTTAGAGAGCTATACAAAAGCAAATCATACGTCGGACCACGACGAAGATTTCGAATAAACACGTTCATTTCTCAGGTGCCAAGATGGATATTCGTCAAATCGATGACAATTACTCAGTGACCGGACAAATCTCGCCCGATGACGTGCGCGATATAGCGGCTGAAGGCTTTCAGACGATCATCTGTAATCGTCCAGATGGCGAGGAAGGACCGGACCAACCAACTTTTGAAGAAGTCGCAAAGGTAGCCGAAAAGGCTGGTATCAAGACCTATTATATACCGGTCATTGGCGGACAGTTAACTCAGCAAAACGTTGATGAAATGGCCTCGGCACTTGCCGAAGCCGAGGGCCCAATTCTGGGCTACTGTCGTTCAGGCACGCGCTCTACGAACATTTACGGAATCGTGCAGAACCAAAAGCGCGGATAAAAAACGAGCGCAAGCTATTTGGACGGTGTTGCCGCAAAGGCATTTGAGAAGTCTTTGCAAACATCGCGATTACCGTCCAGAAGTACGCGGGCCCGAAAAGCGCGCGTTCGAGAACTTGGTCCGGCGAACATTATGCGCCGAATACTGGCGATAATAGCTTATGCCAGTGCGGGCTGCTGTTGCGATCACGCCACCAGCGATCATCGTCCAGCCAATGATCTGCGGCCAGTTGAAGCTTTCAATACCTGTGCTCAGCGCTACGATAACAACACCAGCCCACAGAACAGCAGCCGTACGGCGCCAAAAAACCGGGTTGAGTTCGTCAAAGACAGCCTTCCACAGCGAAAGCACGAGACAAGCAAAGAAAACGGCTGCGGCCAAACCAATGTTCAGCAACTCGACTGGGAGCCATTGTTGCGTGTTGAGCATAGATTCCATTATTCCATTCCTTCCGCGAACCTGACGGTGACCTTCGTGGCCATTTGCATGTCAGCTTGCGCGGTCTTGTTTCAATTGTGACCATTGAGCTTTCGCATTGTGGTAGAAGCATGGAATTGGGCCTATAATACAGTCACATATTATTGCGTTCACGCGAAATATCGTGTTGAAATCATTCAGTAATCTGCGCTCAGCGACAGATCTTAGACTCATCAAAGCCCTTGATAGATCAGCATTTTTTGGATTTTCCGCACATTCGGCAATCATGCCGCGCATCATGTTAAAGTCGCGAACCATAACGACATTGTAACAATTTGATATTGCAGAACTTATGCAATCACCTGCGAGAGTTATTTAAATGACGACCAACCCGCGAAAGGAGAATAACCGGCAAAATGCCAACTGCTACAATTGCCAATGCTGCGACGGACGCCTCTTCATAGGTTCCGCGCGCGGCCTCGCCATAAAGATGCGTAGCAAAGGTCTCAATATTGAGCGGGCGCAGTAGAAGAGTTGCTGGTAACTCTTTTACGCAATCAACGAAAACGAGCAGACCAGCTGCAACAATAGCCGTTTTTGATAGCGGTAGATGCACCTGACAGAAAGTTGCTGTCACCCCTCGCCCAAGTGTGCGTGACGCATGATCAAGCGATTGTGGAATACGCTCCAGTCCCGCATCAATGCCACCCGCTGATATAGCCAAAAAGCGGGCGACATAGGCATAAATGATCGCCGCTCCCGAACCAATCATCAGCAAGCCCGTGGACATACCGAAAAGAGTGTTAAAAAGCTCTCCGAAGAAACGATCAGCGGCGCCTGAAACAATCATAATACCAATAGCAATTACGGTTCCAGGCGCTGCGTACCCCATGGTCGAAAAACGATAGAACCAACGTGAGGCCGCACCCGGAAAAAGCCGCATCGCATAGGCAACCATCATGCCAAACAACAACACCAGAATGGTGGCGACGGAAGCCAGCATGACGGTGTTGAACGCTTCTCCGGCAAGTCGCGGAGATATGCCCGCAAAACGCATTCGCTTAACGGCCTCGATGACCAGATAAGTCGCAGGCAAGATAAAGCCGATCATGATTGGAGTAAGGCAGGCGATGAACAGCCATATGCCTTTTAAACCACCGACCTTCAGCGGTTCGAAACCGCGTGAATGACGAATATTGGACGAGAAGCGTTGTTTGCGCCTTGCCCATCGCTCAATTGAAACGAGTGCTACAACAAGCAATAAAAGTGCCAGAGCAAGCTGTGCGGCTCCCGGCAAGTCGAAACGCGTGACCCATGTCGTGTAAATCGAAACAGTCAGCGTTCGAACACCGAGAAATTCGGCAGCGCCGACATCGTTGAGTGTTTCCATCAGCGCGAGACTGACGCCAATAGCCACCGCAGGCCTTGCGAGTGGCAGTGCAACGCGCCAGAATATGCTGCGTCGGCTGACGCCCAATGTGCGCGCAGCTTCAATCAGGCTTGCTGACTGCGTGAGAAACATTGCACGCGTTGGAATATAGACATAGGGATAAAGCACAAAGCCGAGCAGAACGATGCAGCCCGTCATCGATCTTATATCAGGCAAGCGGAACTGGCGCGGTGTTTCATAACCCAGCATGAAACGGATTGCGCTTTGTAACGGCCCAATTGGATGCAAAATATCAAGATAGGCATAGGCGACTATATAGGTCGGCACTGCTAAAGGCAGCAAAAGCGCCCATTCCAGCACACCGCGCCCGCGAAAATCATAGGCTGTCACCAGCCATGCTGCAGACGTACCGACAAATGCAGTTATAAGCCCGACGCCGGTCAGAAGAATGATCGTATCAGTAAAAGCTGATGCGAAAATCGTTGAAAAAAGATGGCTCCACAGGCCAGATGAGCCGCGAAACGCTTCGATAACCAGTGCCAGAACTGGCAAGCAGACGAGCAGCGCAATCAATCCTGAAAGCCACAACCAGCCTCGCCCCGAACGGCTACGGTAAGGCAGGGATGATGATGCGACTTGCACAGGTTCCGGCACTCTGGTCGACCTTCATATTAAAACGCCGGCGCAATGGTTTTGCACCGGCATCATTTTTCCTCGAATATTCAGCTTTTAGTTATCAAAGCCGACTTTGTCGACCAGTTCGCTGGCCTGCTTGCGATGCTTGACGATTTCCGAAAGCGGCACCGTGTCAATCTTAAGTTCGCCGAAGGATTCGACGATAGGATCAACAGAAACGCCTGCCTTTACCGGGTATTCGTAGTTCGCCTGAGCGTATAGCTTCTGTGCGTCATCCGAAGCAAGATATTCAAGAAGCTTCACGGCTTCTTCCTTGTTTGGCGCGTTCTTGGCAACAGCAGCACCGCTGATATTTACCTGCGTGCCGCCATTCGCAAAGGTCGGCAGGATAACTTTGATTCCGTCGCCCCATGTCTTTTGTTCGTCACCACTTTTACCTGAGCGCATCAGACCAACATAATAGGAGTTAGCAACTGCGATATCGCAGATACCACCGACGATATCCTTGGCGCCATCACGATCACCACCGGCTGCCTTGCGTGCCAGATTAGCTTTCAGGCCAGTGAGCCATTCTTCGGTTTTTTCTGCACCATTATGCGCAATGTAATCCGCGATCAGTGCCGTGTTGTAAGGATGCTGACCAGCGCGAATGCAGATCTTGCCCTTCCACTTAGGATCAGCCAATTCTTCATAGGTGATCTTGTCGAGCTCCAAATCCTTATCGGCGTAAATTACGCGTGCGCGCATCGACAGGCCGAACCAGTTGCCATCGGCATCACGGAGTTGCTCAGGAATTGCGTCCTTGAGAGCCTGCGAATCGACTTTTTGGGTCAATCCTTTGTCGACGAGATCAACCAGATTGCCAGCATCAACGGTCATCAGAATATCGGCAGGAGACTTATCGCCCTCAGACGCTACACGTTCAGCGAGACCATCCTTTAGGAAAACCGTGTTGACGGTCGTGCCCGTCTTTTCCTTATAGGCATCGAGCAAAGGCTGGATAAGGCCTGGCTCACGGGTTGTGTAGATATTCACCTCATTTGCATTTGCAGCACCTGAGAGAAAAGTCGCAGCCATGAGTGCAAGTCCAGCACGCGCGATCTTGGGCATTTTACCTCCGAAATATGGTTCATTTGGAACTATATGGTATGCAATCGGACTATATGAACTCGATTTTGCAGGGTCAATTGCACGGGCGAATAAATATGACTTATTTACTCACTTTTTCTAAAAATTAGTGCTTTACTCCAATCAACACCGAGGAAAACAGATGACGCTTCCACAGCTACATGCTGGTCTGTGCGAACGCGCAAAGACTCTTCGATACCATTTAAGCGGATCAAGATTTCTTCCGTTTCACCAAGGTAGATTCGCGTCTCGATTTGTCCACTCAAACCACTGGCTTGGTCGTCCGGCAAAATTTTAATATCGCGCGGTCGGATATAAACGAGAACTTCACCGACACTATTAAGATGGCCTGGCACATCAAAAGAACCCAATTGGGTTTCAATTGAATTATCACGAACAATTCCTTCCAGAGAATTGAAATCGCAAAAGAAATCGGCTGCATAGCGAGAGTTCGGGCGGTTATGGAGATCACGGGCGGAACCTTGCTGCACAATCTTGCCAGAGCGCATCAGAACAACGCGGTCGCCCGTTGAAAGCGCTTCTTCCGCTTCATGCGTCACGATAATAACCGGCGTGCCGAGTGCTCGCAACAGCGCCATCGTCTCGCCACGCACACGCGCGCGCAAACCACGGTCCAAATTGGAGAATGGCTCATCCATCAACAGAAGATCAGGCTTTGGTGCCAGAGCCCGGATGAGCGCCACACGCTGCTGCTCGCCACCCGACAGCATATGCGGATAACGATCCGCCATAGAAGAGAGCCCGACCAGTTTCAGCAATTCTTCGACACGGGTGAGCGCTTGTTCCCTGCGCCCTTTGCGCAGACCAAACAGCACATTTTCACGCACGGTCAGATGTGGAAACAGCGCATAGTCCTGAAAAACCACACCGATGTTCCGCTTTTCCGGTTCAACGAAGATTGATGGGCCTACAAGCGTTCGTCCGCTCATCGTAAGCTCGCCTTCATCAGGTGCATCAATGCCAGCAATAATCCGCAACAGCGAAGTCTTGCCGCAACCTGAATGCCCGACCAGACAAATGATCTCACCGGACTGCACATCCAGCGATATGTTATCCAATGCGCGCACGGTTCCAAACTGCCGACCAACTCCCGAAAGGGTTAGTGCCAGAGCATTTTCATTTTCAAGCTTCGTGTCCTGCAGAGTGCGTGCATCCATAGATGAGGCCGAGAGTCCTGTTATCAACAATCCGCATATAAATGCACTTGGACGACTTTGCCAATAAAACCCGACCAAATGCATCAAGCATTTGCCGAAACACGTTTTAAAACGCAATAGTTTGCTGCACTATCCAGTTGAAGCAGCTCGCAAATCGCGCAATGTTGCTCACATCAGAATTTGATATTCGCATTGCAGGAGTTTGATCATGGGGCCGATCACCGACAAAGTGGCAACCGCTGAGCGTTTGCCACAGGAAACGAAGGTCGCCATTATCGGCGGTGGTGTGATCGGGGTATCGACAGCACTTTTTCTGGCGGAGCGCGGTATTCCTGTTGCCCTTTTTGAAAAGGGTGAAATTGCAGGCGAGCAATCCAGTCGCAACTGGGGCTGGTGCCGTAGGACCGGGCGCGACAGCCGTGAAATGCCGTTGATTGTCGAAAGTATGCATCTCTGGGACGGCATGAATGAACGTGTGGGGCGCGAAACCGGATTTCGTGTTACCGGCATTGCCTACACTGCCGAGAAGGAAGAGGAAGTCGAGCGCTACGCAGAGTGGATCAGGATTGCCAGCGAGCACGGGATCGAAACCCAACTTCTGAACGGCCAGCAGGCGGCAAATCTTGTGCCGGGACTGACACGTCCACTCAAAGGTGGCATGATCACGCCGCTCGATGGCCGTGCGGAGCCGCAAAAGGCAGTACCTGCTTTTGCCGCAAAGGCGCAGGAACTCGGTGCTGTCATTCTGCAAAATTGCGCCGTGCGCGGGATCGAAACCACCAATGGACGTGTGTCAGCCGTCCTGACTGAAAAAGGCCGCGTGGCTTGCGAAGCGATTGTTGTTGCTGGCGGCGCCTGGTCACGGCTGATTATATCGTCGTTTGATGCCCATCTGCCGCAACTCAAAGTGCGCTCGTCTGTCTTCCGCACCTCGCCCATCGAGAGTGGCGTTGAACCTGCAATCGCCTTTTCGGACTTCGCACTGCGCAAGCGACTTGATGGTGGTTATACGGTTGCGAGCCTTGGCGGCTCTATTGCCGACATTGTGCCTGACAGTTTCCGCTTCTTCCGCGACTTCATTCCGTCGCTGTCAACCGAATGGAAATCTCTGCGTTTCCGTATCGGCGAACGCTTTTTTGAAGAAGCTTTCCAGTGGAAACTCCGTCCGGCAGATCAGATCTCAGTGTTTGAAAAAATTCGAACACTCGATCCCGAACCGCACCGGGCAGCGAATGCAGCAGTGCTGGCCAAACTGAAAGCTGCCATCCCATCTTTTGCATCCGCAACCATTGCACAGGAATGGGCAGGTCTGATTGATACGATGCCGGACGTCATTCCGGTTATCTCACCCCTGCCCGGCATTGACGGGTTGATTGTTGCCACCGGCTTTTCAGGCCATGGCTTTGGCATCGGCCCCGGTGCGGGACGATTGGTCGCCGATATGGTCAGCGGCGAAACGCCGGTTGTCGATCCCTCGCCGTTCCATCTCTCGCGCTTCTCGGACGGATCGAAAATCCGCATCGAGAACTGGGGGTAACGAGCCTCTCATTTAAATCTCGAAGCTGATCGCGCATTACGTCACGGCAAATTGCATCTTCAATTTTTTCATTGATGATAAAGCAAAGCAGATGTGATGACTTGCAATCACAGATAAACGCATAGAATTTTACGAAAACTCAGACCAATATTTCTGTGTCAAAAACGTCTGCGCGATCCTTGTGATTCCGTGTTCTGTGTTTCAGTTTAGGGCAATTAAATTCTCCGCTCTTTTAGCTCAAGCGGTGCTATGGGTTCATTTTGTTTCGAAAAGAGCACATTCGAAATTGGAAAATTACGCAAAAGCCCTTTTAAGCTTGCGGTTTCGTGTTTTGTGGCACTAAGAAGGCAGTATCTCGGGCTTTCCCCACAATTTCAGCCCACAAATATGGATAAGAAACAATGACTGTAGCTCAAGCAGTTGTTCCGAAGAAAAATTCTGCGCGCCGCGTTCTGGCCGCGAGTATGATCGGCACAACAATCGAATTCTTCGACTTTTATATTTATGCTACCGCCGCGGTAATCGTTTTCCCGCACCTGTTCTTCCCAGCAAGTGACGGTAACTCGGCGCTGCTCCAGTCTTTAGCAACTTTCGCTATCGCCTTCTTCGCACGCCCGATTGGTGGCGCGTTGTTTGGCCATTTCGGCGATAAGGTTGGCCGCAAGGCAACGCTCGTTGCAGCACTGATGACCATGGGTATTTCCACAGTCGCAATCGGTTTCCTGCCAACCTATGAATCCATTGGCGTATGGGCAGCTCTCCTGCTCGCACTCTGCCGTCTGGGTCAGGGTCTTGGCCTTGGTGGCGAATGGGGCGGTGCAGTTTTGCTCGCAACCGAAAATGCACCGGAAGGCAAACGCACCTGGTACGGTATGTTCCCGCAGCTCGGTGCGCCTGTTGGCTTCATCCTTGCAACGGGTATCTTCCTGGTTCTTGCTGAACTCCTGACTGAAGAACAGTTTATGTCGTTCGGCTGGCGTATTCCTTTCATCGCGAGTGCCCTGCTGGTTGGCGTCGGCCTCTTCATCCGCTTGAAGATTGCTGAAACACCAGAATTCCAGAAGGCTATCGACAAGGCTGAACGCGTTGAAGTTCCGGTTGCAACGCTTTTCAAAAAGCATAAGACGAGCCTCTTTCTGGGCACTATCGGCGCTGTAGCAACCTTCGTTCTGTTCTATCTTATGACCGTATTTTCGCTTGGTTGGGGTACACGTGCGTTAGGTTATAGTCGCGAAGAGTTCCTTATCCTGCAGATGGTCGGCGTGATCTTCTTCGGCCTCACCATTCCGGTTGCAGCCCTGCTTTCCGACAAATACGGTATGCGCCCAGTGATGATCGTCGTCACGGTCCTTATCGGTCTCTACGGCTTCATCATGGCGCCACTCTTCCTCAGCGGGACAGCAGGTGTCCTTGCATTTCTCATCATTGGCTTCGGCCTGATGGGGCTGACCTATGGTCCAATTGGTGCAGCTCTTGCAGAACCATTTCCCACTTCGGTTCGCTATACTGGCGCTTCACTGACCTTCAATCTGGCAGGCATTCTCGGCGCATCGGTCGCACCTTACATCGCAACATGGCTCGCAACGCATTATAGCTTCGCCTATGTTGGCTATTACATGACGGCTGCGGCTATCGTTTCGCTGATCGGCTTTGCATTCATCTCGTTCAAGCGTGGCGAATAAGACAAACTAAATACCGAACAAAAAAGCCCGCGTGGATCAATCCACGCGGGCTTTTCTTTTAACACTAAAAACTTATTCGCTGTCAGCAGCTTCCAGAGCGATCGCTACTGACTGAATGATCGACGCGAAGCGCGCAGCGGTCTGAATCACTTCGGTTGATACGCCTGCCTTGCGCAGTACATCTTCGTGCGCGTCGATGCACATGCCGCAGCCGTTGATTGACGAAACGGCCAGCGACCACAACTCAAAATCAACCTTGTCGACGCCCGGATTGCCTATCACATTCATACGCAGTTTGGCTGGCATGGTGCGATAGTCCTTGTTCGTGGCAAGGTGCACGAAGCGATAATAAACATTGTTCATGCCCATAATGGAAGCAGCAGATTTTGCAGCTTGCACCACCGCAGCATCGACCTTACTGGCCGCTTCAGCAACCAGCGCTTTGCGTAGATCGGCATTGCGTGTAGCAATACCACAGGCAACAAACAGCCCGTATTTCTGCTGTGGCGTGAGCGTTTCATCGCTCGCTATAGACGAAAGATTGAGACGAACATCTTTCGCGAAATCCGGGATTTTAGACTTCAGATCATCAATGGACATGGAACCCTCTTTGACTGTCAGTTCTGAATAAACAAAAGGCGGGCCTCAACCCGCCTCATATCAGATAATTTAAGCTGATTAGGCAGCCTTAAGCGTTTCGCCACCGACTTCGCGGTTGCATGGGCAAAGCTCATCTGTCTGCAAAGCATCGAGAACGCGCAGCGTGTCCTTCGGTGCACGGCCAACATTGAGGTTGGTTGCGTAAACGTGCTGGATCGTGTTGTCCGGATCGACAACAAAGGTGTAGCGATAAGCCACGCCATCTGGTGAACGGACGCCGAGGCCATCGACAAGAGAGCCGTTAGTGTCAGCAAACGACCAGATTGGCAGCTTGTCGAGATCCTTGTGATCGCGGCGCCATGCGAGCTTGACGAATTCATTGTCAGTCGAGCCGCCAAGAACAACTGCATCACGGTCTTCGAAATCCGAAGCCAGACGTGCGAATTCTGCGATTTCCGTGGGGCAAACGAACGTGAAGTCCTTAGGGTAGAAGAAGATAACCTTCCACTTGCCGTCGAAGCTTGCTTCAGTAATTTCCTCAAAAGCCGAAACGCCGTTTTCTTCATGGAAGTTGAAGCCGGGCTTAACGCCGGTTACTTTGAAAGAAGGGAGCTTGTCACCGATACCGAGCATCTCATACCTGCCTGTAAATTCGTTGTTATGCAGGAAATTCAGAAGTTTCAGAATTCTCTGCTTGCGATTCATATATAGGCGCTCTAATTCAATCGGTCAAAGCGATTAAAGCGATCAATTCCATCGATTTTAACGATGGAGATAAGTACGTTAAAGCCTATGCTCAATATCAGTGTTCGCCAACTCCACTATTTTATCGCGCTTGTTAAAGCGGGCTCTTTTTCGCGGGCGGCGGAGACGGTGGGTGTCACGCAATCAACTCTCAGTGCTGCTATTCAAACACTGGAAGCTGAAGTTGGCGTGACCTTGATTGACCGCAATGGGCGACGCATGCAACTGCTGCCGGCGGGAGAGGATTTTCTCAATCGTGCGCAGGAAATTGTTGCCTCAATCGAAGAGCTACCAGAACACGCACGTCAGGCAGAGCGTCCTTTGACAACACGTTTGCGGCTCGGCGTCATTCCGTCCATCGCACCGTTTCTTCTACCCAAGGTTCTGCCCGCGACTGCTGAGGCTTTTCCAGAACTGCAATTGAGCGTTCGCGAGGGCTTAACACGCACGCTGCTCGACAGTTTGCGCTCTGGATCTCTTGATGTAGCGCTTGTTGCCCACCCCTATGACCTTGATGACTTTGAAGTTGCGGAAATTGGCAAGGATCCGTTCTTTCTCGCAGTACGTCGTGATCATGCATTGGCCAATCGCGACCATGTTGATGCCAGCGATCTCCAGGATCAGCCCTTTTTGTTGCTCGAAAGCGGCCATTGTCTGCGTGAACACGTTATGGCTGCCATCGGTTCAAAGCCCGCCCAAACGGGTGGAGATGTACATGCAACAAGCATCATGACACTGGTGCAGCTTGTGGAATTCGGAATGGGCGTAACACTTCTACCAGAAGTCGCAATCAAAGCAGGCATTACCCGTGGCAGCGAACTCAGTATCGTTCCTTATGAAGGGCAAAACAATTATCGTTCCCTCGCTTTAGTTTGGCGCGCCAAAACAGCGAGGCGCAATGAATACCAGCTGTTTGCAACGCATCTGCGCAATCATTGCATGAACAAATGAGTTAAAGCACATCCCGAAAAGTGGGAACCGGTTTTCGGACCAGGATGTGCGTCAAACAAATGCATAGAGCGCCGATCTGATAAAATCAGATCGAAACGCGCTCTAAAGAACGCCCCAGGCGCGGAAACGACCACGCCCGGTGATCTCCCGAAGATTAAGTTCAGTGATCAACTTGAGTGCTCCCTGTGGCGTGACATCAAGCTCCTTTTCGACCATTGGGCTCGAGACAAGCGGACTGCGCATAATCATATCCACGAGTTGTGGCAAGCGGGAATTGGAGCGACGCCCCTTTAGTTTGCGCTGCATTTGTTCTCGCGCCAACATCAAACGGTCATGCTCTTTCATCACTGTCTCAACACCATCCTCAATCGCAGAAAAAAAGGTTTTAAAACGAACCAGACGGTTTGGCGAGCGGCGTTCATCAGGCCTTTTGGTTCGCAATCCGATGCTCAGTGCCGGCAAATGTGAAGAAGCTATACCAGACTGACGCAGATAAGCGGCAGCAAGCAAGCGCCCTACCCATGAGGAACGCTGCACCACCTCAATATCAAACCACGCATCATACATGATTGCAGCACGCATTAATGAAGGCAAATAAGCAGACTTTTCAAAAATGTCGCGCCACTGCTGCAAACGCTCATCCTCATTCCAGTCCTCATCATTCAACAGCGGATCAATTTCGACGGGCTGAGGCTTAGGTTTCTCCTGAACAATGCCTTTCAAAAGTGCATCCGTTCGCGCAAGCAGCGCATCGATATCATCCAGAAGTGCGTCGGGTTCCCCCTCCTCCGGTTGATCATATTGCTTCACAGGTTCGACTTGAATGTCGACATTGCGACCAAGCAATTGCTGGATGCCTGAGCTACTCAATGCCCAGCCTGCTGCGCGTCCAGCAATTTGCCGACGAAGACGCAAAACGGAATGCGCAATGGTTAGCGCTTGGCTCGGCATACGCGTATCCATCACAGCATCATGCAAAATCAGATCTTCCAGATGGACAAGTTCCCCCTCAAGCCACATGGAGGCAACAGCGTCATGCATATGCATACGCTCTATCATTCCGTCGCGAATAGGTGATCCGGTAAGCCGCTCGTCGAGCCTGGTTAATGCAGCCGTGGCATTTGCCACAGGCACAAAAAACTCATCGAGCGGCAAGGTGTCAAATTCATAAGCCATACTCCGCATATCGCAACTGATTGCAGAAAAAGGCAAACGAAAATGAGCGGTTAAATGAGAACTTCCGCAACTTTCACAGCACGGCCTTCCTTGATTGAGAGAAGTGCCGCTTCCGCAAGCGCCAAAGCCTGCAAACCATCTTCTGCCGACGGTGAAGGCGCTTTGCCGCCATCAATCGCATCAATGAACGCGGCAATCTCAGCCGCATAAGCATCCGTATAGCGTGTCATGAAGAAATCGTGCAGCGGCGGGCGTGTATAGCCGTCTTTCGATGCAACTTCGATAGAAACCGGTCGCTGATTTTCAGCAGACACTGCACCTTCCGACCCATGCACTTCGATGCGCTGGTCGTAACCATAGGAAGCCCGACGCGAATTGGAAATCACACACTGGCGACCAGATGCTGTGGTCAGGAGCACGCTGGCGCTGTCAAAGTCGCCAAGTTCACCAATCTTAGGATCGACAAGAACCGACGCCGAGGCCGATACGGTTGCAATTTCTTCGCCCAACAAAAAACGCGCCATGTCAAAATCATGGATCGTCATGTCGCGAAAGATGCCGCCCGAAACCTTGATATATTCTGCGGGCGGTGCGCCTGGATCGCGACTGGTGATGGAGACCATCTCAACCTTGCCAATCCGACCATCATCAATCGCCTTGCGAACAGCCACAAAATGTGGGTCAAAGCGGCGATTGAAGCCGAGCATCACCTTGCCGCCGGTTTCCTTGATGACAGCGAGACATGCACGCACGCGCTCAATATTGAGATCAATCGGCTTTTCGCAAAACACGGCTTTTCCTGCGCGCGAAAAACGCTCAATCAGATCGGCATGGGTGTTGGTTGGTGTGCAAATTAGCACCGCATCAACATCAGACGACTGTTCAATCTCGTCGATGGTGCGCACCTCCGCGCCAGCAGCATCAGCAATGGCGCGTGCCGCGTCGTGATTGGCATCCGCCACCGCGATCAGCTTCGCACGCTTGTCGGAAGCAATTGCGCTCGCATGAACCTTACCAATACGGCCAGCACCGAGTAGAGCAAGACGTGTAACCATTGCCTTCATCCTCCCAAAACGGTCATCCTCGGTTGACCAACAAAACAGTTTCGTTATTCCGTTTTGCGCGATTCCCGACTATTCGGAAGAAACAAAGCGCAATGGAATATTTATTCTATTTTGCTAGATTGTGATATATAGGATGTCAAGAGACCGTTTCTGAAAGGATGGCAATGGACACCGAACAAGCTGTTTCCGCACAAGACGAAGCTTCCGCCAATGTGCCAGCGCCAACAAGTGTCAAAGAATTTGAGGCGAGACTGCTCGACGTCGCAGACCGATTGCCAAAACGCCTCAGACAATGCGCCGATTTTGTTGCAGCCAATCAGGACCGTATCGCTGTTTCGACGGTCGCGGAAATGGCCGAGGGTGCAGGCGTTCAAAGCTCAGCTTTCATGCGCTTTTGTCAGATAATGGGTTTTTCCGGCTTTTCGGAAATGCAGAAGATTTTCCGCGACTCTTATGCTGGCGGTTGGCCCGATTATTCCACGCGGCTTGAACATTTGCGTGAAACGGCGGCTGGAAGCGCGCCTGCCCTTTTGGCAGAGTTTGCCGAGGCTGGCCGCACGTCACTTGAAAGTCTGCTAAAGACCATTGAGCCGGAGGCACTTGAGAAAGCCGTCGAGCTACTGGCAACGGCGGAAACCATCCACATCATCGGCGTTCGGCGTGCATTTCCGGTTGCGAGCTATCTGGCTTACGCGCTTGAAAAGATGCAGGTTCCTGCGATGCTCCACAGCACTGTCGGCAAATTAGAGAACCAGCACGCTATCCGTAAAGGCGATGTGCTTCTTGCCATTTCCTTTTCGCCATACTCGCCTGAAACCATTGCAATGGTGGAAAATGCCAGCGACCGCGGTATCGATGTTGTTGCCATTACCGATACAATTGTTAGTCCAATGAGCAAATTCGCTCAGCAATCTCTACTGGTTTCGGAAGTGGACTTCGGCGCATTCCGCTCGCTTTCCGCCACACTTTGCCTCGCGATCACCCTCGCCGTTACTGTCGGAACAAAACGTCAGTCATAAAATGATAAAGCATTCCATTTTTCAGTTGAAATAGAATAATAAATCCATTTTAATCAAAAATAGAATGGCTGCTGCTCATCGTGAATAACAGACAGCTTTCCCAAGCTAAAAAAGACAAATGCGCCAAGGAAAAAATGGGATGAAGCAGCTCGATTTGATTACGATTGGTCGGTCTTCGGTGGATCTTTACGGCGCCCAGGTCGGCGGCCTTCTCGAGGATATGGCATCCTTCAACAAATATGTTGGTGGCTCTCCAACAAATATAGCAACCGGCACCGCAAGGCTTGGTCTCAAATCAGCTCTGATAACACGTGTGGGCGACGAGCATATGGGACGTTTTCTGTTGCGTGAACTTGCGCGTGAAGGGGTGGATACGCGTGGCATCGTCACAGATCCTGAACGCCTCACAGCACTCGTCATTCTCGGCATTCGTGACCAGCAACAGTTCCCATTGATATTCTATCGCGAAAACTGCGCTGACATGGCGCTTTGCGAAGATGACATCGATCCAGACTTTATTGCGCAAGCCGGATGTGTACTCGCTACTGGCACGCACCTGTCGCATCCGTCTACAGAAGCTGCAGTTCTCAAAGCATTGAGACTCGCGCGCGAAAATAGCAGCCGCACAGTGCTTGATATAGACTATCGTCCGAACCTCTGGGGGCTCGCGGGTCACGGCGATGGTGAAAACCGCTTTATTGAATCTGCAGCCGTTACAGCGAAACTCCAAATAACACTCAAATTGTTCGATCTCATTGTCGGGACGGAAGAAGAGTTTCACATTGCGGGTGGAACAACCGATACGGTTGAAGCTCTCAAAGCCGTTCGTGATATCACAACAGCAGTCCTCGTTTGCAAGCGCGGGCCAATGGGCGCAGTGGTCTTTGAAGACGACATTCCTGACAGTCTCGATGAGGGAAAATCCGGCGAAGGTTTTCCCATTGAAGTGTTCAATGTGCTTGGTGCGGGCGACGGCTTCATGTCTGGCCTTTTGCGCGGCTGGCTCAAGGATGAAGACTGGCCGACTAGTCTGAAATTCGCCAATGCTTGTGGAGCCTTCGCAGTGTCACGCCATGGCTGCACCCCCGCTTATCCGAGTTGGGAAGAGCTGCAATATTTCTTGCAAAGTGGCATTCGCGACAAAGCCTTACGCAAGGATCAGGCGCTCGAACAGATACATTGGTCGACCAACCGCAATGGCGACTGGCCGCATATACGCGTTTTCGCTTTTGATCATCGTATTCAGCTGGAAGAAATGGCGCGGGAAGCTGGCGCAAGTGATGAGAAAATCGGACAATTCAAAGAATTATGCTTGAATGCTGCATTAAAGGTTTCAGGCGGTGAAAACGGCTACGGCATTCTTTGCGATAGTCGGCTTGGTCGTGATGCGCTTTATCGCGCTGCTGGCAGTGGCCTGTGGATTGGACGTCCGACAGAATGGCCCGGGTCTCGCCCACTTGAGCTTGAACCCGAACTAGGCCCCGATTGCGGTGGCCTTGTGGAGTGGCCGCTTGAGCATGTCGTCAAAGTCCTTTCCTTCTATCATCCCGATGACAGCGAAGACGTGAAAGCACAACAGGAAGCCACTGTAAAACGGCTTTTCACTGCGGCACGGCGTAACCGTCTGGAGTTCTTGCTCGAAGTTATCCCATCCAAAGTCGCACCCGTCGACGATATGAGCACAGCAAAAGTCGTTGAGCGGTTCTACGAGATCGGCGTTTATCCAGACTGGTGGAAACTAGAGCCTCTGACGACAGAAAAAGCATGGCAAAATACGTGCGATACCATCATGCGTCATGATCCGCACACGCGTGGTATTGTCGTGCTGGGCCTTGATGCTCCTGCAGAAGAACTTGAAGCAAGCCTTAAAGTTGCGGCGCACTTTGATCTTGTCAAAGGCTTCGCCATTGGTCGTACCATTTTAGGCGAAGTCGCCCGCCAGTGGCTTGCTGGAAAAATGAGCGATAAAGAAGCCATTGCCGAAATGGCAAAACGCTATCGCGGTTTTTGCGATCTTTGGGACAAGCTGCGGCAGAAATAAACGCATCCCAAGAACAGGTGGAGGCCTGAGTCTCAAGTTGCGAGAAAGCGGATTTCCGCTGGGAGGAAATATGAAGACGGTTCGACTGACAGCGGCACAGGCTCTTGTACGCTATATCGCCAACCAGATGACATCAGACGGTGAGCCCTTCATTGCAGGTGTCTGGGCTATTTTTGGCCACGGCAATGTGGCTGGGCTTGGCGAGGCACTGCATGGCATCCGTGACCAGCTTGTAACCTGGCGCGGCCATAATGAGCAAACCATGGCCCATGCAGCCATCGCGTATACCAAGCAGCTCGGTCGCAAACGTGCTTGCGCCGTCACTTCCTCCATCGGCCCCGGTGCAACCAACATGGTCACAGCAGCGGCACTCGCTCATGTGAACCGCCTGCCGGTGCTTTTCATTCCCGGCGATGTTTTTGCCAATCGCGGTCCCGACCCTGTATTGCAGCAAATCGAGGATTTCAATGACGGCACAATGACCGTCAATGACTGTTTCCGCCCCGTAAGCCGCTATTTTGATCGCATTACCCGCCCTGAGCAGCTTCTCACTGCTCTGCCGCGTGCCTTCCGCACAATGACAGATCCTGCGGATTGCGGCCCTGTAACGCTGTCTCTCTGTCAGGATGTGCAGGCCGAAGCCTATGACTGGCCGGAAGAGTTCTTCGCGCCAAAGGTTTGGCATTGGCGGCGACCGCCCGCCGATGAACACGAGCTGGCAACAGCAATCGCCGCGATCAAAGCTGCCGAGACCCCGGTTATTGTTGCAGGCGGCGGCGTACATTATTCAGGCGCCCATGAAGTGCTGAAAAACTTTGCTGAAAGTCACAACATTCCAGTTATCGAAACACAGGCAGGCAAATCGGCTTTGCCGTGGGATCATTCGCTCAATTTTGGCCCGGTCGGCGTTACTGGTGCAGATAGTGCAAATGCTATTGCCGCAAGTGCCGATCTGGTTATTGGTGTTGGCACACGCTTTCAGGACTTCACCACCGGCTCGTGGGCACTGTTCAAACATTCGGGGCGAAAGCTGCTCTCCCTGAACGTCCAACCCTATGACAGTCACAAACAAGGTTCCATCTCGCTCGTTGCGGATGCAAAGATTGGATTGGAGGCGCTTTCGCACGCTCTAAAAAGTTACAAACGCCCTTCCCTCGACAGCGGCCTCAAAGAGAAATGGTTTGAAGCGGCAGACCGTTTGACGGCTGCTCCCGGTGATGCCAACCAGCTTCCCACAGACATGCAGGTGATCGGCGCAGTCCAGCGTCAGTCGAAAGAAAATACTGTCGTCATGTGCGCGGCTGGCACCATGCCGGGTGAATTGCACCAGCTCTGGAAAGCCGGTCGCCCGATGTCCTATCACATGGAATATGGCTTCTCCTGCATGGGTTATGAGATCGCAGGCGGACTTGGCATCAAGATGGCTGAACCGGATCGCGACGTGATCGTGATGATCGGTGACGGCTCCTATATGATGGCCAATTCAGAGCTTGCGACCTCTGTGATGATGGGCATCAAGATCACAGTCGTGCTTACCGACAATCGCGGTTATGGCTGCATCAACCGATTGCAAATGGCGACCGGCGGTGCCGAGTTCAACAATCTGCTCGACCACACAACCCATGTGAATGCATCGAATATCGACTTTGCAGCCCATGCAGCTGCGATGGGTGCCGACAGTAAGAAAGTCGGTTCTATCCGCGAACTTGAAGATGCGCTGGCAGAAGCGCGCAACAGCCCGCGCACCACAGTTATCGTCATCGATACCGATCCTTACCCGACGCCTGAAACCGGCGGCTGGTGGTGGGACGTGGCTGTGCCGGAGGTCTCGGACCGCGACCAAGTACGCGCCGCGCGTGAAAATTATGAAGCTCAGATCAAAGAAAGAAACTGACCGATGATCCTCTATGGCACCAACCCGATTGCCTGGTCGAACGATGATGATCGCAGCCTTGGCGCGCATATAAGCCTTGATCAATGCCTTGATGAGACTTCAAAAATCGGCTTCGACGGAATCGAAAAAGGTCATAAATTTCCGCAAGCTGCAGCGGAACTTAAAGCAGTGCTTGAACCGCGTAATCTGCGTTATATTTCCGGCTGGCATTCGCTGAACCTTCTGACAAATTCCGTTGAGAATGAGAAGGCTGCAATGCAGCCAGCACTTGATCTTCTGAACGCCATGGGATGCAAAGTCATCATCGTTTGCGAAACGTCGAACGCCATTCATGGCGACGATAGCAAGTCTCTATCCGAACGCCCGGTGCTGGAAGAAGCACGCTGGGCTGAGTTTGGTGCGGGCGTTGAAGCACTGGCCGAACATGCGAGCGCGCAGGGTATTGCACTCGTCTATCACCATCACATGGGCACGATTGTTCAGAGCGAAGACGAGATCGACCTTCTGATGAAACATACCGGCCCACATGCCAAATTGCTGCTTGATACAGGTCATTGTCTGTTTGGCGGCGGTGATCCTGAACGCGTTGCAAAGAACCATATGGGGCGTATTCGCCATATCCATGCCAAGAATGTACGCCCGGCTATAGCGGCACAGGTACGCGACCAGAGCCTGTCCTTTCTGGAAGGCGTGCGCCGCGGCGTATTCACTGTTCCCGGCGATCATGAAGGCGGTGTCGATTTTGTACCCGTTCTTACGGTCGCGGCCCAGCATGGCTATCAGGGCTGGCTGGTGATTGAAGCTGAACAGGACCCTGATGTGCGCAATCCATTTGAATATCAGTCGCTGGGGCTGAAATCGCTCAAAGCATTTGCGCGCGAAGCAGGGTTAGACAAAGGAGACTGAGCTATGGCCAATCTGTTACGCAAACCGAGCGGCAAGCATGGCAAGGTGCACGACATCACGCCGGAAAGCGCCAATTGGGGCTATGTTGGCTTTGGCCTTTATCGTCTGAAAGCAGGCGAAGCCGCATCCGAGACAACCGGCGACCGAGAAGTCATTTTGGTACTGGTCGAAGGCAAAGCAAAACTCAAAGCCTCGGGAGAAGATTTCGGTGAAATGGGCGAGCGAATGAGCGTGTTTGAAAAACTCGCCCCGCATTGTCTTTATGTGCCTGCTGAGAGCGACTGGGATGCAGTGGCAACAACCGATTGCGTGCTTGCTGTCTGCACAGCACCGGGCAAACCGGGCCGTAAGGCGCAAAAACTCGGACCGGAAGGGCTGACGTTCGATACGCGTGGACAAGGTGCGAATACCCGCAACATTTTCAACATTGCCATGGAAGGCCGCGATGTCGCCGACAGCCTCTTGGTGACGGAAGTTTTCACGCCACAGGGCAACTGGTCATCCTACCCGCCGCATCGACATGATGAAGATAACTTCCCGGATATGACTTATCTGGAAGAAACCTATTATCATCGCCTAAACCCATCGCAGGGCTATGGTATTCAGCGGGTCTTTACCGAAGATGGCAGTCTCGATGAAACCATGGCCGTTTCTGACGGCGATGTTGTTCTGGTGCCAAAGGGACATCACCCATGCGGGGCGCCCTATGGTTATGAGATGTATTATCTCAACGTCATGGCCGGACCGATCCGCAAATGGCGATTTAAAAACCATCCCGATCACGACTGGATTTATAAGCGCGATAATCCATCAGCATAAAAAGAAAGCCCCGGATTTCCGGGGCTTTTTTCTTAGAGTTTTGCCACTTTTTTCAAATCGTCCACCGCACCGGGTGCAGCAACGAAAACCTTGCTGCCCTTGGTCAGTTGCGCGCCTTCCGTTGGAAATGGATGCGTATAGCCGCCTGCTTCGCGGACTAGGCAAAAACCTGCCATGCAATCCCAAGCGTGCATATATGGCTCGTAATAGCCCACCAGACGCCCCGCTGCCACATAGGCAATCATTAGCGCGCCAGAGCCATTGCGAATGAATGTGCCGCCTGCTTCAAGCAAATCTTCAACGATCTTCGCAACCACCTGCGGCGTTACGTAATTATTGGCACCAATGCCCGTCACCGCGTTGCGAATTGTGCGCGTTTCATCAAGCGCAAGCTTTTCGCCGTTGAGCGTTGCACCATGTCCCTTGGCAGATGCATAAAGCTCATCAAAGCAAGGTGCCTGAATAACACCGATCACCGGCTCACCATCTTTCAGCACGGCAATGGAAACGCACCAGTTCGGCATTCCGTTCACAAAAGGGCTGGTGCCATCGATGGGATCAACCACCCATGTATAGCCTGAGGTGCCTGCATTCAGTCCATATTCTTCGCCCAGAAAGCCATCGTCGCTGAAAGCTGCCGATACGCGCTCATTGATCAGCTGTTCGACATTGCGGTCAGCAATGGACACCACATCCTGCGGATCGCGCTTGGTTTCAATCACCAGCGTCTTGCGGCGATTAAAATAATCAAGTGCCAGCGCACCAGCCTCGCGCGCAATGTCCTGCGCAAGCTTAAACCGTGTTTCAAGCTCTTTTGAAATGTCTGATGTCATGCTTGGTTTCCAGTCAGAGGGAATAAAGGCGCATGGTTCATGCGCTCAATTGTTGATGATGGCAAGGCCACGCGGCTTGAAATGGATAGCGACATCTGTTTGCGGCGGAAGTGCTTCTTCCACAGCAGGATCGACAATGAAAAGCTTGCCGTGTTCAGTCTCGATTTCATATTCGATATGATCACCGAGATAAGCGGAGTGGGCCACGCGTCCCGGAAAGTCTCCGCCACTCTGGGCTTGCAGACTCACCGCATTTGGGCGAACCGCCAGCTGTGCGGGTCCCGGCCTTGCATGTGATGATGCCAGTCGATGACTAAGCTTCCCGATACGAATGACAGCTTCTCCATTTTCTGCGCTGACGACTTCACAGGGCACAACATTGGCCTCACCCATGAAGTCTGCAATGAAGGCCGATGCGGGAGACTCATAAAGGTCACGCGGACTGCCTTGCTGCGCTATATCGCCGTCTTTCATGACAATAATTGTATCGGACACAGCCAAAGCTTCGTCCTGATCATGGGTGACATAAACTGCAGTAAAACCAAGCCTTTGCTGGAGTTCCCTGATTTCAGTTCTCACACGGCGGCGCAGGCGCGCATCAAGATTCGAAAGCGGCTCATCAAGCAGCAGAACCTGTGGTTCGAGCACGAGTGCGCGGGCCACGGCCACACGCTGTTGCTGCCCACCTGAAAGCTCGGCCGGAAGTCGATGCCCCATACCGGCAAGGCCAACAAGCTTCAGCCCTTCCTCCGCCCGCTCACGCGCTTCCTTCTTTTTTAATCCGGAAGATTCGAGCCCATAAGCGACATTATCGAGTGAACTCATGTGCGGAAACAGCGCATAGGATTGAAACACCATGGACACATCTCGCTCATTGGCGGGGAGCATGGTCACATCCTTGCCGCCGATCAGAATCCGGCCAGATGTCGGATGTTCCAGCCCAGCAAGAAGGCGCAGGGTCGTGGTTTTGCCGCAACCCGAAGGACCAAGCAGCGTGACAAGCGTGCCGGGTTCCACTGTCAGGGACAAATCAGGCAGAGCGGTGAAATTACCGAACTTCTTGGTGACGTTTTGAAAGGTAACGGAGCCGGGACGGATCGTGGTCATGCGGCTTTCTCCTGTTGAACGGTTTTGATCGGCGAGAGCGTGGCAACGCGGTTTTCACGTCGCAACCGGCGCTCGCCGACAAGAAGCTGGAAGGTGACAATCACAACTACCATCACCAGAATGAGTGCCGACGAATAGGCAATCGCCACACCGAATTCGCCATTTTCGACGAGGCCGACGATATAGGAGGTCGCCATGTTATATTCCGCCGATACAAGGAAGATCACGGCACTGATCGACGTGATCGCGCGAACGAAGGAATAGACCAGAGACGCAGTAATCGCTGGTCGCAGCAGTGGCAGGATCACCTTACGGATCGTGCGGAAACTGCCAGCACGCAGCGTGAGCGATGCTTCATCAAGGCTTTTGTCGAGCTGACTCATGGCGGCGATACCACCGCGCACGCCAACCGGCATATTGCGGAACACAAAGCAGGCAATCAGGATCAGCGCCGTGCCGGTCATTTCAAGCGGTGGCAGATTGAAGGCCATAATATAACTGACACCAATGACCGTACCCGGAATGGCAAAGCTCAGCATCAGTGCAAATTCGAACACGTTGCGTCCGAAGAAGCGCTGCCGCACGATCAGATAAGCAGTAAGCAATCCGACTGCAGCAGTGAGCGGTGCCGAGATCAATGATATTTCCATCGTCGTCCAGAACGAGTTCCAGGCAACACCTGTCCATGAAAAACCGCCATCTGTCCAACCCACAGAGAAAGCGCGCCGATAATGATCGAGTGTTAGCGAATTATCGAGACCCCATGTACGAACGAACCCGCCGATCAAGATCATCAAATAGACAACAACAGTAAAGATCATCCATGGAATAACAAGGGCATAGACGCCGATCTTCAATCCTTTTGGCAGGCCAGCATGAATGCCGGAATCACCCTTTCCGGTGACGGTTGCAAAGTTTTTGCCAGACAGCCAAAGACGCTGGATGAGGAAGGCTGAAAGCGTGAAGCAGAGCAGCACAATCGCCAGAACAGCCGCGCGTGACGGATCGTTTTGCGCACCCACAACGGCAAAGAATATCTCCGTCGAAAGTACACCATGACTACCGCCAAGCACCATCGGATTGCCGAAATCAGCCATGCTTTCGATGAAAGCAATCAGGAATGCATTGGCCAGCCCCGGCGCCATAAGCGGCAATGAAACACGGTTGAACGTCCGCCAGCGGTCGGCACGCAGGGTTTGCGATGCTTCTTCCATGGAAGGAGAAACACCTTCGACCACGCCGATCAGAACGAGGAAGGTGATCGGCGTGAACGATAGCACCTGCGCGATCCAGATCCCTGTTAGACCATAAAGCCAGCGGCCCGGTTCAACGCCGAACAGATTGGAAATCTGTTCCGTCACAACGCCAGCGCGGCCAAACAGCAATGTCAGCGCCAGACCAATCACGAATGGTGGTGTGATTATCGGCAGCACTGTGAGAATGCGCAAGCCCTTCTTGAACGGAAAGCCAGTGCGGGTTGCAACGAGTGCGAAGGAAAGCCCAAGCACTGTCGAGCCTGTTGCGGTCATCAGCGCCAGCCAGAGCGTGCGCCACGCAACACCACAACGCCCCTCGCCGATCACACAGGCAAGGCTCCAGATTGAAGAATCCTGAATATTGCCGATAAAGCCGTCGGGATTGAAAGAGCCGTCAAAATTCTGCACAGATCCTGCGAACATGCTGAAGATCGGGTAGAATACAAAAACACTCACAAGAGCGACCAGCAGCGTGATCGAGGAAACGACAAAAGCGTCACCTTTCATCACACCGCGTTCTGCAAGCCCGAAGGAGAAGATCAGCAGAAAGCAAAGACCTGTGAGAACAGCACCGGCACCAAAAGCGGGTTGGCCGTCTGCAAGCTGACCGAAGAGCGTTTCGCTTACCATCCAGTTCCAGCCGGTAAAACCAATTGCCAGCCCTTGCAGCGCAAGGAATCCTGCTCCCAGAAGGCTAGCGCCGATTAGAACGGATGTTCGTTTTTCCGGCGTCATCGCAAAGCGTGCGAAGCTGCAAATAAGCATCAGCACGGCAACAATACCAAGCCATGGGCGGCCATAAGCGAATATTTGCAGGATAGCGGGTCCATTATCGGCTTGGTTGAAAAACCCTTCAAGCCAGCTGAAACGGAAGAAGCCTTGCTCAATGCGATACCAGGGCAGGATCAGAAACGCGACTAAAGCCAGCGTCAGAACCACATCAAGCCGTCGATTGTGTTGTTTCATACCTATCCGCTTTTCTGCTCATTTTTGCGCATTGCGGGCAAAGTCGACATATTTATCCTTCTCCCGCCGCAATCAGGCGGGAGGGGATAACGAAAATAGACCGCGAACCAGAGATAGGGCTCGTTTTAATTGGCCTTTGCGCCAATTTCCTTGTCCCAGCGCTCAAGGATTTCCTTGCGCTTGTTTGGCTCGCCATAGGTCTTAAAGTCATAGTCGATCAGCTTGATATCCTCGAAGCGTGGCGACTCTTTTGGAACTTCAGCATTCTTGTTGGATGGAATCTGGAAGGATTTTGCATCCTTCATCTTGGATTGCACTTCAGCACTCAACGCCCAGTCATACCATTTCTTGGCATTATCTAGATTGCGAGCGCCTTTGATGATCGACATGGAACCGATCTCATAGCCAGTGCCTTCGCAAGGCGCGATCGACTTGATAGGAAAACCTTCTGCCGTCATTGCAACTGCATCATGCATGAAAACGATGCCAATGCCGTTTTCACCACGCGCAGCCGACTTCACCGGGGCTGAACCAGACTTGGTATATTGGGACACATTTGCATTCAGCTTTGCCAGATATTCAAATGCCTTCTCCTCGCCCATCAGCTGAACGAGTGTGGCAAGCGCCGTATAGGCTGTACCAGACGAATTCGGGTTGGCCATCTGGATTTCACCCTTATAGGACGGATCAAGCAAATCCGCCCAGCAGGCGGGTTCTTTCAAATTCTTCTTCTTAAAAAGATCGGTGTTATAGCCCCATCCGAGCGCTCCAGCATAAACGCCGACAGTGCGGAAGTCCGAGCTTTCTGCCTGCTTTTTGGCCCAATCCTGTAATTGGTCAAGCATTGGCGATTTATACTCGAGCGTCAGCCCTTCGGAAGCAGCTTGCAAATGGGGATCGCCCGTACCTGCCCACCAAATATCGGTCTTGGGATTGCGCGCTTCGGCTCGAACCTTCGCATAGGTTTCGCCAGAAGACAGGCGTACCATATTCACCTTTATGTTGGTTTCTTTCTCGAAATTGTTCTTCATCTGCTCGCAGATTACGACGTCTGCCGAACATATAAGATTGAGATTGCCCGAAGCCTGTGCCGAAACTGCAAATGATGAAACGCCGGCGGCAAACGCCGCGATTGTAAGTGCCCAACGCATTGTTGTTCCTCCCTATGTTCAGCGCCTCCACGCTGCGGCTTTTCACAAGCCTTCGCATAGTCTTTGCCTTTTAGGCTTGTGTGTCAATGTGAATTTATAAATTTCATTCTATAAATTTTATAAACGGACTAATAATTCTGTTTTAATGGAAATGCGACTAACACGAACCAAAAAGGCGACCCAAAGGTCGCCTTTCTGACTAATCGAAAAAGATCGAAACACGCTCGAAGACGTGTCACCCGATTGCCATCAGGCTGGCATTGCCGCCTGCAGCCGTTGTGTTGATGGAGGTCGAAACCTCTTCAAGCAACCAGCTCAGGCAATAGCAATCAGCGCTCTCGGCCAGCTGCGCCGAAGTTGCTGCCTGTGTCAGCACGAGCGGGCCCGGAAGAGCTGCCAGCTTCTTGTTGATGTCGATCAGGCGTTCGCTCTCTCCTTCAACAAGCGCACCGGCGAAAGGTGTGTCTGCCTGCCAGTCCTTTGTCCAGACAACACGCGCAGCGACGCTTGAAGGCAAGTCCTTCAGAACATTACGCAAGCCTGAAGCCTCGTCGATGACCGCTTCGTTGCCAGTGGCCAGTGCCGCTGTCAGCTGACGATAGAGACCGGTTTCAGTTTGTGGAACCAGAAGAATGCGACCCCGCGCATGAAGCGCATAGAGGTTGCGTTCGCCAACGGGACCCGGAAGCTCGATATTCAGACCAAGTGCAGAAGCACTGCCGGTTTCACGAGCGGCCTGCGCCAGTTCGTTCATGCCGCGATTGCCAAGCCACTTTGCGAAATCATTGAGCGCGGCATCGGTGTGAACCGAAGCCATACGCGGCGGAATTGGCGCTGTTTCAACAAGGCGACCAAGATAGAGCGGACCGCCAGCCTTCGGGCCCGTGCCGGACAGACCACGGCCACCGAAAGGCTGGACGCCCACAATCGCACCGATAACGTTGCGATTGATATAGACGTTGCCAACGCGGATGCGATCAGCAACGTGAGCAATCGTTTCATCAAGACGCGTATGAAGACCAAAAGTCAGGCCATAGCCGGTTGCGTTGATGTCATCGATGAGGCTGTCCATGTCGTTACGCTTGTAGCGTACAACATGCAGAACCGGACCAAACACTTCACGCTTCAGATCGCGCAGACTGTCGATCTCGACGATGGTTGGCGCAACGAAAGTGCCCTTCCCGGTTTCAGGTCCAAGCGGAAGCTGTTCCACCTTACGACCCATATCGCGCATCGTCTGAACGTGCTTTTCGATGATGTCCTTGGCTTCCGCCGTGATAACAGCGCCAATATCAACTTTCAGCTTGTCGGTGCGGCCAATCGACAGTTCCTTGAGCGCACCCTTAAGCATAGTCAGGATGCGATCAGCAACATCTTCCTGCAGGCAAAGAACGCGCAGAGCCGAACAACGCTGACCGGCGCTGTCAAAAGCCGAACCGATCACGTCGAACACGACCTGTTCGGCAAGAGCGGACGAATCTACCATCATGGCGTTCTGGCCGCCGGTTTCAGCAATCAGCGGGATCGGCTTGCCATTTGGCAGCAGACGTGACGCAAGCTGCGCCTGAATAAGACGTGCAACTTCCGTCGAGCCGGTGAACATTACACCACAGGTTTCTTGTGCTGCGACAAGAGCTGCACCAATGCGGCCATCGCCCGGCAGAAGCTGCAATGCGTCCGCAGGAATGCCAGCTTCATGCAGAATACGAACGCCCTGCGCTGCAATGAGCGGGGTTTCTTCAGCAGGCTTTGCCAGAACCGGATTGCCTGCAACAAGAGCTGCTGCAATCTGACCGGTGAAAATCGCCAGCGGGAAGTTCCACGGGCTGATACAGACAATCGGACCAAGCGGCTTGTGCGCAACACCCAGCGTGCGGCGGGTCTGTTCGGCATAATAGCGCAGGAAGTCGATGGCTTCACGCACTTCTGCAATCGCGTTTGGCATAGACTTGCCAGCTTCACGCATGATGAGACCGAGAAGCTCTGCCATTTCACGCTGCATGATATTGGCAGCGCGATCAAGGCAAGCTGCACGATCAGCAGGCGAAATTTTTGACCAGCTTGCTACAGCCTTTTGAGCTGCGTTCATCGCGCTTGCAACATCGTCGGCGGCGATTTCCGTAACCGTACCCACGACATCGGAATGATCGCCAGGGTTCAGAACCGGGCGGCTTTCACCCTTAATCTTGACGCCAGCAATCTGCGGATCCGCAGTCCAGGCGCGCGAAGCAGTCGCCTTGAGCGTTTCGCTCAGTTCTGCCAGCTGCTCTTCATTGGAAAGGTCGAAACCTGCCGAGTTTTTACGAATGCCATATAAATCTTCAGGCAAGCTGATCTGGTCGTGACGTGCACCGACAACGGCCATCGAACGAACGACTTCCGCAGGATCGGCAATCAGCTCATCAACCGACACGCTCTTGTCGCCAATGCGATTGACGAAGGAAGAGTTCGCACCGTTTTCGAGCAGACGACGCACCAGATAGGCCAGCAGCGTTTCATGCGTACCAACCGGCGCATAAATGCGAGCTGGACGACCTAGCTTCGATGCACCGACAACTTCGTCATAAAGCGGCTCGCCCATGCCATGCAGGCACTGGAATTCATAAGAGCCCGTTTTGAAGTCCGGGCCTGCCAGATGATAGATCGTGGCAAGCGTCTGCGCATTATGCGTTGCAAACTGCGGGAAGATCACATCACGGGCGGCAAGCAATTTGCGGGCGCAAGCAATGTAGGAAACGTCAGTATGAACCTTGCGGGTGTAGACCGGGAAATCTTCAAGGCCATCAACCTGCGCGCGCTTGATTTCGGCATCCCAGTAAGCGCCCTTGACGAGACGAACCATGACGCGACGATTGTTGCGGCGGGCAAGATCGATAATGAAATCAAGTACAAACGGGCATCGCTTGCCATAGGCCTGCACCACGAAGCCGATGCCTTCCCAATCAGCCAGATCAGGATCTTCAATCAAGCTCTGCAGAAGATCGAGCGAAAGCTCAAGACGGTCTGCTTCTTCAGCATCAATGTTGAGGCCAATATTGTACTTCTTGGAAAGGGCTGCGAGCGCCTTCACCTTTGGCAGAAGTTCGCCCATCACGCGTTCGCTCTGTGCGCGAACATAACGCGGATGCAGCGCCGAAAGCTTGATCGAAATGCCGGGACCATCATAAATGCCGCGGCCAGCGGAAGCGCGACCGATCGCATGGATCGCAGTCTCGTAATCCTTGTAATACCGTTCTGCGTCGGCAGCAGTCGTGGCTGCTTCACCGAGCATGTCGTAGGAATAACGGAATCCGCGCTCTTCAAGCGATTTTGCGCGCTTCAGTGCTTCATCGATAGTTTCGCCGGTGACGAACTGCTCACCCATCATGCGCATGGCCATATCCACGCCGCGGCGGATGACCGGCTCACCACAACGGGCAATCAGGCGCGTAAGCGCTGCCGAAAGACCGCTGTCATTGACGGTGTTGGTGAGCTTGCCGGTGACAACAAGACCCCAGGTTGCAGCATTAACGAATAGCGAACGACCGCCCCCAACATGCGACTTCCAATCGCCATTGGAAATCTTGTCGCGGATCAGCGCATCACGCGTTGCCATATCCGGAATGCGTAGCAGAGCTTCGGCAAGGCACATCAGTGCCACGCCTTCCTGGCTCGACAGCGAATATTCATGCACCAGACCTTCAACACCTGTTCCCTTGTGCTTGGCACGAAGGGCTTCAATCAGCTTGCGAGCAGTTTCTCTGATCTGCCTGGTCATTTCTTCAGGCAGGGTTGCCTGCTGAACCAGCGCGGTCACGCATTCTGCTTCTGGCCGACGATAGGCATCGGTGATTGCTTTACGCAGCGGTGTCTGCGCGCGGATCGGTGGCGCAAAATTCTGGAATACAGGAGTAGCGTTGGCAGATAGTTTATCAGTCATGGTGCAGTGCTCGCAAAAACAGGCTCGGGCCCAGTTCAACTATGCTTTATATGGTTGCACACTATCATCAGCACAAATTGCATTCTGCCTTCATTTAATCCATATAAAGACAATTCGATCTTATTAAAGCGACTTCAAAAGGCAGTTTGAATGCGAAAGATAGACTCTGTAGACGATCTGGATCAGTTCGATCGCCGCATTCTGGAAGTGCTCAGCGATGATGGTCGCATTGCCATGACCGAGTTGTCAAAAAAGGTCGGCCTTTCCAAGACACCGTGTCAGGCACGCGTCAAACGATTGGTCGATGAAGGCTATATTATCGGCTTTCGCGCGGCGATTAATCCCGAAAAGCTTGGCCTTGATCATATCGCTTTTACGACCGTGAAATTATCGGACACGCGCGAAGCGGCCCTCACCGCCTTTAACGTTGCGGTACGCAAGATACGTGAAGTCGAAGAATGCCATATGATTGCAAGCTCTTTCGACTATCTACTGAAAGTGCGAACGCCCAACATCCGGCGTTACCGCGAGGTGCTGGGCGAAAAAATCTCCAGCCTGCCGAATGTGGCAAGCACATCAACTTTTGTGGTGATGGAATCTGTCAAAGACAATCGCCCGGTTAGAGTCTATCCGGGCGCACTGTAGGTTTTATAGTGGTTGATCTGCCAGATAGCGCTCAAGTGTTCTGGCCGTCCCATCCTGCCAGATACGCTTAAGTGCCGCCGAGAACGCCTCGATATAGGCTTGATTGGTGGCCAATGCGCCGAAAATGTGGGTCATTTCGAGCCAGCGTTCCGGTTCGTCTTTGGCAAGTAATGCCTGTTTTAACAGGCGATCCCACGACGGATCATTGGGTTCTATAACTGCACCGCTATCCGTTGTTCCATAGCAGTAGCGGCACCAGAGAGCGGACACCAGTGCGAGGCCGGTGATCGAACGCCCTTTGGCCAGGCGATCTGAAACGGTGGGCAGAATAAACTTCGGCTGACGGTTGGAACCGTCAAGGCACAGGCGGCGGATTGTGTCGCCGATCTTTGGATTGGCAAAACGCTTGTCGATAAGCAGGCGATAGTCTTCCAGAACCGTATTTGGAACGGGTGGCACTTCTGGAATGATTTCTTGCTTGGTGAGCTTTTCCAGATATTGACGGATCAGGGGATGTTCCATTGCTTCATGAACAAAATGGATGTCGAGAAGTCCTCCCGGATAGGCAATGGCCGCATGTCCGCCGTTGAGGATACGGATTTTCATTAGTTCATAGGCGTCGACCTGATCGGAGAAGGTCACACCGACTTTTTGCAGCCGTGGGCGCCCGGTCGGGAATTTATCTTCGACCACCCACTGTTTGAAACCCTCACAGAAGACCGGCCAGCCATCTTCAACTTCAAACTCCTTAAGCGCAATATCGCGTTCGCGCGCACCGGTCGCCGGTGTGATGCGATCAACCATTGAATTGGGAAACGCAACATTGGCGGCAATCCAATCAGCAAATTTCGGATCACTAAGCTTCGCGAGACCAACGACAGCATCTTCGGTAACATGGCCATTGCCGGGAATATTATCGCAGGACATGATCGTGAATGGCTCAACTTCGGCTTGCTTGCGTAGTTTCAGCGCCTGCACGATAAGGCCGAAGACAGTATTCGGCTTGTCGGGATGAACGCTGTCATAGACAATATCCGGATGCGCAGGATCAAAATGCTGGCTTGCCGGATTGATGTAATAACCGCCTTCAGTAATCGTCATCGACACGATGCGGATATCCGGTGATGTAAGATAGGTTAGCAAGGCCTTCCGGCCCTCATCCGTCGATATAGTCACGTAATCGATCATCGATGCCGTTATACGCGCGATGGAATAATCAGCTTCCTGCTCGACAACTGTTGTCAGCCAATCCTGAGCTTTCAGCGTGTCGCGCATGGCGTCATCGCTCGCACGTACGCCTGCGCCGACCAAAGCCCAGTCGTGATCAAGCCCCAGACCAAACAGGTCATCAAGATAAACAGCCTGATGCGCACGATGGAAGTTACCGATGCCAAAATGCACGATTCCGGGCGTCAGCGCCTCCAGGTCATAACCAGGCTTATCAAGTTTGTTGAAGCTCTTAAGCGTTGCGCGGGACAGCTTGGTCATGACTTACAATCCTCCTCATGAATCCAGACAACCCAGCCTATGGTTTGATATTGCAGTGGGCAATATCTCTTTATAAGTATCGTACATACAAATAAAAATGGCGGGCAAGGCCCGCCATTTCGATCAAATTTATAGTACTTAGTTCAAGCCAAGCGTGCCACGCAGTGTCGAGAGGTCTTCCGCCAGCGTGTTGATCGCGCCAGCCATAACCTTACGGTCTTCTTCTGTCAGCTTGTCATACAATTCATAGCCATCGCCCTTCTTGTACTTAACAAGAATGTCGTTGACGGTTTTGAAATTGGCATCCGACTTCTTCAGAAGCTCCGGATTTTCCTTTTCAATCAGCGGACGGAAGAGTTCGACGATCTTCTGTGAACCATCAACATTAGCCTGGAAATCCCAGATATCCGTGTGGCTGTAACGGTCTTCTTCACCGGAAATCTTGGTTGCAGCCACTTCTTCCATAAGCGCTGCTGCACCGCCGACAACCTTTTCAGGCGGGAAGGTCATGTCTTTGATGCGCTTCTGAAGCTCGACAACATCTGCGTACAGCTTATCAGCATATTTATCGAGACCTTCGGTCGAATTCTGGTCGAACAGACCATATTCGAGGCGATGGAAGCCGGTAAAGTCGTCTGACTTTTCCGCGTCTTCGTGATCGTCTGCACGGCTATCGATCGATGCGTCAAGATCAGCAAAGAGTTCAGCAATCGGCTCGATTCTTTCATAAGAAACGCGTGTCGAAGGATAAAGCTCTTTCGCCTTCGCCAGATCACCAGCCTTGATTGCGTCGGTGAAAGCCTTGGTGTCTTTCACGAGAACATCAAGGTTGTCCTGAACATAGATCTTATAGTCAGCAATTGGCTGAACGAGATCGAGTGGGGAAACTTCAGCTTTTGCAACGCCAAAGCTAAGAGAAAGAGCGACGACACAAGCCGACGCGAGCAGTGGCAGACGATATTTCATAGTTACCTCTCCTTGGTGATAAGACCTTCACCCACGCGCATTCTGCGGCCCACTCGCCTGCAGGAGTGCTCGTGCATAAAAGTCATTCTGATCTTTCACGCCGGGTAGCGTGAAGAAATAACCGCCGCCGATTGGCTTGATATACTCTTCCAGAGGCTCGCCATCGAGGCGCTTCTGAACAGTGATAAAGCCCTTTTCCAGATCGGCCTGATAAGCGATGAACAGCAGTCCCATATCGAGCTGTCCAGCTTTTGTGACACCATTGGAATAGTTAAACGGACGGCGCAAAATCAGATGTTGCTCGGCATTGGCATCGCGTGGATTGGCCAGCCGAATGTGCGAATCCATTGGCGTGATCTTGCCTTCCGGATCTTTGGAATAGTCAGGCACATCAGCTTCGGTTTTACCATCGAATGGCGCACCACTGTCTTTGTGACGGCCAAAAATCGTCTGTTGCTCCTGCAACGGCGTGCGATCCCAGCGTTCAACAAAATTGCGGATAATACGCACGGCCATGTAACTGCCATTCACAGCCCACTCCGGTTCGCCTCTATCGGGCTGTATCCAGACAATGCGCTCCATCAAGGCTTTATCTGCTGCATCCGGATTGGCAGAACCATCGCGGAAGCCGAGGAAGTTACGTGCGCTTTCTTTCGCTTTTAGCGAATGCGGCGGCTGCACCGGCACAGAGCCTTCCTGCTTCCAACGGATCATCAGCAGGTCTGGCATATTTTTCACGATGTCGCGCAAGGCGTGAATATTGGTATCTGCCGTATTCGAACAGAACTGAATGACCAAATCACCGTGGCAGAGATCTTTCTGCAGTGCATCATTGGGAAACGCTGTCATGCGCTGCAATTGCTTCGGCTTATGCGGCTTTAAGCCAAACCGATCATCGAACAGCGAATTGCCGACGCCAACCGTTATTGTCAGGTTATCTGGCGTCACATGCGGCCCGAGAATGCCGGAATCCGACGGCGGAAATTTAGGATCAAGTTCAGGCGGCACGCCACCTTTCATAAGGAAGGCTGTCCGCTCCGTGAGGAGCTTGAACATGCGCTCAAGATCGGCACGGTCACGCGCCAACACATCAAAAGCTGCGACAAGTCCTGTTGCCGGACGAGGCGTTACAATACCCGGCTGGTGAATACCATAAAATGGCTGCGCCTCATGCAGCTTGTCGCTCTCAGGCGCATTGGTCACGCTTTCGGACGATAGCGCGTTGTTCGACGAGCGAGCACTGGCTGCCGAAGATCCCAAAACACCCGCAACACTTGCCGCACCAGCACCGAGCAAAAGTACACGACGCTCTGGCGATATCGGATTGTCTTTTCCATTATCTTTTTTGAAAAATTTCTTTGTCATTAATCCACTCCCAATTGATCGCGGAGTTTTGAAAACTGTTCGGCAAGAGCAGTTGCGCCATCCTTGATTTTCGCCTTCTCGTCAGCAGAAAGTGTGTCATATGCCTTGCCATTCTGCGCACTTAGCATCGCCTTCACGGCAGACACCTGAGCATCAATCCCTTCAAATGCCTTGGGATCGACTTTGACAACGATCGGACGCAATACGTCGGCTGTCTTGGCCGAGCCCTCAACAAGCCCTGCAAATACCTGTAAATCCGTATGTGCGTAACGATCATCGCCTGCGTCAGCAGCGGTGGATGCAAAGCGGTTGATTGCCGATGCTGTGCCCGCCAGCATGCGATCAGGTGAGATGCGCAACGCGCGAATACGATCTTTCAGGCCAGCCGCGTCCGTCACAAGCTTGGCTGCAACAGGCTGAAGTCCGTCAAGCGACTTCTGCTCAAACAAACCATATTCAAGGCGATGCAAACCGCCAAATGCTGGATCCTGCTCGCGTTTTTCAAAGAAATCAGCGCGCGCATTGATTGCCGTATCAAGATCAGAAAGTGCTTCTGAAACCGGAGCAATTCGGGCATAGGCTTCGCGTGCTGGCGCGTAAGCGACCTGTGCAGCTTCCAGATTACCACTTGATATAGCATCCGAAAGGACGCCGACCGCCTTCTGGAATTCCGCAACTTCTGTTGCAAGATAAATCTGATATTCAGCCAATGCGCCAAGGAAAGCGGTCAAAGGCAGCTTGCCTTTTTCAGCTTCACTGGTCGCTGAAGGTGTTACGATTAGTTTGCCGCGTGGGTTGGAAAGAAGGCCGCATGTAATCTGATACTCGCCCGGCGAAAGCTTGGCTGAAAGTGTCTGCTTGAAGCCCGGTGCGATATTCTCGCGCTCTTCGAGAACCATCACGCCGTCGAGAATTTCCCACTCGACCGAGCGGTCAGATTTGTTGACGATTTCAAAAACCGTGCGCCCCGCTGGAACCGTCAGTTCATTTGGATCGCAACTCTTGGCGTTAATAACAACCTGGACCTTATCGTCACCGTCCGCGTGACGTGATTTATCTGACACCTTGGATGCGTAGTAAAAAGCAGCCCCTGCCGCTAGCATCAGCAGAATGGCCAGCACCAACACCGCTCGCACAAGGTTGCGGGAGAATGGTGCAGCAGGTTTTGGGCTTTGCGGCTTAGTCATGGAAAATCTCTTCGATTAAACTGTGTGCTTCGCGGCTGCGCTCTGCGCAGGTGCGGAAGATGGGATCAGGAAAATAATGAGCGCAGGCACAAGGAAGCCGAGATAGGCAACCACTTCGCTAACCGTCGGCGTTGCGATATAACCGAAGATACCAGCCAGAACGGAGCCAAGCGTGCTGTCGAGCGGCAGAATTTCGCTTGTATCGAAAATGACCGTCTGGAAATGATTCCAGATACCGGCTTCATGCAGCGCCATGACAGAATTTGCGAGAATGCCGGCTGCGATAATCAGGATGAAAACACCCGTCCAGCGGAAGAAGCGGCGCAGATTGAGTTTCAGGCCACCACGATAGATGCCGTAACCAACCAGAGCGGCAAGCAGAACACCGAGCAATGCGCCAAGCGGTGCTGCGCCACCTTCGCTCTGCTGAAATGCGGCGAGCAGGAAGAAGACCGACTCAAGCCCCTCACGGGCTACAGCAAAGAATACCATCAGGATGAGGCCAAAACCCTTATGCGTTGGTGTTTCAAAAGCCGCATCAATCGAATGATGCAGTTCCGCTTTTATGGAGCGGGCGGCCTTCCGCATCCAGAACACCATGGAAGTCAGCACGAAAACTGCTATGAGCCCGATAATGGCCTCAAAAAGCTCCTGCGCCTTCTGCGGAAATTCTGCGCTTACGAGCTGGAGAATTGCACCAACTGCCAATGACATCGCTAAGGCCAGCAGAACGCCAATCCAGACAACCGGCATCCAGGCGCCGCGCCCAGTCTGATGGAGATAGCTCGCGATAATACCAACAATCAGCGCAGCTTCCACGCCTTCACGGAACATAATGAGAAATGGCACGAGCATTAACAAACAATCCAGTACACTTGAAACCGCCTGAGAAACACTCTCATGCAGTGAGCAGAACATTGCCCGACTTCATCTCTTGAAGGGAATCGTTCTGAATCCTTATCCTGCTGCATTCGATTTTTACGAAACGCCAAACTCTTTAGCCAGGAGTGCAATGAAGCCCCCGACACTACTTGTCAGGCTACCGTTAATCACTACTCTTTTATAACTCTGCATGTCGCCCTGCAACAGAAATGAACATGAGCTCCACGGTAATGTTTTAGAATTATTCTAATGATTTCATAGATTTATGTAGCATTTAATAGGATAGCTAATGAAAGACGTCGCCGTGTAAACAGCGATTTTCATAGCTATCTTACGGAAATATAATCAGTTTTGATCTGTCTGACAGATCGAAAAATCACAACACGTCGGCGGACAGGATGTTGGGGAAATTTCACTTCATTGTGAAAAGTTTCAGAATTTTCCGAAATGGTCAAAAATTTCGCGTTTTAGGGGTTGAAGAATAGTTGCAACAGGTCCATATGACAGGTGCTTACCGCTTGCGCCTCCTCCCATTGCGCGCGGTAAGTGTTCCCCTCTGGAGGTTTGCCTTTATGGCACCTTCATAACTTAGCCGGACTTTTTAGTCCGGCTCTTTTTTTGCCTGAATTTCAGTAAGTTAGAACTAAAACAAAAAGCGCCGCGTTACCGCAGCGCTTTCAAAAACATGTCTCTTTCCTTGCCGGAAATGACTGTCAAAGAACATAGTTCTCATCAGCGTTCAGACAATAAAAATGCATTCCAAGCTCTTTCGCGGACAAATAAAATCTGCGTTAGAACGCGGTAATTTTTATTTCTGCCGGAGCGATAGAGTACCGCTCCGACCCGTCCCTTTATAAAACATTAAAACGCCACTGATGTACTGTATCAACCGTAAGACGCAACCGGCGGACATGAACAGATAAGATTTCTGTCACCACCCACGTTATCGACGCGGCTGACTGGCGGCCAATATTTCGCCGTCGTGTCAAAATCGCCGTTCAATGCGCTTCCCGGAAATACTGCTTCCTCACGGGTGTAAGGATGTGTCCATTCCGTTGCCAGCGTGTCGCCTGCCGTGTGCGGTGCATTGGCAAGCGGATTGTCATCCGCAGGCCAGACACCATCGGCAACCTTCTTTGCTTCGCCTGCAATGGCAATCATCGCATCGCAAAGGCGGTCGATTTCCGCTTTAGGCTCAGACTCAGTTGGCTCAATCATCAGCGTTCCAGCAACCGGCCACGACATGGTCGGCGCATGGAAGCCATAGTCGATGAGGCGTTTGGCTACGTCTTCTACGGTAATGCCTGCACTATCCTTGAGAACACGTGTATCCACGATGCACTCATGCGCCACACGATCATGTGCACCGGTGTAAAGGATCGGATAAGCGTCCTTCAAACGATGCGCGATGTAGTTGGCGTTGAGGATTGCAGCCTCGGTTGCCTTCTTGAGACCCGCGCCGCCCATCATGCGGATATACATCCACGTAATGACCAGAATGGATGCACTGCCAAACGGTGCTGCGGAAACAGCGTGCTTGGAACCAAGATCAACATGACCTGGCAGGTAAGGCACCAGATGCTTGGCCACGCCAATCGGACCAACACCCGGACCACCGCCGCCATGCGGAATGCAGAAGGTCTTGTGCAGATTCATATGGCAAACGTCAGCACCAATATCGCAGGGACGCGCAAGACCAACGAGTGCGTTGAGGTTTGCACCGTCAAAATAGACCTGACCGCCATTGTCATGGACGATCTCGCAGAAAGCCTTGATGCCCTCTTCGAACACACCATAGGTCGACGGATAGGTAATCATAAACGCCGCAAGATTGTCGCGATGCTTTTCAGCCTTGGCTTTCAGATCATCAATGTCGATATCGCCATCCGGAAGGCAATTAACGACAACAACGCTCATGCCGGCCATCGATGCGCTGGCAGGATTGGTGCCATGTGCAGAGGATGGGATCAGGCATATATTGCGATGACCTTCGCCGCGTGACTGGTGATAGTGACGGATCGCGAGAAGCCCCGCATATTCGCCCTGACTACCCGCATTGGGCTGCAGCGATACGCCTGCAAAACCGGTGACTTCGCAAAGCCACGCTTCGACATCCGAGGTCATCTTGGCATAACCGGTCGTTTGTGCCGCAGGTGCGAATGGATGCAGATTGGCAACCGTGTTCCAGCTCACAGGCATCATTTCTGCTGCCGCATTGAGCTTCATCGTGCAGGAGCCAAGCGGGATCATCGCACGATCAAGCGCCAGATCCTTGTCCGCCAGACGACGCAGGAAGCGCATCATCTCGGTTTCCGAACGGTGCGAATGGAACACGTCCTGTGTCAGGAAGCCTTCGCCGCGGCCTTTGCCGGGAACCAGCAGATCGTCGTTACCGACTGGCTTTGCGCCAAACAGAACTGCGAGTGCTGCAAGATCGTCTTCCGTCGAGGTTTCGTCAAAGGTGACGCCAACCGTATCCGCATCAATGATGCGGATGAGACGACCGCCCTTGTCTGCTTCGTCAGCAATGGCCTGCGCCTTGCCGGAAACCTTAACGCTTACGGTGTCGAACAGGCTATCGCCCGCGATTTCGACGCCAGCAGCCTTGAGGCCCGTTGCGAAGCGAGACGCAAGACCGGCAACACGCGTTGCAATAGCCTGAAGACCCGAAGGACCATGCCAGATGGCAAAAGATGCAGCCATATTGGCGAGGAGTGCCTGCGCGGTGCAGATGTTGGAAGTCGCTTTGTCGCGGCGGATATGCTGCTCACGCGTCTGAAGAGCCAGACGGTAGGCCGCACGGCCATGCGCATCGACCGACTGACCAACGATACGGCCCGGAATGATACGCGTCAGCGGTTCAGATACTGCGAGATATGCAGCATGTGGACCACCAAAGCCCATTGGAACACCATAGCGCTGCATAGAGCCTACAGCCATATCAGCGCCCCACTTGGCAGGCGCCTCCAGAATAGTCAGCGCCAGCGGATCGGCAACAGCGATGACCAAAGCGCCCTTCGCCTTTGCATCGGCGATGACAGCGGTGAAGTCGCCATAAACGCCGCGCGTATCCGGCCATGGCACGATGACGGCAGCGGTGTTGTCGTCAACAGTACTTCCGGCTTCAACCTGCCAGCCAAGCGGCTCTGCACGGGTGTTGATCACATCCACGCTCTGCGGATGCAGATCGCCTGCAAGCAGAATGCGCGAGCGCTTGTCGCGGTGATGACGAACAGCAACGCCCACGGCTTCAGCAACAGCAGTTGCTTCATCCAGTAGCGATGCACAGGCAACCGGCAGGCCTGTCAGCTCTGCAACAAGTGTCTGGAAGTGAAATAGCAGTTCAAGGCGGCCCTGACTGATTTCCGACTGGTAAGGCGTATAAGCGGTGTACCAGGCTGGGTTTTCGAACAGGTTGCGCTGAATGACGGGTGGCGTCTGCACACCATGATAGCCCGCACCGATGAAGCTCTTCTTCACCACATTGCGGCCCATGATTTCATTGAGCTCGGCAAGGGCTGCGTGTTCGCTCAAAGCCGCTGGCAGATCAAGTGCGCGGTTCAAGCGGATGGATGCGGGAACAGCTTGCGTGATCAGTGTTTCCATGGAAGGAAGACCGAGCGCTGCAAGCATTGCGCGCTCATCTTCCACGCGTGGCCCGATATGACGGGCAACAAAGGGGAGAACCTGTTGCGTCATCTTTTTATCCTACGAGTTTGTCATAACCGGCCTTGTCGAGAAGCCCCGAAAGCTGGCCTTCATCGGAAAGCTTAAGTTTGAACAGCCAGCCATCGCCCTCTGCAGCTTGGTTAACGATTGCCGGATCGCTCGAAACGGCTTCGTTAACTTCAACGACTTCGCCATCGACCGGAGCATAAACGTCCGAAGCGGCCTTGACCGATTCAACAACGACGATGCCTTCGCCCTTGGAAACGGTACGACCGACTTCCGGCAGATCTACGAATACGAGGTCGCCCAGCTGTTCCTGTGCGTGGGTCGTAATGCCGACAGTGGCAACGCCACCTTCGACGCTGATCCACTCATGATCTTCGGTGAACAGGATATTGGCCATGGAAATCATCCTTTGCGATAGCGATGCGGTGTGAAGGGAAGTGCATGAACATCAACGGGAACCTTGTTACCGCGGACGTCTGCGAAAATGCGGGTGCCGGGGACTGCGAGGCTTGCCTCGACGTAACCCATGGCAACGGGGAAACCTGCGGAGGGGCCGAAGCCACCCGATGTAACAGTACCGATCTGAAAACCGGTTTCGTCGAAAAGTTCTGCGCCGCCACGCACTGGCTGGCGGCCTTCCGGCTTAAGGCCGACGCGCTTGGCGGTTGCACCTTTATCAATTGCATCCAGAACGGCTTTGGCTCCATTGAAGGCAGCCTTTTCACGCACTGGCTTGGAAATTGCCCATGTGAGGCCAGCCGAAACCGGATCGGTTTCCGGCGTAATATCCTGACCGTGCAGGCAAAGACCCGCTTCAAGCCGCAGGCTATCGCGCGCGGCAAGACCGATCCATTCAACGCGTTCGTCGGCCAAAAGCTTGGTTGCAAGCGCGCGTGCCTCATCGGCAGGCAAGCCAATTTCAAAACCATCTTCGCCGGTATAGCCCGAACGGGTCATAAACCAGTTGGGATTAGGCTCAAAGCCGCTCATAAAGCTGAGTTCTGCACCTTTAAGACCAGCATCGGTAATGACGCTTTCGGCTTCCGGACCCTGAATAGCCAGGAAAACGCGATCCAGCGGATTGACCGTTACGTCCTTGCCAGATGCTGCTTCATTGAGATGCTCAATATCGGCTCTAGCGTTGCCCGCATTGGCAACGACCATGAAACGGTCTTCGCCAAGGCGCGTGACGATAAGATCATCAAGAACGCCGCCGTTATCATTGAGAAAGAATGTGTACTTAGACTGGCCGGTTTTCAGAACGGATGGATCAAGCGGACAGGTTTCGCTCAAAAGAGCGATTGCATCTGCGCCCGAAACTTCAATCAGCTTCATATGAGAAATATCGAAAAGGCCGACATGCTCACGCGTGTGAAGATGTTCCTTCATAACGCCAAGCGGATAATTAATCGGCATGTTCCAGCCAGCAAAACCGCCAAAGCGTGCGCCAGCCTGTTCATGTAAATCCTGCAAAGGCAGGGTATTCAAATGTGCGGTATCGCCCATAACAACTCCAGAGTCGCACGTATGCCCCCGCGAAATGCGGTTGCTTCGTGCCCCTCTGTCTCAAGCCTGAGAGACTCGCATAGCTATCAAGCTATACTTACACCTTCGGCGCGGAGTTTCCCCCGACTTTCCAGAGTTGCCTTACCCATCTGCGGTTCATGGTACCTGAGAGATTTCGGGCGATTTCCCCTTCGGTGGCCAGCTTGCGCCAGCTCTCTCCCGCAGACAAACAGTGATAAAACATACTTACAAGAAGCAAAGTTCCATCACACGACATAACTCACTTAACTGAATCCGTTTCGGGAGTCATGTATAATTATTGTCACGAGACGACAATTCCAGGGGTTTTTGCGACAAAAATCGATCTTCCCTGAAAGCGCAAAAGAACCCTCTAACAAAGCCCCTTACATTAGTGAATATGGCTAGAAATTTACAATCCATTAAGGATTGAGGCCATAAAGGGCGCTCAAATTGGTGATTTGGGCAGTCGGCATGATGATTGTGATTATAAAATGACCAAGTTGCGCAAAAGCCATGCAATCGACAGGCTATATTGCACAGCAGCTATGCAAATCTGTCTCTCCACTTCCAAAAACATAGGGCCTATATGCTGGTGGCAACAAAGAGATTTGATTTTCACTAGGTGAGAGAAATGAACCTGATCCGCTCGTACAACAACTGGCGCCGTTACCGTAACACTGTCAACGAACTGAGCCGCCTGAGCCCACGCGAACTCAACGACCTCGGCATTATGCCTTCGGAAATTCCATTCGTTGCACGTAAGGCAGCTGCTCGCTAAGAACGCGCCATCTGAAGGCTAATGCCTTTGATTTGAACCGCGACGCTTTATTAACGCGTTTCTACAGTTTCTAAGGTTTTCACCGGGGTGTTCCCTCCTCCCATTTTCCTCGGTGACATAAAGACCGGACCTCCTCCTCCCATTCCGGTCTTACCCTAAATGACACCTGCCGCTCCTCCCGCGGCGGGTGTTATTTTTTTGTGCACTACTCTGCGGCCAGCGCTGCTTTTGGGCGCGTTATGCGATCCGTCAGCAATGAGACGGCAAACACCGCCAGCCCCGCAACCGCCAGGAAAGCACCAACTGTTCCGGTTGCAGTCCAGCCATATCCCCATGCGATAGCTAATCCGCCAAGCCACGCGCCTAACGCGTTGGCAAGATTGAGTGCCGAGTGATTGAGTGCTGCCGCAAGCGTTTGCGCATCAGCGGCCACATCCATGAGGCGTGTCTGCAATGCAGGCACTAGAGCAAAACCACCACCGACGAGCAGAACACTCAGAAATGCCGTTGCCGGATGCTGCATCAAAAATGGGAATGCCAGCATCACGGCGAGGTCATACAGAAGAACGCCGCCAACCGTACCCATAACGGAGCGATCCGTCAGGTTAGATCCAACGATGTTGCCCAAGACCATGCCAAGCCCGAACATGGCAAAGACAATCGGCATCCACTTCATATCGACATGCGAAACTTCTGTGATCGTTGCCGCAACATAAGAAAAGACCGAAAACAGCCCGCCCGTTCCCACAGCGCCAATCGCAAGGGTCAGCAAAACTTGTTTGCGACGCAGCGCACCCAGTTCGCGCAGCGGCGAAGCGCCCTCTTCTGCGGGTTGTTTTGGGACAAAAACACTAATCAACACCATCGTCAGAATGGCAATGAAACCAACCGCCGCAAACATTGCGCGCCAACCGGCAATTTGCCCCAGCCATGTTGCCAAAGGCGTCCCAACCAGTGTTGCGACAGTTAGGCCAGTCATAACACGCCCAACGGCTTGAGCACGCTTTCCCTGCTCGGCCATTGATGCGGCCACGAGCGACGCAACGCCAAAATATGCGCCATGCGGAAAGCCTGCAACAAAGCGCATCAGGATCAGGCCATCATAGTTTTGCATAAATGCACTGGCGAGATTGCCAAATGCAAACAGCGCCATAAACAAAAATACCAGTTTGCGACGATCAAGCCGTGCACCAAACACGGCCAGAACGGGCGCGCCAATCAGCACGCCCAGTGCATAAGAACTGATCAAATGACCTGCACTTGGAATTGTCACATGCAGATCGCGTGCGATATCGGGCAAAAGCGCCATGATTGCGAATTCTCCGGTGCCAATACCGAAGCCGCCAAGAGCAAGTGCCAGCTCTGCCAGTCGCACAGACGAGCGCGGCAAAGTTTCCGGCGACAAAGCCGAAGTCTGATTATTTGACATGAATAAGCCTAAAGGGAATGGAGGATGTCGGAAAACCCTACCATCCCTCTCAAGCGAAGGCGATATGCTTTATTGTGATCAATTCACAATGATGGAAAGCTATTTCGCAGCGACAACCTCTATCTCAACCTTAAACTCTTCCCGTGTGAAACCGGAAACGATCATGAGTGTCGACGCTGGTGCAGGCTGCGGAAACAGGCGATCACGCACATCCATGTAAGGACGCATATGTGCACGATCCGTGACATAGGCATTGATGCGCACAACATTAGACAGTTCCATGCCACCATCACGCAGGATGCGGCGAATATTCTCAAAGCATAGCTCGGCCTGCGCGCCTGCATCTTCAGGTACAGAGCCATCTGGCCCAATACCCAATTGACCTGAACAGAAAACCAATTCAGCGCCAGCGGCTACCTTCACGCCATGACTATAAGCAGCAAAGGGAGCTGCCATATCGGCAGGGAGCAGATGTTTTAAAACAGTCATTCTATATCCTCAGGCTTTCGGCGCGGCTGCGAGCAATTCTTTGAAACGCGCGGCACCCGCTGCAATATCGTCTTCATTCGGACTAATACCAGCCGCGAGCAACCGGCGCGCGATCATGTGATCTGTCGGGCGATTGATGGAATCAACCGCCACCAATTTGTCACCTGCAAAGTGAAATACAGAAAAGGCATTGTCTTCGAGACTGCCCGACAGGATATGGCGGTCGGCGTCAAATGAAAGACCAGCCGTTTGCAACTTCATGTCGCCCTGATCCGACCAGAACCATGCAATATCGCGGAAGGGCGTACCGCGACCAACAATCGCGCGCGCAACATGCTTGGCCTGATCGGTCGCATTCTGCACCGATTCCAACCGTACGCGACGACCTGCATGGAAATGATCATAGCTCACGCAGTCGCCAATCGCATAAACATGCGCGCTCGATGCACGCATATGCTCGTCAACCACAATCCCATTATCGACAACGAGTCCGGCTTCGGCCGCAAGCTCGATATTCGGAACGGCGCCTGTACCAAGCACAACCATATCAGCAGAGTAAACAGTTCCGTTGGCCGCCTTTACGCCGGTGACGTGACCCTTTTCACCAAGAATTGCTTCAACGCCAACGCCTGTGAGAAGCGTAATATCCGCCGCACGGCTACGTGTTTCGACATAGGCAGAAATATGTGTGGCAACAGAACGACCCAAGACACGCGGAGCAGCCTCAATCAGAACGGTCTTCTTGCCAAGCGCAACTGCGCTATGGGCCATTTCAAGACCGATAAAGCCGCCACCGATAATCACCACGTTCTCAACACGTGGCATCATATCGGCAATGCGGCGCGCATCACCCAAACGGCGCAACGTGACAACGCCATCAAGCTCAACACCCGGCATATCGGGGATTCGCGCACGAGCACCGGTCGCAAAAACCAGCTCCGACCAGTTCAACACCTTGCCGTCATCAAGTGTGACTGTCTTGTCCGTCAGAGACACATGCTCAACGCTGTGCCCAAACAGCATCTCAATATTATTCTCGCGATAGGTACTTTCCGGGCGCAGAACGAGAATGCCTGCTTCTGGGGCTTTCAGATAAGATTTTGAGAGCGGCGGCTTATGATAGGGAATATCCGTCTCATCATTAATAAGAACGATTTCGCCAGCATAACCTTCCTGTCTCAGACTGATCGCAGCCTGTGACCCGGCATGCCCCGCGCCAATAATAATACATCTGTTGTCCATAGGACCTCCGGAAATTTCCGCGCATCATAAACATGAGGCAGGCTGTCGCGTGGCGAATTCGTCACGGATTCACACCTTATTTACATGCATCCGCATTTTTTTAAACATTTAGTTTGACCGATCGGTCAGATTGTTTAGTAAAAAGCTTTACCGCCTCCCAAGAATGCAGGAGCCACCACATTGAAAAGATATTGGTCTGATTACACGAGCGAAGCGTTTTCACGCCTCGAGCGCGAGAAGATTGTGGCGGTTCTGCCTGTTGGCGCAATTGAACAGCACGGACCGCACCTCCCTCTGGCAGTTGATGCCGCAATCGTGGAGGGCATGGTCAAAGAAACCATCGCTCGTCTGCCTGATGAAAGCCATGCGCTTTTTCTACCAACGCAAGCCATCGGCAAAAGCAATGAACATAGCCTCTATCCCGGCACACTGACATTCTCCGCAGAAACGCTCATTCGCATGTGGTGCGAAATCGGAGCCTGCGTTGCAGCAAGTGGCGTGCGCAAAATGGCGCTGTTAAACAGCCATGGCGGCCAGATCACGATCATGGATACCGTAGCTCGCGAATTGCGCATTAAGCACAATATGATGGTGTTCAGCGTCAACTGGTTCGGCCTCGGTATGCCGGACGGCGTTTATAGCGAGCATGAGCTTAAGCACGGCATTCACGCTGGCGACATGGAAACCTCTGTCATGCTCGAGTTCCACCCCGATCTGGTGGACATGTCAAAAGCGCAGAACTTCAACACACTGACCGAAACATTGGCTTTGGACTACAAGCACCTTTCGCTGAGTGGTGGCGCAAAGCCCGCATGGCAGATTCAGGACATCAATGCACATGGTGCCGCAGGCGAAGCATCGCTTGCCAGTGCTGAAAAAGGCCGCAAGACCATCGATTTCGCCGCCGAACGGTTGGTTGAAGTGCTGGCTGAGATTGAGCGAGCGCCGCTCTCTTGGCTCGATAACCAACCTGCCTGGTAAGGACGATGAGCGTGGCCCCCAACTCGCAAACCTCACCTTCCCTGATCGATATCAAAAGCGTCTACAAGCAATATGGTACGGGCGTCATTGCGGTCAGCGATATGTCGCTCAAGATCGAACAAGGTCAGTTCGTAAGCTTCCTTGGCCCATCGGGTTGTGGCAAAAGTACAGCGCTGCGCATGATCGCAGGACTTGAATCCATCTCCGCTGGCGACATTCGCGTCAATGGCCATGCACCGGGCAAAGGCCCAATTGGTGCGCAGGACATCGGCTTTGTGTTTCAGGAGCCGACGCTGATGCCATGGGCCAGCGTGTTCGACAATGTTTATTTGCCGCTGCGCCTTTCCGGCATATCCCGCAAGGAAGCCTCACCGCGCGTCGAAGAAGTGCTGACGCAGGTTGGTCTGTCCCGCTTTGCCAACGCCTATCCCCGTGAACTCTCGGGTGGCATGAAAATGCGCGTTTCGATTGCCCGTGCACTGGTCACGCGTCCGCGCCTTTTGTTGATGGATGAGCCTTTTGCGGCGCTCGATGAAATGACGCGGTTCAAGCTCAACAATGATGTTTTGCGGCTGTGGCAGGAACACGGCCTCACTGTGGTCTTCGTCACGCACAGCGTTTATGAATCCGTCTATCTCTCAAACCGCGTCATCGTTATGGCCGCACGTCCGGGACGGGTCGTTGCCGATATCGCTATTGAAGGCAGCTATCCACGCGCTGAAAACTTTCGCACGACGGAAGCTTACGCAAAGGATTGCGCGACGGTTTCCGATGCGCTCACCGCGACGCTTTCATCCCAAGATATTGACCACTGAGGACAGGGATCATGCAAAAGGAACTACCCGTTCTCAATTCAGAACAACATCGCCTCGCCCGTCGTGAGCGCAATCTGCGCATCTTTATGCCGACCTTCGCGATCCTCATTGCACTTGGCATCTGGGAGGGGCTGGTGCGCTACTATAACGTGCCCCATTACCTGATCCCTGCCCCATCGCTTATTGGTGAGACACTGATAAAAGATGGACCATCGCTGATGACGTCGATGTGGTTCACAGTCAAACTCACGCTCATTTCCCTGCTCTGCGCGATTGTTGGGGGTGTTGTTCTCGGCATGATCTTCGCGCTGTCGCGGCCGATCGAGATGGCTTTCTTTCCATTTGCTGTCATTCTGCAGGTGACACCGGTCATTGCCATTGCACCTCTGATCCTGATCTACGTACGCGATACGTTTTCAGCCCTGCTGATCTGCGCATGGATCGTGGCCTTCTTCCCGATCCTGTCTAACACAGTTATCGGCCTGCGCAGCGCTGATCATAATCTGCGTGATCTTTTCAAGCTCTATCGCGCCACTCCTTGGCAGCGTCTGCGCTATCTGCTTGCTCCAAGCGCTCTGCCTTATTTTATGGCGGCGCTCAAGATCGCTGGCGGTCTTTCGCTTATCGGTGCTGTGGTGGCAGAATTCGTTGCTGGCAGTGCTGGCCAAAGCACCGGCCTGGCCTCACGTATTCTGGAATCGAGCTTTCGCAACGAAATTCCGCGCATGTTTGCTGCACTTTTCCTCGTTTCACTGCTTGGCATCGTGATTTTCCTGATCACAAGCTGGTTGTCACGTCTTGTGCTTGGACGCTGGCATGAAAGCGAGATCCGCCGTGAACGTTGATATGCTGAGAGGTATCGCCATTGCTGATCTTGATGGTCATTACGACATCAGCATCGATTGCGGGCGCATTGCATCGCTGACGCCCTCACAGTCTAAAAATGGTGGCTTTATCACACCGCTTTTCGCTGACGTGCATGTGCATCTCGACAAGACCTTCACCATTGGCCGCATTGCGGAGCGTGGCAGCGCCAAAGTTGATTGCCTGTTCGATGCTATTGACCTGATGAATATCGACCGTGAGAGCTGGAGTGCCGACGATATCCGCGCACGCGCCACCAAGGCTCTTGAAGCAGCTTATGCGCAGGGCGTTGGCGCCATGCGAACTCATGTCGATTGGACCACACCTGATGTGCCGATCGCTTGGCCGGTGTTGAACGAGCTGCGTCAGGAGTGGAAAGATCGCATCGACCTTGAGCTTGCTGCTCTTATCCATGGCGACATCGTGCTTGGCGCAGGCGCAGCAATTGCTGAACGTGTAGCAAACGATGGTGGCGTCCTTGGCGCTTTCTTCTATCGCAATGCTGATCTTGAAGCCAAAATTGAAGAGATGTTTCGTCTCACGGTGCAGCATGATCTCAAGCTCGACTTTCATGTCGATGAAGGGCTTGAATTAGAGGCCGATGGCTTTCCGCTGATTGTTGCCGCAACGAAGCGCCACAATATGGCGGGCCGTGTCCTTTGCGGTCACGCCTGTTCGCTTTCACTGCGCGAGCCTCAGGAACTAAGCCGCATTCTCTCCGCTGCTGCGGATGCTGGAACAGCGCTTGTGTCGCTTCCAACATCCAATCTCTATCTGCAAGACAGGCTTGGCGGACAATCGCCGCGTCTTCGCGGTGTAGCTCCGCTCAACGAAGCGCGCCGGGCGGGCATGGACGCCATGCTCGGCTCCGACAATGTGCGCGACGCTTTCTATCCCTATGGCGATTACGATCCGCTTTCGGTTCTGCGCCTCGCAGCCCCGGTTTGCCACCTTGAGCCGGATGAATGGCTCGATAGCATCACCACCCTGCCCGCGCGCTTCATCGGAAGTGACCGCGTATTGGCGATGATCGAAGGCGGATCTGCGAATTTTATCTGGCATGACGCTACAGACATTAACGACCTCATCAGCCGTCCGCAGGCGCATCGCGTCGTCTGGCGCGATGGTAAACCAATTTAATCGGAGACACCCATGAATTCTGCCGCACCACAGCGCATCTATGACTGGGCCGCGTTTCGCGCCGAAATCGATGGTATCCGCATTTATGATGACCCAAAACAGGTCGAACTGCGGTCCCGAGATTATTTCTGGTACAGCCCGATCCTGACGGAAGACATCGGCCATTATTTGGGCGATCTCGTCGTCATCCCAAAAGATCAGGATGAAGTGCGCCGCGTGGCAGCCGCTGCCGCGAAGCTCCGCATTCCGATCACCGTTCGCGGTGGCGGCACCGGCAATTACGGTCAGTGCGTTCCGCTTGAAGGCGGCGTCATTCTTGATATGACCAAAATCGACCGCATCATCGCAATCGAACCGGGCAAGGTTCGCGTGGAAGGCGGCGCTCGTATTTCCCGCCTCGACGATGCGGTGCGCGAAACGGGTCAGGAACTACTGATGTATCCGTCCACACGTCGCATTGCCACCATCGGCGGCTTTTTCTCGGGCGGTTCGGGTGGCATCGGTTCTCTGCGCCACGGCATGTTGCGGGATGATGGTAATGTCTATTCGGTCAAGGTTCTGACCGTTGAGGCCGAGCCAAAAACCATCGAACTGACGGGCCGTGACATTCACAAAGTGCAACACGCCTACGGCACCAATGGCATTATTCTTGAACTCGAAATCGGTCTCACCAAAGCAACCGAGTGGGTGCATACCGCAGCCCTCTTCGACAGCTACGAGGCAACACTAAAATTCTGTCTCAAAGCACTCGAAGAAAACCTCGATTGCTACCTGCTGACGACGGTGGATCGCCGTTTTGCGCGTTTCTACACAAAATTTGGCGATCTTTTCCCATCTGATAAGGATGCGGTTTTCGCGATGATCGCACCACAAGAACTGGCGCGTTTCGAGCAGCTGGCCACAGAGTTCAGCGGCAAAGTTTCCTTCTCGATGACGCTTGACGAGTTGCACAAGGCCGGGCTTCAGCCTGCTTATGAATGTGGATGGAACCACACCACGCTTCAGGCGCTGAAGGCTGAACCGGGTTGGACTTATTTGCAGGTTGCCTATCCTCGCCCGTTCGACATTGATGTGGTTACACGCCAGATCGAACGCTATGGCGAAACGCAATATATGCATCACGAAATGGCGCGTCTGGAAGGCGAAGTACAGATTTTTGCACTGCCGCTCGTGCGCTTTGAAGGTCGCGATGAAATGTACCGCCTGATCGAAGAGCTGGAACAAGTTGATGGCTGCGACATATATGATCCGCACGCTTACACCATCGAAGATGGCGGCATGAAAGAAATCGACAGCGTACAGATCGAATTCAAAAAGCAGGCTGATCCATATGGCCTGCTTAACCCAGGCAAAACCCGCGGCTGGACAGCCGACATGGTAGCAAAAGACTAATCAAGGGGAACCAAAATGAAAAAAGCACTCTTTGCGGCAGTCGCCGCTTTCTCGCTCGGCCTTTCCGCCCAGATGGCCTATGCGCTTGATAAAGTAACACTCGGCACCAACTGGCTGGCTCAGGCCGGTCATGGCGGCTTCTATCAGGCTGTTGCCGATGGCACCTACGAAAAATACGGCCTCGACGTGAAAATCGAAATGGGTGGACCGCAGGTCAACAATCGCCCAATGCTGACTGCTGGACGCCTCGACTTTTTGCTGACCGGCAATCTGCTTCTGTCGTTCAACAATGTCGCCAATGGTGTGCCGACCACAGTTGTGGCTGCTTTCTATCAGAAAGACCCACAGGCACTAATGGCACATGAAGGCGAATACAAGGACTTCAAAGACCTTGCCAATGCAGAAACCATCCTAATTTCCAAGGATGGTCAGTTCTCGTTCTGGCCATGGCTGGTGAAAGATTTCGGCTTCAAGGACGAACAGCTCCGTCCTTATGGCTATAGCCTTGCGCAATTTCTGAGCGACAAGAAGACCGTACAGCAGGCCTATGCCACTGCCGAGCCGATCTATGCTGAAAAAGAAGGCGCGAAGGTCACGACCTTCCTGCTGGCCGATCAGGGCTTCAACACCTATGCCAATACCATCGAAACACGCCAGCAGCTCGTCGATGAAAATCCTGAGCTCGTACAGCGATTTGTAACGGCCTCCATCGAAGGCTGGAACAACTTCCTTTATGGCGACAACAGCAAAGCCTATGAGCTGATCCTCAAAGACAATGCGGATATGAGCAAAGAAACACTTGATGCGGAGCTCGCGCGTCTTAAGGAACTTAAGCTGATCGATAGCGGTGACACGCTCGAAAAGGGCATTGGCGCAATCGACATGAACCGCGTCAAGGAATTCTACGAATTGGCTCGTAAGTCGGGCATCGTCAGCGGCGACGAGCTGGACATGACCAAGGTTGCAACTGACGCTTTTGTTAACAAGGGTGCGGGTCTCGACATCAAGAAACAATTGGGCCAATAACCCTCCCGCAATTCTAATAACGGCTGGTACGAATGACCACAGACAACCAGAATGACGATAGTGAGCTGACCGGACGAGACAAGGTTCTTGGCCGCAGGCGTCGCATTCAGGGTGCCATTCGTACCGCAGCCATCGATGAATTTGCCGAAAAAGGACTAGCGGGCGCATCCACGCAAGGGATTGCGCAGCGCGCTGGACTAACCAAGCCTCAGCTGCATTATTATATTTCCAGCAAAGAAGAACTCTACGAGGATATTCTCATTTATATCCTTGATGAGTGGGAAGACATATTCCTCGGCGTCAGCAACGAGGAAGACCCGGCCACACTTATCCGGCAATATATTCGGGCCAAGCTTGAATTCAGTCAGAAAAACCCGAAAGCCTCACGGCTATTCACGACCGAGATTGCCAATGGAGCGCCTTTTCTCAGCCGCCACTGGAAGAAGCACGTTTCGGCAACTCATAATGCAGTGAAACTCATTCAGTCATGGGTTGATGATGGTCGTATCAAGCCGGTCGATCCATTGCTATTCCAGATGCACATATGGGCCGTCACCCAGCACTATGCAGACTTTGAAACACAGGTCCGCAGCATGATGTCGCTCAGTAAAGATGAACCGTTAGACCTCGACCGCATCGAGAAAGAAGTCTCTACACTGTTTCTGCGCGCGTGCGGACTAGAGTAACTGCCTGCAAAATCTGGCAGCTTTTTCAATTCAAGTAGAAAATGTAAGAATTCCTTTAGTGAACATCAGAATCAAGTTGCACTTGAAAACAATTGTGCGTTAAAGTTGATCATAAGATTAAGGGCTTTTAATTAGTTATTACTAATCAATAGCTTACAGATACAGCATCGACCATCCGCAGGCGGGGCGATGCATTAAGGAGCAGGTTCTTGGGGAGGAGCCTGCTCCTTTTCAATTGAGAGTATTCCAATCAAATTCGTGACCCGGCTATGTGGTTTAAGCGCGTTACTCCAAAGAAAAACCCCGGCGCATGCCGGGGTTCTGTTTTCTCGAAAGCGCTATGATTATTCAGCAAGCCATTCTTTAATCCGATCCGGATGATCGGCGATGTATTTATCAACGGCCTTCTCGTAAGAAGTTTCCTGCGCATTGAACATCGCAGTTTCAAGCTCATTGATAGGAATGCTCATTTTAGTCAGAAGCGCTGCAGCTTTCGGGTTATCTTCCTTGAAACCTTTGCGCGCAATCGCATCGACATGTTCTGCGCCGCCCAATGCACCTTCTGGATCGGCAATATAACGAAGCTTATATTTGCCGAACATCCAATGCGGGCTCCAAGAGGTTGCTACAAACCAACCATCTGAACGCGTCGCACGATCAACCGTTGTCAGCATTGCTGCTTCACTCGATACATTCAGCTTGTAGTCTAAGCCATATTTTTTGATTGCTTCTTCGGAAAGACGGGTCAGACCTGCACCCGGATCAATACCCTGAATTTCGCCCTTCAGTTTCTCACGAACTTCCGGCTTCTTCAGATCTTCAATCGAGCTAATTTCACTTTCCGGAATGTAGTCTGGTACAATCCAGCCAAGCTTGGCACCTTCGTAAAGCGGACCGAGGTTTTCGACCTTATCTTCAACGCGCTTGTAATAATCCGCGTGTGTTTCCGGCAGCCATGCCATCATCATCGCATCGACATCACCGCGGCTCACGCCCTGATACAGCGGCGCAACATCGGTCTGAACCAGCTCGACCTTCTGGCCGAGATTATCTTCGATCAGTTTTGCAGCGAGTTTTGTTACGAACTCCGCATCAGACCATGGAGCCCAGCCGATTTTTACCGTCTTGTTATCCTGCGCGAAGGCTGCTCCGGCGCACATGCTGCCTGCAACAACTGCCGCAAGACCGAATTTTGTCAGTTTGCCTAACATAACTTCTCCTTTGAATTGAAAGAGTTCCCGTTTTTTTATTTATGCTTGTTGATTGCGTAGTGAGGATGAGGACTGCTCGCCCTCATTCTTTTTCATGAAGGACAACCTTTTGAAAAAGCCCAGCACGCCGCCAGAATTTCCCTTGCCAAAGCTCTGCGTAATGCGGTCGAGAATAACGGCCAGAATGACCACAGCCAGACCACCTTCAAAGCCCTTGCCGACGTCCAGACGCTGAATGCCTGTCAGTACCGTGTTACCAAGACCACCGGCACCGATCATCGATGCAATAACCACCATGGAGAGCGACAGCATGATTGTCTGGTTCATACCCGCCATTATGGATGGCATGGCATTGGGGAGCTGTACTTTGAAAAGTAGCTGTCTTGATGTGCAACCAAATGCGAGGCCTGCCTCAACAAATTCTGCATGCACCTGACGAATACCAAGATTGGTCAAACGCACCACGGGCGGCATTGCGAAGATAACGGTTGCAATCGTACCCGGTACGGCACCAAGGCCAAAAAACATAGCTGCCGGAATGAGATAGACAAACGCTGGCATTGTCTGCATCAGATCAAGCACCGGACGAACAACCGATGCAACCGCATCGCTGCGCGCCATCGCGATGCCGAGTGGGATACCGATCACCACCGCGATAATTGTAGAAGCCAGCACCAGTGAGAGGCTTTCCATTGTGCCGCTCCACAGCCCCATATGAATAATGAGAGCAAGGGCCAGTACCGCAAAAATCGCGAATTTCCAGCCGACCCTCCAGAGAGCCAGCAGCGTGAGAATTGCCACGCCGCCATATGGTGGAATTGCGAGAAGAGCATTTTGAATACCATCGGTTACAAACCCGATAGTGGCTGCAATAATATCAAGTGCAGGCGTGAAATGATCGAGAATGTAGTTGACCACTACATCTGCTCCTCCACCGATACTAAAATTAAAATCCATGGTTTACCGTCCATTTCAGATCGAGTTACCTATGGCTGGACTTCTGTCCCTTGCGGGGCGTCCAAACGGGATTGACCCCGAAAGCCTGAGAGAAATAAGGCGCGCAGATCAGCCTGCGCGGCCAAGCGTTTCAAGCAATGCCGATTTACTGATAGCACCGAGGTAGCGATTATTCCGATCCGTTACTGGAACAGGCCAAGGACTTTCCGCCACACGCACCAGAAGCCCCGATAACGGAGCATCAGCTTGTATCGCAATCGCTCCATCCAACTGATCGTTCTCTATCTTGAAGTTTCCGCTCGCAAGCGCTTCCCGTGTGACAACGCCGCGATAAATACGGTCGGCATCCAGCAATACGCCATAAGGCTTGCCACTTGCATCGAGACGTTCGAGTGCGGAAGACAATTGTGCCTGATCGAAGGTGATCAGCTCATCTTCGCGCACGACATCAGCGGCCTTAAACACACGCGAAACATCAACATTGCGGAAGAATGACCGAACATAATCATTAGCAGGTGCTGAGACGATTTCGTTTGGCGTACCGACTTGGACCACTTTGCCGTGCTGCATGATGCAAATACGATCACCAATACGCATGGCTTCGTCGAGATCGTGGCTTACGAAAATGATTGTGCGGCTGTGTTCCGCCTGAAGGCGCTTCAATTCGTCCTGCATTTCCGTGCGGATCAACGGATCAAGCGCCGAAAATGCTTCGTCCATCAACAGAATGGTGGGTTCACTCGCCAGTGCTCTTGCAAGACCAACGCGTTGCTTCATCCCGCCGGAAAGCTGATCAGGCATCGAATGCGCATAGGGTTCAAGACCCACTGCTGCCAGCGCTTTCAGCGCTTTTTCGTGACGTTCAGCCTCGCCCAATCCGGCCACTTCAAGACCAAACGCGGCATTATCAATCACGTTCCTATTTGGAAGAAGGGCAAATGACTGGAACACCATGCTCATATCGCGGCGACGAAGATCGATAAGCTCGCGCTTCGACATTTTCACGATATCGCGACCATCAACTTCAATGGAACCGTCGGTCGGCTCAATAAGACGATTGAGAAGGCGTAACAACGTTGACTTACCTGAGCCAGAGAGACCCATGATCACGAATACTTCACCTTCTTTAATATCGAAGGTCGCGTTGTCTACACCGATTGTGGCGCCATGATCGCTGTGAATCTGGGCCTTTGATTTCCCTGCAAGCAATTCCTGCATCGCAAGCTTCGGATCGTCGCCGAAGACTTTAAACACGCTATTCAAGCTTATTTTTGTCTTAGCTGGCGACTTCATACTTTCATCCTTGTATAAAATACCATGCATTATGTTTAACCCCACTGCGCTTGTGGGTTTAATCTCCTTTTTATCATTTTTATTTCTTCATTCACGCGCGAATTGGACATGCGCAACTTGCGAGCAACGACATGCCCACATGGAATGATTATCGATTGGTGTGATCTATTTATATAGGCCATTTCCCGACATGTCCACCCACAGTCACGGATTCATCTTTGCACGGCCCGTCCCCTTGATAGTTTTTGATGGGCTGCGCGACGAAATATAAGGGTTGATCAACTTGTCCGGTTCTCGGATCTCATCGGTCAACCTGACTATAATAGTAATCCGCTGGAAGGGCCGCACAGGAGCGAGCTGCGACAAATATGCAATCGGCTGCGACATGAGACAATTTAGTATTCGCAGAATATAATTGAGCTTAATTACAGTGAAATTGTATGATTATACTTGTGCAATATATGGCATCATCTACCAGAAAAATGGGCGCGGCCCAACCGATCCGTGCCCAAATTTGCAAGATTATTTAACGCGTTTCAATCAGTCGTTAACCATATATCCGACAAAGCCCGTAATGCGCCAACGACCGCCATCGCGACGACAGAAATAGAGCGTCTGCCAGTTCAAAATATCCTGCGTTCCATCTGCTTTAGCGATAGTTCCGTCGAACTTTTTACGCGCAACTGCGACATCACCATTGATATCAATCACATTGAGTCGTGTTGCACGGTGTACGCCATCAGCAAGAGATTCGGCATAATCAGTTGCCGCACTCGCGGCTGCCTGCCGCAACCATTCATCGCGATAGGAAGCGAGTGTTGGGAAAGCAGCGTCCCATTTGTCGGGGTTTGCTTCACCATGCGCATGAATGCCGAGAAAACGCGCCTCATCAAAGTCATCAGCAACCAATGACCAGTTCTGTGTAACAAAGGCCTCAATATCGCGACGAACCAGCATGTCCCAAATCTGCTCGCGGTCTTTATCGCCGGCAAAAGGATTATCTATCATCATTTAAGCTTTCCGCGTGCAGCGACAGGCAAAATATCGATGATATCGTCGCCGGAAATCAGATGCACTTCGTCGAAAAGATTGGAAACAACACAGACATGATCGGGAATAACCCGCACCTTATCACCGACTTTCAAGCCAGCAATATCACCCTTAAGCGTGCCGTGCTCTTCGCTCAGACCCGTCACACGTGCGTCTGTCCTCTCAGCCAATTCGCCAAAATCATGCAGCCCTAGCGTATCGCTGGAAAGCGATTTTGAACCCGCATCGATTATCGCTCGGTCTGCTGTCGGATGACTGACAATTGTCGCGAGTACCGTCAAAGCACAATCGTTGAGCGTTGCCGCGCCTTTAGCCACCTGAAAACGATCAAAGTAAATATACGTACCGGGGCGGTATTCCGTAACAACACTCTCGTTGGGCGAAAGCCACATATCGGGCGTGCCGCCGCTTGAAATGGTTTCGCATTGAATTCCATTGGCAGCCAAAAGATCGCGCGCTTTACGCAACCAGTTTTCGGCCTGTTCTGCCTTGCCAGTCGCAGGATAGGTCATCAGGCCACCGAAGCGCAGACCTTTGCTCTGGCTGATCTGCCGAGCGAGTTCGAGTGCCTCTTCGGCTGTTTGCACACCACAGCGCCCCATGCCGGTGTCGCATTCCACCAAAACTTTAAGCGGTCGCCCTGCATTGGTGAAACGCTTTTCCAGTCCCTCAAGGGCCGTCGCGTTATCAACCGTTACAGATATTGTGATACGCTGATGCAGAGCATAAAGCCGATCAAGCTTCGCCTTACCCAGAATATTATAGGGCAAGAAAATATCGATGATGCCTGCGTCCGCCATGACTTCCGCTTCACCAAGCTTTTGACAGGTAATGCCAACAGCTCCGGCTTCGAGCTGGCGTCGCGCAAAATATGGGAGCTTATGTGTTTTAATATGCGGACGCAGCTTCACACCGATCGCATCGGCATGCGCCTGCGCCTTAACAATATTGGCCTGAACGCGATTTACATCAATCAGAATTGCAGGCGTATCAATCTCATGGATATTTTTAGGCCTCGTCATTCATCAGTCTCCCAGCGGCAAACGCGGATCATCAATCTTGAGTGTGTTTAAACTGTGCTTGATACGCCGTAAGCTCTCAAGCACTTGTGGCCCGTGAATTTCAGCAGTGGCGGTGGCGATCATGTCGAGAATTGCCATCAATGCAAACCGCGAAGATGTCGGCTTATAGAGATTTCCATCCTCATTAGACTGGAACGGAATAACCACATGTGTGGCTTTGGCAAGATCAGAATCCGGCGCGGTTATCGCAATCGTTTCTGCACCATATTGACGGGCAACCAGCACAGCCTCGACAACCGAACGGGCATAACCTGACACCGAGAATGCAATGACCGTCGTTTCGCGCGTTGCAACCGCTGCATACATGCGCTGCAATTGACCATCCACTTGCGCCAGAACCGGAATACCGAGCCTGAAAAGCCGGTTTTGCAATTCTGTAGCCATCATTGATGAAATGCCACCCGAACCAAGGCAAAGCACTGAGCCTGAATTTACAATCCGCTCAGCGATTGACATCACAACGGACATATCGAGCATATCACTTGCGCGATGAATAGCAGCGACGGCAGCGTCAGTCACAGCGGAGGCGATACGCGCCTCACGAATATCACGAGCTGGAATTTCTGCCGTCAGATATTGACCGCCAATCGCAAGTGCTTGCGCCAGAAAAAACTTGAAATCACGAACCCCATCGCAGCCCAGCCCGCGACAAAACCGGGTCACAGTCGGCTCACTCACCTCTGCACGCGACGCTATTTCCGAAATAGCGGCCTTGGATGCATAGGCGGGGTCAGACAACACCAAAGCAGCCAACCGGCGGTCGGATTTCGACCCGTCCTGTGCTGCGGCATGAAGCCGTGTAATGATGTCTGCGACCTTGCTCATGCAGTATTAAAGCGGCAAACCGCTTTCCTTATCAAAGAGATGAATATGTTCGGGCTTTGCCGTTACAGGGACTCGCTCTCCGGGTGCAAGGTGAATACGCTCGCGGAATACGGCACGCACAGCTTCGCCAGCAATTTTTCCATAAACATGAGTTTCTGGTCCGGTTGGTTCGACCACTTCGATAACAAGCGTTAACCCCTCGCCGTCTTTCGCAATGACGAAATTCTCAGGACGCACACCCAATTCAGCCTTCCGGCCAGACACAGATTTTCCCGGAACGGCAATCTCTTCGCCTTCTGTGGTACGGAACCTGCCACCTTCCAGCAATTCACCGGGAATGAAGCTCATCGACGGCGAGCCTATGAACCCAGCGACAAACTTGTTTGCCGGACGATCATAAAGATCGAGCGGCGCACCGATCTGCTGGATTTTGCCCTGATTCATAACGACAATACGGTCGGCCATCGTCATGGCTTCGATCTGGTCATGCGTCACGTAGATGACAGTCGATTTGAGACGATGGTGCAGCGCCTTGATTTCAGTACGCATCTGCACACGAAGCTGCGCATCAAGGTTCGACAATGGTTCATCGAAGAGAAACACCGATGGCTCGCGCACAATGGCGCGCCCCATGGCGACGCGCTGACGCTGCCCACCAGACAGTTGGCGCGGATAGCGATCAAGATAAGAATGCAGATTGAGAATGCCTGCGGCTTTATCAACTTTGGCAGCAGTTGCTGCTTTATCTTCACCGCGAATGCGTGGGCCAAAACCGATATTTTCGCGCGCCGTCATATGTGGAAAGAGCGCGTAGGACTGAAACACCATCGCGATATTACGCTTTTGCGGCGGGAGGTCATTGGCGCGTTCGCCACCGATCGTCAAATCACCACCGGAAATTGGCTCAAGCCCCGCAACCATGCGTAAAAGCGTAGACTTACCACAGCCAGACGGCCCAACCAGCACAAGAAACTCACCATCCTCGATGTCGAGATCAACCCGATCAAGAATGGTCATTTGCCCGAAAGATTTGGTAATGCCACGCAGGGAAACATTTTTCATCACTCAGTTCCCATTTAAAATATCATCGATAAAAGGACGACAGCCCGCCATAAGCCCTGCATCAACCGGTAATATCGTGCCGGTGATGCCAGACGCACGATCTGATGCAAGAAAAGCAATCGTCTCTGCCACCTCATTCACCTTGACAATGCGACCAAGCGGATAAAGACGTTTGAGCTTTTCAAACACGGTTGGATCTTTGGCGATGCGATGATCCCAAGCAGATGTATGAATAGAGCCGGGACAGACCACATTCGCGCGCAAACCATACTGGCCATATTCAACTGCGAGCGCCCGTGCAAAAGCATTGATTCCGGCTTTTGCCGCTGCATAAGCGGGATTACCAAAATGCGAGAGCGCATTGACCGACGAAACAAAAACAAATGTGCCAGAACCGCGTATAGCCATTTTTTGGGCGATGGCAGTAGAAACCGCGCTTACCCCTGTCAGATTGAGATCAATTTCCCGATTGATCATTGTCTGATCAAGTTCTTCAAAAGTCTCGGCCCGGGTCCAGCCAGCGTTGTTGATGACGATATCCGGCACACCCTCACGCGCCATGATGTCATCCGCGACGGCAGCCAATGAATCGCGATTGAGCAAATCGAAAACATAACGACTGGCTATTTGGGGAGCTTGCAACGCTTCCAAGCTTTGGTCACAGCCAATTACACGCGCGCCGCGCGTCGAAAACATCTCAACCAAAGCTGCGCCAAGGCCGCCACCAGCACCAGTGATTAACACGGATTTTCCGGCAAATTCGCCTGAATGATCCACTCTGTTCCCCTTTGTACAGCACTTTGCGTGCCTGATTATTTTGATTAGCCTAGAAGTGAAAATGTAAGTTTACAACAAAACATTTTACTTGAAAGCGCAAAATTTGCCGATAATGTAGGAAAATAACAAAAATTAGCACTTCCTGCATAGAGCAGAGGCAAAAAGGGGAACGGAAACATGACGATAGGAAAATGGAAGACTGGCCTTTTGGCTGGATTAAGCATTCTGGCACTCGGTTCGACGGCGCTTGCTGGCGAAGTGCGTATGACAGTCGCGGAGTACAGCTCCAAGACGGGTCCATATTTTGAAGAAGTGAAAAAGGCTTTTGAAGCTGAGAACCCCGGCATCACGCTGACTTTCGAAGTCGTGCCATGGGACGTGCTTCTCCAGAAGCTTACAACCGATATTTCAGCCGGAACCAATGCTGATCTTTCTATCATCGGAACGCGCTGGCTGATCGATTTCGTGCAGCAGGGCATTGCCGAGCCGATGGACGGCTATATGGACGATGCTTTCAAGGATCGTTTCATCGAAACCTTCCTGTCACCTTCGGTATTGGAAGGCAAAACATATGGCCTGCCCATCGCCGCATCTGCCCGCGCGATGTATTACAACAAAGATCTGCTTGAAAAAGCAGGTGTAGCTAATCCTCCAGCAAACTGGGATGAAGTCAAAGCCGCCGCAGAAAAAATTAAGGCGCTCGGCGGCGAAAACTATGGTTTCGGCTTGCAAGGCAAGGAAATCGAGACCGACGTATATTATTACTACGCCATGTGGTCACAAGGTGCTGAAATCCTCAACAAGGATGGCACATCGGGCCTGAGCTCGCCAGGTGCACTGGAAGCAGCCAAGCTTTACAAATCGATGATTGATGATGGCCTCACTCAGCCGGGCGTTACATCCTATGCACGCGAAGATGTGCAGAACCTGTTCAAGCAGGGCAAAGTTGGCATGATGATCACAGCGCCATTCTTGTCGAACCAGATCAAGGAAGAGGCGCCGAACCTGAAATATGGTGTTACCGCAATTCCCGCTGGTCCAACCGGCGCACGCGGCACCTATGGCGTGACCGACTCCGTCATTATGTTCCAGAATTCCAAGAACAAGGAAGAGGCCTGGAAAGTTCTCGACTTCCTGTTCCAGAAAGATTGGCGCGCCAAGTTTACGCAAGGCGAGGGCTTCCTTCCTGTAAACAAGGAAGAAGCCAAGATGGATTATTACGTCAATAATGCTGATCTTGCTGCTTTCACCGCCCTGCTTCCTGATGCACGTTTTGCACCGATCATTCCGGGCTGGGAAGAAATCGCCGATATCACATCCAACGCCATGCAAACCATCTATCTTGGCAAAGGTGAGCCAGACGCCGTACTCAAAGAAGCCGCAGGCAAGGCAGATGCGATCCTGAAGAAATAATTTCATCAACCCGGCATCAGACGGCTCAAGTCAGTCTTCATCAATCTGCTGCCGGGTTCCCTTTCTTGTTTGGATTTTTTGGCCGATGCACAATCGCACCCTGCCCTATTTTCTGATCCTGCCAAGCTTAATGCTTGCTGCGGTGGTGATCTTCTGGCCGGTTGTAAATCTCTTTGAGATCGCCACCCATGATGTTAACCGTTTCGGACAATTGCGCGAATTAAACGACGGTGCAAACTTTACCGCACTTTTCGCATCAAGCGAATTTCTCAATGCTTTATGGCGAACCGCTATCTGGACAGTTGCTGTCGTTGTCGGCGCGCTTGTCGTGTCGGTTCCGGTAGCAATCGTCCTCAATATGGATTTTTATGGCCGATCTGTTGCGCGTGTGATTGTCATGCTGCCATGGGCTGTATCGCTAACCATGACAGCCATCGTCTGGCGCTGGGCGTTAAACGGCGAAAGCGGAATGTTGAATTCCGCGCTGCGAAACTTAGGGTTAATCGACAGCAATATTCAATGGCTTGCCAGTGCAACGACTGCCTTTCCAATGCAAATATTGGTCGGCATTCTCGTGACTGTACCTTTTACAACCACAATCTTCCTTGGCGGTTTGTCCTCAATCCCCGACGATCTTTATGAAGCTTCATCACTTGAAGGTGCGAATATCTGGCAACAATTCCGCGAAATCACGCTGCCGCTGCTCAAACCATTCATCAATATCGCAATCGTCCTGAATACGATCTACGTATTTAATTCCTTCCCAATCATCTGGGTGATGACACAAGGTGGGCCAGCAAACTCAACCGACATCCTCGTAACGCATCTTTACAAGCTGGCGTTCAGGCTCGGAAAACTTGGTGAGGCATCAGCAGTGTCGCTGATCATGCTCGCGATCCTGCTTGTATTCACCGCGATTTATATTCGAATTTCAATGCGGAGCGAACGCGCATGACCGCATCAAAAACCAAACGCACAATCATCGCCTGGATCATCCTCGCACCGTTGATCGTGCTGACACTGTTTCCTTTCGCCGTCATGTTTTTGACAGCAGTGAAACCACCGCATGAGGTTCTCTCGCCGACATGGTGGCCAAGTGAATTCCGCTGGCAGAACTTTTCTGAAATGTGGGTGAGGACGGGTTTCGGCACGGCACTTCTCAACTCTTTCTATGTCTCGATAATCGCGTCAGTCGGTGCGATCATCGTGTCCATTCCTGCTGCTTATGCCATGTCGCGCTTTCATTTTGCAGGTCATGGCGCATTCCGCCAGTTCCTGCTTGTCTCGCAAATGATCTCGCCAATTGTATTGGTGTTGGGGCTTTTCCGCTTGCTTGCTGCTTACGGATTGATTGAAAGTGTGAAGGCGGTGGGCGCAATCTACATGGCCTTTAACATCGCTTTCACAGTGTGGATGTTGCAAAGCTATTTCGACACGATCCCGAAAGACCTTGAAGAAGCTTCATGGATGGAAGGCGCTGGCCGCTTCAAAACTCTGGTCAAAGTGTTCCTGCCACTCTGTCTTCCGGCAATCGCAGTGACGGGAATATTCACCTTCATCAATGCCTGGAACGAGTTCGTCGTCGCACTCACAATGCTGCGCAGTCAAGCAAGCTACACATTGCCTATTCAGGTCTTCTCACTGGTCGCAGGTCGATACACAGTTGAATGGCACTACGTCATGGCAGCAACGCTCGTAGCCACTCTGCCGGTCGCAATACTCTTCATATGGCTGCAACGCTACCTCATCAAAGGCTTGGCGCTCGGTGCTGTAAAATAAGCAAGGTTCATCATGTCAAAGAAACAAGTCTTTGGTGCATCTCATGTGCCGCTTTCACCCGCAGTGCGCGCTGGCGACACTGTTTATATCTCCGGTCAGGTGCCAATGGGCGCTGACGGCAAGATCGTAGAAGGCAATATTGAAGCTCAGACCAAACAGGTTCTTGAAAACATCAAGGCAGCTTTGGCGCTGGCAGGCGCAAGCATGGAAGACGTTGTGAAAACGACGATCTGGCTTGAAGATGCGCGTGATTTCGGGCGTATGAATGCAGTTTACGCGACTTACTTTCCGAAAGACCCACCGGCACGCACCACGGTTGAATCCCGTCTGATGCTCGACATCAAGATTGAGATTGAAGCTATCGCCTACGCACCGCAAAAATAGCCCAGGCAAACCATATGCGCATTTTCACAGCGTCGCTTGCAACTGAAACCAACACATTTTCACCCGTACCAACCGACCGCGCGTCGTTTGAAATGGCTTTTTATGCTGCGCCCGGAAAACATCCGGACACACCGACGCTGTGTTCCTCGCCTATCGTCGCTCTGCGCAAGCAGGCAGCGGCTGAAGACTTGACCGTCATTGAAGGCACCGCCACATGGGCCGAACCGGGCGGTTTGCTTCAGAGGCAAGCTTTTGAAGAACTGCGCGATGAAATTCTGGATCAGCTCAAAGCCGCAATGCCTGTGGATGCGGTTGTACTTGGTCTCCATGGCGCAATGGTTGCGCAAGGTTACGATGACTGCGAAGGTGATCTGCTTGAACGCATCCGGGCAATCGTCGGACCAGATATTCTTGTTGCCAGCGAGTTTGATCCGCACAGCCACCTGACGCAAAAGCGGGTCAAAAATCTCAATATTTACGCTGCATTCCTCGAATTTCCGCACACGGATTTTTATGAGCGCGGTGAACATGTGGTATCACTCGCCCTTGATGCCCTTAAAGGTAAAATCAAACCTGTCATTTCGACATTTGATTGCCGGATGATCGGCGTTTTTCCAACCAGTAAGGAACCCATGCGGAGCTTTATTGATCGTATTAAAGCATTGCATGGCAAAGACGGCATTCTATCCGTCTCAGTTATTCATGGATTTATGGCAGCCGACGTCCCCGAAATGGGTACGCAAATACTCGTCGTCACCGACAATGATGCAGCTAAGGGTTATGCCTTGGCTGAGAAACTTGGCCGTGAGCTCATCGCCATGCGTGAGCAAACGCCTATGACAATGTATGATGTTGATGAAGGGATAGATCGAGCGACCTCGGCGCACGCCGCGCAACCGTCGAAGCCTGCTGTCATCGCCGATGTGTGGGATAATCCCGGCGGCGGGGTAGCGGGAGATGGCACTTACATTCTTCGACGCTTGATCGAACGTGGCATTCAGAAGGCCGCCGTTGCAACAATCTGGGATACGCTGGCTGTCACGTTCTGCCATGCTGCTGGCGAAGGCGCCATTATCAATTTGCGCATTGGTGGCAAATCCGGTCCGCAGGCGGGCGAACCCATTGATGCGCGCGTCACTGTGATGAAAGTGTTGCAGGAAGGGTGGCAGAGTTTTGGACTCAGTCGCGTCACGCTCGGGCCTTCTGCAGTCGTCCGCATCGTGGGAACTGAGATCGACATCATTCTCAACACCAATCGCACGCAGACATTTGAGCCGGATATCTTTTCAAACTGTAGCATAGACCCAATGCAGAAAGACATTCTGGTTGTGAAATCGACCAATCATTTTTATGCGGGCTTCGCGCCGATAGCCGCAGAAATTATCTATATCGACGCGCCGAGTTCCTACCCGGTCAATCCGCGTGTGACCGACTACCAAAAAATGACGCGGCCAATTTGGCCGAGAGTCGAAAACCCATGGTAAACAAAAAGGCGCGGACTAATCCGCGCCTTTCTTTCAATTAATGTGCCAGAAATGTTGAGATAAACGGCACGTAAGTGACAAGCGCCAGCAGAATAAACAGCGCGAGATACATGCTGAATGCCTGACGCGTGAAATCTGCAACGCGTACCTTGGCGATGTTACAGACCATCAGCATCACCGTGCCGACTGGCGGTGTCAGCGTTCCAATCGAGAGATTGACGATAACAACGATACCAAAATGCACTGGATCAATGCCAAGAGCCTTAACAGTCGGCATCAGCAATGGCACCAGAACGATCATTAGGGCCGTACCTTCGATCAGCGCACCAAGGATCAGCAGGATTACATTGACCGCTAACAGGAATGCATAAGGATTGCTGGTAAAAGACGAGATCAACTGCATCAGCGATTGACCAGCCTGCTCCAGCGAAAACACCCATGCAAGCGCCGATGATGCCATGATAACCAGCATGACAGAGGCTGTGGACTTCGCAGTTTCGATCAGTGAATCCACCACATGCGACACGCGCATCTCCCGATAGATCACAAAGCCGATGATCAGAACCAGCGTGACAGCAACAGCACCAGCTTCAGTCGGTGTGAAGATGTTCATGCGGATGCCGCCGATAATCGCGAACAGCAGCAGAACGGCAGGCCATGCAGATGCAAGCGTCGATGCAACTTCAGCGCCGCTCATACGCTTTTCACGGCTTGGCTTGTAACCGCGCTTTACCGAAGTAATGTAGGCTGCAATCATCAAAATGGCAGCACCAAGAATTCCTGGAACAACACCTGCCATAAACATCTTGCCTATGGATACATCTGCAATCAGACCGTAAATGATCAGCGCAATACCCGGAGGAATGATTGGCGTAATCAGCGAACCAGCAGCCGTAACTGCGCAGGAAAATGCCTTATCATAGCCACGCTTAACCATTTCCGGCACCATCATGCGGGTCAGCATGGCACTATCGGCGAGGTTAGAAGCGCTCACGCCACCCATCAGGGTCGAAACCATGATGTTGGTCAGCGCCATGCCACCACGCATGCGGCCCACAAGAATATCCGCAACCTTGATCAGACGCTCGGCAATACCGGTATGCGACATCACGGTCCCAAGCATGATGAAGAACGGGATAGCGAGAAGCGATGTATTCTGCGCGGGGCTGATGAAGCGTTGCACAGCAATAGCAATCGGCATCTGGTTGAAGAAGATAAAATAGGTAAAGACTGCGATCAGAATGGCAACATAAAGGCGCATATTCAGCGCAATCAGTGCCAGCATGATAAGAACGATGGTGGTCAGGTTCATGCCTTGCCTCCCGCAAAAACTGCGCGCAAGGACTTGAATGCACCTGCAAACATATAAACAGAGATAATCACGAAGCCGACGGGAACTGCAATGTCGATCCAGAAATAGGACACACGAAGCACGTCAGTGACTTTGAACTGCGCTGCAACCGAGAGCTTATAACCGGCGTAAGATACGTAGAGCAGAAACAGTCCTGACAGAATTGAGATGATCGCATTGATGACGTCACGGACCTTTTCCGAAAAAAGGTCCACCAACATCGGGATTGCAAGATGCTGGTTGCTGCGTTCAGCTGCGACAGCGCCAAGCATCACAATCCAGATCATAAGAAGACCAGCCATTTCCTCTGTCCATTGCAGTGGCTGATGCATCCAGTAGCGCATGACAACAGCGGCATTGAACATAGCCAAAAGAACAAAGAGCGGCGCAGCGGCCAACCATTCGATCAGTTTATCAAAGTATTTCATCGGATTAATTCCATAGCCATGCCACGCCGCAGCAAGAGCCGCGACATGGCAATATCCGAATAGGAGGGATTAGTTTTTCAACTCAGCCTGGATCTTTTCGTAAAGACCCGGTGACCATTCAGGGAACTGCGTGTAGACCGTTTCAGCCAAAGCCTTGAAAGGAGCACGGTCGACTTCGATGACTTCGACGCCAGCTTCTTTCATCTTCTCGATCATTTCGTTGTCTTTTTCGATCGTCAGCTTCTGGCTGTAAAGACCGGCATCATATGCGGATTCATGGATCATCTTGAGCTGCTCTTCAGGCAGCGTCGAGAAGAAGGCTTCGCCACCGACGATCAGAGCCACGTTGGTCAGATAGCCGACCTTGCTCAGATACTTGGCTTCTTCCTGAAATTTCTGGCCATAGAGAACCGAAATCGGATTTTCAACGCCATCAATCACACCCTGCGCAAGCGCCGGGAAGGTTTCACCTAGTGGCATTGGCGTCGGTGTTGCGCCCATGGCTTCAAAGGTCTTGATCTGCATAACGTTGTTCGGCACGCGGATCTTCATGCCCTTAAGGTCGTCCGGCGTGCGGATTGGCTTCTTGGAAATGATCTGGCGAATACCGTAGAGGTAGTTTGGCATTACGATGTGAATGCCCTTCTTCTTCAGCTCTTCGCTCTTTCCTTTGAACCAATCGCCGTCATAAACTTTGAAAAGCTGTGCCGGATCGTCGGTCAGGAAAGGGCCATAAAGTACACCGAGGTCCGGGTCATACTCGGCCAGAAAGCCAACGTCGGAAATGGTCACGACATTGAGACCCATCATGGCCTGCTCGGTCACATCCTTTTTCGAGCCCAGCTGTGAGCTTGGATAAAGCTCGAGCGTGATTTCGCCATTGCTGCGCTTGGCGAGATCGTCCTTCCAGTAATGCATTACCTCATCAAAAGGCTCGCCCGGATTGTTTTCATAGGCAACCTTGATCGACACATTGGCAGCATAGGCTGCCATGCTTCCTGCCAGCAACATGCCAGCGGCGATCATGCCGGTAACGAGTTTTTTCATGATATTCCTCCCTTTTGGGGTCTTCAAACAATGGCCACGAGGCCGGCTTCCTCCACTAGCGCACTACTTCATCCTTCCTGACGCAGCGCATTTGCTTCGATTCAGTTGCGTTCAATGATGATTTTCAGAACGTTGCGGTCGCCATCCCAATAAGGCAGCGCCTGTTCTGCTTCCTCAAAAGGAAACACCTTCGAGATAAGCAGGTCCGCTTCATCTCCAAGCTTTTCGAGATGCGCGATGACAGCCTCAAAATCGGTGAGCGTCGCATTGCGCGAACCCATGATGTCGAGTTCTTTGAGATTGAAGAACTGGGTCTGATAGGTCACTGGCGACTTGGAATAGCCGACATAAACCACACGACCAGCAAAGCCTGCTAGGTCAACCGCCTGCGTGAAAGTAATCGGCAGACCGACCGCTTCAAAGGCGATATCAACACCATCGTCCTTGGTGAGTTCCTGAACCTTTGCGACAACATCTTCGCCACCCGGCAGAGCATGCGTTGCACCAAATTTCAGCGCCAGTTCGCGCTTTTCGGCACTCGGATCGATGGCGATGACTTTGGCACCACGCGCAAGCGCACCAATCAGCACACCCATGCCGATCATGCCACAGCCCAGCACCGCAACCGTATCACCAGCCTGAACGCGTCCACGTTCGACCGCATGAAAACCTACAGAAAGCGGCTCAACCAGAGCCAGATGACGTGGCGCCAGGCTGTCATTCAGAATGAGCTTTTCAGCCGGCAGCACGATCTGTTCAGCCAGTCCGCCATTCTGTTGCACACCGAGAGTCTTGTTGTAACGACAAGCGTTTAGACGGCCTTTGCGGCAAGACGAACACTGACCGCAATTGGTGTAAGGCAGCACGATAACGCGTTTACCCTTGGCATATGCCGGGCTGACGCCCTCAGCCGCCTCGACGATTTCGCCGCCGATTTCGTGACCGGGAATGCGTGGCAGTTCCACCAGCGGGTTAAGCCCCTTGAACGTATTCAGATCGCTGCCGCAAAGCCCCACATGCTTCACGTCCACCCGGACATGACCGGGCAAAAGCGGTGCTTCGGGAATTTCGGCGAAACGGGTTACATTTTCGCTCTCGATACGCAGAGCTTTGACCATCAGAATATTCCTGTCATTTTAATTACATGAGGCAGATCAGGTTACGGCGCCGACCTGCCAAGGCACGAATTCGTTATCGCCATAGTCGTAGATTTCGCTCAGTGTCTTCTTACCGGAAGCCACCGCGATAATGTGCTCGAAAATGCGCGTCCCGGACTCTTCAATGGTTTCATCGCCAGTGACGATGCCACCGCAATTGAAGTCCATATCTTCCTTCATGTGCTCGTACATTTCGGAATTGGTCGCGATCTTGATGCAGGGCGCTGGCTTGAAGCCCGAAACCGACCCTCGTCCTGTGGTAAAGCAAATCACGTTACAACCGCCCGCCACCTGCCCGGTCACGGCAACAGGATCGTAGCCCGGCGTATCCATGAAAGTGAAACCCTGTTCGGTTACGGTTTCAGCAAATTCATAGACAGCCTTGAGAGGCATAGAGCCGCCCTTGGCAACAGCACCCAGCGACTTTTCAAGAATGGTGGTCAGGCCACCGAGCTTGTTTCCATGCGATGGATTGTTGTTCAGCTCGTCACCGTTGCGGGCCGTATAATCGCGCCACCAGTCTATGCGCTCAAGCAGCTTTTCCGCAACCGCAGGCGTAACAGCGCGACGTGTGAGAAGATGCTCCGCGCCATAAATTTCCGGTGTTTCTGAAAGTACGGTCGTGCCGCCATTGCGCACGATCAGATCAGATGCATAGCCCAGAGCGGGGTTTGCTGAAATACCGGAATAGCCATCAGAACCACCGCATTCGAGTGCCACCTTGAGCTTCGACAAAGGCTGGGGCGTGCGCTTTGCAGCATTCACCAGCGGCAGCATATCCTTGATCTCGGCAATCGCATGATCGATTGTCTTGCGCGTACCGCCATGCTGCTGGATCGTCATGGTGCGCAGGCGGGCGCCCTCTTCCATGCGATAATGCTCCATGATCGGCGCAATCTGGTTGGTTTCACAGCCAAGCCCGATCAACAGAACACCGCCGAAATTTGGATGTTTTGCATAACCCTGAATGGTGCGCGTCAGCAGACGATAACCTTCTGACTTGGTGTTGAGCGCACAGCCGCTGCCATGCGTGAGTGCCACCACGCCATCGACGTTTTCAAATCCATCCAGACCACCCATGCGGTTGAAGTAATCCGCAATGTAGCGAGAAACGGTCGCAGAGCAATTCACCGATGAAATGACACCGATATAGTTGCGCGTACCAACGCCACCGAAACCGCGATCATAGCCCATGAACTGGCGGCGCTCCGCTTCCGGCAGCATACCGCGTTCTTCAATATCGACCGAGAACTGATGTTCATGCTCAGATGGTAGCATTGCGAGATTATGCAGATGCACATGCTCACCCACCGCAATATCCTGCGTGGCGACACCAATCACCTGCCCATATTTGTGCACTTCCTTACCGGCTGCGATAGCGCGCAAAGCAACCTTGTGGCCGCGCCCGATCAGATCTTTTGCAATCACATCGCCAAGTCCAATCGGATCGCCGGCACGAACCGAAATACGCGCCACCGCCACATCATCAGACGGATGCAAGAGGATTACCGGCGTCACAGCTGAAACAGCCTTGTCTTTCATTTTTCTGACCTCACTCCCAAGATCGCAACAGCGCGAAACACGAGCCCACCTATCGGGGCTCATTCTCCATCCATCGCTGCTTTGATGTATCCAGATGCGTGCGCATCGCTGCCTGCGCCAGAAGCGGATCCCTCGCCTCCAATGCAGCATAAATCTTCTCATGTTCCGCCAGAGCAAATGCCCATGTTTCCGCATTCTCATAGCGGGTGCGCATTTGCGCGGTCAGCGGACTATGTCGCTCGTCAAACAAATCACGCACAATGCGTTCAACAACCGAATTGGCTGATTGCTCAGCAATGATCAAATGAAATTGGCGATCCAATTCAATCGGCTTACGTTCAGCTTCAATCTGTAGCCGCATCGCATCAAGATTACCGCGCAGACGCTCCAGCGCCTCATCTGTAATTTGGCTGCAAGCCATAATCACCGCACTGCCTTCGATCAGCGAGCGTGCCTGCATGATTTCAAGCGGGCTTTCGCCAATCGAACCGCCTTGCGCTGGAAGCCGCGTTTCTTCAGCCGCAACATAGATGCCAGAACCCATGCGGATTTCGACATTGCCTGCAATTTCTAGCGCAATCAGTGCTTCACGTAAGGAAGGGCGCGACACGCCCAGCTGATGCGCAAGTTCACGCTCAGCGGGAAGCCTGCTTCCGGCCGGAAAATGTCCCTCGCGGATCAGCAATCGGACCCGGTCGGCAATTTGCTGGTAAAGCCTCCGTGGTTCAACGGAGCCAATATGCTCGTTCATGCTCTCTCCCAAATTGGCCTTACCATATTTTGAAGATGCAAAAAGTGCAATATTATCTATCTTATTGTAACTATTGTATATTGTCGTTTATGTCAGTTTTGTCGCACCATGCTTTAGTTGGCTTTAAAAGAGTGGCTTGACCAATTTTACACACTGGCGTAGCTATTTCACGACAATCTAAGGGAGGATTACATGACCGATCAGCCATCGATTCTACAGTTTGGAACCAGCCGTTTTCTGCTCGGGCATGTGGATTTTTTCATTTCCGAAGCCCTGGCAAAAGGCAAGGCCATCGGCACAATTGCCATTGTTCAGACCACATCCAACCCTGAAAGCGCACGCCGCATTAGCGCGCTGAACAGTGGCGAGGGCTATCCGGTCATCATTCGCGGATTGCGCGACGGCAAGCCCGTTGATGAAAAACATCAGGCAAAAAGTGTAAGCGCCGCCTATTCCGCTCACTGCGACTGGCAAGCCATACGCTCCCTTGCCACTACAGTGCAGGTCATCTTGTCCAATACGGGCGACAAAGGTTTTGAGTTGGATGCTGCTGACGATGTTTCCCTGCTGAGCGAAACTGACCGCTTACCGAAAAGCTTTCCCGCGAAACTGCTTGTGCTGTTGCATCATCGCTGGCAGATCAATCCAAATGCGCCGATGTCGATTTTTCCATGCGAGTTGATCTCGCGCAATGGCGACAAGCTGCGCTCGATTATTCTTGATCTTGCGGAAAACTGGAGCCTGCCGAAAGCTTTCACGCAATGGATTGAAAGTAAATGTTTTTTTGCCAACAGCCTCGTTGACCGGATTGTATCGGAACCAATTGATCCGGTTGGCGCCATTGCCGAACCCTATGCGATATGGGCCATTGAACAGACAGACGGGCTCACGCTTCCCTGCACGCATCCCGACATCGTCGTGACGGACAATCTTGCGCTTTATGAGCGCCTAAAGCTCTATCTGCTTAATCTCGGCCACACTTTCATTGCCGAGCAATGGCTGAACGGCAACCGTCCAAAGGACCAAATCGTGCTGGAAGCCATGAACGACGACACAATCCGCAATGAACTTGAAGCGCTTTGGCGCGAAGAAGTCATACCGGTCTTTGCCGCTGATGGCCTCGGCGAACAGGCTGAAGCCTATGTTATTACCGTTCGCGAGCGCTTCCTTAACCCGTTCCTAAAGCACCGCATTGCGGACATTGCTTCAAACCACGCAGAAAAGAAGCAGCGCCGGTTTGCACCGATCATCGCTCGCGCAAATGAACTCGGTCTGAAACTAAGCCAATCTCGTCTTAATTCAGCGATGAAATAAGCAAAAATAAAACTCTAAAATCGCTTTATCGTCACGACCATGCCCGTTGTGACGGAACTGCTTCGCATAAAATAACGACGACATCCAAAAAAGATGCCGCCGCTCTTTATAAATATAAATGTAGTTAAAAATAATAATGACAGCTCTTAAATTTGGTTCCGTCCCCTTCAGAATGAGCTTATCATAAAATGCTGGCTCTAAAAAAGATGCTGCGAAAATAGCTGCATCTATCATATCAAAAACAGCGAATATTGAAGCATAGAATTAGTATTTACTAAAATAATCGACATGCACATTTTTTAAAAGTCAAGAAAACAACAATTAAAAATGAGCAGTTTGATAATATGACGTTTCGCCTATAGCAGCATCGTAAATAATATGTAAACGGAGTGTCAACAATATTACCCTCACATTCACGTGAATAAGTTAAATAGAATCAAAAAGTTTAAAAGCTAAATTATATAATTATAATTTAGCTTTTATTTATAGTTTTAATTCTCTGCAACGGTGAACAACTCTTCAAACCGCGTCTTTGCGCGCACCGGAAACTTCACATCACGATAGCTTTGCGGAAGCTCGGCTTCGCCAACCTTAATCAACATCACCATGCCCATGCCGTAATGCGGCGAGCATTTGATACCGTAGAAACCCGCTTGATCGAAAGTCACTTCGATCTCTTCATTGATCTTACCCTTAAAGCCCGGATTGCCCTCTGGAACCATCCCATCGACTGTCGCTGCGTTATGGCTCTTATGGGTCGCAATGAATTTCACCTTGTCGCCCGGCGCTAACTTCAAGAAGTCGGGCTCGAAAACCATTGAGCCTTTTTCACCGCGGTTCATCATCTTGACTTCAAACGTTTCAGCCAAAGCTGGAAATGCAGAAGCAACCAATAACGTGGCGGCCAGGAAAAATCGTTTGCTCATTGTCTTGCCAATCATGTTTATGCGGATTGTTTCAGTTCAAGATTAAGATAGCTCGGTTTACGATAACGAATATGACAGCCATCCATACCTTCATATTCATATTTTACTTCAACCTCAACGCCGAATACCTTGCGGATACACTCAACCCGAAGGACATCACGCGGCGTTCCTAAAGCAACGAGCTGCCCTTTATCCATGACCGCAATGCGATCGCAAAACATCGCCGCATGATTCAAATCATGGAGTGCCGCAACCACCGTCAACTTCTGGCGGCTCACAAGGTCAAGGAGTCCAATCTGGTGACCAATATCGAGGTGGTTCGTCGGCTCGTCCAGCAACAGGATTTGCGGCTCTTGTGCCAGCGCACGTGCAATATGCACACGCTGCCGCTCGCCACCTGAAAGCGTATGCCAGTAACGTTCTGCGAGATGCGCCATATCAACATTGGCAAGCGCACGATCAACGATCATATCGTCTTCGGAGGACCATGGAGAAAGTGCGCCGAGATAAGGAGTACGTCCAAGCTCGACTGCTTGTCGTGCAGTTATACGGTCAGTCGTACCTGCCTGCTGTTCAACCAATGCCAGTTGGCGTGCAATCTCCCGGCGATTGAGCCTATAAATAGGCATTCCGCCCAGCCTTACCTCGCCAGAACGGCTGCGGCGAACTCCAGAAAGTAGCGACAAGAAACTGGTTTTACCGGAGCCATTTGGTCCAATAATGCCGAGAAATTCGCCTTCTTTTACGTCGAGCGATACGTCTCGCAGGATCTCGACACCGCCTGCCGACCAGCTAACATTATGCGTTGAAAGCATCATGATTGCGCCCTCCTCTGCCCAAGAAGGAATGCAAAAGCCGGAGCACCGAACAGAGCTGTTATGACACCAATTGGCAAAACCTGCCCCGGAATGATGATGCGAGAGAGAATATCGGCAACAATCATAAAAGTTGCGCCTATGAGTGCTGAAGCTGGCAACAATCGCCCGTGACGGACGCCAACCACCATACGTGCCGCATGAGGAATGACGAGCCCGATAAAGCCAATCGATCCCACAATGGAGACCATAACTGCCGTCATCATGGCACTAACACCGATCAATACGGCATAGACGCGACGCACAGGAATGCCAAGCGATGCAGCCGATTCCGAGCCAAACGTGAATGCGTCAAGCGCACGCGCATGCCAAAGACAGATTGCAAGCCCCACAATACAGGCTGGTAGCGCAAGCGTCACATCAGGCCAGCGCACACCTGAAAGATTGCCCAGCAGCCAGAACATAATGCCGCGTGCCTGTTCCGCATTGGCAGCCTTGGTCACGATGAATGAAGTAAGCGCGTTAAAAAGTTGCGAGCCTGCAATGCCAGCAAGGATGATTGCGCTGTTGCCCCGCCCTGCTCGAAGTGCCAGCAAAGAAACAAGCGAGAACGCAATAATCGCGCCGATGAAAGCTCCCACCGAAAGCGAAAGCATACCAGCGCCTACACCGAGGATTGCAACCGCGACGGCACCTGTCGACGCCCCGGCTGAGATACCTAGAATATAAGGATCAGCCAGAGAATTTCGCAGCAGTGATTGCAGAACCACGCCAGATATTGCAAGAGCCGCACCGCAACAAGCCGCGACCATTGCACGGCTTAAGCGATAGCTCCAGACAATGCCTTCATCAATCGGTTCGAGCGGATAACCCGCATTCCAGACGCGGTTAGCAATAGTCTTTGCCACCACGTCGAGAGGTATAGACGTTTCGCCAATGGCAGCGCCCAGCCACAGCGCGCCGAGCAACAAGACAAGCGCGAGAATGCCAAAAAGCACCCTGCTGCTTGAGCTTCTCGCATTTAGAATTCCGGCTGTGGCTGAGCGTGTTGTCACTTGTTCAGGCCTGAATCTGCAATGGCATCAGCCAGTGTTTCAATGCCTTCGATGGTACGAATAGTCGGGTTCATCGCCTGTGCATCCATATCGAATACATGGCCATCCTTCACCGCAGGCATGAGGCTTGCAACCGGATCAGTCTTCAGGAACTCCCGTTTCACGGCAACATCATCAGCAGGGAAACGGCGACGATCCATAGTTCCAGCGACAATTATAGTTGGATTGGCCTTGGCAATGGTTTCCCAACCAACGGTCGGCCACTCTTCTTCACTATCAATAATATTATTGATGCCAAGTGTTTTCAGAATATAAGCTGGAGCACCGTTCTTTCCCGCAACATAAGGATCAATGTCGAGTTCTGCACTGGAGAACCAGACAACAGCCGAAAGCTTGCCATCGGCAGATGCGATCTTTTTACGTGCTGCGTCTTCACGTGCTTTCAAATCAGCAACAACTTTCGCGCCACGGTCCTGCACGTTGAAAATCTGCGCGAGCTCATCAATTTCCTGATAGACCTGATCCATGGTGAAAGCGTCATGACGCACGCCATCACCACCATCCGAATTGTCTTTTCCGATGCAATCGGCCGGAGACGTATAGACAGGAACGCCCAATTCTTCGAACTGCTCAGCCTTCGCAACAACGCCCTCTGGTCCAATCTGCCATTGGAACTGATTGGCAACGAGGTCAGGTTTTTCGGCCAGAATGCTCTCAAAGCTCGGATCATTATCCGCGAGACGCTTTACCTTGGCATTGGCTTCTTCGTAGCCCTTGAGAACAGGTCCGACCCACAAGGCCGTACCAACCATTTTATCGCCGAGACCCAGAAGATACATTATTTCTGCGCTGCTCTGACCAACGGCAACCGCCCGTTCTGGTGCATGTTTAAACGTCACGTCGCGCGCGCAATTTTTCAACGTCAACGGATACCGCGTTTCGGCTGCTTCAGCTGCAAAACCAGTTACGAAAAGACTTGCAGCGCCAACCATTGCGCCAAACGGCAACTTGCCGATGAGTTTCATTTGAATCCCCGAAATGATGTGAGAAAAGCCGTATCAAACGGCGGATGTGATCCGGCGCGTATAGAGAACGGACATATCCGGGGATATGAATGACAAAGGGAAGCGACGTCTTGCGACGTTTATAGCTGTCATAACCAACTCCTGCACCGGGCATCCCCGCCCGTGACAATGGACTACGTTAGACGGCAGGTCTCCTGGCTCACGAATATTCGCTGTTCATCTGCCTTCCCGAGCTAAACTCAGTGGCATGACGCTTGCAGCGTCACGAGGATGAACGGCAATCCGCTTACAGTTGCGGGGGCAGCCACGGTCTCGGTCCCTTTTGGGTCGCCCTCACCGTGTTCCCTATTAATCCCCTTCGCTCTCGGTCGGGGAACCGTCGTAACTCTATTACGTTCTGATATCCGCCAGGTCAAGCAACTGGAACCATTAAATCATCTATAAAAAATTGCTTAGGCTTTATGCTAATGAACGAGCGCTTACACAGTCACACGCTAGCGAATTTTAAATCCCTTTTATAACCGCCAGGTTAGGAGCCTTTACCTTGGGAGAGGTGTAGGTTTTTGGGGAGAGCTATCAAAAAAGATAGCAGCAATCGCAAGTGCAGCGTCGGCAGAAGACTAAAAAGTTTGGCACCTGCGGAACCGGGTGACGGCTGGGATAAGACCGCGCTCACCATGCGCAGCAAGTTACAGGCCGAAAAGAGTTCCGGCAGCGTTCAGGTTCTCAATGCTCCCGGTGCTGGCGGAACAATTGAGCTGGCGCAGTTCGTCAATCAAAACAAGGATGATCCAAGCCAGCTCATTGTCGGCGGCTTAGTTATGGTCGGAGCGACCTCGACCAACAATCCCCCTGTTAATCTTGACGCTATTATGCCGATTGCGCTCCTGAGCGGTGAATATGAATCCATCGTGACTACATCATCTTCCGACATTCAGAACCTTGGTGATCTGGTTACAAAGCTGACAGCCGATCCTGATTCAGTTTCACGGGGCGGCTGCTCATCAGCGCGCGGTACCGACCACATTACGGCGGGGCGTTTTGCAAAAGCTGTTGGTGTTGATCCTACAAAAGTGAACTACATCGCATTTTGCGGCGGCCGTGAAGCGCTTGCCGCAATCTTCGAAACTCAGGTGACTGTCGACATTTCCAGCGATGAGCGTATTAAAGGTATAGATTCACCGACCTTCAAGGAAGGTGGCGTTGATCTTCCTATCCAAAACTGGCTCATGGTGGGTGCAGCAACCGATATTACTGCGGAATAATAAGCGGGAATCAAAGCCAAGGTTGATAAGATGGTGAAGTCTAAATCCTGGAAGAAAGCACTCAAAGATAATGGCTGGGCAGACACCCATCTTGCAGGCGATACCCTCAAGGAGCAGCTTAAGAAAGACGTCACCGCGAAAGGAACCTTACCCAAGGATATAGCCTTGTAAAATTACAACCACCGAAAAAGTGGGAAAGCGCGGTTTGGACTTGCTTCGGAAAAGTGGAGAGTCATTTTTCGACTATGCGGCCGTTCATTGGAAGTGAGCCGGGCTCAAATAGTCAAGTGAAGAATGACGGCTGACGGAATTGTAGAAGCCCTCGATATATCGGGCAATAGCTATTTCTGCATCTTGCCTTCTATGAAATATCGTTCTCCAAATCAGCTCTGATTTTAACATTTTGAAGAATGTTTCCACCATCGCGTTATCGATATGGGATTCCACTTTCTCAACACTGCCTAGCACCACTTTGGCAGATTAACCAACGATTAACGATGATCGGCCATCTTTGGCCCCTTAAAAGGGGTGTGATGGATGGTGGAGCGGAATATTGCACTGGCGGATTGGTTGAAGCCGTTTGTTGAGAAGCTAGGTCACAAAAACGGCGGCAGATATGCCGGTATATGTTTTGGGCCTGATCGGACTGGGTGATCGCAAGAGTATCGAGCCGATGGCGGAACGCATTGCGCCTGATCACTACGATCGTCTGCATCATTTCATCTCGGATGGGATTTGGGACGTCAGTCCGTTTGAGACGGAGCTGGCTGTACAGGCTGACAGAATAGTCGGAGCCTCAGACGCCTTTCGGGTGATCGACGATACGGGTCTACCGAAGAAGGGTGATCATTCGGTGGGGGGCGCCACAATATGCTTCGATGCTGGGCAAACGCGCCAATTGCCAGACGTTGGTATCGCTGACGTTAGCACGCGAGGCGGTTCCAGTTCCGGTTGGTTTGCGACTGTTCTTGCCGGAAAGCTGGACCAGTAACCAGGATCGGATGGTGAAGGCTGGCGTCCCCGAGGAGATGTGCTTATCCCCATGGTGTCGCCCCGATTTTTCCGGTTTCCGGTCACGGCAGGCCGCGCAAGCATTCGATCCCTGACACCCTGTCGAGGGCGGCCGAAGCGATCCTGGAAGGAGGTCAGTTGGCGTCGCGGAACGAAAGGTCGCCTGACAGCGCACTTTGCTGTGCTCCGCATTCGGATCGCTGATGGTAGTCCGCACCGTATCTTCGACAAGGGACAGCAACATATGCCGGGCGAAGCAGCGTTAAAGCAGCTGGCAACTGCCATCAAAGCCCGATGGGTCTGCGAGCAGGCGCATCAACAAATGAAAGAAGAACTCGGCCTTGATCACTTCGAAGGCCGATCATGGCAAGGTCTGCATCGACACGCGCTGATGACAATGATCGCTTATGCCTTCCTTCAACATCAGCGCCTACACCAAGTCAAGCGGGAAAAAAACCAAGAGGCACGGCCCGCCTAAACCGACACTGCCAGCCATACGACACGCAGTCATGAACACCCTCCCATCAACGTCAGCCCCAGACGATGTCCGCACTGCTGAATTCGCTTCAGACCGCCAAAATGTATTCTGCCAAAGTAGTGTTAGTATTCTTTTATGGCTCAACGGAAGCTGTACTGCCTTTCAGATTGACTGGGAACGCATTGCCACAGTTCAATCGTAAGACAAAACTAAAGTGTCTTTACGCCAACCTGAGAACACGCAGCTAAAATAAGATTAATGTAACTTCATGTTTTCGTACACTTAAATCGCGATTCAAGTGAGCGCATCTGTTCCATATTGAGTGGTCTAATTGCTCTATCATTCAGCAGATAAAACAGTCGTGCTGTTTCTTCGAGTTCTTCCGTCGCATATTGCGCCTCATGTAAATTACGACCAGAAACCACAGGACCGTGATTCGCCAGAAGCACGGCATGATGATTCTTGGCCATGTCTTTGACTGCATAAGCTAGTTTCTCATCGCCCGGAGCAAAATAGGGAACCAGTGGCAAGCGCCCTACCCGCATCACATAATAAGCGGTCAAAGGTGGCAGCACATTTTCTGGATCAACATCAGCCATAATGCTGGCTGCAACTGCATAAGTCGAATGCAAGTGCACAACAGCTCCTGCAGACTGACGCTCGCAATACATACAAGAATGCAAAAATGCTTCCTTGGTCGGTCGGTCACCGCTTATCAAAGTGCCGTCAGCAGTGCACCGCGAAAGCCTTGCAGGATCGAGAGTGCCGAGCGAGCAATCAGTCGGTGTCATCAGCATCGTGCCATCGCTCAGCCGTGCACTGATATTGCCTGTAGAGCCAAATGTCAGACCGCGATCAAAGATCGACTTTCCGACGGCGCAGATTTCATCTCGCAAACGGGTTTCTTCCGACATTATTGCGATCACGCCATCATCTCCCAGGCTTTGATGAAAAATTCATCCGAGCCAAAATTACCCGATTTAAGAGCAAGCCTCACCGGCCCTTCGCCTGCGGATGTCACAAGCGGCACACCGGGATCAATCTCCCGGCCAATCCAGAAAGCCTCAGCCCCCAGCGCTTGAACCACGGCACCGGACGTCTCACCGCCAGCAATGATAAAGCGATTATATCCCTGCTTAGAAAGACCAGCTGCAACCTCGCCAAGAAGTTTCTCAACGACGAGACCTGCAGTTTCCCGGCCAAGTTCTTCTTGTGCCAGTGCAACGATATCAGGCTCGGCAGACGAGTAAACGAGTGGAGGCAATAGGCTATCACGATGTGATCTGACGAAAGCAATCACGTCGCCGGGTGTGGTTTTTCCGCCGGCAATATCCAATGCATTCAACTGCATTGATGGGACACCATGAACCTTCGCCGTCTCAATCTGTCGCCGGGTTGCAGCTGAACACGAGCCAGCCAATATGACGCCGCCGCCAATAGCAATCGGTGTTTCTGAGCGACCACCAGTCTCACGTAGCAGCCCTGACATACGAAAATTTTCGGGCAAGCCCTGAGCGACCGCAGAACCGCCTGTAACCAGCTTCAAATCACGCACCGCACGCCCGATAGCGCGCAAATTCATATCATCAATCGCATCCACGATTGCGATCCCATTCAACTCGGCCAGCACATCCGCAATAGTATCTGCTCCTGACGCCACCACCTGATGGGCAACCAGACTAACCTCATTTGCAGATTGTCGTTGCAGAACACGGACGAGGTTAGGATCGCACATCGGCGTAAGCGGATGGTCGCGCAGCGGACTTTCCGACAGCAGTTGGTTACCAACAAACAAGTGGCCCTGAAAAACTGTGCGCCCATTGGCCGGAAAGGCGGGACAAGCGATCGTTCGGCTCTCGCCAACAAGTTTCAGCAGTGCATCCGTAACAGGGCCGATATTGCCCTTATCGGTTGAATCAAAGGTCGAACAGTATTTGAAGAAGAGCTGTTTTGCACCTGCTTCAAGCAGCAGTTTTGCTGCACCAATCGATTGTTTAATCGCCGCCTCTGGCTCGATTGTACGGGACTTAAGTGCAATGATCACTGCATCAGCATCACCAAACTGCGATGTATCGTTGGGCAGACCATTGACCTGCACAACATTCATTCCTTCACGTGATAGAATAAGGGCAAGATCAGTCGCACCGGTCAGATCATCGGCAATAGCACCAAGAAGCATAGTCATCTCCTACTGCATTATCGGAGGCGCGGCTCAATAGAGCCAGCGCGCAGGAACGATAACAATTTGCGGGAACAGCCATAACAGAACCAGAACCGCAAACTGTGCGAGAATGAAAGGGACAGCACCGCGCTCCACATCCATGTATCGAACTTTTGCGACCGCGCAGGCCACATTCAGAACGGCGCCCACCGGCGGTGTAATCAGGCTTATTGCAGCCGTCATGATGAACATCACACCAAAATAAACAGGGTCAATGCCCGCCTGTTTGGCGATTGGCAGAAGCACTGGTGTCATGATCAGGATAGTCGGAATGAAATCCAGCGCTGTACCGATCACGATCAACAGCAGCAGCATAACAGCCATCAGAAGCAACGGACTTTCACGCAGTGGACCAAGCCAGCCAACAATTTCGGCTGGAATGTTTGCAATCGCGATCATATAGGCTGTGATGGAAGCGGCTGCGACCAGAAGCATTACGGCTGATGTCGTCAGCACTGCACTCACAAAGCAATGATAAAGCTTGGCTAGTGAAATTTCGCGATAGACAAAGCACCCGATGAACAGAGCATAGACGCAAGCGACAACGCCAGCTTCTGTGGGAGTGAATATTCCGGCCTTCAGTCCGCCAATAATGATAACGGGTAGCATGAACGCAAAGCCTGCATCCATTGCTGCTTTACCAACATCTTTCCAGCTCGAACGAGGCAGAACAGCGGTATTTTCCTTACGGCTTAGCAACCACCAGGCCACAGCAAGCGAGAGCGCCATTAACAGCCCTGGCACAATACCAGCCATAAACAATCGTGTTATCGAGACGCCACCGGCAACGCCAAACACGATATATCCGATTGAAGGCGGCAAGACGGGCGCGATGATACCGCCTGCGCTGATAAGACCAGCGGAACGGCCTAGGTTATAGCCAGCATCGCGCATGATTGGGATCAGCATGCCTGCCAGCACTGCAGTATCCGCAATCGCCGATCCAGAAAGACTTGCAAGCAGAAGTGCCGTCACAATAGCAACATAGCCCAAACCACCTTTGAGATGCCCAACGAGCGTCAATCCGAAATTGACCAAACGGCGCGACAAACCGCCAACATTCATCGCCTCGCCAGCGAGCAGGAAGAAAGGAATAGCCAGTAGCGGAAAACTATCCGCGCCATTGGTCATTTGCAGCGCAATCAGCTGCCAATCGAGCATTCCAAGCCACCACATCATGGCAATGCCGCTGAGGATCAGGCCAAAGGCGATGGGGGTTCCGATAAGAAGTGCTGCAATAAGCACAACGATAAAAACAACAAGCGTGGTCATTTTGAGCGATCCTCACTGTGCTGATTTTTAGCAAATGTGAAAAGCGCACAAATCAGATCAATGAATGCGACAACCGCGATCATTACACCTGCTATCAGCGGGGCCGCGTAGACCACACCCATCGGAATACCTGAAATAGGCGCTTTGTTGGCCATATTGGTGATCGTCTGATCATATGCGCCAGCAACCAGAAAGCAGCAGCAGGCGATGATAATTATATTTGTGAGCGCGCGGCAAATGATAGCGGAGGTGCCGGTTAAACGCGCTGTCAGGATATCCACACCGAGATGTTCATGGCGGCGTGCGACGACGACCGCACCAACGAATGAAATCCACACAAACATCATGCGGGACACTTCATCCGTGATCGTAATGCCGGTATCAAACCCATAACGCATGACGACGTTCGCAAAAACCAGTGCCACCATTGTGGCCAGGATCATAGCAAGAAAGGCTTCAAGCGCCTTAAATCCCCAATCTGAAATCTGTTGCAAGACACTCACAGATTGATCTCCCCCTCAATTGCGAAGACACGCGACGGCGCGCCATCGGCATTAACAACCTTGAGCGGAGCAGCGGAAAGCAAAAACCGTTTGCTTGTCAGGGCTGCTGTATTGACGACATATTCAATCAGCGTAACGCCTGCACGCAGCAAAACATCATGCGTGACATGCTCTTCGTCAGGAACACGAATACCGTCGAGAAGAAGTCGGATTGGGTAGTCTTGCGGGAAGTCGACTGCAAGTGCGCGGGGTTTTAACTTCAGAAGATACTCTGATGCCTCACGCGTCAGCCACGGCGCATCGGTCCAGAATTCGCGGGTTTGATAATCACGGCGCTGATCCCACTGCGTTGAAAGCAGCAATATATCGCCTTCCTTACCACCCGGATTTGTAGAAGCCAGTTGTTCTGCGGTGATCGCACTATTCTCTGGCACGTGAGACAAATCGAACAGGCGACACGCACCGACGACATTTTCAAGCTGTGTCGCCTCAATCGTAGGCGCACCGGCAATAAAGTGCGCCTGAGCATCGACATGCGTGAAACCGTGGCACGTGGTTGCCAGCGACGTCACGCGGAACTGATCCCCGCCCGACTTGTCACCCTTTACGTGCACCTGTGGGTTCCATCGAAAATGATCGGATATAGGCATGCTGAGATCAACGATGCGCATCTGGCTTTCCTGCTCAAGTATTTCACATTCAGATGCGTCAAATCTGAATGGCATGACACTGCGACGAACTAAAATGAGGCATGACGGGCGCAGATTTTTATGATCTGCGCCGCAGTGATGGGATGAGTTTATATCAGCCGAGTGCTGCGATGCGATCTGGCAATTCTGCGCCAAACTGGGTAGCAAAGGCTTCTCGTACTTTGTCGGCCACAACAGCGCGCAGCGCTTCACGATCCGGCGTTTCGACAACTTCCATCCCTTCGGATTTAAGTGTCTCCAAGCTGGAAATCTCACGCTCAGCGTTCATCTGGCGTTGCTTGACAGCTGCTTCACGCGCAACCGCTACCAAGGCCTCCCGCAATGCCGGGTCCATTGCATCAAGCTTCGTCTTGTTCGTAACCAATGGCGATGTGGTAAACGCGTGCTGGGTGAGTGAAAGGTAACGCTGCACTTCGTTGAACTTCGAATTGAGGATCAGTGTGGTGGGGTTTTCCTGACCATCAATCGAGCGCATTTCAAGCGCTGTGAACAACTCAGTGAAAGCCATAGGTGTTGGAACGGCTCCAAGCAGTTCAAATGCTCTGATATGTGCCGGGTTCGGCGTGGTCCGAATTTTAAGGCCTTTCAGGTCGTCAACACCATGAACAGGACGACGGCTGTTGGTGACATTGCGCCAGCCAGTCTCCCATGTTGCCAGCGCAACAATGCCTGACGGCTCAAGCTCTGCACGCAACTCATCACCAATTTCTCCGTCTAAAACCGCTGCAACATGGTTACGATCTTTGAACAGGAATGGCAGATCAAGCACATTGAGCTTTGGCGCAAGCCCGGTAAAAAATGGATTCCCTGTCACCATAATATCAATCGTGCCACCGCGCACCGCATTGATCATGGTGGAATCATTACCAAGGATTCCGTTGGCAAAGACCTGAACACCAAGCGCGCCATCTGTGCGCTCACGAAGCGCTTCATTCATCCACAAGCCAGCATCTTGCCAGCTATCGGTATCCGGGTGTGGATGCGCCAGCTTTAACACCTGTGTTGACTGCGCTCGACCAATTGCCGGTGCGGCCAAAAGAGCTGCACCCGAAGCCATGACGCCCATGAAACGGCGACGATTAATGTTCATGATCATGTTTTCCTCCCAGATGATCTTTGTTATGTGCGCGGCTTGTCAGCCCCGAAAAAGAATGCGTCTTGCCAAAGACGAAGTTGCCAAAGAGCACTTGTCTCAGGAATTTCGAGGTCAGCGATCGTAATGGCCTTCCCGGCCTTGACCGAACGCTTAAGCGTCTTGTTCGCAGCCAGATAAAAAGGCGCAGGCGCTTCGCCAGTCAAAGGACGTGCTGGCAAAATAGCCGAGGACACCCCAGTTACCGAATGGTGATGACCACCCATTTCGAGGACATGCCCAGCTTCCAGATCAATATCAGCAATTGCAACCAAATCGACATGATGCGCTGGGATAATTGCGCCTGACGAAAGGCCTTTCATGCCTGCTTCAAGAACAGAAGTTGCAGCTTCCAAACCAAGCAGATGACGCGGGATGTAAACCATCGCGCATTTCAGGTCACGGCTGACGACATGACCTTTTTCTTCAAGCATTTTCCACGTTGCAATATCGTCACAACGAATAATCACAAAAACGCCGCCCGCGAAACTGACCTCACCCGGATTTCGCAGGCAATGAAAGACATCAAGAGTGCCAGTTTCTTCGAGAATTCCGCCCTCCGATTTTGAGCAGAACACCGAAGGGACTTCGCCAATACGTGCAATGGGGGCATGAAGCGCGGGCGCATCAACACTCAGTCCAAGCGCATTTGCAACGACACTCAATTCGCACAGATCAGGGACAGCGCGTTGCGGCAAATCAGAAGCAGCCAATGCACGACCAGCCATAACATCCTGCATGCTACGATCAGCAGACTGCGAAAATTGCCCAAAGTCTGGCGCATCAACAGTTACGCCATTGCTTGTGAGCTTACCCGTCTCAGCGTCAAAAACGAAGTCATACTCGCTGGATTTTCCAGCTGCAATAATCTCAAATCCTAGCAACTGCGCCCAAGTAATCAGTCCAATGAGCAAGCTCGGCTGATCGCCGTCAACTGGCGTCACTATCAACCGCTTTTCTCGCGCCATGGCAGCGAGGCCCGGTCCTATGACGCTATCAACCTCTTTCGAGACAAGTGCTACGTGATGACCGGCCTCAATAGCCAAACGCGCATGACGTGCACCGGCCTCTGGATGGCCAGTCGCTTCAACAACAACGTCGAACGGAAGATCTGCAACAAGCGCAAAATCAGCAACAGCGATGTACTTGCCAGCATCCCATGCGGAGCGCGCCGCCTCAACGGTATCACAAACGCAAACACTATCAGCAGCCACACCAGTTTCAATAATTGCTTTCGCAGCAGCCGCAGCAGAAATATCAACGGCTACACGCGCACGCATCAGAGGCACTCGCAACCCTTGCGCCAGAAAGCTGCGGCCAAATCCTCCCGTACCGATTATGCAGGTCTCGATGGGGCGGTGGCTGGCATCGAAATAGGCGTGATAATTCATCCGGACTACATCTTTCGCAATCATTCTCAATCGCGTCGCCATCAACTTTGTATGCAATAACTGCAAACAACAGTCTAACTGCGACACGTCACACGAGACATCATCATTCTGTATGCAATTTGACCAGATCAGACAGATAAAACTGCCAAAAAAATCGATCTCCTCACCATTTCCGGATTAATTGCATGCAAAATAATATGTGTCAATACTGTTGCAGGCGCATTTCGTAGCATTTAAGATGGATTGCATGCAAAAGAGGTTGTGATGGATTCTTTAGAGAATGATGAGTTATGGCCACGCGGACAGCGTTCGACCTTCGTAACGCAACATATCCGGGATATGATTGTTTCAGGCGAGCTACCAGGGGGCGAGAGAATTAACGAACGAATTCTCACTGAGCGTCTTGGCGTATCGCGCACACCCTTGCGAGAAGCTTTCAAAATCCTTGAAGGCGAAGGATTAATTGCGATTTCTCCAAATCGCGGCGCAACAGTTGTCAGCCTTTCAACTTCAGATGTAGAGGCGGCGATAGATGTATTGATAGGACTCGAGAGTGTTGCTGCTGAGCGGGCCTGCGAAAAAGCCAGCCGCGCAATGATCAAGCATATCGAAGAGTTGCACCAGAAAATGGTCGCGAGCTTTCGCGCTCAGGAACTGATGGAATATTTCCATATCAATCAGACCATTCATCAAGAAATCGTCGATTGCGCGCAAAACGCGACGCTATCGCGTGTCTACGCAGCTGAAAGTGCAAGAATTCGACGTTATCGTTATGCGGGCAATAGAAGGCCAGAGCGCTGGGAGCGCGCTGTATTTGAACACGAACAAATATTGGATGCACTTAAGCAACGCGAAGGACCGCTACTGCGCGAGGTCTTGCGCTCTCATCACCTCAAAGGTTGGTCGGTTACCAGAAGTGTGCTCGAAAGCTAAATTTCGACTTCTTGAATGAAACGCTCATGAACAGGGAATGATAGGGTAATAGATCACAAACCAATTGCAGGGACCCGCTAATTTGGGTCGTTTCGACGAATTTAAGCAAGTATCTAGGTGGGTATTTGAGCCGCCAGAAGCCGCTTGCTCGATACGACCAGGCGGCTTGTGGAAGATCGGCGTGGCTGATAGGTGACCATCGTGTTCGGGGCGCGAATTCGCGCGGTGGCCCGTGGGTTGATGCCGGCCCTATGTCGAGCAAGGCTCCGAAGCGCGTTGTATCCGCAACCTGGCCACGGTTAGATGGAAAACGACAATATCACTCGAAATTGCTCGCTATGGGATAAAGTTTGGACTTGAATCCACCGCGCGGGCGACCCATCGGTCTACCATTGCCCTCCGCGTTTTGCGGCAGCCACCGAGGCGTGAGCGCCGACAACAGTGGTATCGCAATGAGGAGAAGGCCGCGTTACTCGGTCTACTGCCAATGGCGACATTTTGATGTTTTGCCGATGCCAGGATTGAAGCTGTTAGTCGGATCAAGTGAGCGATAAAAATTCTTTAACGCGGGTTTAGCATCGTAAAGATGCCCGACATTATGCTCGGCTGGATATTCTGCGCCGCGTGCATCCAGAAGAGCACATATATCGTGTTCGAATGCTTCGCAGTGAGTTCCCTTTTTAACGAGATATTCCTGATGCATTACATGGCAAAAGAAATGTCCTACATAGATTTTCAGGGCAATTTGATTATCTAGAGAATCTGGAAGAGTTTCGAACCAGTCAATCGTGTCGCGAGGCAGCGCAACGTCAAGTGCAACGATATCTTCAACGGTACGCGAATGAACAGCGCGATAACGCACAACAGCACTCCCAACGGTAAAGCGGTTGAGAAACGCTGCACTGCCTTCTTCATTGCTGCACTCAATGAAGCTACCGCTCGCACTCGGAAAAATAGTGGCGAGATAATCGCGCATCTCAGTGATGCATGCGTCACCAGTGCGGATCATCAGGTGATGAGGATAACGATTTCTATAATCCACCAGCCGTGCCGGCATATGCTCAGGCAAAAGGCGGCTGACGAATTGAAGGAGCTTATCTGAAACTGATTTGCCTAACCCCAGCTTTTCTGTCACGCCGTCGAACCAGCTTTTTGCCTTAAAGGCACGTGGAACGTTCAGAGTGCCAAAGGTACGGATGAAAAGATAAAGATCTTTGCCCCATATCTGTGCAGCGCGGAAAGCATCGGTATGCATATACTCACCGGCGATCGGCAAGTTTTTAAAATTCGCCAAAATATGACGGCGAATGGTTTGGAGTTCAGCAGGATCGTGAGATCCAATGTAAAATACCTTTTCCTCTTTTGCAGTCGGGAATGTGTCCAGCCGAAGTGCAAATATGCCAATCTTGCCAGCGGAACCTGAGGCTTCGTAATGTCGACGAGGATCCGCGTTGAAGCGGGCTGGTGTTGTTGCCGCAATATCCCGAACATGTTCCTTGTACTCGATATCTGAGGCCTGTGCACCTTGCGGAAAATCAATATCGTCGTCGGAATATTGCCCGGCATCCAGACGGGAAAGTATCTCTTTAGGATTACTACCGAGACGAATTCCTAAATGATTAACAAGATGCAGTTTGCCATTCGCATCGACCTGCGCAAAGAGAGCCAGCTGAGTGTAAGCTGGACCGCGCTGAACGAGAGACCCACCAGAATTGTTGCAGATGCCTCCAGTTACAGAAGCGCCAATGCAGCTTGAACCGATAACCGAGTGCGGCTCGCGGCCAAGCGGTTTGAGGCGTCTTTCGAGCTGGTCAAGTGTTGCACCCGGCATGCTCAGAATTTGTCTGCCGTGGTCTATAAGGTCAATTCTCCTATTACGAAGGGTGGAGACTATGACGATGGGGCGATCATAGCCGTCACCAAACGGCGTGGAGCCGCCGGTTAGACCAGTATTGGCTGCCTGGAAGATGATCGCCACATCTGCTGCCACACATGCTTCAAGCACACGCCACTGTTCAACAAGCGTCCCTGGCTCGACGGCAGCCAGAACCGTGCCGTCGCCATAACGGTAGCCTTTACGAAAACGACGGGTAGAGCTGTCGCTGATATGAAGATAACGACGGCCAACGATTTCGCGCAGATTCTTAATAAGCGTTTGGGTCATAGCCGCTCAAACCTCGTCAAATAATTGCATCATGCCCACCCCTGACTTGGGGCAGGCAAGTTTCGTTGAAAGCTTGGCGCGCTAGCGACCCATCAGGCCAGGCAATGTCATGCTGATTGCTGGCACAAAGGACACAATCATCAGGCAAACAATGATGACCAACACAAATACGATCAGCGGTCTGAGCATTGCAGTGACCGAGCATCCTGCGATTTGTGCAGCAGCAAACAGGTTGACTCCGAGCGGCGGCGTTATCATTCCGAGTGCCAAGTTTATCACCATTACGGTTCCAAAATGCACTGGCTCAATGCCCACACGAACCGCAGCTTCTTGCAGAATTGGAGCCAGAACAATAATACTTGCACCAGTCTCAATAAACATGCCGACGGTAAAGAGCATCGCGTTGATTGCCAGCATCAATGATACGGGACCGTCGAAGGTGCTGGTAAGCCAAACTGCTGCTGCATCAGGAACACCCTGTCTGTTCAGAAGATAGCCCATCAACGTTGCAACGCCGATAATGAACATAATTACGGCAGAGGTGATAACCGTCTTGCGAAAGGCATTCGCAACATCTGTCAAGTTCATTTCACGATGCAAAAATAGCCCCACCAACAAGGCGTAAATAACCGCTATAACACTGGCTTCGGTTGGGGTTGTGATGCCGCCATAAATGCCTCCCATGATGAAGATTGGCATAAGCAATGCCCATATGGCACGACGCGTTGCAATGAGACGTGGCTGGCGACCTTCTCCATCGCGTTTACCCCACCCCTTGATGCGGCACCAGATAATTGCTGTTAACAACAGTGCGCCTGCGATCATGAAACCAGGCAATACACCAGCAAGGAACAACTCCGGTATCGAAGTCTGGGTAGCAACGCCATATAGGATCATCGGGATGGATGGCGGGAAGATCACGCCAAGTTCTGCGGACGCAGCCATAAGGGCTGCTGCAAAGCCTACCGGATAGCCATAATTGCGCATAGCGGGAATAAGAACAGCGCCAACTGCAAATGTTGTGGCAACGCTTGAACCCGAAATCGCGGAGAACAGCATACATGTCAATACGCACGTCGCTGCAAGTCCACCCTGAACCTGCCCGACAAAAGAACGTGCGAATTCGACCAGCCGACGCGAAAGCCCCCCGACTTCCATGAGGTTACCCGCAAGGATGAAAAAAGGGATGGCGGCAAGTGGAAACTTGTCGAGCGCTATGAATATCTGCTGGGGAATGATGATCGATGGCAAGCTGGTGAAGCCAATAAGCCCGATCATTGAGGCAAGACCTACGGAAATAGCGACGGGCACCGAGATGGCAAACAAAACCATCATGGCAGTAATCATTGCAGCGGTCATCCTGCGTTCTCCCTGCCCAAATCAATGAAGTGAACGATTGCTCCGAGCGCGGCGAAAACCGATCCAACCGGAATTGCGGCATAGCCCCATGCAATTGAGATATCGAGCCCAGCCATTTCCTGAAAGCGAACGCGCTGGGTCATGGCGAGACCAAACCAGAAAAGGGTCCCGAACATGATCAGGCATGAGATAAGTGTTGTTGCCTCAATGGAACGACGAATCCGGCCCGATGTGCTTTCTCGCGCCAGATCAATAGCAATGAAGGCACCTCTACGAAGTGCCGTAGAGATTCCCAGAAGTACCATCCAAACCAGACAAAGCCGCGTTAGTGCCTCAGACCATGTAGACGGTGAGTGAAAAACGAAGCGCCCCATCACCTGCCAGAAGCTTGATGCCACCGCAAGAGCGAGCGCTAGAGAGGCGGCCGCAGCCACCCCCATCGCTAAAGCCGCGTCCATTTGACGGACGAATCTGGACATTGAGTTCATTGAGCTTTCCAGTCACGGATGCGCTGTAAAAGCTCAATACCGAACTGATCTTCGAACCCCTTATTCGCGCCAGCCATTGCATCACGATAAGCGTCTCGGTTTTCGATCTCGATGACTTCAATTCCGCGCTTACGTAGCGTCTCAATACCGACGGTGTCATCTTTTTCGACCCGTGCACGGTTTGCGGCGGTTGCAGCAACACCAGCCTCATCAACGGCTTTTTTCTGCTCATCGGTCAGGCTTGCAATGAAGTCGGGATTGCAGACAAGAATACCTGGTGAATAAACATGCCGCGTGAGGTAGAGATGTTTCTGCATCATATCGAGATTGTTTGACAGAATAACAGGAACCGGGTTTTCTTGCCCATCAATCGTGCCTTGCTGCAATGCAGACGGAAGTTCAGAGAACGCCATCGGCGTCGGCAAAACACCCGCAGCCTGCCAAGCCTGCATATGTATCTGGTTTTCCATCGTGCGAATTTTCATGCCTCGCAGATCTTCTGGCGAAGAAATGCTTTTCGCACCAGTTGTCAGATTGCGGAAACCATTCTCAGTCCACGCAAGACCGTAAAGGCCACGGGCAGGAAAGAGCGCAAGTAATTCCTTTCCAACTTCGGAATCCAACACGCCACGGGCATGTGCATAATCATTAAATAAGAAAGGAATGTCGATAACCCGTGTTTCAGCAACGAAATTACCGAGAGGGCCTGCGGAGCCGATAGCGCATTCCTGTGAGCCCAGCTGCACGCTCTCAATGGCCTCACGTTCATTGTCCAGGCGCTGGATTACAACATTTAATGTACCATTCGAGCGTTCTTCAGCGACTTTTTTGAACGCAAGTGCTCCCTCGCCAAAGTGACTGTCGAGCGGTGACGAGTGGGTTATCGTCAGTACGGTCTGAGCCGACGCGGTGAACGTGGTACCAGCCAGCAGCAAGCTGGCCAGAAGTGCTGTTTTCACTGAATTTTTAGTTTTCATGAGTATTCCTCCTCCTTGTAGAATGCGGTATGGGCAAGGCTTTCAGATAGTGCTGCTATAGCGCTTCTTCAGGCAATAAAGCCGCGGGAAAGTTCTGATAGCTGACCGGCCTGAGAAAACGTCGGATCGACATCGTACCAACGCTTGTTGCCCCAAAATTAGTTGATGCTGGATATGGCCCCCCATGTACCATTGAATCAACCACTTCAACTCCCGTTGGAAAGCCGTTGACAAGAACACGTCCGGCCTTGCGCTCTAGTACAGGCAGAAGCGCTTTGGTTGCATTTATATCGGCGTCATCCATGTGGATTGTTGCTGTCAGCTGACCTTCGAGGTTTCGTGCCAGTTTTTGCATGTCCTCAAGCGATTTTACACGAACGACAAGACCGAGTGGTCCAAACACCTCTTCAGATAAAGTGGGATTCTCAAAAAAGCGCTCTATAGTCGTCTCGTACAAATTGGGGTTCGCTTCACGTCCCTTCGACACAGTCTCGTAGACGACGTCAACGGCATCACTCGTTTGGAAGCGTTCTTGTCCAGCGCGATAGGCTTGAGCGATCCCGCCAGTGAGCATTAGCTGTGATCCGACGCTTGATAGCCCCTCTTTTGTCGCGGCAACAAATCCATCTGCATCAGAATTATCCAGCACAATGGCAATACCCGGATTTGTGCAGAACTGACCTGCACCCATCAGCAACGAACTTGCCCAGCCGTCACCAATTGACTCTGCGCGTGCCTTCAGAGCTTCAGGCAGGATAAACATTGGATTGACGCTGCCCAGCTCTCCAAAGAACGGAATAGGTTCTGCACGTTGTGCGCACAGATCGAATAATGCACGTCCACCATTCAGTGAGCCGGTAAAACCGACAGCTTTGATCAGCGGATGCGTGACGAGCGCACTGCCAACATGGCGATTGCCTCCCTGCACAAGGCTGAATACGCCCGGATTGATCCCCACTTTTTGAATAGCTGCATGGATAGCCTCAGCGATGATTTCGCCCGTACCTGGATGAGCGGAATGGCCTTTCACAACAACAGGACAACCCGCTGCAAGGGCAGCTGCCGTATCACCTCCTGCTGTCGAAAAGGCGAGCGGGAAATTGGAGGCTCCAAAGACTGCGACCGGTCCAATAGGACGTTGCATCAATCGGATATCAGGACGTGGCGAAGGCAGACGATCCGGCATAGCTGGATCATGACGCTTGTCAAGATAATCGCCCTTTTCAATATGATCGGCAAAGAGACGGAGCTGGCCGCACGTCCGACCACGCTCGCCCTGAAGACGGCCAACGGGCAGTCCTGTCTCCCGAGTACCAATTTCAGTGATGGCATCGCCGCGCGCTTCAATCTCATCCGCACTGGCACGCAAAAAGCCTGCACGCTCTGTAGACGAGGAATAGCCATAGGACCAGAAAGCATTTTCCGCTGCTTCAACAGCACGATTTACAAGTTCCACTGTTCCCAGCGAGAATTCAGATGCATCACCAGAAACCGGCTCGTTCTTAAAAGTTTCATCTGTAGCAATCCATTCGCCAGCGATAAGATGCTTTCCATGCGGTTTGAAAGTCATGATTCTTCCCTACAGATTGACTATCAAAGTGCTTCTTGAAGCATCGCGCGGTAGTCGTCTGCCGATGCATCTCGCGGGTTCGTGCGATGGCTGTGGTCCGCGAGCGCTCCAGTCACTATCCGATCAAACAGATCTTCAGTGACACCAAGTTCTGACAAGCGGGATGGCAAACCAATAGCGCGGGTCATCGCTTCAATTGCGGTGCCAATATTTGCGTCAGTCTCAAGGCCCATGGCATCAGCAAGACGTGCATATTTGTCCCCTTCTATCGCCGTTTGTGCACCGCGATTAAAGTTCAGAACAGCAGGCATGAAGATTGCGTTTAGCGTACCGTGATGAAGTTTTGGATTAATACCACCGAGTGAATGGCTGAGGCTGTGGACACAACCCAGACCTTTTTGGAAAGCCATCGCGCCCATCGTGGCGACGATAGCCATATTTGCACGCGCATCACGATTATCCGGCTCTTCGACTGCCAGACGAATGTTGGCCCAGCCCCTGCGCAGCCCCTCAAGAGCAATACCATCAGCAGGTGGATTGAAAGAGGGTGCGAGAAAAGTTTCGATGCAATGTGACAAGGCATCCATACCTGTCGCTGCGGTCAGCATCGGAGGTAGGCTAAGCGTTAGCTCAGGATCTACAATTGCTGTTTTAGGGATGAGATAAGGAGAAAGCAGCCCAACCTTGCGTCCGTCATCTAAAATGATGATTGCGGCGCGGCCAACTTCACTACCCGTTCCAGCAGTTGTCGGCACTGCAATCATCGGGAATGTCTTATTGGTTATTTTTTCCATGCCGCCTTCCATGACAGCATAGGTTTTCAGCGGTCCACCATGTGCGGCGAGCACAGCGACAGCTTTTGCCAGATCCAGTGCAGATCCGCCGCCGATAGCAATGATGCCATCCCCCTTTGCTTCAAGGAAAAGCTCTGTAGCCTTAACAGCTGCGGCTTCGTTTGGATTACCGGGAGTTTCATCATAAACGGCTACAGGAATAACACCCGTTGCAGCTTCAATTCGATCCAGCATACCAAGTGCACGCACACCTTTGTCCGTAACAATAACAGGGCGGGTAATGCCTGAAAGCGCAAGTTCCGTTTTCAGTGTAGCGATCTCGCCGAATCCGAATTGAACACGGGTTACGTAATTAATCAGGCTCATGTGCCTCTCCCTTTGTATTCCAAAATGGCAATCCGAACACGAATTAGAACGTAAACGCGATGGATGTCTTTTACTGCGGGGCAAAATACCGGTGACAATTACCGTGTAAATCCGCTATTTCTTGATACAGGTATAACGAAAAGGAAATTCTGTATCGATGGCGCATTCCCATGCCAACCCTTTGCTTCGTCTTTCTTTGCGACAGATGCTGTTGATTTCGGCTATTGATGACAATGGGTCGTTGAAACGCGCTGCGGAGTTGATCGGCATGAGCCAACCCCGCGCCACAAAGGCCCTGCAGGAAGCCGAAGATCTCATAGGCCATAAGCTTTTCAATCGTACGAATCGCGGACTGACACCAACCGCTGCAGGTGATTGCATGGTTAGACATGCAAAAACGATGCTTTCCCAGCTCACAATAATGGAACAGGAAGTTCATAGTGCTTCTGATATAGAGTGGGGAAAACTAAGAATTGGGACAATTATGGGTGCGGTACCCTATGTTACTGAAACAATCAGCAATTACTTGCGCCGCTATCCTCGTACTTCAATAGAGATTCTTGAAGATACCAGTGTTGAGTTATTACGTCAGCTCGATCGCGGATTACTCGATCTTGTGATTGGCCGTAGTTCAGTTAGCACTACTCCGCAGCTCTATAATATTACCGCTTTTCATGACGAACTTTTGGCTGTAGTGGCTAATCCATACCACCCACTCGTCGGAAGAAAACGCGTTAGATTAAAAGACCTCGTTGATTCTCGGTGGATTGTTTATACCGCATCGATGCCCATGCGCCTCTCGCTAGAGCAAGAATTCAAACAAGCAGGATTAGTTATTCCCACGGCTCTATTGGAAACTCGCTCTGCTCTTACGACGATGTCACTCATGCAGTCTGATATGAATACTGTCGCATTGCTTTCAAGCGATGTCGCAGCGTTTTTTGTCAATTTCGGAATGGCTTGTATATTACCCATGCATCTTCGATCCAAAAGCGAGCCTTATGAGGTCATAACGCGACAATCATCTGATCTTGGGATTCATGCTCGTCAGTTTATCGATGAACTCCTTTCAGGCATCACCCACTTAAAGCTATAAAACTTGCATGCCCGTCATCGAATGATTTGACACTTTTAAAGCATTAAAAGTTTGGTGTTTCAGGATCAGTTTGTGATTTGATCTAAGCAGCCCTGGCTTGGCCAGCCTGCCAACATACCATCCAATAGAAGAATCAGCTGAACAGCTTGCAATATCAAAAACGCAAAGGTCACCCTCACGTCCATTGACACGCTGCTAAAGATTACTGAGCAGGATGGGCAGTCATTGATCTATTCCTCAAACAATAACGCAGCGTAATCCATAGCCCGATGCAGAATGCGAACAATAGATACACGATCATTATCTATTCGATAGAAAATAAGGGAATTACCGTGCATCTGACGACGATAGCCTTAACATTCATAACGAGGCACTAATCGAAAGCTGCCAGCGAGCTCAGCTGAGGCGCGGCACATGTTAAGCAATTCGAGAAGAAGGAATAGCCGAATATGCTCACCGCGCACATCGAAAGCAGTAACTTCGCGGGGCACGCGACGACGCTTGTAGAAATAGTTTCCGTTTCGAATTTGGAGGTGTCGATCTGGGCCTTTTTCTGCACGCTTACGTGACAATCAGACCATCCCCCAAATCCTTATGTGCGCTTTATGTGGCACGAAATCAGGCGTTTAGGAAATATGCTGCATTTATAAATCAAATTTATACAATAAAATCAATGCCTTAAGGGATTAGATGGTACGGACGGGTGGATTCGAACCACCGACCTCAGGAGCCACAATCCTGCGCTCTAACCAACTGAGCTACGACCGCGTACCTAAATCTCAACGAACCTTCTTTCGATGTTCGCTGACAGGGGGTCACATACGGAGAATCGAACAACATTGCAAGTGATTATAACGATCTTTTTTGAAGATTTCCCCGTTTGTTAGCTCGAAACCCGTAATCACTAAAATTCTACGCAATCCGGTTACCAAGTTTTATGCATGGTTGTGCATAAACAAGGATTATTCACCGAGACATAAAATTGGCTTACCCACATTAACTAATGAAATAGAAAATCAGGCCCATATCGAAGGCGAATATAGACCCCACTTCGGAAGAGGCTTATTAAAGAATTATTAATTGGCACTCTGAGTGGTAACGAGAACAGTTGAAGGACCGGTATGTCAGGATCATACCCATTCATTGATGTAGTCGCGCTAGACAATATCAGCGAAGGCTTTGCCAGAGGCGATGCTCAGCTTGTGCTGACGCGCGACTTATCGACTGTCCTTTGGATCAATGGTTCCGGCGCCAAACTTTTCGGCTTTGAACGCATCCAAGACATTATTGGCGGCCAACTCGAGCTGCCCATTGCAACGCGCCGCCAAATCGCGGGTGCCAGCAGTGAAACGGCGAGTGAACCACGCATCGTCTCTGTACGCCTTAATTCTGGACTTCGTTCAGAAATTATACGTCTACACGTTTCGCATCTCACAATGCCGGACGGCATTGAAGCGTTATTGCTTACGTCAGAACAAGAAGGCCGTACGCCAGATGCCATTATTGCCGGTCTCAGCGATGAGACGACACATGTGGCACTCATGGACGATAAGGCTCACTTGATTGCTACAAGCGAGCGCTTTGCAGCGCTCGATATTTCCGTTTCAACACTGGAAGACCTAATCATCGAAACGCGCGATGCAGCCGAGCGGATCGTGAAGCGCCGCATTCGTGCTGGAAAAAACTCGGTGCCCGGCGCAATTGTCAAGCTCACCGACAATCCTGTGATGCATCTCATCTGTATCGTAGGTGAAGCGACAACCGCAATCAAAACGGATACGCCCGCAATAGCTGCGATCGTTGAAGATGAGAAAGAGGCTGAAAAGCCAACCGCTCCGAAAAACTTCGTTTTTGATTCAGAGGGATCGCCTGCTCGCTTCATCTGGAAAGTTGATGCGGAAGGCACGTTTACCGAAGTTTCGCCGGAACTGGGCAATATTATCGGGCCAAACGCAGCAGATGTGGTTGGTCGACGCTTTGCCGAAGTGGCGAATGTTTTTGGTTTTGACACCGATGGCAGCATTAACGCACTCTTACAGCAGCGTGATACATGGTCAGGCAAGAAGCTCTTATGGCCGGTTGAAGGCACAAGCTTGCGCGTGCCAGTAGAACTTGCAGCACTGCCCGTCTATTCGCGTGATCGCGAATTCATCGGGTTCCGCGGCTTTGGCCTTGTTCGCCCTGAAGACGCAGAGCAAGACCCCGAAACAATTGGGACAGTCCTCGCAGGCGGAACGCCGACAAAGCGAGACTCGGCACCGACTATTCAGGAAATGCTTAGTGCCGATGATGAAGACGATATTCTGGCTCTTTCAGAAGAAATCGCCAATGATGATCGGCCTGAAGCAAAGCATAAACAATCAGAAGCCCCAACGCTTCCGTTTGAACTGACGCCCAATCCCGGCCGCCGGGAATCTGACAAGGTCATTGAGTTGCTTAATGCGGCAGCCCGCGGAAAAGTAGAAGCAGATCAGACAAAGCAGCGGAAAGGCAAAGAACAGCGGCCGGAAGGTGGCTTGACCACGACAGAACGCAATGCATTTCGCGAAATTGCGGATCGGCTGCGCAAGCAGGGACTGGCGAATTCTCGTCAGGACACAGATGCTTTGCCAGACGACGTTGCACATACGCCACCAGCCGCAGACCGCGTTGCGCCTATAGCGCTTGTATCGGAAAACACATCCGTTGCGGATGAGACGTCGACGCCTGCAATACCTGCGAAACAGCAGCTTGCTGACGAAACCGCACTACTCGCCAATCTTCCTATCCCCGTTATCATTCATTCAGGCGATACAATTCATTACGTCAATCAGTCTCTCTTAGACCTGACTGGCTATGCAGCGCTCACTGAAATCCAACAAGCTGGTGGCATTACGATCCTGTTCAACAGTGACCGAAGTGACGACGAGAAAGCCGACGGCATGGTGCTGCGCCGTGCTGATGGCAGTGAAGCGCCTGTAGAAGCACATCTGAACGCCATTAACTGGCAAGATGGCCGCGCTTTGATGCTAAGCCTTATGCCGATGACGAGCGCTACAAATGTTAGTCTGACAGAGAGTGCGGATCAGCGAGCACTTCAAGGACACATCGAAGAACTCAAAACCATTCTTGATACGGCCACGGATGGCGTCGTACTCATCGACACTGACGGGCGCATGCGGTCCATGAACCATTCCGCAGCCGCTTTGTTCGGCTATGATCAGGCTGATACCGAAGGCAAATTCTTCTCCATGCTCTTTGCCATCGAAAGCCAGCGCGCAGCGATGGATTATCTGCATAGCTTATCCGACAATGGTGTTCTCAGCGTTCTCAATGATGGACGCGAAGTCATTGGCCGCGAAGCACAAGGTGGCTTCATTCCGCTGTTCATGACGATGGGAAAGCTCCCTCATACAAGCGGCTTCTGCGCTGTTCTGCGCGACATAACGCAGTGGAAACGCACCGAAGAAGAACTGACAAATGCCCGCAAGGAAGCGGAGCGTGCTTCCCGCCAAAAAACTGAGTTTCTTGCCCGTATCAGCCATGAAATCCGCACTCCGCTGAATGCGATCATCGGGTTTTCCGAGTTGATGTCTGACGAAAAATTTGGCCCGATTGGGAACGAACGCTATCGTGATTATCTGCGCGACATTAACCGTTCTGGCAATCACGTTCTGGCCTTGGTCAATGATCTGCTCGATATCTCGAAGATCGAAGCAGGCGGCGTCGACATGCAATTCGAAGCGGTTTCACTCAACGATGCAATTGGCGAAGCAATTGCGTTGATGCAGCCGCAAGCCAATCGTGAACGCGTGATCATCCGTTCCAGCTTCCAGTCGAACCTGCCTGATATCGTTGCCGATGCACGTTCGATTAAGCAGGTCGCGCTCAACCTGCTTTCCAATGCCGTGCGCTTCACTGCAACAGGCGGACAAGTGATCGTTTCAACCAATTACGAACTGAACGGCGATGTCGTGATGCGTGTTCGTGATACAGGCGTTGGCATGACCAAGCCTGAAATTGAACAAGCGCTTAAGCCCTTCCGTCAGGTTAACACCATGCAACGCCGTCAGAGTGAGAGCGCAAAAGACTGGCGCAATGAAGGTACGGGGCTTGGACTTCCACTGACCAAGGCTATGGTTGAAGCCAATCGCGCCCAATTTACAATCGACTCTACGCCCGGACAGGGAACTGTCGTAGAAATCGTTTTCCCTCCGACACGCGTTCTGGCGGACTGATGCTACAAAATATAAAGCCCTCTCTTTAGAGGGCTTTTTCTATTGATCAAAAAAAAAACGCCGGTAAAAACCAGCGTTTGAGAATCTCAGAGACAAAGAGACACAGAAGCAAACATAGACGAAGCTGAGGCAGCTCGATCATCGCTCAGTGTTAAACTCTTTATCGGGCCAAACCAGTTAATAGGGCGTTAAATATGGGTGCTCGGATTCAGACATTAGAAACTCGCGTAAAATCAGGGTTAATTTCTTAGAAACAATTGTTTAACCATAGGCAGGAATCAGCATAGGCGGCTTTGCTTTGCCACAGTGCTGGGTTAGATTACGAAATGTGTCTCACTGATAGGATGGTTGATGCGCTGGCCCCGATTTATGCGCCTTATTATTGCGGTCATCATTCTTGGTGCGGCAGCAGTAGCCACCCTGCTCGCGGTCATACCGTTTATTGTCTCGACCGATGCGATCCGTATCCGTGTCGCACAGGAGATCAGCGCATGGACCGGCTATAGCGTCGAACTGCGTGAAGCACCGCGTTTGCGGGTGTTTCCAGTTTTGCGTGCGTCGCTTGATGGCGTGACACTAAGCAAACTGTCCGACCCGGGTGCAAAGCCCTTTATGAGTGCCAATCGTATTGAAATCGAGCTTTCTCCGCTTGATGCCATCATGGGACGACTATCATTCTCTGAAACGCAAGTTGTCAGGCCACATTTTAACATCGGTGGGCCAGTTGATAATTTTGCTGAACTTCTCGATGCGATTGCAAGTTCAAACGGCCGGCTTGGCACCGCCATCCGCGCGCAGCGCGCCTTGCAGCAGAACGGTGCGAATGACAAAACACTTGCAGCACAACAAGCGTCCCAGCCGTTCGGTCGTGTTGTTCTTCGCGACGGAACGGTCTCGTTCAGCGATCCAGATTCGCAGGAAGAACCGAAAGACGACCAGCAAATCACCAAGCTGAACGCCACACTTGAATGGCCTCGCACCTCAAGCGCTGCAACGCTTCGCGGCAGTGCACTCTGGCGCGGTGAAAATACGCAATTCAGCCTGACCGCAGCTCAAGCCTTGCCGCTTCTTGCAGGCGGGACCTCCAATGTTACAGCGAGTTTCACATCAACGCCTCTCAACATCACATTTGAAGGCAAGGCCAATATTTCCAAAGATCGTTTCTTTGAAGGCGCGTTGAGCGCCAAGACGCCTTCTTTGAGCAATTCGCTGCGCTGGCTGGCGCTACCGCCTGTGGCGGGAAGTACGGAAATTGGTGCCTTTTCACTTGCTTCGACGATCACCTCGACTCCTCGCCGTCTGAAATTCGACAATGTCGAAATGACAACGGACGAAAGTCCGGCAAAAGGTGTAATTGACGTTGGTTTTGAGCAGGATACGCCAGCAATCACCGGAACACTGGCTTTTGAAAAGCTCAATCTGCGACGTCTTTTTTCGATTTTTGTGCCACTGCCTGAAAACCAGCCACGTTCGCCGAGCGATCGGGATCTAAACGAGCGCGACATCATCAATACGAGTTTCATCGATCGATCAGAACTCGACCTTCGTCTCTCCGCGCAAACCGCCACAGCCGGGCCGGTCACCATGACTGGCGTGGCAGCGGCCGTGCAGATTAGAGGCGGTCGGGCAATGTTTGACATTGGAGATGCCAAAGCCTTTAATGGCATTTTACAGGCCAATCTTCAAATTGTGCGTGATCTCAAAACAGCAACCGGAGAATTGCGCTTCAACGCGTCTGATATTGATAGCTCACAGCTTTTCGCAGCGCTCGGTTTCGAGAAGCCGTTCGTCAATGGCAAAGGCAATGTCTCGCTATTTATGAAGGCTCCTGCAAATCGTTGGTCAGGCTTACTTAATAATGCGCAAGGCAATGTCTCAGTGCAGTTGAACAACGGACAAATGCAAGGCTTCTCAGTTCAGGATTTTTTGACGAAAGCCGAAAGTCAGGGCTTTTTCGCGCTTGAGCGACAGGAAAATGTATCGCTGGCTTTCAATCGCCTCGATGTGAAAGCAAATCTTTCCGACGGTGTAGCGTCGTTAGAAAATGCAACGCTCGTCACATCACAAGGCACACTTAATCTTGCTGGTATTGTACCATTTGTGGATCGAAGTCTGGCGCTGAGTGGCGAAGTTATCTTCCCCGATAGTCAACCTCAGCAACAGGAAAATACAGACGGTCAGCAGGCACAACCTTCGCCCGTGAAGCCGCCACTGCATTTCTTCGTGGGCGGTTCATGGGATCGTCCCTTTATTTCGCCATCGACCATGGGAAGCGGAACAGCGCAGTAATCTGCGCTGTTCCTTATTCGTTTAACCCATACGAAATGCTGCTTGCTCGTCGCGACGGCGCTGCACTTCACGGCGCTTGTTAACAACCGACGCGATGATTACACCCGCCGTTACGATTGCGATCAAGATGGTGCAAACCGCATTGATTTCCGGCGTCACCCCGAGCCGAACCTGCGAGTAGATTTTCATCGGCAGTGTGGTTGCGCCCGGACCCGAGGTGAAGCTTGCAATCACCAAATCATCCAGCGAAAGGGTGAAGGCCAGCATCCAGCCGGAAACAACGGCAGGCAGGATGACCGGAAGCGTAATCTTCATGAAAGTGGTGACGGGCGGCGCACCAAGATCCATCGCCGCTTCTTCCAACGAACGGTCGAAGCTTACCAGACGTGATTGCACAACCACGGCCACAAAACACATTGAGAAAGTGATGTGTGCAAGCGTTACAGTCCAGAAACCACGATCAAAGTTCATCGCCACGAACAATAGCAATAGCGAAAGGCCAGTGATCACATCCGGCATAACCAGTGGTGCATAGACCATGCCGGAAAACAGGATACGTCCGCGAAACCGCGTATAACGTGTCAGTGCCAATGCTGCCAGCGTGCCAAGCAGTGTTGCAATGGTAGCCGACAAAAGCCCAACGCGGATTGTCACCCACGCGGCATCCATCAGCGCCTGATTGCGGAAGAGTTCGCCATACCACTTGGTTGAGAAACCGGCCCAAACGGTCACGAGACGGGATTCGTTGAATGAATAAATGACCAGCAGAACAATCGGCAGATAGAGGAAAGCGAAACCGAGCGCGACTGAGGCGATGTTAAAACGGGACCAGTTGTTCTGCATCTTATTTCCCCTTCTCCTGCTGGCGCGCCTGCACCTGCTGGAAAATCACAATCGGCACAATCAACAAGAGCAGCAGAACCACTGCCACCGCCGAAGAAACCGGCCAGTCGCGATTGGAAAAGAACTCACTCCAAATTGTTTTACCGATCATCAATGTCTGCGACCCGCCTAGAAGATCAGGGATCACGAACTCACCAACCGCTGGAATGAAAACGAGGAAGCACCCCGCCACCACACCTGCAAGCGACAGGGGAAAAGTGATTTTCCAGAACGCTGAGAACGCCGTGCAGCCGAGATCCTGCGCCGCCTCAATCAGCGAATAATCCATTTTTTCGAGTGATGAATAAATCGGCAATACCATAAACGGCAGATAGGAATAGACGATACCAATGAAAATTGCCGTATCTGTGTTCAGAATATTCAGCGGTGTATCAATGACATTTAGCCACATCAGGAACTGGTTGAGCAGACCTTCTGGCTTCAAAATACCGATCCACGCATAAACGCGGATCAGGAAGGACGTCCAGAACGGCAGAATAACCAGCATCAACAATGTCGGGCGGAGGCTCTGCGGCGCACGCGCCATGCCGTACGCCATTGGATAAGCAACCAGCAGCGTTAAAAACGTTGAGATTGCCGCAATCCGTACGCTGGAAAGATACGCCATATAATAAAGCGGATCGTCCATAAGCCACAGATAATTGTCGATAGAGAGCTGTTTTACGCGTTCCCATGCAAGACCAAAGCCCTGTGTGAGATCAATGACCGGTTGATAAGGTGGGATCGCCATCGTGACTTCGGAGAGCGAAATCTTGAAGACGATGAAAAACGGAATCAAAAAGAAGATCAGCAGCCACAGATAGGGAACTGCGATCACGAGACGGCTGGTTATGGAAGCAATCAGCTTTTGCATGTGCCTCCCCTCCTTAAGCTGTCAGCACCAGACCGGCATCGGTATCAAATGAAACCCATACGCGCTCATCATAGGTCAGCGGGTTTTCCGTCTTGCGCACAGCATTCAGGCTTGCAGCCTTGATGGTGCGACCATTGTCGAGACGAACGTGAAAAACCGTCATATCACCAAAATAAGCAATATCCCAAAGCTCACCCTCAACTGCGTTGACGGAGGTTTCTTCCGGCTTTTCACGGGTGATGCGTGTCTTTTCAGGACGCACCGCATACCAGACTTTCTGGCCAGCGCTCAGTTGCTCGCGGGTTTCGGTCTGAATGTGAAAGCCGAATTTTTCGGTGGCGATTTCTGCCTCGCCATTCCCGGCCTTCACCACTTCGCCTTCAATGATGTTCACATTGCCGATGAAGTCGGCAACGAACTTGGAGCCCGGCGCTTCATAGACTTCAGCAGGTGTCGCTACCTGCATGATACGACCCTTGTCCATGACGGCAATACGATCGGACATGGTCATCGCTTCTTCCTGATCGTGGGTGACGACCATGAAAGTCAGGCCCAGCTTGACCTGCAAATCCATCAGCTCGAACTGGGTTTCTTCGCGAAGCTTCTTATCAAGAGCACCAAGCGGCTCATCAAGAAGCAACACTTTCGGGCGCTTGGCAACAGCTCGTGCCAACGCCACACGCTGTCGCTGACCGCCAGAAAGCTGATGCGGCTTGCGCTTGCCAAATTTTTCCAATTTGACGAGCTTTAGCATTTCCGCAACGCGCGCATCGATTTCCGATTTTGCCATACCGTCCTGCTTGAGACCGAACGCAATATTGTTTTCAACCGTCATATGCGGGAACAGCGCATAGGACTGGAACATCATATTGACCGGACGCTTATAGGGAGGAATGCCGCGCATATCCTGACCATCGAGCGTGATGCGGCCAGAGGTCGGCTCTTCAAAGCCAGCCAGCATGCGCATCAATGTGGTCTTGCCGCAGCCGGAAGCACCCAGAAGCGAGAAAAACTCGCGATTAAAAACATTGAGCGAAAGATCATCAACAGCAGTAAAATCGCCGAAAATCTTTGTTACATTCTCGAAAGAAATAAAAGGCTTCGCAGCAGGATCATTCCAAGGTGCGAATTTGCGGCGAAAGCTGCCAAAAGATTCCATTCCGTTCCCCTATCGCTCTATCAGGAACCTGACATTCACAGGCAGAGCCTGCCATTAAGGTATATTTTAAGACGTAGAGCGGCCCTCCTGTATGAACAGTGAGCCGCTCTCAATTTCAACGCTTAACGCGCCTCAGCTAGTAAGCTGTCTTACGATTTAACTATTACTGGCCTGTGACAATCTTGGTCCAGGCGCGAGTAACATAGCGCTGTGTCTTCTGGTCATAAGGCGTTGGAACAAAAAGCTTTTTCAGCACATCCTCGCTTGGATAGATTTCTGGATCGTCCAGAATTTCCTTATCGATAAATTCCTGCGAAGCCTTGTTGCCGTTAGCATAGAAAACAAAGTTCGATGCCTTGGCAGCAACTTCCGGACGCATGATATAATTCATGAATTCAAGCGCTTCTGGCACATGCTTTGAATCAGCAGGGATTGCCATCTGGTCAAACCACATCAGCGCGCCTTCCTTCGGGATCGAATAACCGATCTCTACGCCCTGATTGGCTTTCTCCGCACGATCGCGCGCCTGAAAAATATCGCCTGAATAGCCCACTGCCATGCAGATGTCACCATTCGCGAGTGCGTTGATATATTCTGACGAATGGAACTTACGGATATTCGGCCGAATCTTGAGATAAAGTTCCTGCGCCTTTTCCATATCTTCCGGTGATGGAGAATTCGGATCAAGCCCGAGATAGTTCAGAGCCGGACGCAGCATTTCGCTGGATGTATCCAGCAGGTAGATACCGCAATCCTTTAGCTTGGCCGAAATTTCCGGGTTGTAGAGAACGTCCCATGAATCAATTGTATCCGTGCCGAGGATTTCTTTGATCTTGGCCTTGTTATAGCCAATGCCGGTGGTGCCCCACATGTAATTGATGGAATATTCGTTGCCCGGATCGTAGGTCGCGGCACGGGTCGAAATTTCGTCCCACATATTCTTCAGGTTTGGCAGTTTGTCTTTGTCGAGTTTCAGGAACACACCGGCCGGGATCTGGCGGCCAAGGAACTCGCCCGATGGCACCACGAGATCATAACCGCTGCCACCAGCAAGAAGCTTGGTTTCCAGAATTTCGTTGGAATCATAAACGTCGTAAACGACCTTGATGCCGGTTTCTTTGGTGAAGTCCTTGAGGATCGAATCGTCGATATAATCCGACCAGTTATAAATATTGACCACCCGCTCTTGCGCGCTTGCGGGATATATGGCGGCGCTCACAAGGCCCGATACCATTGTTGTCGCCAGAAGAAAGGATTTCATCCTCATCGCGTGCTCCATTCTGTACCGTAATTTCCGGTACAGCTTAAGGGTGGGTAAACTGTTTCACTCACTACCTTTTTAGATTGTGCAGCTTTCGTCAACCGGGTGATTTAAAGACGAACATAAAAAGTTGTGTTGTGAACTCTCGCATGCCAAATATTGTGGCTTCACTGAAAGTCGAAAGCTGACAATCCAGCCACCATTTCATCAAGTCCTAATGGACGCGTCAACGGTGGCTCCGCCCTTGTGATGCACCCTTGTCGTTCACAAAGCCGACAGACCGGACCGATTTCCGTGCGCGTGGTACAGTTTCCACCATAAATTGTCTCTGCTCCTGCATCGAGCGAACAGCCGAGAAGAATGGCAGTACGTCGCGGGCGTTCATTGAAAGCCCCCTGCGGCCCTTCAAGCGTTCGCGCAATCGTCAAATAGCCGGAGCCATCGGGCAGTTCTGCTGGCTCCACCAGCACCTGCCCCGTTTGCGTGAATGCCGCATAGACTGGCAGTTTGGGGCACTGTCCGCCAAATCGCGTTGGAAACCCTTCCGCTCCCACCATATGAAGACGATTTCCAGCATGGTCAATTTCCATCAGAAAGAATGGTAATGCAGAATTACCTTGTCGTTGAAGCGTCGTAAGGCGGTTCGCTGCCTGCTGAAATGATACCCCAAAGCGCGAACGCAATACGTCGACATCATAACGCATCCGCACGGCGGTATCGCGAAATTGCCGATACGGCATCATCAGGGCCTGTGCCGCATAACGGGCCAGTTCAAAGCGCGCGATGCGCTTTGCTTCACTGGACGAGAGCTTCAGCCCTTCTATTTCAGCGCCGATCATCACCTGCATACGGATAAGCGCCGCCTCCATGGCAATTTCCTGCAACTGATCAAAGAGCGACAATCGCTCCGATATAAACAGCCGCTGCGAATGCCGGTCATAACGCCTGCGCCAGTTGGGCATGGTCGCGACGGGCAGCGTCCGCACAGTGATACCATGTTCGCGCCGGAGCCATTCTTTCAGCGCACTCGACAGGTCGCCCTCGGGCTTCAGCAGCGCGTAAAAACTTTCCGCCTCTTCTTCGATACGCGGATAATGATTGGGTCGCCGTGCCATAACATCGCGCACTTCATCAAGCGGCAACCGCGTCGCGGAAAGCTGCGCATCGCTGCCTTCGTGCGAAAGCAGTTGCGAGAGATCGGAAAGGCGCTGTTGTTGTTCGCGATAGGCGCGGTAAAGCTTGACGATCCCAGCGGCGGCATTCGGTGCAGCCTCGCCAATTTCCACCAATTCCTGATCGCCCGGCAATTCTCCTGTCAAAAGCGGATCAGAAAACACTTCCTTCAGGCCCGCAACTGTTGTGCCGCTTTCTGCCTGAAGACCGTCCAAATCAAGCTTGTAGACGCTGGCAAGCTTTAACAAAAGCTGCACCGTCAGCGGACGCTGATTGCGCTCAATGAGATTGAGATAAGAAGGCGAAATGCCAAGTGCTTCGGCCATGGACGTCTGCGTCAGACCGCGCTCGTTGCGGATACGCCTGATGCGTGGACCAGCAAAAATCTTGCGTTCGCTCATCAGGTCCTCCAAACCAACAGTGTTGAGTTTTACAACTCGTGACAAAATAGCTGCAAAGCCCTTCTATGACAATATTTACAAATTTACAGATTGCCGCAGTCAATTTCCAGACAGCGTGACTTCAATTAACGGCTCGTTTTACTGGTTTTACTGGCCGTTCAAGCTCCACAGTTGTAAATCTAGTCACAGAAAGAGTGACAATAATTTGCTCTTGAAAAACTAATTAAAGCGTGAGGAGACACCGAAATGACAGATTTTTACAGCCTTATCCCTTCGGCACCCAAAGGCCGCTTTGACGGCATTGAGCGTGCGCATACAGCCGAAGATGTGAAGAGGCTGCGCGGTTCGGTGGACATTAAGTATTCGCTGGCCGAGATGGGTGCAAATCGTCTGTGGAAGCTCATCCATGAAGAAGACTTCGTCAACGCGCTTGGTGCGCTCTCCGGCAATCAGGCGATGCAAATGGTTCGGGCTGGATTAAAGGCGATCTACCTTTCCGGTTGGCAGGTTGCGGCGGATGCGAACACGGCTTCAGCCATGTATCCCGACCAGTCGCTTTATCCGGCTAATGCAGCCCCTGAACTCGCCAAGCGCATCAACAAGACGTTGCAGCGTGCCGACCAAATTGAAACGGCGGAAGGCAAAGGACTCTCGGTCGATACGTGGTTTGCGCCAATTGTTGCCGATGCGGAAGCAGGCTTCGGTGGACCGCTGAATGCTTTCGAGATCATGAAGGCCTTCATCGAAGCGGGCGCTGCCGGTGTGCATTATGAAGACCAGCTGGCATCTGAAAAGAAGTGTGGTCATTTGGGTGGGAAGGTTTTGATACCGACTGCGGCCCATATCCGTAACCTCAATGCAGCACGCCTGGCTGCTGACGTCATGGGAACGGCCACACTGGTTATCGCCCGTACAGATGCGGAAGCCGCCAAGCTTCTAACCTCGGATATCGACGAACGCGACCAGCCTTTCGTTGATTACGATGCTGGCCGCACAGCGGAAGGCTTCTATCAGGTGAAGAACGGCATCGAGCCATGCATTGCCCGTGCGATTGCCTATGCGCCCTATTGCGATCTGATCTGGATGGAAACGTCCAAGCCCGATCTGGAACAGGCTCGTCGCTTTGCGGAGGCCGTGCATAAGGCGCATCCGGGCAAGAAGCTCGCTTATAACTGCTCACCGTCGTTCAACTGGAAAAAGAACCTCGACGACGCAACGATTGCCAAGTTCCAGCGCGAGCTGGGTGCAATGGGCTATAAGTTTCAGTTCATCACGCTGGCCGGTTTCCACCAGCTCAACTTCGGAATGTTCGAACTGGCACGCGGCTACAAGGATCGTCAGATGGCAGCCTATTCCGAGCTGCAACAGGCAGAATTTGCAGCCGAAGCCCATGGCTACACCGCAACCAAACACCAGCGCGAAGTCGGCACTGGCTATTTCGATGCCGTATCACTCGCAATCACCGGCGGCCAGTCCTCGACAACCGCTATGAAGGAATCCACTGAAACAGCACAGTTCCGCCCGGCTGCGGAGTAAAAAAGGAGTTACGATAATGGCTTCGATTGCACGTGTTAAGGAAAGAGCAGAAGAGCAATCAACCTCGATGAGCACTGATCAGCAAAGCGCGATCCGTATGCTTGCCAATGACCTGCACCGCCTCAACCAGTCGGTTATGAAAGCAGTCGAGGCCGGTGTTTCCGTTGAGCTGGTCCGCTCTGCGCGTCATCATGGTGGCGAAGGCAATTGGGGTGATCTGCTAATACCAGTAATCGTTACCCGCAACCCGTGACGCTTACCATCGCAAGCTTGGTCGCCACCTTGCTTTTCACTTCGACAAGGCTGCAGCGGCGGAAAAAATTAAGGATACAAGCCGCATTTCGGTCATTTCATCCAAAGAACATATATTAGCACTTGATATACCACTTCATCCATGTTGGACTAACCCAACTGACCTCCCCGGCTGGCTCTGCCAGTCGGGTTCTTTTTTACATGAGCAGATAACCTCTCGGCTGCGGTAGATCTGGCAAATCTATTTTGCCCAGCGCTTCACGCAGATTGATCTCAACGGTATCCGCAATCGCGCCGATCGGCAGATCATTGGGCAGCGTGCCAAAGGGTTCTTCAAGCTCATCGCCAAGCGCATCAAGGCCAAAGAAAGTATAGGCGACCAGCGTGGTCGCAAAAGGCGCTCCCCAGCCGAGCATATCTGCAAATCCAAACGGAATGAAAAAGCAAAACAAATAAGCTGTACGATGCAAAAGAAGCGTGTAGCCAAATGGTACCGGTGTAAAGCGCAACCGCTCAGAAGCTGCTTGCACCTCGGAAAGGCTGTTAACCGACGCATTCAGCGTCTGAAAATCAATCGCACCAATGTGCCCTTGACCGCGCAGCTCCGCAAGCAACACGCCAATCTTGCGTAAAATGTAATCCGGTCCATTGCGGCTGACTGCAAAGGCCTTTTGTTCATCAACACTCAGCCACTTGTGCGATTGTGCCTGACCATCCTCTGGCCGAAGATGCGGCACCATCGACTGCACGAACGCCATTCACACAATCAAGAAGCTTCGCGCGCACGCCTTGCTTACCCGGCATTTGGTCCAATACCATTGTCTCGCGCGCAAAGCTACGTGCCACATGGACAAGTTTAACCCAGACTTTGCGCGCCTCCCCCCAGCGGTCATAACAGGCATTGTTGCGAAAGCCCAGGAAGATGGAAGCGCGATGCCAAGCAACGCGAAAGCTGTGCTATTGTTGAATGCTGGAACCCAGCCGGGAAATGTGCGATGCGCCCAGACTACGACGAGCGACAGCAAGAAGACCGCAATGATTTGTGGCAATATCCGCGTTACAATGGAGCCTTTGAGGATAAAGAATAATTTCCACAACGGCGGACGCGAACGGACAATCGTTTCAATGCATATCCCAGAATGTTATCGGCTTTGCTTTATAGTCTTTGCCCCTCTTCGTCGACCACTACACGTAAACCCTTGATCAAATCTTGATGCTTTCTTAACAATCGCGGTCAATAAGCTCGGCATATTATATCGTTGGAAAACGCAATAAGGAGTTCTTATGTCTATTCAATCGCTTGTCGACACGGTCGCACACCGGGTCAATATCGATCAGCCGCTTGCAGAAAAATTGACCGGTTCAGTTTTTTCCGTGCTGCAACACAGCACGCCGGAAATCGGTGAAAAAGTTTTCAAGCTTTTGCCCGATGCGAAACCTTTGGCCGAAAACCATGACGTGCTCGCGACTGGGAATAGCGGTGTTCTGAGCGTCTTCTCCGGGCTGATGGACACGATTGCCGGGGAAAAGATGAGTGCATTGCTCAAAGCCGCTGCCAGCCTGCGTACAAGTGGTCTCTCGAGCGAGCAGATCACCAATGCAGGAAATCAGGTGTTTCTCTATATTCGTGACCGTGATCCAGCTCTGGTGGACCAGCTGATTATCTCGGCGCCATCTATTAAAGAGCATTTCGGACTTTAAACCGACAGCGCGCCATCAAAAAACAGACGGCGCGCACTGCAGACTATTTGAGCGTCTTTTCCAGGATCGAAAATTGTTCGTCACGTGTAACAGGCCCCATACCGCTGCCTTTCGCTGGTATGTTGCGGTTTAGGCGTACGAATACGACCCTCTCATCGCCTTTTTCTGCCCATCCAACATACCAGCCGAACTGCCGACGCCGGTCGGGCTTGCCTTTTGGACCAATTTCAAAGGCCGAGCCGGTTTTGCCATGAGCTGTCCAGCCGTTTGAAAGCTTATGGATCGGCAGAATAGCCATGGTTTTATTTATTGAAGCTTCCGAGAACGGTAGCTTGTTATTGAGCATTTTCATGAGAAAGTCCGCCTGCTCATTGGGCGATATCGTCAGGGACGAGGAAATCCATGAGCGTAACATGCCATTATTTTTGCCCGGATCGCCACTCAGATCACGATTGCCGTAGTTGAGCTGGTCTGTGTATTCCTGAAACTTTTCTTTCCCGAGTTTCCGCGTAAGCTCCTGTGAGAACCAGACGACGGATTGATCTTCCCAGTAGGTCGGATCGACAGATTGTTTCCAGGATTCACGCCATGCAGGATAACCCTCCTTGTAAGGCCAGGACGGATTGTGGCTATCTTTTAATATGCCGCTTTCAAACCCCATCAGCGCCAACGGAACTTTAAAAGTTGAAGCCGGACTGTTGCGCTTGTCACAAATCGCGCCTTCTTTGGCGATGACCTCTCCGCTCTTTGCGTTAAGAATAATCATGCAAGTGAGTTTTTGATCAGCAGCCATTGCTTGGTCTTGCATAGCAAGAGTTGCAAACGAAAGACCGCCTGCAATTCCAAGCGCAACTCGAAACGATCTTTGCATTAATGAAATCTCCTGAAAAATCAATTTGGTAATTATTTACCGAAACATGGCGCCAAGATTACAGGAAAATGGCAATTCACACATTTATGCAATAAGCATACAATGAATGTTGCGGAAGGGCGTCGAACATCCGACGAATGTCGCCACTGAGCAAATTTTTTCTCGATATTTAATGCGGTTATTGCTCAAAGGTTATTTGTCATTGCCGCATGTCCCCGCTATCATGCACATACAAGAAATCATTTTTTTGGTGTTGGATGTCTGCTGATACGACGGAAAAGAAGGTAACGCGTGCGCCGCGTCGCCGTACCCCGCCTCATGTCAAATCGCTTCGTGGCGTGAAGAACTGGAAGCAAGCCACCGAATGGCTGGCATGGCGCGACATCGAAGACATTGAATGCATCACACCAGATCAGGCGGGCGTTGCCCGTGGCAAGATGATGCCATCGAAAAAATTTACGTCGAACACGTCGCTGGCGCTACCTTCGGCTGTGTTTATGACCACAATTTCGGGCGATTACCCGGAAGATGGCCATGGCTTCCAGTATCCGGAAGATGATGGCGATCTGCGGCTCCTCCCTGATCTGTCAACCCTTTCCGCTGTACCGTGGGAAACTGATGCGACGGCGCAGGTTATCTGCGATCTGGTCTATCAGGATGGACGTGCGGTTGAATTCACTCCGCGAAACGTGCTGCGCTCGGTCGTGGCTGCTTATAGCAAACGCGGCCTCAAGCCCGTCGTAGCCCCGGAAATCGAATTCTATCTGGTACGTAAAAACCCGGACCCGGATTATCCGCTCACCCCACCCGTTGGCCGTTCTGGCCGCGCAATTGGCGGCGGACAGGGCTATTCGATTGCAGGCGTCAATGAATTCGACGAATTGATCGACGACATTTACCACTTCTCGGAAGGCCAAGGCCTTGAGATCGATACACTGATCCACGAAGAAGGTGCAGCCCAGCTTGAAATCAACCTGCGCCACGGTGATCCGGTTGAACTGGCCGATCAGGTCTTCCTGTTCAAACGCACCATTCGCGAAGCAGCTCTCAAGCACGATATGTATGCTACCTTCATGGCTAAGCCTATTCAGGGCCAGCCGGGATCGGCCATGCATATACACCAGTCGATTGTCGATAAGAAAACTGGTCGCAACATCTTCTCCAATGAAGACGGTTCGGAAAGCGAAGCCTTCCGCCACTTCATCGGCGGCATGCAGCGCCACGTCCCCAATGCGCTTGTGATGTTTGCGCCTTATGTGAACTCCTATCGTCGTCTGACGCCATCGGCTTCGGCTCCGGTCAATGTGAAATGGGGTTATGACAACCGCACGACCGCATTCCGCGTGCCGCGTTCCGAACCGGGCGGTCGCCGCGTTGAAAACCGTATTCCATCGTCGGATGCAAACCCTTATCTGGCATTGGCAGCGTCGCTTGCTTGCGGTCTGATTGGTCTGGTCAACAAAATCGAGGCGGATCAGCCCGCATCAACCAGCGTCAACACCAAGGAAATTGACCTGCCTCGCGGCCTGATTGATGCGGTGGAGCTGTTTGAAAACGATCAAGAATTGCGCAACCTGTTTGGCAGTTCATTCGTCACGACTTACGCGGCAATCAAGCGTGCCGAGTTTGAAACCTTCATGGAAGTTATCAGCCCGTGGGAGCGCGAGTTCCTGCTGCTCAACGTCTGACCGGTTCCACATGCCACATCATCGGCCCTATCAAAGCCCCATCTCGCCCGGCATCTCCTGGTACGAAGCGAGCGTAGCGGAACGCCCGCAATATCCGGAATTGGATGGTGCACGACAGGCGGATGTCGTGATCATCGGCGGCGGATATACAGGGCTTTCTGCAGCGTATCATCTCGCCAAGCAAGGCGCAGATGTCGTTTTGATTGAAGCCGCGCGTTTTGGCGATGGTGCATCGGGGCGCAATGGTGGGCAGTTCGGCACAGGTCAGCGCACATGGGCTGAAGACCTTGAAAAGCAATATGGCTTTGAACGGGCAAAGGCACTGTTCGACGTTGCGGAAGAAGCCAAGGCGCATCTGCTTGGCTTTGCCCACGAACACAATATCGACATGGAATATATGCCCGGTCAGATTTCTGCGGCGCATAAGCCACGATATTTGAAGCACTACCGCGACCATGCGGAGCAGATGGCAACGCGCTTCAACTATCCGCATATTCGCTATGTTGAACGTGATGAAATGGCTGCACTTCTCGGCTCAAGTCGATACTACGGCGGGATCTATGATGCCGGCACGGGTCATATTCATCCGCTTAAATTGCTGATCGGTTTGGCAAGAGTTGCTGCCGAGGCTGGAGCGCATATTTTCGAGAACACTAAAGCCACCCAAATAACCACAGCAAGCGGTCGTGTGCAGGTCGAAACACCACGCGGAACGATCTCAGCAAAGCACGCATTTCTCGCGGTCAATGCGCATGGCGGTGATCTGGAACCCATAAGTGCGTCCCATGTCATGCCGATCCGCTCATTCATTGGCGCAACTGCCCCTTTGGGAGACAATAGCCCGATCATTCCGGGTGGTGAGTCAGTCGATGACTCGCGCTTTGTGGTCCGCTATTTCCGCAAATCCAAAGATGGTCGTTTGTTGTTTGGCGGTCGTGAAGCCTATACGGCAGACAATCCGCGTGACATCAGCGAGCATATCCGCCGACAGATCGCCGAAATCTACCCCGCACTCGACAAAGTCGAAATCACGCAAGCATGGGGTGGCTCGGTTGGTATCACCATGCCGCGTCAGCCTTTCGTGCGCGAAGTGATGCCGGGCGTCATCTCGGCAGGCGGCTACTCCGGCCATGGCGTAATGCTCGCCAATTATATGGGCAGGCTTTATGCGGAAGCCATCTCTGGCAAGCGCGACAAGCTTAAGCTTTTTGAAGAGCTTCGTATTCCCGCCTTCCCCGGCGGACGCACACTGCGCGCACCGCTCCTGTTTGTCGCACTGTCATGGTACGCGCTCATGGATCGGATTTAGAAGGCGTCCTATCTGGCACTGAATACCAACCTCTGATAGGTTTCTTCCACGACATCGCGCATTGGAAGCATACCGCTCATGCACAACAGGGCATGCAGGTTTTCGCGGGTGCCTTCATAGCCTTTAATTGGCGCAAAAGGCTTCATGTCGGCACCCGGTTCACCAACATACAACCGCTGATATTCGGCAAAATTCGTGAAGCTGAGATAGCTTTCTCCACGCATGAGATAGGTTTCAACCGCGACCCCTTCCGCAAATATCACGTCATGGCGATCAAGCACGATGTTGTAATAATCGATAGCGTCATTCTCTGACATACGCGCGATCGAACCCCCGTTGACCAAATCTTTTACACGGATAAGAACTCCATCGATAAAAAGCCCGTGGTTTGGTGAAAGGTAAAGATCACGCCGAGGAACCCCACCTCCCAGAGCATGTTGCTTGATGCGAATTGGCAAAATGCTTTCATTCCACTCCGCGCCAGAGCTCAACAGGCATTGCCACCCAATCCATTTGACCGGGACCGCTTCACCACTAATGGTTTTGACCAAGTCCCCTATTACGATTTTTTCAATTGGAGCAGGTCCATTCGCTGTATCGATGATGGTGCCTTTGACAAGGCAATTAGTGCCGGAACTTCCACCCGTCTCCCACCACTTCGTGCCCATGGCACGCGCTGGCAGTGATGACAAGGACGATGCCAAAGCGCCGAGTGCTGCAGCTTTTGCAGCCAATCCTGCTGCAGCACCTAAAAAATGTCGCCGTGCGCGGTTACGAGGTAAGTGTGAGTTATTATCCGGTGACATATATCCCTCCGCTCTTCGAGTGCCAGACATCGGGCAAAATCAGCTTACATTTTTTGCAAATTCCGATGCGTTAGATCAAAACTTAAAAGCTTCCATCCGTATTGTTTGGACAGTCTGCTTCTATTTATTTTGCCCCAAATTACGAAGCTGATGATACGCGATAGCCAATCGAAAATATTCTCGCAATCCGGGCTAAAGCCTCCGCGAATAGACTTAGGCTCTACTGCTAAAGTGCAATTTTGACGTGGACTTTTAGCGGTTTCGACAGTTGCTGATACAAATTGAAATTAATCGAAAAATCCATAAGCATTCAGAAAGTGTCAAAATCCGACGTCGAGCGGCATTGACAATGCGTCCCGGCAGGAATAGCAAAGCACCATGATTAAAGCGTCCATCCATACTCAGTCTTATTACGCCCCGCTCATATAGCGGTGGTTTTGCTTTGTCATAGTTCAACCGCTGCATTGCCAGCGGTTTAGTTTGAAGACGGTGCCTCTGGCGATCCAGCCATTCAGAGGTCAATCTATGTCTTTCGACGAAAATCATCAGCATAAAACAATCGGCATTATCGGCTTTGGTGCATTCGGGCAGCTTATCGCCCGTTACCTCAGCCCATATTACCGGCTATATGCTTATGACCCTGTCGCCAGACTGGATAATGTTGCAGGCGCTCTCTCCGTAACACTTGGGACAATCGAAGACACAGCCGGTTGCGACATCGTTATTCTGGCAACACCCGTATCAACCCTTGAAGGCGTTGTTAGAGCTATCGCGCCGCATCTGCGGCCCGGTACGCTGGTTATGGATGTCGGATCGGTGAAGGTTGGCCCCGCCAATATCATGCTCAAAGGGCTGCCGGATCATGTCGATATTGTTGCCACGCATCCTTTGTTTGGCCCACAGAGCGCACGCAATGGGATTGCTGGTCTGAAGATTGCCATTTGTCCGGTTCGCGGCACGCAAGCACTTCGCATCGGTGCGTTTTTGCGAAAGTATCTGGAGCTTGATGTGATCATGACAACGCCGGAGGATCATGACCGCGACGCGGCTATGGTTCAGGGATTGACCCATCTGATTGCAAAAGTGCTGGTGCAGATGGAGCCATTGCCAACGCGCATGACGACAAAGAGCTTCGATCTCATCATGCAGGCGGTTGGCATGGTGCGCCATGATGCGCCGGAGGTTTTCCATGCCATCGAACGCGCAAATGACTTTGCACCGATGGTGCGCCAGCGTTTTTTTGAGCTGGCAACCACGCTTGAACAAACACTCAATGAAGCGCACTTATAAGGTTTTACCAGCCAAAGCCTTATGATGCCAATCGTTCAGATGCGCGATTTCAGATTGCATATTCGTGATAAATCTCACGGCAATGTCATCTGCGTCGCCATCTGTCGATGATGCGTTTTCATCCACGTGCACAGTTTTACCAACGGCTTTCAATTCGCAGACAAGTTGATCAAGCGCCTCGCCATGCGCCGCATATTCCGTTTTTACATCGGTAATAGAATAAGAAGTGATGGCATCACACAAGCGCTCCATCGACGTAATAACCGGATACCAGACAATGGCCTGCAAACCGGCCGGCGGCGGATCACCAAGCGTCTTTTGTAAGGTTGCTCGCATGTCTGCAAGCTTGCCATAAGCTAGCCTGCGTGCTGCAATGAGATTGACGGTTTCGTCTTTCACACCTGTCTTTTTTGAGCTGTTCAGTACCTGCCCGAGGTAGTGGACGATTGCCATTCGCGCGGTGGTAAAACAGCGTTCAAAGGTGTCATATTTTCGCTTTGGCCAAATCAAATATCCAAAAACGATTACAATCAAGCCGCCTGTCAGCGTATCAACGAAACGCCAGATAGCATAATTGGCTTCCTTTGTTTCGGGGCTGATATAGTCTATCAATACAAGAACAAGCGGCGTCAAAACCATCGCGAAAAAAGCATAAGACTTCTGGATTGCCCACGGTATCAAACATGCAATACCCGTCAGGATAACAACGAATGTCACGCCAAGCGGCACGAAAATCAAGATCGCAGCACCGATCAGCACGCCTGCACTCGTCCCGACACAACGCAACACCGTTCGACCGAAAACAGAGCCAAGATCAGGCCGCATGACGATCACAATAGTCATCGGTATCCAGTACCAATGCGTTACACGGTCAACAAAATGAAATGAAAGCCCAATCCCCAAACAGATTGCAAGCGCCAAGGCCGACACGATCGTGTCTTTGCCGACACTCATAATATCAACTGTCATCCGTAAGCGTTCGAAAATCGTCGCGCTTTGCGGCGTCTGCACATTCATGTTGTTAAGGACAAAAGCACGTTTATTCGTGATACTTTCAGCAAGCTGACCAACGGCACTCCCCACTCGTCCAGCATCATTGACAATTTTCTGTCGATCAATACTGCCTTTGACTGACAACATCTCGTGCATGAGAGCAAGATTACTGGCTGCTTTACTCAGGACTTCACTCTTATCTGTGCCCAAAATGAGAGTAAAAAGCGCATCAGCTTTCTGGACGATTGCAGCCGTTTGCTCACTCTGCGGACTAGTTCCCCATGCATTGAAACGCGTGTGCATCATCATCTGATAGAGTGCATCAAGCAATGTCGTAACCTGTTCGCGATCAGCCTCGACCATTGTGCCATTTGCGCGCGATTGCGCCAGATTTTGCAATGCCGCAAGCAATTTTGTCAGCAATTTACGACGTGGAGAACTTCCGCTGCAAAGCGCCTCAATGCCAAGCAAAAGCGCATAAAAAGCTGATCCAAGAATGAAGAAACCAGCAAGTGGAATGAACGACTTGATATCCGGATTGCACAAAGCAATTGTACCGAACATCAAAATCATCATGCAACCTGACGCCAATACGCTGCTATGAAAACTGATGATGGTCGAGAAAAATGCGAGCACCATCATAATGCCAATAATGGCAATCCACGGCAGAAAGCCCAGATATCCAAGCAGCAACCCAATGGCACCGCAAAGTGCCGACATAGCAATTTTAAGAAATGTAAACTGATAAGCCTCATCGCGTTCACCGGGTGCCTGTGTCAAAGATCCCATAGAAACAAAGAGCGATTCAGCGACATGCCCCGTCGCGATGCCTATTGCCAGCGGTAAACCAACGCCAATTCCAGCACGTATTGAACGCCCCCACACCCATTTTGCAGGTTTGAACGCCAGAAGCTGCTTCAACCAATCTCTGTTGGCGTGATTGGCGACGGTGTTTTGCATCTAAACTCGCTTGGTCTTGCTTGAACTTTCAACCTAATAAGTCACATTGCAACTTAGACATATGAAATGTTTATTGCGACCCTAAAAGGCATGGTCACACAAGTAATTTAACCCAAGAATGCGAGGATAAGTAAATGAATCGCGATACGCTTTTCCTTCTAACACCCGGCTTTGAAGATCCGGCATATCCTAACCAGAAATTTTACTGCGAGCATTGTGCGTTGATGGAAGGCGTGCTGGCTTCCTTTCCGCAACTCGGCAAAAACCTCGACATCAAGCGCATCGACTGGACAAGACCACGACCTGATGTGATCGCGCTTGTCGGGGAAGAAAACCAATCCTTGCCTTTGTTGGTCTTGGCGAAGGGCCAGCGTTCGCTCCACCAGACGGGTGGGTATGCAGGCAGAACATTCATTTCCAACAAAGATGCGATCATCGCAGCTCTTTCTGAGCGACATGATTTCCCTAATCCACATCCATAAGTAAACGCGAACACACGCGTGCGCTGCGACGCGATTGAAGCATCCGGCACACGCATTTGTGACTGGTAGCTTCAAACTCCCTCTTTCCTTTTCTGGTTTTCGCTCCATCTTAGCTCTCCTGCCGACTCGACACTTTTCGCAGGACAAAGAGCGCTGCTCTTCATGAAGCTTCTTAAAAGCTTTGATCATAGTCTTCGTCCGAATATCGAGCGGTCATAAACAAGATTTCAGATTGAGTAACACCTACCAATGTGCACTCACACCCAAACACAACAAGGAGCAACCTCATGGTCGTAAAAGCCTATGGTGCTTATGCCGGTGACAAGCCACTTGAAGCGATCGACATTACCCGCCGCGCGCCGGGTGCAGACGATGTGCAGATCGCAATCGCTTATTGCGGCGTCTGCCATTCTGACCTGCATCAGGTCCGTTCGGAATGGGCAGGAACAGTCTATCCTTGCGTTCCTGGCCACGAAATCGTCGGCCACGTGACCGCCGTAGGCGCGAATGTCAGTAAGTTCAAGGTTGGCGATACCGTCGGCGTCGGATGCATGGTCGATAGCTGCCAGCATTGCTATGCATGCGATGACGGGCTGGAACAATACTGCGAACACGGCTTCACCGGCACCTACAATTCGCCCACATCCGACGCACCGGGCCATACACTCGGTGGCTATTCGCAGCAGATCGTTGTGAAAGACAAATTCGTTCTGAAGATCAGCCACCCGAAGAAACAGCTTGCAGCGGTTGCACCGCTGCTATGCGCAGGCATCACCACATGGTCACCACTGCGTCACTGGCGCGTTGGTCCGGGCATGAAGGTCGGCATCGTCGGCATTGGTGGCCTTGGCCATATGGGTATCAAGCTTGCCCATGCGCTTGGTGCTCATACGGTGGCTTTCACAACATCCGAGAGCAAGCGTGAAGATGCCAAAGCACTCGGTGCGGACGAAGTGATCGTATCGCGCAACGAAGAAGAGATGAAAGCGCATGAAAACAGCTTCGACTTCATCCTCAACACCGTTGCAGCCAGCCATAATCTCGATGCCTTCACACAGCTTCTGAAGCGTGATGGCACCCTTACACTGGTTGGCGTGCCTGAACATGCGCATCCGTCGCCAAACGTGGCTGCGCTTATCTTCAAGCGCCGTTCGATTGCCGGTTCGCTGATCGGCGGCATTGCCGAAACGCAGGAAATGCTCGATTTCTGCGCTGAAAAAGGCATCGTTTCCGACATCGAAATGATTGCTATTCAGGACATCGAAAATGCCTATGAACGTATGCTGAAGAGCGATGTGAAGTACCGCTTCGTCATCGACAGTGCGACGCTCGCAGCATAATGAACTGAAAACGGCCCGGTTATTCCGGGCCGTTTGATTCATACGGGTATTTCAGAAACCTGCTTCACAGTCTGGCTCGGAACGTCGGTTTTCAAGCTTTGAACGCCTTTGATGCGGCTCAAATGCTCGGACTGGAACCGGCGATAATCTTCAATGTCTGCCGCCACGACGCGGATCATCGCATCGAAATCGCCAAGCATAAAATAGCATTCAACCACCTGTGGCAGTTTAAGAATTGCCTTGGCGAAGGTTTGCAGCGTTTCCTCATCCTGCTGATCGAGACGAATGCGCACAAAGAAGGTCAGCCCTTTGCCGATCTTGGCTGGATTAAGCACCGCAACATACCGATCAATCACCCCCGCCTCTTCTAAAAGTCGCACGCGACGCAAACAGGGCGAAGGCGACAGCCCCACCTCGCGCGCTAAATCATTGTTCGCAATACGGCCATTGCGCTGAAGCACGCGAAGAATCCGTCTATCGATATCATCCAGCTTCATTGGCTCTCAGTTCCATTTCTGCAAATATTATTGGCATTTTGTGCCAAATATTGATGCAAAAGAGCGATCTTTGCAACCCGATTGCGTGAAAGATTGGCTACATTGCCCATCGATCAGGCAGATCACGCAATGCATGAGGGGCAGCCTAGAGGCCCGCCAACGGAATTTATATGGATATTTCGCAAGACTACGCACCGCAGAAAAGCAAGACTGCTCGCAACTCCGAATTTCGCCGGGGTGCAGTGGCTGGATTTCCAGTTCTGCTCGGCATCATTCCTTATGCGGTGGTTCTCGGTGCGCTTGCTACACAGAAAGGTTTGAGTGTCGCTGAAGTTCCAATGATGACCGGCCTCAACTTTGCGGGCGGTTCGGAATTCGCAGCGATCCAGCTTTGGACGTCTCCACCGCATATTCTGCTGATTGCTGCGATTACCTTTCTGGTCAACAGTCGCCATCTGCTGATGGGCGCAGCGCTTGCTCCTTTCATCCGCCATCTGCCTAAGCGCAAGGCTTTCGCAACGCTGTTTCTCATGTGTGATGAAAGCTGGGCCATTGGGATTGCTGACGCCAGACGCCGCAAGGCTAAAGGTATCAATCCAGCTCTCAGCCTGAAATTTTATGCTGGTGTTGCGGTCCCGTTTTACATCGCATGGGTATTTTTCACCACGCTGGGCGCTGCCTTTGGCCCGATGATGGGTGATCTGCGTCCCTATGGCTTTGATATGGCATTTCCGGCTGTCTTCCTCGTGCTGCTTGCAGGCATGTGGAAAGGTGTTGCCGCAGCCCGCCCATGGCTGGTCAGCCTTGTTGCGGCAGCAACAACCTATCTGACTATTCCCGGCGCGTGGTATGTCGCAGCTGGTGCAGTATCCGGCCTGATTGCAGCTTATGTTCTCGCAGGTGACGATAATGATTGATCCAATAGCCGTTCTTGCCATTCTTGCAATGGCCAGCGTTACCTATCTCACGCGCATCGGTGGCTATATTCTGTTGCGCAACCGTACGCTCAGCAAGCGCGCCACAGCCGTTATGGAGGCAGCACCCGGCTGCGTGCTGATTTCGGTTATTGCGCCCGATTTCGTATCCGACAAACCGGCTGATCTCGCAGCGCTCGCGGTCACCATTCTGGCGGCAACTCGCTTTTCAATGCTGCCAACGGTCATCATCGGTATCTGCTCGGCTGGCTTTTTCCGCTATCTGATGGGCTAATTTGACGACGTCAGCTCGTCCAAAATCCATTCGCGAAACGCACGGATTTTGGGCATATTCTTGCGTGCTTTAGGATAGACCAGCCAATAGGCCTGTCCATCATCACAAAGAAGGTCAAAGGGTTGGATCAATTGTCCTGATGCCAATTCAGCCGCATGAAAGGCAGGTGTCAGGATGCCAACGCCCTGCCCAGCAGCGGCTGCGCGTCCTTCAAGATGCTGCGCGCCATAACGGCTAAATGCATTGCCTTGTATTTTGGGGTCTTCAATTCCAGCGGCCTTGTACCAGATTTTCCACCAAGGATCGGTGGGATCCACAGCGCGAAGACGCAACAGGTCAGCAGGTTCTTTGATGCCTCCGACCGTTTCAATAAGCTTGGGGCTGAGCATCGGTGAGAACTGCGCTTTGATGAGTTCATGCGAGATCATACCGGGCCACTCACCTCGCCCGCTGCGTATGGCTAGATCGACATTTGACGTCGCGAAATCGATTATGTCATTTGATGTATCCAGTCGCACGGCCAGCGCCGGATGCTGCATCTGAAATGATCCCAACCGCTGCACAAGCCAGTTGGCTGCAAACGTCACCACAGCGCTGATCGTCAACACGCCTTGCGTATCTTCGCGTGCAGATGCAAAAGCAGCCCGCATAGCTTCAAAAGCATCATTGATAGCAGGGGCAAGACGCTTGCCCAACTCGGTCAATTCCACCTGACGCGGCTTGCGCAAAAACAGCGGTGCGCCAACGCGTTCTTCCAGCAATTTTATCTGATAGCTAACGGCCGCCTGCGTCATGCCAAGCTCTTCTGCCGCACGCGTAAAACTCGCATGGCGGGAAGCAGATTCAAAAACACGAATTGCTGAGAGCGGCGGCAGGGCTTTTGACATAATACATAAGTTCTCCTTATGCATTATAATTGACGTTCAATTGGAAAACAACGCGTTTTTCCGACATAAGCATAGGCAGAATTTAATCGAGAGCCGAGTTTCCCACTCGGCCTTAAACTTAGAAAAATCGAGACCGACCATGCGTGATGTTGAGATCAACTCGTCAGCGATTGCTGCCGCTTGCCCTGCAAAAAAAGCGTCTTCCGGCCTGCGTGCATGGATTGCAGGTTTGTTCAAGCGGAAGCAAAATCCTTACGTCATCAGCGAACATTCGCCAGAATATTTGCTACGTGATGTGGGTATGAAAGAGGGTCGACCATCCCGGTTTGACCGTGCCGGACACAAGCTGCCCGAATGGTGAAAGTGGTTTGTTTTTACGCCTTATCTTAAGCAAAACCGCTGCGCACTTTTGCTGGAAATGCTTTAACCGCTAACCACCGCAAAACCACGCGCTTTCAAACCGCGCCGGTCCTCGCGCAAATTATCGATCAGGCGCGACCGGCTTCCTCCAAGATGCGCTGTCATCAGAGCTATCGCTTGCGGCGCATCGCCGTCCCGCACTGCATCCAGAATTGCGTGATGCTGTTGCCATGCCCGCGCAAGCGCGTCCGTATCACGCACTTCAAGCCAACGCGCCCGCGATAGTCGCTGCATAGCATCGCGAACACCACGGCTCAAAAATTCATTGCCGGAAAGTCGTGCGAGTTCGATGTGAAAATCCATGCCCACACGATGCCATTCCTCGCGCGTGCTTGTGGCATCGCAACTGTCGAGCATTTCAGCGATTGTCTCGACACCAATGCGATCTTCAAGTGCGCAGGTGACTTTCAAAGCGGCAATTTCCAACGCCTCGCGATAGACACCAATCTGTTCAATCTCCGCGAGATTGATCGGTGACACGGTCCAGCCGCGCCCTTCCCGCCCGACAAGCCCTTCCGCCTCAAGACGCAAAAGCGCTGCCCGGATCGGCGTACGCGAAGCATTAAACTGCGCTTCAATCGCTCGTTCGGTCAGCCGCTCGCCCGGCCCCAGCTCAAGCCCAAGGATCATATCGCGAAGCTGCTCTTCGACTTGACGCATCTGTGACATAGGACCCTCAATAATTCTCGCGCGTGACTGATTGACAAGCGCTCGGGACAGGCGCATGTGTGTATTCCGTTTTGGTATCCCAAAATGGAATACAATGCAATCACGCATATAAACACGGAACACAGCATGAGCACCCAGCACGCCACAAGCGGCGGCAAGGCCACGACCGAAGCAGACGAAACCCACGAGCGCTGCTGGAAGCAGAATCTTTTCATCTGCCTGATCGGTTCGTTCACCACGCTTGTTGCCATGTCGCTGCTGCTGCCATTCCTTCCACTTTATGTGGCCCAGCTCGGCGTCGCCAGCGAGGCTGCTATCGTGCAATGGTCCGGTATCGCTTATGGCACAACCTTTCTCGCAGCCGCAATTGTCGCTCCTTTCTGGGGCAAGCTCGGCGACCTTTATGGCCGTAAGCTGATGCTGATCCGCGCCAGCCTTGGCATGGCGATTGCGATGTCGCTGATGGGCATGGTGACAGATATCTGGCAGCTGGTGGCACTCCGTCTGTTCGTCGGCATTGCTGGTGGCTACTCATCGGGTTCAATGATTCTGGTTGCAACCCAGACGCCAAAGAACAAGACGGGCTGGGCGCTCGGCGCACTTTCTGCCGGCATCATGGCAGGCAATCTGGCTGGCCCTCTACTGGGTGGCGCGCTTCCACCGCTCATTGGTATCCGCGCGACCTTCTGGCTGGCGGGCAGCGTGATCTTCCTGACCTTCCTTGCAACAACATTTCTGATCCGCGAAGATCGCAAACGACCAAAGCGAAACAAAGAACAAAAGGAGCAGTCTATTTGGGCAGCAGTTCCCGACCGCAGACCCGTCATTGCGATGCTTGCGACCGGCATGTTGCTGATGTTCGCCAATATGTCGATAGAGCCGATCATCACCGTTTATGTGATGCAATTGGTCGACGATCAGGCCAAGGTGACGATAATTTCGGGAGTAGTTATGGCTGCGGCCGCACTGGGCAGCATCCTGTCGGCCTCGCGTCTCGGAAGATTGGCAGATCGCATCGGCCATACCCGCGTTATCACTGGCGCTTTGGCGATTGCCGCAATCCTGCTAATCCCGCAGGCTTTCGTCACCGAAGCCTGGCAACTCATCGGTCTGCGCTTCCTGATGGGACTGGCACTCGGCGGCTTGCTGCCCTGCATCAGCAGCGTCATCCGGCACAATGTGCCTGACCGCGTTGCGGGCAGCGTGCTTGGGCTTTCTGTTTCTGCGCAATATGTCGGTCAGGTTGCTGGTCCGGTTGCAGGTGGCTTTGTCGGTGGACGTATGGGTATGCCATCAGTCTTTATAGGAACCAGTATACTCATTGCAGCTGGTGCTTTGTATAATTGGGTGACGCTGAAACGCGCCACCCAAAGCCAGCACTAAATCGAATACCCGCCATCAACACCGAGCGCGGTTCCAGTCACCATCGAAGACGCGTCGGAAGCAAGGAAAACTGCGGCTTCCGCCACATCTTCCGGTTTGGAGAAACGGCCAAGCGGAATGGTGGCTTTCAGACCTTCACGCGCCTTTGGGGTATCTTCTGCCAAGAACAATCCCAATGCCTCGCTGTCGCTTTCAGCGGGGCAGATACAATTGACGCGGATATTTTTGTCAGCCAGCTCCAGCGCCATGGCCTTGGTGGCACTGACAACCCAGCCCTTAGAGGCTGCAAACCATGTGAGTCCCTTGCGCGGACGGTTCGCCATGGCTGATGCCGTATTGATGATCACGCCACTGCCCTGATGCTCCATGATCGGCGCAACCAGCAGAGTTGAATAATAAATAGCCTTCATGTTGACCGCATTGATGAGATCGAAATTATGCTCATCCACGTCCGTCAAAGGCATGTTGCGATGCGTGAAACCGGCATTGTTGACCATGATGTCGATACGACCGAACTTGTCGAAAGCAGCGCGTGCCAGCCGCTCCATATCGTCCTTGCGTGACACATCAGCCTGCACGGACAAAGCATTTTCGCCAATATCAGCCAACTCGTCTTCAAGACGCTTCACATTCACATCAGCCAACACGACTTTCGCACCCTCTGCTGCAAAGCGGCGCGCTATAGCGGAGCCGAAACCTGATCCAGCGCCTGTGATAATCGCAACCTTGTCTTGCAGCCTCTTCATGTCATTCTCCTTTTGCGGATGAGAGATATAATCCGCGTCAAATCAGTAAAACTTCGTTCAGCTTAGCTGTGTTCATGCCTAAATAAGGCTCTATGTTGAGCATGTCATCTGTGCATTTGCAGTTATTTGAAATGCTATGCCATCCGCAATTGATAACATTTATGGGAATTTAACATTGGAGAGTTGAATTTAAATCGATTAGATTATAGACAGAGGATGCGCGAAAATCGCAATCTGCTATGAGCAGAGTGATTTGCGCCAGAATTGGAAGAGAGCGATATATGACCAGCCAGATAATACCGGTAGAGCCCTTCGATTGCATCGTCTTTGGTGGCTCCGGCGATCTTGCCGAACGCAAACTGATTCCTGCGCTGTATCAGCGTCAGCGTGCGGGTCAGCTCAGTGAGCCAACGCGCATTATCGGCGCATCGCGCAGTGCGATGACCGATGAAGAATATCGCAAGTTTGCGCGTGATGCGATAAACGAACACGTAAAGCCTGCCGAAATTGACGCGAAGGAAGTCGAGACTTTCATTGCTCGCCTCACCTATGTTGCAGTCGATGCCAAGTCAGAAGACGGCTGGGCAGCTTTGAAAGATGCCATCGGCAAGAAGCCTGAAAAGATTCGCGCATTCTATCTCGCCGTAAGCCCGACGCTGTTTGGTGATATCGCAAACCGCCTCAAGTCGCACGGTCTTATCACGCGCGACACGCGTATCATTGTAGAAAAGCCAATTGGCCGTGATCTTGAATCTGCCAACGCGCTGAACGACACCATCGGTAGTGTTTTCCGCGAAGACCAGATTTTCCGTATCGACCATTATCTCGGCAAGGAAACGGTTCAGAATCTGATGGCCTTGCGCTTTGCCAATGCGCTTTATGAGCCACTGTGGAACTCTGCACATATCGACCATGTGCAGATTACGGTCGCGGAATCGGTCGGCCTTGAAGGTCGTGCGGGCTATTACAACACCGCTGGCGCACTGCGCGATATGGTGCAGAACCATATTCTGCAGCTTCTCTGCCTCGTTGCCATGGAGCCGCCTTCGTCGCTCGAAGCCGACGCCGTACATGATGAAAAGGTCAAGGTGCTGCGTTCATTGAAGCCTATCACCACGGCCAATGTGGAAGACGTCACGGTTCGCGGTCAGTATCGCGCGGGTGCATCTGCAGGTGGCCCGGTTAAGGGCTACCTTGAAGATCTCGGCAGCGACGACAGCAATACGGAAACTTTCGTTGCCCTAAAGGCCGAAATCGACAACTGGCGCTGGGCTGGTGTTCCATTCTATATGCGTACAGGCAAGCGCCTTGCATCGCGCGTTTCCGAAATCGTCGTCACCTTCAAGCCGATCCCGCATTCGATCTTCGGCGAAAATGCTGGCAAGGTCGTCGCCAACCAGCTCGTCATCCGCTTGCAGCCTGACGAAGGTGTGAAGCAGTGGCTAATGATCAAGGATCCGGGTCCGGGCGGTATGCGTCTGCGTCACGTCCCACTCGACATGAGCTTCGCCGAGTCGTTTAACGAACGTAACCCGGATGCTTATGAACGTCTGATCATGGACGTCGTGCGCGGCAATCAGACGCTGTTCATGCGTCGCGACGAAGTAGAAGCAGCATGGCGCTGGGTTGATCCAATCCTCAAGGGGTGGGATGTCAACAACCAGCAGGTTCAGGGCTACACCTCGGGCACATGGGGTCCGTCGTCCTCAATCGCTCTGATCGAGCGTGACGGTCGGACCTGGCACGAAAGCTGATAAAGCACATGCCGGGAACGTTGACAGACTTTCCCGGATCAGTCTTTGTGCCACAAAATAAGAGCGAGCACGCATAACTCTATAAAGTGCTCGCTCTGGACTGAGTTGAAAGGTACGGCATGAGCATCGAACGGCATGATTTTACAAGCGGAACAGAACTGGCGCAGTCGCTTTCTGAAGCAATTGCGGACAAGCTCTCGAGCGCTATTGCTGAGCGGGGACACGCAACGATTGCTGTTTCCGGTGGGACTACGCCGCTCAAGCTGTTCGATATCCTGTCGCGCAAAATGATCGACTGGACGCTCGTGACCATCACGCTTGTCGATGAACGCTTTGTGGCGCCTACCAATGAGCGTTCCAATGAGAAGCTGGTGCGCGATCATCTTTTGCGCGACCATGCAGGCGTTGCAAAATTTGTGGGCCTTTATAATCCGGCTGCAACTGTAGAAACGGCAGCTCTCGCTGCTGCAAGCCGGATCGATGCCCTGCATCGCCCGTTCGACGTTGTTGTTCTTGGTATGGGCAATGATGGCCATACGGCTTCGTTCTTCCCAAATGCTGATCGTCTTGATCAGGCAATCGACCCCAAGACCAAAGCTGTCGTTCTGCCCATTCATGCAGAAGGCGCAGGCGAAAAGCGTCTGACACTGACTCTGCCCTTGCTGGTGGAAGCAGACATGCTGGTTCTGCATATTGAGGGCGCTGCCAAGCAGGCAACGCTTGAGAAAGCACTCTCCAGCGACGACGAAAAAGAAATGCCGGTTCGCGCCGTGTTCCGTCACGCGCGTAAGCCGATACAACTCTACTGGACGAGCTAACAGTCCCATCCAACGCAGCAGTTTGCGTTTGGGACTGTGGGTTTTATAATTAGCCACAGGCAAGCCTGACATTATCTCACAGGTGATACCCATGACGACGCAAACTGCGCATACCCGAATAAAGGCCATCACCGAACGTATCGTTGAGCGCTCGAAGCCGACCCGCGAAGCCTACATCGGACGCGTGCGAGAAGCGGCTTCCCGTAAGCCGCATCGCTCGATCCTTGGATGCGCCAATCTCGCACATGGTTTTGCAGCCTGCGGCCCCAATGACAAGTCGGCCCTCACCGCCGACGTCGTGCCAAATCTTGGCATTATCACTGCTTACAACGATATGCTTTCGGCCCATCAGCCATTTGAAACCTATCCCGAAATAATCCGCGCAGCTGCGCGCGAAGCGGGTGGCGTGGCACAGGTTGCGGGCGGTGTGCCTGCAATGTGCGATGGCGTCACTCAAGGTTTTGCGGGGATGGAACTCTCCCTGTTCTCGCGCGAAGTCATTGCCATGGCAACCGCTGTCGGCCTGTCGCATGATATGTTCGATGCAGCGGTTTATCTTGGCGTTTGTGACAAAATCGTACCGGGGCTGATCGTCGGCGCCCTCACCTTCGGACACTTGCCAGCGGTCTTCATTCCGGCAGGGCCAATGACGAGCGGTCTACCGAATGACGAGAAGGCAAAGACCCGTCAGCTTTATGCAGAAGGCAAGGTTGGTCGTGCCGAATTGCTGGAATCGGAGTCAAAATCCTATCACGGCCCCGGCACCTGCACTTTCTATGGCACGGCCAACTCCAATCAGATGCTGATGGAGATCATGGGTCTGCACATTCCGGGCTCATCCTTCATTAATCCCGGCACACCTTTGCGTGATGCCCTCACCCGTGAAGCGGCCAAACGCGCGCTGGCGATTACCGCTTGCGGCAATGAATATACACCAGTTGGCGAGATGCTCGACGAGCGGTCTTTCGTCAATGGAATCATTGGCTTAAACGCCACCGGCGGCTCGACCAACCACACGATCCATCTGATTGCAATGGCAGCCGCCGCCGGTATCAAACTGACGTGGCAAGACATTTCGGAGATATCAGACGTTGTGCCTTTGCTGGCGCGCGTTTATCCAAACGGTCTTGCCGATGTGAACCATTTCCATGCTGCGGGCGGCATGGGCTTTTTGATCCGCGAATTGCTCGATGGTGGCATTTTGCACGAAGATGTTCGCACCGTTTGGGGTGAAGGCCTGCGCCCTTATGCGATTGAGCCAAAGCTCGGGCAAAATGGCTCGGTTATTCGCGAGCCGGTTCCTGAAAAGAGCGGAGACGATAAGGTTCTGGCGAAGATCGGCTCGCCCTTCCAGCCAAGCGGCGGCATCAAGGTTTTGACCGGCAATATAGGCAATGCAATCATCAAGGTTTCTGCCGTGAAGCCGGATCGTCATGTCATTGAAGCTCCCGCCAAAGTCTTTAACGATCAGGCCGAATTGCAGGCAGCCTTCAAGGCTGGCGATTTGAACGGCGATTTTATCGCAGTGGTTCGTTATCAGGGGCCGAAAGCCAATGGCATGCCTGAACTGCATAAGCTCATGACAGTGCTTGGTATTTTGCAGGATCGTGGACAGCGTGTGGCACTTGTCACCGATGGTCGGCTTTCCGGCGCATCTGGCAAAGTTCCGTCTGCCATCCATGTGACGCCGGAAGCACTCGACGGTGGCGCAATTGGGAAAATTCACACTGGCGATATTGTACGTCTTGATGCCGTGAACGGAACTCTCGACGTGCTGATCAGCGATGCGCTTCTTGATGAACGCATCGAGCAGCGCCCCGATCTTTCAGCCAATGAACACGGCATGGGCCGCGAGCTTTTCCGCGCTTTCCGCAACATCGCGGGACGCGCTGATGAAGGTGCTTCAGTCTTCTGAAATACGATGTGTTAAAAATAAGGCAAAGCGGTTTTGTACCGTTTTGCCTCTCAAACTATCAAAAAATGCACAAAAAGGCGCGAAAAACGCCTTTAAATTGTGTCAAAATACCGGCTTTTCGAAGTCAGCACTGCGACAAGCAGCCGTTAAAGTGTTCGCCATCAGCATTGCAATGGTCATCGGGCCCACACCACCCGGAACCGGCGTAATGGCTCCAGCCATTTTTTCCGCGTCCGCAAAGTCGACATCGCCAACCAGACGCGTCTTGCCTTCGCCCTTTTCAGGCGCAGGAATGCGATTGATACCGACGTCGATCACTGTCGCACCCGGCTTGATCCAATCAGCCTTGACCATCTGCGGACGACCAACAGCCGCAACCAGAATATCAGCTGTGCGGGCAATTGCTGGCAAGTCTTTCGTACGACTATGCGCGACAGTGACTGTTGCATTGGCCGCGAGCAGAAGATTGAACATCGGCTTACCAACGATATTGGAACGACCAATCACAACAGCATTAAGGCCGGACAGATCACGGCCATGAACACGCTCAATCATAATCATCGCACCAGCTGGCGTACAGGGAACGAAAGCCGTATCGACTTCACCAGTGCCAAGCTTACCAACATTAATGAAATGAAAGCCGTCGACGTCTTTTTCCGGCGAGATCGTCTGGATCACACGACCTGAATCGATGTGCTTTGGTAGTGGCAGCTGCACCAGAATACCGTGAATAGCCGGATCGTTGTTGAGGCAATCGATCAAAACGAGAAGTTCCTGCTCGGATGCATCTTCTGCCAAATCGTGCTGAACAGAAACGAAACCGCATTCTTTGGCTTTCTTTCCTTTAGAGGCAACATAGACCTGACTGGCTGGGTCTTCACCGACAATAACCACCGCGATGCCGGGGACAACGCCGGTCGCAGCCACGAGCTTTTCTGTCTCACGCTTCACCGTGGAAACCACGTCCTCGGCGAGCTTCTTGCCATCGATCAATTGGGCCATATTGAATGCTCCGATCTAAACAGACGATGCCTTGGGATACACCGTCTTTGTTCTAAAAACATGCCAATAAGCGTCATCACTGAAGATGACAATCTCTAAGCGGCAAGTTTCAGGATAAAGTCGCAAAATGTCGGAGTGTGAAGCCTATTTCATAGAGCAGCGCGACTGAAACGAACACCGCGTGATAACGCCGGTTTTCCGTGAATATTGCCACAAGGCTGGCCGCAATCAACAATGCGATACGAACGGGATATTCGAAGCCGTAGAGATAATAATGGTCCATACCCTTAAGCAAAGTATCAACAACATCAGCTATATAGAGTAGAGCCAAGATACCGAAGAACCATTTTCGCCGCGAGATGAAATAGTCACGATAGCCGGTATATTCTCCCATGCTGTCAGGAAACAGCAAAGTGCAGAGAAGGAAATAAAGCCCTGCATAGAAAAGTACGAAGAAGTAGATTTCAAAGGTCCAAAGATGGATCGTGCGGAGGTTAAATTCAAACCACCAGAAATGGATAACCGACAATAGAATAAAAGCCACCCATGCAATATGCACCGGATAGATATTCTGTTTTCCGGGATGCTGAATAAAGCGCGCGAGCCCAGTCAAAAGGCGTGAAACGCTAAGGCCAAGTATGATCCCGATGATGATGCGGACATGCGTGAAAGCTTCCGCGGGCGGCACGCCGGTTGTTAGCGACGGGTCCATTGTTTCCCTCCTGATACTTTATTAAAAGCATCTTGGCGCATAAATGTAAGTAATCAATAAACTACGCAAATTATAAAATCTGGTTGATTGCGATCCAATAGATTTTGCTAATCAAACTTGCGAAACAGAGCCTATGGCGGCTATACCGAAATGGCATTAGAGCGTGTTTCGAGCTGATTGATTCAGATCAGCGCTCTAAATAATTGTTTCAAAGCGTATCTTCTCCGAAAGGCGTTTTAAAGTTTTCGGTACACGCACTAATCCAATAAAGGCGGAACATTCTCATGCAAGATACAGTCATTCTCGTCGGTTGCGGCAATATGGGCTTCGCCATGCTCAAGGGTTGGCTCGACAGCGGCATATTACAAGCCGAGAATGTGCATGTGGTTGAGCCATCTGAAGCGCTGCAAACACGGGCAGCGCTTGCTGGCGTCAATGCCTGTTCAAGTGCGGATTCACTGCCCGATGACCTTAACCCACGCATGGTGTTGATTGCCGTCAAACCACAGGTTATGGGCGATGTGTTGCCTGTCTATAAGCGCTTTGCACCGAATGCGACCTTTGTCAGCGTCGCTGCAGGTATTCCAGTTTCGTTTTTTGAGCAGAATTTGGGTAGCGATGCAAAGATTATGCGCTGCATGCCAAACACGCCTGCTGCCATTGGCAAGGGAATGCTTGTTACCTACAAAAATGCCAATGTGAGTGACGACGATGCCGCTTTCGTAAAAAGCTTGCTCAAGACATCCGGCAAAGTCGCAAGCATTACTGACGAAGCGCAGATGGATGCTGTGACGGCGATTTCCGGTTCTGGTCCTGCTTATGTGTTCCACTTTATCGAAGCGCTCACCGATGCTGGCGTAACCGCTGGACTGCCGCGTGAAACGGCAGCGCTCCTTGCTATGCAGACTGTCATGGGCGCAGGAGCGCTGGCAGCGGCCAGCAGTGACAGCCCAACCAAGCTGCGGGAACAGGTTACAAGCCCGAACGGCACAACTGCAGCAGCACTCGAAGTTCTGATGGGCGAAGATCGTCTCAAGAATTTGGTGGCCGAAGCTGTCGATGCGGCACGCAAGCGTTCGGTTGAGCTGGGTAAAGCCTAAGTCAATATTTTCGGCACCGCTTCAATCAGCGCCTTTGTAACAGGTGCTTGCGGTGCCGCAATCAACTCTCCCGCGGGGCGACATTCAACAATTCGCCCGCGCTCCATCACAGCAATCCGATCGGCCATTTGTGCAGCAACCGCCAGATCATGCGTGATGAAGAGATAGGCCGTGCCTTCGGCCTTCTGTATTTCCTGCAACAGTTTTAGAATTGAGCCACGCACCGTCACATCGAGCGCCGACACCGCTTCATCCAGAACGATGAGCGATGGGCTTGTTGCAAAGGCCCGTGCAATTGCCACCCGCTGACGCTGGCCACCGGAAATCTCATGCACCCCGCGTTTGCAAAACGCGGGATCAAGGCCAACCTTTTGCAGAAGCTCAGAAATATCGCGCTTTATACCATGAATGCGCAGGGGTTCGCTGAGCAGATCATGCACCGTTGCGCGTGGATTGAATGCCGAAAGCGGGTCTTGAAACACCATCTGCATCCGAGCGCGGCGCTTTCTCAACGCGCTGCCTTTGAGCGCAAGCCAGTTCTCATTCTCGAACTGAATCGAACCCGATTGAAGTACATGCAGCCTTAGAAGTGCGCGTGCCAGTGTAGATTTACCGCTGCCGGAAGGCCCGACCAGCGCCAGCGTTTCACCTGCTGCAATCTCAAGATTTACATGATCCAGCGCAAGCTTCTCGCCATAACGCACGGTCAGATCAGTTGCCTGCAACAAAACTCTATCCATGTTGAGGTTCCAGCACGGGAACGGCTGCAATCAGCGCTTTTGTATAGTCACTTTTTGGGTTTGCGATGATCGCACGCGCCGGACCGCTCTCCACCAGTTCGCCATGACGGAACACGGCAATACGATCCGCCAGATTGGAAGCCAGCGCAATATCATGTGTGATGAAGATTAGCGTCATGCCATCAGCCTGAACCAAGGCGCGCAGGAGTGCCACGATTTCGCGTTGCACAATGGTATCTAGCGCACTGGTTGGCTCGTCAGCAATCAACAGAACGGGGTTTGCTGCGATGGCAAGTGCAATGGCGATACGCTGTTTCTGCCCACCGGAAAACTGATGCGGATAGCGCGAAAAACTCTGTTCCGGCTCGGCTATCTGAACACGCGCTAAGAGCTTGAGCGCCTTATCTTTTGCCGCATGACGATCAATGTTTTCGTGGGCACGGATTGTCTCGACGAGTTGCGCACCAACACGCATCAAGGGGTCAAAACTTGAAGCCGGATCCTGAAACACAAAGCCCACATCGTAGCCCAGCTTTGGTTTTCCATTCGGCCACTCAATCGCGCCTGAAACGCGGGCATTGGCTGGCAGCAGGCCAGCAAGAGCCAACGCCAATGTACTTTTTCCGGAACCGCTTTCACCGATAATGGCAAGCGTTTCACCGGCCTCTATATCGAGGTCAAGATTTTTGAGCGCTGTATCGCTGCCATAGCGCACGCTAAGATTTTCAATATGGGCGACCACGCTCATGCCTGCACCTCGCGCCGCGATGCAGCCTGTGTGATGCCTTCGCCTGCGAGATAGACGCCGACGACAGTCAAAGCCAGCGCAAGCCCGGGCAGAATTGACAACCACGGTGCAGAGCGTAAAACCGTGCGCCCTTCAGCAATCATGCCGCCCCATGTCACGCGATTGGGATCACCTAGTCCCAGAAATGACAGTGCTGCTTCAATCAGAATTGCGGAGGCAACAATTACCGGCACAAGAGCCAAAACCGGCGGCAAGGCATTGGGCAGGATTTGCCGGAACGCAATTTCAAGCGGGTGCATACCGATAACGTGGGCTGACGCCACGTAATCGCGCTCACGGATTGACAGCATTTGCCCGCGCGTCAGACGTGCAGCCTGCGTCCAGCTTGAAAGCGCAATTGCAGCCACCAGCACCGACAACGAAGGCCCCGCGATACTAACCAGCGCCAGCGCCAGCAAAAAGCCCGGCACAGTCTGAAAAGCTTCTGTGATGCGCATCAGCAGTTCATCGACCAGACCACCGGCGAAACCTGACAGTGTACCGACAATGCTGCCAATCAAAATAGATGCAGCGGCTGCCGCCAGCCCCACGACCAGCGATGTGCGGCTTGCATGGAAAAGTTCGGCCAGCACATCACGACCGAGCCGGTCTGTTCCGAGCGGAAAGGATGCATTGTCGAACGGCGCAAGCATCGGCGTTGCAACAATACGCAGCTGATCGCCGGGAAACAGTAGCGTTGCGAGAAGAGCTGATGCCATCAGCGCGAGCAGAATAATCGCACCTGCAATGCCCTCGCCCGATCCGAAGTAACGTCTCATCCCACTCATCGCAGGGCCTTTCCCGCAGTTATGCGCGGATCAAGCCAGAGATAAAGAAGATCGACGACGAAATTGACCACGATCACCATAATGGCGCTGGTTAAAATAACACCCAGCAGCAAAGGCGTATCGCGGCTTGCAACCGCCTCCTGTGCGAGCCTTCCAAGGCCGGGAACTGCAAAGACGCTTTCAATCACCACACTGCCGCCCAGCATAGAGGCGGCTTGCAACCCAAGCATGGTGACAAGTGGTGAGAGCGCGTTACGCGCCACATGGCGAAGTACGATACGCGGACCTGATATGCCTCTCGCTTTTAATGCACGGACAAAATCCATCCGCCAGATATCAGCCATGGAAGCACGCATCACACGCAGATAAAGGGCCAGATAAATCAGCCCTAGCGATACAACTGGCAGCACGAGGTGGCGAGCTATATCCAGTCCGCGCGCAAGCCCCTCTTTGCCCGAAGCAATGGTCTCAATACCGCTTGAAGGCAACCAGCGCAGCCGGATTGAGAACAGGATGACAAGCACAAGCGCCAACCAGAAACCGGGAATGGCATAGAGAATAAGTGAGGCAACCGACAGGAAACGATCGCGAAAGCTTCCCGGTCTTGCGCCTGCAACAATCCCCAGCGCCGACCCAACCGCGAATGACAGTGCCGTCGCAGCACCCATCAGCAAAAGCGTATTGGGAAGGCGCTCAAGAATAACATCGAGAATGGGGCGGTTGAAACTGACCGACCAACCAAGATTGCCCTGCAAAAGTGCGGCAAGATAGGCAGTCAACCTGTGCCAAACGGATTGGTCCAGCCCCCAGCGAGCACGCATCTCAGCAATGGCACTCGCATCACCGCCAAAGCTTACCGCATAGGCATCGACCGCATCACCGGGGGCCAATTCCAACATCAAAAAACAGCCAACAATAACAATTAGCAGCACAATCATGCTGCTGATCAGTCGTTTCCTGAAAAGGGTCAGAATCTGCGCCACGTCGTGAACGTACAATCAAAGCAACGCTTCGTCACAATATTTCGTCACTGTGCAACAAACACGTCTGCCCAGTTGGAAACTGCCCAACGTGGATTGTTGGAAACATTTTTTACGCGCTCATTGGCAACCGTGATAAAGCCCCATTCCGCTACATTGATGAGCGGCAGATCAGCTTCGACCAGTTGCTGGAATTGATGATAAAGCGCGATACGCTTTTCCTCGTCAATTTCATGTGCAGCCTTGTCAATGAGCGCGTCCAGTTCCTCATTGGCATAACCGCCCTGATTGGAGAACGGAACGCCTGCTGCAATCCCGCTTTCCACCAGAATGGTCGTCGAAATAGCCGGGTCGCCACGATAGACGGCCGGTGCGATAGCGAGATCAAAATCATGATCCGTGTAGACTGCCTTTTGATGTGCCGCTGAATCATTATTGACGATACGCGCATCAATGCCGATTTCCGCCAGCGCCTGCCGCAGATAATCACCAAACTGCCTGGTTTCGTTGAAATATGGGGCTGGCAGCAGCTTTAGTGCAAAGCGCGTGCCGTCCTTGCCGCGCTTATAACCCGCCTCATCCAAGAGCGCATTGGCCTTCGCCACATCGAAAGGATAAGCGGCGACATCGCCCGTATAAAACTGGCTATCATATTGGGGAACCGGCCCAGTCGAAGGCTTGGCAAAGCCCAGGAAAATGGTCTTTACGACGAAATCGCGATCAATCGCATGAGCGATTGCCTGACGAACTTTGAGGTCAGACAATTCCTTGCGGCGATGATTGATTTCAACGACCAGCTGATAGGTCAGCGCCTCATAGCCCTTGGAAATGACATTGATCCCCGGCACTTTCGAAATGCGGTCGAGATCTGCCAGAGGCACGGCGGAAAACGCAGCAAGGTCAATTTCCTCAGCCTCAAGCGCACCCGCAGCCGCAGCCCGATCCGGCAGCACCCGATAGATGACTTCATCGAGATAAGGCTCGCCCTCGCCCCAATAATCATCATTTTTCACAAGGCGATAATATTCCCCGGTTTTGTGCTCGGCATATTTGAATGGGCCAGTGCCAATCAGCTTCTCATTGGCAGGGTTGGCGGCAATATCCGTGCCCTCAAACACATGCTTCGGCAGCACTGCGGTCAGCGCTGGCAACTCATTGCGAATAAGCTGAAACGGTGTTGGTTCGCTGAAGTGGAAAACTGCCGTATGCTCATCCGGCGTTTCGACCTTCTCGAGCGCCTTGAACACCACGCGGCCAAGATTTTGCAGCGGTTTCCAGACCTGCACCGCCGAAAACGCAACGTCTGCGGATGTAAAGGGCTTACCGTCATGCCATTTGACGCCATCACGCAGGCGGAAGGTTGCAGTCAGACCGTCATCAGAGCCTTCCCAGCTGGTTGCAAGGCGCGGCTCCAGGCCGTATTCACCGTCGAAGGAAGCTTCAGCCAAAGGCTCGATTACCTTGCTCGCCACGAAGAAAACGCCGTTGGAAGCGACAATGGCCGGATTGAGATTGCGTGGCTCGGAATCTGCGGCCACGATCAGTCGCCCACCTTTTTGCGGCACATCTTCAGCCCGCGCCCAGTGGGGCAACAGCGGCAAAGCCGCAAGCGATGTCGAACCAATCAGAAATGCCCTGCGTGAAGCAACAAACCGAGCCATATCCCTGCCTCCGAAATTCCGTTTCCTTTGTCTACAACGGCGCTAACGGAATTGCAGGGTAAATCCTGTCACAGTGGCAATAAATATCGAAACTTGTTTCTCTTTCCGTAAGGCTAATCTACCGGTAGCTCTCTGCGCGACCAATCCTTCTTAGGGATAGGGTCACCAATCGCATATTGAAACGACGAAACCGCCATGTCTTTTGGATTAACTTCGCAATTGAAATCAAGGTCGTACCACTTTGCATGACTTCTGAAGGCACCATCCGACATCTTCAAACGCGTCTCTGTCAGCGTCCCACCTGTGCGTGCCATCATATCGGGAATAATATCAGGCCGATTATGCCGGATTTGCTCCAATGCCTCTATTCCGCAAACTTGAATGACCCGATCCTTAGGAGAAAGCTTTCCCAAAGCCTGTTTGACATGTGGGTTTGAAAGCGCGTCCTTCGAATAAATTTTCCTGGCTTTGGTCATCTGCACTTCTTGCTTCGCCAAATTGGCTACACTCACAGACGATTTTTCAGTGCTGAGAATTGGATCAGTGGCAGATGATTTATTCTGATTAGGCTCGGTTTCACCTTGCGTCGGTTGAGGTGCTTCTTTGCCCTCTTGGTCGGATGGCTTGGCAGGCTCAATCTTGGTGTTTTCTTTCTCTTCGTTTGCAGCAGTTTCAAAAGCCTTCTGTTCAGATGCGGCTCTGGCAGCATCATCCGACTTATCCGGCTGTTTCTCAGCCGGTGCCAAGGGTGGTGGCGGAACGAGTTCGACCTTTACATCTTCCGGCTGGACAGAATGCGTTGACACCGGAAAGGTGATCAATAGAAGCGCGAGCACGGCACCATGCAGTCCGACCGAAACAACGCCACCCAAAACTGTGTCTTTGTCCACCACCAATGACGATCTCTTCATTTCAGTAAAATTTGAAACTGCTTAAAATGATGCGCGTCTCAACCAAAATGAAACATGAAACAATTTCGCTTGAAAAGCATCCCTTTTCCTAACGCCATCAAGGTCACGCGCTGTGAAAACGGAGAACAGAGATTGCCTTAATACATAGACTTTGCAAAAAGGCTTAAACATCCGCACGGGCAATTTCCGCCATGCAATACATAGCCCAGCGCTGCTCAAAGAAAGTGATTTTTCATGATTGTTATAGACAAACACATACAACAGAAAATCAGCTTCGCTTTCGGTGCAATGCTCTTGAACACTTCGCCAGTCTATTCGCAGGTTACATCAACAATTCAGACACCGCCAGCTTCGGCTGTTGCTGCACTCTCGAGTGAAAAATCTTTGCATGAGCTCGCTTTGGCCAATCTCGTTGGTTCAAACTGTGAAATCAACGATGTCACAAAAGGTGATGCGGCACTGATCGGCGGAACGGCACAAGCCGTGGCAAGCCACATGAATCTGACTATGGACGTTTACATTAGCAACTACGTTCAGCCGGCAATGATGAAGCTTGCCACTCCAAATGCATGCGAAGAGCATGAGCCGATGACGAGCGACGTCTTGCAGAATATAAAAGATTTAGGCGGAACAGTATTAGACTGATTAAGAGAACTTGCTTACATCTTGAAATAAAAAAACATTCACAGCTTTTGACATGAAAGATGTTATATAATGTACGAGAAGCGTACCACTCCGCCAATAAGCCATAGCCGTTTCGTTGAACGAATGATGAAACATGTTTTTTATGTGATAGTGGTCATGCTTATCTCAGTGGCGTTCGGTGCGATTGGCTTTATTATTTTTGAAGGTCTGGGACTTGAAGATGCAATACTGCATTCAACCTTCATTCTCAGTGGTTTTGGGTTGATCAGTGTTCCTGCAAGCACGGCAGGCAAAATGTTCGCTGGAATATATGGCCTTTACGCCAATATTTTTTTCCTGGCGGGCTTCAGCATTATGTTTGCGCCGATCATTCACCGCATATTGCACAAAATGCATGCGGATGATTTCTGAACCCAATGCAGCGGAACTGATTTTCTCCTTCCGGCCTTATTAAAGAAATTTCCTTCTTGCCAAACACTTCCCTTGCATAGATCATGGTTAATTATGTGTTGTCGTATTTCGTGAGGAGATATTCGATACGGCACGTACATGGCGAGCTTTTACGGCTCTTTTAACCGCATTTGCGGAGTCTTGTATTGCAGTTTCCGTAAGTGCCTGAAGCTAATCATATTGGAAGAGAGGAAACAGAAATGTCTAGTTTGCTGCCCCCACTTCATAACGGTCATGCACCGATCTATTTGCATCACGCATTTCAGAACGCAATTGATGCCTACGAAGACTGGAATTTGGAAACAGCGGAGCCGGTCGTCGCAATCAATGGAAAGATCACGCGCATCAGCGTGGTTTTCCGGCGACTATGGAATTGTACTGATATTGTCCCGCGTCATACGCTCGAAGCGTTGAGGGATATCGTTCCGTCAAACCTTATTCATGCCGAACGCTGGAAAGACAGCGCTACATTTGCCGAAGCTGCCCATCTTATGCGGACAGCACTTGAATGGCGCAAGGCACGACGGGTCCCTGCCGTCTACTAAGACAAAATAACTGATGCCGCGGGCGGGATTGAACCCGCCCGTTTCCAATCTACTCTTTAATTCAAAGCTTGCGGAAACGCACACGCGCGCTGCGTTCAATTGCTGCCACAGTCAACTCATCCAGCGTCCAGCGATCACGCAACATCTGCAAAAATTCGAGTTCTTCCTGCTCGACATGAAGGTCAGCCGCCGCCACTTCAACAGCGAGCGCGTAAGCCGTGTCGTAGAGCTTTTCCGGCAAGGCATCATGTGCGAGGTCAAGAATACGTTCCAGGCCATCGTCATAAGAAAGCATTTCCAGACAATCACTGGCGAGCTTAGGCAATCGCGCGGCATCAAAGCCCTGAAAAACCGGCAAGCGCGACACCACATTGCTGATCGAGGCCAGCTCTGCATCGGTCATCGACGTATCTGCGGCGGAAGTCGTCACCATGATGTAAACGAGTGCGTCTTGAGGTGAAATGTTTTTCATCGAATGCTCCTGCATCGTTCAACCGGAATCATAGTTTCGGCTAATTTTGAAGAAAATTAGGGAGCATGTAAGGTTTACGCAAGGAAATTCGGACGTAATCATCGTGGCAAAGATTGACGTCCAAGCTCCGCCGCGCCATAGAGCAATGGTACATAACCGTGCAAAAAATTTCATCAAACAAAGCCCTTCACAGGACATCAGGATAAAATCATGACTTCGCACCGTCTTCCCGAAATTACGCTGACCCCGGAACTGACCGCGGCGGCTGCGGAAGCGAAATCGTGGCCCTTTGAAGAGGCGCGGAAAATCCTTAAGCGGTACGAGAAGACCGGTCTCCCTGAAACGGTGATCTTTGAAACCGGCTATGGACCATCGGGCCTGCCGCATATCGGCACGTTCGGCGAAGTTGCGCGCACCTCGATGGTCCGCCACGCGTTCCGCATCCTGACAGAAGACAAGGTCAAGACGCGCCTGATCTGCTTCTCCGACGATCTCGACGGGATGCGCAAAATCCCCGACAATGTGCCGGACAAGGCAGCCCTTGAGCCATATCTGCAATTGCCACTTTCAGCCGTACCAAACCCATTTGGCGGCGAATACAAGAGCTTTGCCGAGCATAATAACGCAATGCTCTGCCGTTTCCTCGATACCTTTGGGTTCGATTACGAATTCGCAAGTGCGACCGACTATTACAAGTCGGGCAAGTTCGATGCTGTGTTGCTAAAAGCTGTCGAGCGTTATGACGACATCATGAAAGTGATGCTTCCTACACTCGGTGAAGAGCGTCAGGCGACCTATAGCCCGTTCCTGCCAATCTCACCGAAGTCTGGCCGCGTGCTCTACGTGCCGATGAAGAGTGTGGATGCCAAGGCTGGCACTATTACTTTTGACGATGAGGACGGCGTTGAAACCACGCTGCCCGTCACCGGCGGCAATGTGAAGCTGCAATGGAAGCCGGATTTCGGCATGCGCTGGGCAGCGCTGGGCGTTGATTTCGAAATGTTCGGCAAGGATCACCAGACCAATGCGGGCATTTACGACCGCATCTGTGAAATTCTTGGTGGCCGTGCGCCAGAGCATTTCGTCTATGAACTCTTCCTTGATCAGCTTGGCCAGAAGATTTCAAAATCAAAGGGCAATGGCATCGCGATTGACGAATGGCTGGCCTATGCGCCAACTGAAAGCCTTGCACTTTACAATTTCCAGAAGCCCAAGACCGCGAAGAAGCTCTATTTCGACGTGATCCCGAAGGCGGTGGACGAATATTTCACCTATCTTTCGGCTTATAACCGTCAGGAGTGGAAAGACCGTCTGAACAATCCGGTCTGGCATATCCATTACGGCAACCCGCCAAAGGTTGAACTGCCGGTTACATTCGCGCTGATGCTCAATCTGGTGAGCGCGTCCAATGCAGAAAACCCAAGCGTTCTCTGGGGCTTTATCTCGCGCCATGTGCCAGGTGTTACGCCGGAAAACAATCCGGAACTTGACGCGCTCGTTGGCTATGCGATCCGCTACTTCAATGATTTTGTCAAACCGACCAAGCAGTTCCGCGCCCCAGACGATGTGGAGCGCGCAGCACTTGAAGGCCTTGATGCCAAGCTTGCGACGCTGCCTGCAGGTACTGATGGCACTGACATTCAGAACTCAATTCTGGACGTTGCCCGCGCAATCGAGCGCTATCAGGACCACACTAAGAAGAGCCCTGAAGGCGGCCCCGGCGTATCAGTCTCCTTCTTCCAGATGCTTTATGAAGTGCTGATCGGTCAGGAACGCGGTCCACGCTTTGGTTCCTTTGTTGCCCTCTATGGCATTGATGAAACCCGCGCACTTGTTCAGAAGGCGCTTGCTGGCACATTGTCATAACCGGCCAAGAATTCGAAAAATGCCCTGCGTTGACCAATCAGCGCAGGGCATTTTTATTTATATCATCTTCCATTCTAATTGAAGCTAAGCAAAGGAGAAGACCTCCAATGTCCAACACGCGCCTTCCGAAAACCATTTCACAGTTTTAGGGCGCGATCTAGTTTTGCGGCGCCGGTGGGAATTCTCCATCAAGCTGCTGTGGTCGTATCGGTTGATCAGGCGTCGCTGGCGCTTGTATTATTGGCTGATCAACCCCATTACCAAACTCCGGCAACGCGGTTTCAGGCTTATTTCCATAGATTCCAAGTTTGCCGGCTTCTGCTTTTTCACCAGCCTCCTGATAGGCACCACCCGCAACAGCTTCCGCCCAACCATTAGCAACGAGCCACTGCGCTGCATCGTCATTGCCGACAGTGCATTGCGTCGCAATAGCAGCACCACTGTCATCCTTCGGCAGGCGGCACATAATTGCCCGTGCGCGTAACCATTGGCGAAAGGCTGTGCGCGCCTGCATACCGCATGGCCAATTTTCACCCGATGACGACTGGCAGGATTGCTCAACCGGCATAACTTCTATGCCTTGCAAATCGACAATACGCCCCTGACTTTCAAGCCGACCTGCTGCAATTGCAACAGGACGCTGCAAAAGCTGCATTTGCTCACCCTCGTCCACCGAGATGGCAGGAGCAGGTGGCTCCGGTGGCTTTGGCGCGGAGGCTAAGCCAAGATCACTCAAAGGTGGCCGCGCAGGCTCACGCTCAAACCCGCTCTGCCCTGGTTCGCTTTGACCACTCTGACTGGCAGAGTTCTGTTCATTAGTGTTTGGTGCAGCTTCAGGAGCCGGAGCATCTGGCGCTAAAGGATTATCTGCATCTTTGTCGGGTTCGTTATAGTCAAACTGCTCTACGACAATTCCATTGCCCGAACCCGCTTCCACTTTGCTTTCACCGTCGCCGCTTTCGACAACAGTCACCGGGCGATCCAGCGCGCCATAAAACGGTGCAACGAATGCAGCGGCGAGGATGGCTCCAGTAAGACTGGCTAAACTACCGAAAACAATCCGTGCATTACTCTTACGAGGCGGCTTGGTCATTACTGGCTGGCCCACAGAATGCGTGCGACCCACTCAACATCTTTCATTTCAAAAGCGCGGTTCGGAAATTCAGGATTGAACGAATGCAATTCGATCGTACGTGGTGTCTGGCGATGCAATATTTTAGCCATTACCTCTCCTTCTTTCGTGCGAACGACGACGCGGTCACCACGGCGAACCGCTGCATTGGGTGCTACCACCAGCGTATCGCCGTCGCGATAGAGCGGCAACATCGAGTCACCAGAAACTTCCAGAGCATAGACATGATCGTTGGGTGCCGCTGGAAACTGCACGACATCCCAGCCCTGGCCTGCAGGGAAACCGGCATCATCAAAATATCCGCCACCACCTGCTTCTGCCATGCCAAGCAGCGGAATTGCGCTTGGTTCCTGCAAATACTCACCATAATTCGGCGTCGAATTTTCACCACGAATGAGCCGGGTAAATTCATCAAATGTTGCCCCGGTGGCTTCCATCACCTTGGCAAGTGACTCTGTTGAAGGCCAACGCGCACGACCATCTGATGCATATCGCTTGGATTTGTTAAAGGTCGTTGGATCAAGCCCTGCACGACGCGCAAGACCGGACGCACTTAAAGAACTGCGCTCTGCCAAGGCATCAATCGCAGCCCATACGCTATCGTGAGAAAACATTGCCAAAACCTACGAAAGAGGATTTTAAACCTAATTACCTAACATATATTGTGGCAAACTTAACAGAATTCCTAAAACGACGCAAGATGTGCGATTTTGCAGGTAAATTTTCTTATACATAGACGAAACGCGCAACATTGGAATGTCGCGCGTTTCTCGTTTCAGACAAAATTTATACGTTAAGCGGCTTTCTTCGCTTCACTTTTATACGGATTGAAGCGCTGGTAAAAGCTTTCGCCATTCTCTGCCATATCGGCAAGCAGCTTTGGTGCCTTGAACTGCTGGCCGTATTTGCGCTGCAACTCCTTGGCAAGCTTGACGAACTTCTTAGCTCCCATGCCGTCGATATATGACAGTGTGCCGCCAGTATAAGGTGCAAAACCAAAGGCCAGAATGGAGCCGACATCGGCTTCACGCGGATCAGTGACAATGCCCTCTTCCATAACGCGCGCAGCTTCCAGAGCAATCGTCACGAGGAAGCGCTCTTTCAGTTCCTTCACGTCAATTTTATCCGGGTTCTGCTGCGGATAGAGGTCTTTCAAACCGGCCCAGAGATGCTTCTTGGCAGGCTTGGCTGGGTATTCGTAGAAGCCCTTGCCGTTCTTGCGGCCCTTACGGTCAAACTCATTGACGAGCCTGTCAACCAATTCGACATGGCGCGGATCAACGGCCTTTTCACCAAGATCGGCAAGGGTTGCCTTGAGGATTTTCTGCGAGAGATCAATTGCCGTTTCGTCGTTGAGCGCAAGCGGGCCAACCGGCATACCGGCCATACGGGCGGCATTTTCGATCATCGCAGCAGGAACACCTTCAACGAGCATGTTGTAGGCTTCCGACATATAACGCAGCACGCAGCGATTGACGTAGAAACCGCGCGTGTCGTTGACGACAATTGGCGTCTTTTTGATCGCACGAACATAATCAAGGGCTACGGCCAATGCCTTGTCGGACGTCTTCTTGCCCAGAATCACTTCCACCAGCATCATCTTATCGACTGGCGAGAAGAAGTGGATGCCGATGAAATTCTTCGGACGCTTGGAGACTTTCGCAAGGCCAGTGATTGGCAAGGTCGAGGTATTGGACGCAAAGACTGCAGAAGTTTTCAGCACTTCCTCAGCTTTTTCGGTCGCCACGCGCTTGACTTCGCGGTCCTCGAACACGGCTTCAATCACCAGATCAGTACCTTCGAGCAGCGCATAGTCAGGCGTTGCAGTGATGAGCGACAGGAGCTTTTCCTTGTCGGCTTCCGTCGCGCGGCCCTTCTGCATTTCCTTGGTGATAAGATCAGCCGTATGGGCCTTGCCCTTATCGGCAGATTCCTGATCCCGATCGATCAGCACCACCGGAATGCCAGCTTTGGCCGTCACATAAGCGATACCTGCGCCCATGAAGCCCGCACCAATGACGCCGATCTTCTTGAACTTGGTTGGCTTTTCATCGGCTGGACGACGCGCGCCCTTGTTCAATTCCTGCAACGATACGAACAGCGAACGGATCATCATGCCCGCTTCGGTCGTCTGGAGAATTTCGGTGAAGTAGCGCTGTTCGATCTTAAGGCCGGTATCGAATGGAACCAGAAGGCCTTCATATACCGATTTCAGGATAGCGAGTGCCGCCGGATAATTGCCCGACGTTTCACGGCGCAGAATGGCGGTTGCAGCAGGCCAGAGATTTGCACCAGCAGCCGAATAAATAGCTCCGCCCGGCAGCTTGAAGCCTTTTTCATCCCATGGCTGAACCGGCTTGAGACCACCCTTAATAAGCTTCTTGGCGGTTTCAACGAGCTTCTTGGCAGGTGCGACTTCAGTAACAAGACCCATTGCCTTGGCGCGCTGCGCTGTCAGGCTTGAGCCAGTCGTCATCATCTGCAAAGCGTCCTGCTGGTTGGCAAGGCGTGGCACACGCTGCGTACCGCCAGCGCCCGGAAACAGGCCGACTTTCACTTCCGGCAGACCCATTTTCACGCCCGGCGCGTCGGATGCAACACGGGCATGACAAGCGAGCGACATTTCAAATGCGCCGCCCATGCAGGTGCCATTGATGGCTGAAACCCATGGCTTGCCCGAGGTTTCCAGCTTGCGGAACAGTCCGCCCATACGACCTACATTGTCGAACAGTGACTGGACAGCAGCCTGCTTGTCCTTTGCCTTTTGCTTCTGGAATTCCTTGAACATGCCTTCGAGCATGGTCAGGTCTGCTCCGCCGGAGAACGTGTCTTTGCCCGACGTGATGACCACGCCCTTGACCTTTTCGTCGGCAGTCGTCGCGTCGATGATGGCGTTCAGTTCCTGCATCGCCTCGACGGTGAAAACATTCATCGACTTTTCGGGCATGTCCCATGTGACGAGAGCGATGCCATCGGTGTCGGTTTCAACTTTGAAATTTACGTAAGCCATTGTTTAAACCTCCCTTTACACGCGCTCGATGATCGTGGCCGTACCCATACCAGCACCGATGCACAAAGTGACCAGCGCGGTGTTTAGGTCGCGGCGTTCCAATTCATCCAGCACCGTGCCAAGGATCATCGCGCCGGTTGCACCCAGCGGGTGGCCAAGCGCAATCGCGCCGCCATTGACGTTGATCTTGTCGTGCGGAATGTCAAAGGCCTGCATGTAACGCAGAACCACGGCAGCGAAGGCTTCGTTCAACTCGAACAGATCGATGTCCGAGAGCTTCATCTTGGCCTGCTTCAGAAGCTTTTCCGTTACATCAACCGGGCCAGTCAGCATAAGGGCTGGTTCAGAGCCGATATTGGCAAAAGCACGGATACGCGCACGCGGCTTGATGTCAAAGGCTTTTCCGGCCTTTTTCGAGCCAACAAGAACACCAGCTGCGCCATCAACGATACCAGACGAATTACCGGCATGGTGAACGTGATTGATGGTTTCTACTTCCGGGTGTGCCTGAATGCCAACAGCATTGAAGCCGCCCATTTCGCCCGGCATCACAAAGGATGGGTTGAGCTGGCCAAGCGCCTGCATATCAGTGCCGGGACGCATATGCTCATCATGGTCAAGAATGGTGAGGCCGTTCTGATCCTTGATCGGAATGACCGAATTTTTGAAATAACCTTTTTCCCACGATTTTGCAGCGCGCTTCTGGCTTTCGACAGCATAGGCATCAACATCATCACGCGAAAAGCCGTATTTCGTGGCAATCAGATCAGCCGACACGCCCTGCGGCATAAAAAAGCCCGGAAAGCCAACGGATGGATCCATGTACCAGGCACCGCCCGACATGCCCATGCCGACGCGGGACATGCTTTCAACGCCACCGGCAATCACCAGATCGTCGGCACCGAACGCAACCTTGGCTGCAGCCAGATTGATGGCATCGAGACCAGATGCGCAGAAGCGCGAAATCTGAATGCCGGGAGCCTTGAAATCATAACCGGCCTCGAAGGCAGCAGATTTTGGAATGACAGCCCCCGCTTCGCCGACAGGATCGACGCAGCCGAAAATGATGTCATCGACCTTTGCCGTGTCGATGCCGTTGCGGTCGCGCAAGGATTCCAGAACCTTCGCGCCCAGACGAACGGCAGGCACTTCATGCAGACTACCGTCTTTCTTGCCACGTCCGCGTGGTGTGCGCACGTGATCGTAAATATAAGCCTCAGCCATTTTTTCTCCTTCCCGCTAAGTTCGAAAACGTAGCCTGATCTCTAACTCAAAATGCGTCTGCGTTAAGCGCCATCATGCTCTCTGCACCCGACTGTATGCGCGCGAGATGAGCCACACTTTCCGGCATGATCCGCTCGAAATAGTAGCGAGCCGTGACAAGCTTTGCTTCAAGATAAGCCTTGTTGCCCTCGCCCGCAGCCAGCTTTTCTTCGGCAACCTTTGCCATCCGCGCCCACATGTAACCAAGCGCCACCAGACCAAACAGATGCATGTAATCATTCGATGCTGCACCCGCATTGTCTGGCTTTGCCATCGCGTTCTGCATCAGCCACATGGTTGCGGCCTGAAGATCGTTGACGCCCTTCTTCAGATGCTTTGTGAAAAATGAGAGCTTTTCATTTTCGCGATTGGTTTCGCAGAACTCACCCACTTCCTTGAAGAAAGCCGTGATCGCACGACCACCATTCAGCGCCAGCTTGCGGCCAACCAGATCAAGTGCCTGAATGCCGTTAGCACCTTCATAGATCATAGCAATACGCGCATCGCGCACGTATTGGCTCATGCCATGTTCTTCGATATAGCCGTGACCGCCAAACACCTGCTGCGCCATGACAGCATGTTCAAAACCCTTGTCGGTCAGAACGCCTTTCAGCACAGGTGTAAGCAGGCCAACGAGATCGTCTGCAGCCTGACGCTCTGCTTCATCGCCGGAACGATGGGCAATATCGGAGTTCAACGCAGTCCAGAGGATAAGCGCGCGACCGGCTTCATTGAAGGCGCGGATATTCATAAGGTTACGGCGGATATCGGGGTGTACGATGATCGGGTCTGCCTTCTTGTCAGGTGCTGCTGCACCTGAAAGGGCACGGCCCTGAATACGCTCACGCGCATAGATCGCAGCGTTCTGATAAGCGGTTTCCGCAATCGAAAGACCCTGCAAAGCCACGCCAAGACGCGCTTCATTCATCATGGTGAACATGGCGCGTAGACCCTTATGGGCCTCGCCGATCAGGAAGCCGGTCGCATCGTCATAGTTCATCACACAGGTTGCATTGCCATGGATACCCATCTTTTCTTCGATGGAGCCACAGGACACGCCATTGCGTTCGCCAGGATTCCCATCGGCATCCAGGACGAACTTCGGTACGATGAACAGCGAAATACCTTTCACGCCTTCAGGTGCACCGTCAATACGAGCCAACACCAGATGGATGATATTTTCCGACATGTCATGTTCGCCAGCAGAGATGAAAATCTTCTGGCCGGAAATCTTGTAGGAACCATCGTCCTGCGGCGTTGCGCTCGTGCGCAAAAGACCCAGATCCGTGCCGCAATGCGGCTCGGTCAGGTTCATGGTGCCGGTCCATGTGCCTTCGACCATCTTTGGCAGATATGTTTCTTTCTGCTCATCCGTACCATGGGTAAGGATCGCAGCAATAGCGCCCTGTGTCAGCCCCGGATACATGGTGAGCGCCATATTGGCAGATGACATATATTCGCCAACGGCTGTATGCAGCAGATATGGAAGCCCCTGCCCGCCATATTGCTCTGGAACCGCAAGACCAAGCCAGCCACCCTCGCGATACTGATCATAGGCTGCTTTGAAACCCTTTGGCGTCTTCACCGAACCATCGGATGCGCGGGCACAACCTTCCTGATCGCCGGTATGATTGACCGGAAACAGCGTACCCTCCGCAAGCTTCGCGCCTTCGGACAGGATCGCTTCGACGACATCGGGTGATGCATCGGCAAAACCCGGCAAATTATTGTAACGCTGATAATTCAGAACGTCATTGAGAACGAAATTTGTATCCTCAACTGGCGCGCGATAACTCGGCATCGAAATCCTCCAAAGCATTTACCAAATCAGCTCCGCATCAAGCGGCACAGGCTCCCACCCGCATGTAAAACGTTACCTATGTGCACTGTGTCACACGGAACGCTCAAATGCGTGACAGCATATCCTCTTCACAAAAATGGGGCCTAAAACTCGAAAAAATAGCCATTTTTGCTCAATTTAAAGCACTAATTGTTCAAAGATCAAAGAAAGCGCTTCAATTCCGCGATCACCTTAACCGACTTTGACGTTTCCGTAAACGTCAAAATATGTTTAAACAAAGCCAAGCGTTTCGCTCGCTATTGAGCCGGTAAAGGAGTCGTCAGTCTGGCTGCGGCCTATGCATGGCAAACTTTCAAAGCTGCCTACTATGGCGGATGATTCTCAAAAGGCCGTAAGAGGGCCTTAAAGCCGCTTTTAGACTGCCTTTAAAGGCCGCTTAAAAATCTTGATTAGTCTAATAACCAGCGTCAAAATGTCAGGAACGAGCGACACGCTACAACCGGCTTATGTATCAAAACTACATGCTAAGTCATTAATTTTAAGGAAAACAAGCGCTTAAGAGCGACTTATGGCGGAGGGGGTGTCTGTCGAATGGATTCGACCATCACTTTGAAATAAATTACTAATAAAGAAAATAATTATTTTTATTACACACAAATATATACGCAAAATAATTGTCTTTATCTTCAAATAAAAAATTGATTATGGTTTGAATTCCAATCTCGAACAAAAAATCAAACATGCATCTAAGTCTTAAATATAATATATTTACTCCGTTATGGCCATAACAAAACACTTTTTTGATCGGATTTTATTATGATTTTCTTTTTAGAAAAACAAAATTACCAGTTCTCTTCATTATTGCTATCTAATCAATAAAAAGGCTTTTCATTAGTCTACCGGCATCCATTTTCAGCTATCGTCGTCGGAATAATTACGCTGTGCTTCAGATGGCTACGGTTGTTGAACGAAGCAAACTATTTAAGCGTGGTATGTCAATCGGCGTTTAAACGGGGCTCTGACGCAATCTCGATGACATCAGGGCGCTCCTACAATACGTGCCTCAAGCAAATCGAGTTTCCCGCGGCCGTACATCTGACGCTTGATGAGTTTCAGTTTCGTGATCTGGCCCTCTGTCTGGCCGTTCGACCATATTGAAATTATTGCGTTTTGAACCGCTGCTCTGTCGCGGATAATGCCATTGGCGAATGATGCGACTAGACTTCTTGCCGCGCGGTCGAGCCATGCTTCCAGATCACCCCTGGACTTGCTGCGCAGCATGTTGTGAAAGCTCTCGATGATATCTCTAGCCTCGACAAGGTCCGGTAATCGCTCCTCGATTGCAGCAACCGTCATCGCTTGAGCCTTGGTCAATTTGTTGCGTTCAAGTGTCATCAGGCGGACGATGGTGCGTGCTGCCGGCGCGTGGCCGAGCCCGTTTTCGGCTTTTTCGGCTCGCCTTCGTCGTGTCGCCCATTCTGTAACGACACGAAGACCGCCACCAAACCCGGCCAAGCGAAGCTGCCGCCAGAGTTCAGCGCCGTTTCGTGATCCGGCATCCCTTTGCGCTTCAAGCCACGGCAGGTGTGGTTCGAGCGAAGTGTGCCGGACCCGGAAGATGTCGGTTCGTTGACCACGAACAACGCTGCGAACCAGCTTTCGGCTGTGTCCGGTTCTGCGTACAATTTCCTTGATAGGCACGCCTTCGTCGACGAGCCCACGAATGACAGAGTTTGCCTCTTCGCGTCGCAGATATCCCTCGTATTGTAGCCGCTCGGCAGCAGTCAGAAGCTTGGGATTTACGGTTGCTGTGCCGACTGCCATGCGGACCTGTCGCATCGACTTGCGCACGGCGTCGAGAAAGGCGTGGCTGGCATTTTCCATCAGATGCCAGCGGTCGGCGACTTGATCCGCATGTGGCAGGGCTTGTGAAGTAGCCTGCGCATAGCCGCCACCGCGATCGCGTGCGACGATCTCGATCTGCGGCTGCTGGATTAGCCAGGCCTTGGCAGTCGCCGCTTCCCGGTCGGGGAGCAAGGCGATTGTTTTTCGCCGCTCAAGGTCGCAAATGATTGTGCCATATTGGTGATTGCGACGCCACGCCCAGTCATCGATGCCGATAACACTCGGCGGTGGTGGAGGCGGCCGATCATACCGGCGAACGGTTCGAAGCAGCGTGTCGTTGCTAACCGGAAACCCGAGACGATTTGCGAACCGTGCCGCTGGGCGACCACCCAATGCCAAAGCCAGATGGTGCACCAAGTTGTCCAGGCGTGCTGTCCGGCGCGCCAGAGGTCGGACTATGTTGTCACCGAAACGTTCCGCGAAAATCTTTCGGCGGCATTGGTTGGCACTACAGACGAAGCGTCGGACGGTCAGATGCAGTTCGATCCTCCGGCCTGCACACGGCAGATCGCAAATTATCCGAAGATAGCGACTATGAACACGACGGGAGGTCGTACCGCATTCGGGGCATCGGCAATCGCGCGACTGACCATATGCCGAAACGACGATTGCATCGGATCTTTGATGTACAGCCTCCACGGTCAACTCGGCAGGGATCAGATCGGAAAGTCGAAACTGGGCTCGCATGGCACTGATTCTCCTTCAGAAACCAAGCTAATAGAACCCAAAACATCATCGAGAATGAGTCAGACCCCCGTTTGGATGCCGATAACCCCTCAAATGGGGTCCTTATTCCATGCTTAATGACAGTCACCCCGCAAGCCAGATAGACCCGTACATTTCCTGAAGGCCCGATCATGATGCTTCCACACAGGCGATCAACGATGCCAGTGTCTTCCGCTCAATATCAGAAGGAACTTTCAAACCTCGACCGTTGCGCAGCACAATCTCGATAGATACGCGTCTCGGCTCGGTCGGAAGCGACCGCTCCAGTGCTTCCTCATCAAGCAGTTGCACACGGATGAATGATGAGGGTGCATCGAATGGACTGAGTACTCTGCGCCATAAACGGATCTGGGCAGGGTAAATATCATGGCGGCGGGCAACATCCCCAATACGCACGCCTGGCTGATCCGCTTCAGCCAATATCTCCAGCTTGGCTGCTTTAGACCATCGCCGTCTTCGCTCAACGCCCGAAATAATTTCCATGCGAGCCATGCCAACCTCTAAGTTCTGGTATTAATGTCAGCACCAATGCTGGTTCTAATGCCAGAACATCGCCCAAATGGCGCCATTAGCAAAATCCACTCACCGGACGCTCACAGTTGACCCGCTATGAAATAGAAACGCCCCAGCACCAATGTCCGGTGCCTTGAGGTGTCGACTTATACAGTGGATTGGACATTGCGCAGATCTATACGACGCGGTGGTTTTAAAAGGATTGGCCAGAATGTTGCCCTGAATATTTATCACTCTCACGAGTCTTTGCACGAGGCAGCGACAAATTTAAGCCTTCTCGCTGCAACTGTTGCCAGACATTCCTTACGAAATAGATCTGGAAAGCCTCACTAAGCAATCTGGCGAACCTCATTTTTCAAAAGCAATATCAATTCGTTCACGAGCAGATAGGCGATCCACGTCGTTGTGCTTGGCAGTCCCGTCATTATAACTTGTCATAGAAATCTGAAGCAGTTTGCAGATCTGCTCGACCCGGAGCGGCGTTCTTCGATGAAACATTGCTTACACCGGGGCCGAGATTCTCAAGACAATAAACGTCGAGGATTTGCGTGAAATCGCACGCGTCCAACGGAGCTAACGATTCTCTCTTTACAGAGCCTTCATTCTCCCCCGCCAAGTCATTTGAAAAACCTACGCGTATATGAAGTAAATTGACTTTAGAGCAGTCGATACAAAATGTGAAACGAACAGTGCTCCTCTCACATAGTTAAATACATCCCGCAGCTTTCTCTTAAAAGCCTGGATTCCCGCCAAGCCAAATTCCTCAATGATTTCAATAAATCATTTTTTCATATTCGCCAAATGTGTCATAGGTTTGTGCTACAGTTGGTGCACGGCGTCAAGGGGCAGGCAGAGGCGAAAATTATTTCCGCTCGACACAAAAACGTGGCACCGCCCGTTGAGCGATGCCACATTAAAAATTCTCACGTTAAAACGCTAAACCAGCCTTGCCACCACATCGCGCAATGACGACTGCCAATGCGGTGCAGACCAGTCGAATACCTGCTGTAATTTCGCAGTCAACAGGCGCGAATTCGCGGGACGTGCTGCCTTGGTCGGATAGTCGGCTGTCGCAATATCCGTGACAGTCGCAGTTGGTCCACCAAGCTTGGCACTTTCACCGAATATGGCGCGTGCAAAGCCGCTCCAGTTCGTATCGCCCGTACCGACCAGATGATAAACACCATAAGCGGAGAAGTCTGGCGTTGCCGCTAAATGATCCGCCACCTGGATAACTGCATCAGCGATGTCGAGCGCGCTGGTCGGGTTTCCCCATTGGTCAGAAACGACAGAGAGCTCATCGCGCGTCTCCGCAAGCTTCAACATCGTCTTGACGAAATTCTTGCCAAAGGGGCTATAGACCCACGCCGTCCGCAAAATGATGTGGCGTGGATTGACTTGCGCAACCAGACGCTCGCCTTCAAGCTTGGAATTACCATAAACACTGCGAGGTCCAGTGCTATCCGTTTCGGCATATGGTTTCCTGGCATCACCCGCAAAAACATAATCCGTCGATATGTGGATGATAGGAGCACCACAGGCCTTTGCCGCTTCGGCAACTGCTTGCGCGCCAGTGGCATTCACCGCAAAGGCAAGTTCCCGCTCATCCTCGGCCAAATCCACCGCCGTGTAGGCGGCGGCGGATATGACGAGGTCGGGCTTGATTGCCGCAATGGCACTGCGCACGGTATCAGGCTTTGTCAGATCCAGTTCCGGGCGGCCCAGCGCAATCACCTCCAGATCGGATCGTTGATCTGCCTTCTCAAGAAGGCTCTGGACAACCTGCCCTTCCCGCCCGGTAACGAGGATTTTCATGCCTTAACCTCTTTTTCTGGCGCACTGCCCAGTCGCTCACCAGCATAGGTTCCGCTGCGGATAGGCTCCCACCACCATGCATTATCGAGATACCATTGAATGGTTTTTTCCAATCCCGTCTCGAAGGTTTCCTGCGGCTTCCAGCCCAATTCGCGTTCAATCTTCGATGCGTCAATCGCATAGCGGCGGTCGTGGCCGGGACGATCTGTCACGAAAGTTATCAGATCGGCATAGCTCTTGCCGTTTGCGCGACGTCGCTTCTTGTCGAGAATGGAGCAGATCGTTTCTACGACATTCAGATTAGTGCGCTCTGCACGCCCACCGATATTGTAGCTTGCGCCGAGCTTGCCCGTGGTCGCAACCAGTGTCAGAGCACGCGCATGATCCTCAACATAGAGCCAGTCTCGCACATTCGCCCCTGCCCCATAAACCGGCAGCGGCTTTTCATCGAGCGCATTGAGAATAACGAGCGGGATCAACTTCTCTGGGAAGTGGAAGGGACCATAATTGTTCGAGCAATTGGACAGCACAACCGGTAGGCCATAGGTCTCATGCCAGGCACGCACCAGGTGATCGGACGCTGCTTTCGAAGCCGAATATGGCGACGACGGCTTATAAGATGTTTCTTCCGTGAAAATACCGCTATCAAACGGCAAATCGCCAAACACTTCATCGGTTGAAATATGGTGGAAACGGAAGCTCGATTTGCGCGGCTCCGGCAGTTCCCGCCAGTAAGCAAGAGCCGCATTGAGCAGTCGGAACGTTCCGACAATATTCGTCTCGATGAATGCACCCGGACCATCAATTGAACGGTCGACATGACTTTCCGCCGCCAGATGCATAATCACATCGATTTCGTGGGCACGTAAAGCATCCAGAACGCGAGTGTCATCACAAATATCAGCTTGGAGAAAGCCGTAATTCGGATGGTTTTCAATCTGGCGCAGTGAGGCCAGATTCCCCGCATAGGTCAGTTTGTCGAGATTGATTACATTGACCTTGGGATCAGTAGCCAGATGACGGCAGACGGCCGAACCAATGAACCCTGCACCACCGGTAACAAGAATATTCATATCATTTCCTCAAGCAAAAACTTCTGCGTCCGCAAAAAGCGGGGCCTTCTGATCCTTCTCAGAAAGCTGGACGTCTGAAGATGCGATTGGCCAATCGATACCAATTGCCGGATCGTCAAACCGGATCGAGCGGTCATGCTCGGGAGAATAATAATTCGTTACCTTGTAGATAACTTCAGTGTTCTCCACGAGCGTCATGAAGCCATGTGCGAAGCCCTTCGGCACCAGAATCTGGTTCCACTTCTCAGCCGAGATTTCCAGCGCAACCCACTTACCGAACGTAGGAGAGCTTTTTCGGATATCGACCGCAACATCCAGAATTGCCCCGCGCGTGACATGAACCAGCTTGTCCTGCGCAAACGGTGGCAACTGATAATGGAGTCCACGAACAACACCCTTGGCAGCCGAAAAAGAATGATTGTCTTGAACGAAAGTCAGTTCGATACCGGCTTCACTGAATGAATTCGCATTATAGGTCTCGGAGAAAAAGCCACGATCATCACCGAATTTACGTGGGCTGATCTCAAAAACACCGTCTAAATCTAACGAACGGGCTTCCATCAATCTTTTCCTAACTCATCAACACGTCGGCGCAGGTAAGCTGCATATTCAGTTTTGCCGAGTTTAGCTGCGCGCTCAAGCACTGCTTCACTGTTTAGCCAACCCTTATCCAGGCCGATTTCTTCTGGGCAAGCGATCTTAATGCCCTGACGCTTTTCAATGGTCTGAACAAACGATGACGCTTCATGTAAGCTGTCATGCGTCCCGGTATCCAGCCAAGCATATCCGCGTCCGAAACGCTGAACGTTCAATTCACCACGCTCGAGATAAACGTTATTCACCGTGGTGATCTCAAGCTCGCCTCGAGCCGATGGTTTGATCGAGCGTGCGATATCGACCACTTGATTGTCATAGAAATAAAGCCCAGTAACAGCCCAATGGGATTTCGGCTTTTCCGGCTTCTCCTCAATCGAGACTGCCAAACCTGTCTTGCTATCAAATTCCACCACGCCATAGCGTTCCGGATCATCGACACGATAAGCAAAAACAGTCCCCCCCTTCATTGGCCGAGAGGAGAGCTGAGACAGTTTCGAAAGACCGTCACCAAAATAAATGTTGTCGCCAAGAATCATGGCTACGCTGTCATTGCCAATGAATTCTCTGCCGATGATGAAAGCTTCAGCCAGACCGTTCGGATGCGCCTGTTCTGCATAAGAGAAATTCACTCCGAACTCGTGGCCATCACCGAGCAACTTCTGAAATAGAGGTAAGTCATGCGGGGTCGAAATGATTAGGATATCCTGAATCCCCGCGAGCATAAGAACGCTTAGCGGGTAATAGATCATTGGTTTGTCGTAAATCGGGAGAATTTGTTTGGAAACGGCTATTGTGAGAGGATAGAGTCGTGTACCGCTCCCTCCAGCCAAGATTATGCCCTTCATATGCTTCCCTTTAACAACACTAGAATTTGTCACTGCCCTAACATTTTGACCGCGGTTTGGCGACCCAAATTATAAAGCGACGTTGCATACAAGCTTTTTTCGCAATATCCATCCACTACGATGCCCTGAACAACGAGTGATAGTAGAAATACTTAATGATTAGCACCAACGAACAAAATGATAATACCGCAGGTATTGTGACTGGCATTGTTGTCACTTTCAATCCAGATATTGAGCAGTTAAATAAATTGATTGATGCCGTCGCCCCTCAAGTGCAACACCTGCTAATCGTGGACAATGGCTCTCGAATAGATTTCGGGGCCCTATTTGCCGAGCGGGCAGAGATTGAACTGATTCCACTTAGTGAGAATTTCGGAATTGCAAAAGCGCAGAATATTGGTATCGCACGGGCAAGTACCCTTGGTGCGGACTATGTGCTTCTACTTGATCAAGACAGTATTCCATCTCTCAATATGGTCGACATACTTGTAGAAGTCGCCAAAATGAAACGCAAGAAAGGCATAAAACTCGCCTGCGTCGGCCCGCGCTACGACGACCCACGACAGAAAATCCCCGTCCCTTTCATCCAGATCAAAGGCTACCGCATTATTCGTCAAACCTGCGAGACGAAGGATTGCGTTGTTGAAGTCGATTATCTGATCGCGTCAGGTTGCCTCATCCCTCTCGACACGATCAAGATCGTCGGCGCTATGAAAGAGGAGCTTTTCATCGATTATGTCGATATTGAATGGGGACTACGCGCGCAAAAACAGGGGTTTCAATCCTTCGGCGTCTGCGGTGCCTTAATGCAACATCAACTAGGTGACGAACCAGTCTATTTTCAAGGCCGCTATATCCCCGTTCATAGCCCACTCCGGCACTACTACCACTTCCGAAACGCGGTGTGGCTCTATCGTCAGGGTTGGTTGCGCCATAACTGGAAAATCGTCGATGGGTTTCGCCTTTTGCGGAAATTCGCCTTTTACAGTCTGATGACCTCGCCGCGATTGCAACATTCGAAGATGATGTCACTTGGGATTTGGCATGGATTGACAGGACAAATGGAAAAACTAGACAGGTAAAAATCACTCTCGCTGAGGGAATCATAGAATGGCGCCAGACATTTCGATTTGTATCGTCCTATATGAGCCTGATCGGGATATCTTGATGAAAACGTTAGATACCCTAGCGACAGCAGTCAGGATATTTTCAGGTGAGAAGCGTTTTAAACTTTATATAGTGGATAATTCACCCACGCCTGCTATCTCGGTAAGCAACCATATAGCTTTCCAAGCCATTCCCACCGAAATCATATATGGTCAAGGCAACATTGGCTTCGGTCGCGCTAACAATTTAGCGTTGGACAGAGGCATTGGAAGATACCACCTGGTACTTAATCCTGACGTTGAATTATCCGCATCTACTTTATGGGAATGCTTCGCGTTTATGGAACAGCACGTCGACTGCATTTTGCTCACTCCCGCTGCAACTTATCCAGATGGGAGCACGCAATTTTTATGCAAACAGTATCCAAACCTTTTCGACCTGCTCATCCGAGGCTTCGCGCCGCGCCCAATCCAAGAAATATTTCGGGGACGTCTTGAGCAATATGAGATGCGTCGTCAAATTAAACAGATAGTATTTTGGGATCCGCCCATCGTTAGCGGATGTTTCATGTTTTTCCGAGGGGATATTTTTTGCAGACTGAAAGGTTTCGATCAACGCTACATGCTATATTTTGAAGATTTTGATATATCGCTGAGGGCAGCATGCTTAGGCCGCATAGCCTATGTTCCTTCAGTGAAAATTATTCACAGGGGAGGCAACGCCGCCAAAAAGGGACTGTGGCATATTCATCAGTTTCTACGATCAGCTATCATATTCTTTACCTCCCATAAAATTAAACTATTTTAAATTGCTGATTCCATTACAAATAGCCACTCAGATTTCCAAAGCCTTAATTTAAATATATTCAGTCGTTTAATGGCGCATTGACTTTGCAAAGCGCATTCGTCATTACCCATTTAAAATGCAGACTGGAAATTAGCAGAGAAGCGGTCAATCGTGACAGCATACCATTTCCGCAAAGGTGACAAATGGCAAGCCAGGCTCTTAAAGAGAGCACCAGCGTTCAAGAAGAAGACGTAATGATTACTAGACCTTTAGCCGGAATTAGAACTGCAATCGGGGATATTTCGGATGCGCTGGTCGCGTATCGTATTGCGATGATTTTTGGGTGGCAGGATGTCGCTCAACGTTATCGACGCTCCCGACTCGGGGCTTTCTGGCTCACCATCAATATGGCAGTGTATATTGGTGCGCTGGGAATGATTTTCGGGACACTTTTTCGATCAAATATACCCGAATATCTGCCTCATATCTGTTCAGGGGTTATTGTTTGGGGTCTGATTTCCTCATCGCTATCTGAAGGATGCACCACATTCAGTGGGGCGTCAGGTATAATACTCCAAGTAAAACTACCTTTTTTTACACATATTTTGCGCACATTATGGAAGAATATAATCGTATTTTTCCATAATATACTGATTTTTCCTGTACTTTACCTCATTCTAGGACAGAGTTTTAATTTTTATGTTCTCTTAATAGCGCCAGGTCTGTTTCTCGTATGTTTGAACCTAGCTTGGGTCATGCTAATTTTGGCAACACTTTGTTGCCGTTTTCGCGACATGACACAGATTGTAACCAACATTCTCCAAATTTGCTTTTATCTAACCCCCATTATCTGGACAGTTAAAATTCTACCGGAAAGCGCGTCCAGGTTAATTTTTGAACTAAACCCCTTCTACCACTTGCTGCAGCTCATTCGCGCGCCTTTATTTGGTGCCCCCCCGGCCATTGCTAGTTGGCTGTTTGCAATCGGCCTCGCGATCATAGGTTGGTTGCTCGCGCTTGTGTTTTTCGGTAAATATCGCTGGCGTATTCCATATTGGCTATAAGATGAGTTTGATAAAACTTGAAAATGTTAGCGTTGAGTTTCCGATTTACAACGCTTCGAACCGATCCTTAAAGAACAGAGTACTCAACATCGCCACGGGTGGCAGCGTCGAGCGCCGTGGCGATGGATTAGTCATCGTCCGGGGACTGGAAAATATCTCTATCACCTTACGTGACAGCGACAGGGTTGGTCTCATAGGCCATAATGGTTCCGGGAAAACAACTTTGCTTCGCGTTCTTTCAGGAATTTATACCCCAACCCAAGGGCACGCCATCATTCAAGGCAAATGTGTCTCTCTCATCAATATCAACTTGGGGATTGACCCGGAAGCTACAGGTCGTGAAAACATTCGCCTACGTTCTGCAATGATGGGCATTCACCCCAAGCAACTCGCACAGAACATTAAAGAAATTGAGGAATTTTCCGGATTAGGTGATTTTCTCGATGTTCCTTTTCGCACTTACTCGTCCGGTATGAAGATGCGATTGGCCTTTGCCACATCAACGGCAGTACGCCCTGAAATTCTGATTATGGATGAATGGCTCTCCACGGGCGACGAAGATTTTAAAGAGCGCGCCAACCACCGTATGAAGGAATTAGTTGATTCAACACATATTCTTGTCCTTGCGAGCCATTCCAAGGCTCTATTAGCGAAAAACTGCAATAGAATTATTTGGCTGGAACATGGGAAGGTCAAGATGGATGGAAGCCCACAGGAGATTCTTCCTGCCTATTTTGGATAGCACCACCTCGTCGCAATCATCAGACTTAGCGAATGCGCCAACAACTTCAGAAGTGGTTCGGTTTGTCTGAACAGTTTCGGGCGTTTTGCTAAGTGGATTTCCGCCTCGATTATGCCGCCACCATCATCGGTGCCAGCGCGTTGAAGTAAGCCTGATCCGGCGTCTGCCGGTCAAGAGATGAATGTGGACGTCGAGTATTGTAAAAGTTCAGATAACGACCGATCCCCGCGCGGGCCTCGGACACGGTCTTGTAGGCGTGGAGGTAGACCTCTTCGTATTTGATCGACCGCCAAAGCCGTTCGACGAAGACATTGTCCCGCCACGCGCCCTTGCCGTCCATCGAGATCGCAATCTCAGCTTTCTTCAGCACCGCCGTGAAGTCGATGGATGTGAACTGCGATCCCTGATCGGTGTTGAATATGTCCGGCTTTCCATAGCGAGCCAGCGCTTCCTCGACCGCTTCGATACAGAAGTCCGCCTTCATCGTGATCGATAATCGCCACGACAGAACCCGACGGCTGAACCAGTCCACGACGGCGCAGAGATAGACAAAACCACGCGCCATGGGGATATAGGTCAGGTCCATCGCCCATACCTGATTGGGCTGGGTAACCGCCAGCTTGCGCAGGAGGTAGGGATAGATTTTGTGACCTGGCGCTGGTTTTGACGTGTTCGGGCGACGATAGATCGCCTCGATACCCATCTTCTTCATCAGCGTGGCGACGTGCAGCCGCCCAGTTTCCAGGCCTTCCCCCTTCAAAAGCCCTTGCAACATCCGACTTCCCGCGAACGGATATTCGAGATGCAGCTCGTCGATCCGGCGCATCAGGGCAAGATCGCCATCAGATACTGGACGCGGCGAATAGTAGACGCTGCCACGGCTGAAGCCGAGGAGCCTGGCCTGCCTCACGACCGACAGCTTGTGCTTGCGGTCGATCATTTCTTTCCGCCCAGCAATCCCGCCTTGCCGAGCGCACCGGACAAAAAATCGTTCTCCAAGGTCAGTTCGCCGATCTTGGCGTGAAGCGTTTTCACATCGATGCTCGGTCCGGCCGGTTCCGCCTTCGCTTCATCACCGAAAACGCCTGTCGCACCCTCAAGAAGCTGGTCTTTCCACTGCTTGATCTGATTGGCATGCACGTCGAACTGCTGGGATAATTCCACCAGTGTCTGCTCACCTCGGATCGCAGCAAGCGCCACTTTTGCCTTGAAAGCCGGGCTGTGGTTCCGGCGCGGTCGTCTCGTCATGGTATCTCCTGTTCCTGGCATCTAAGCCGAAGTCAGGCAGAAATTCCACTTATCCTAGCTGTGCAGATTTCCCGAGCCACCTCTGAATGTGGGCATCGGCTATTGTACAACAGGGCAACGGAACACCCACAGTGCTCAATCCTCGCCATAAAGATCACGCGTATATACTTTCGGCAGTACATCCTGCAAATCTACCGTCAATCTATTAGCGACGATCACGTCGGATATTTTCTTGAAGCTATCTAATTCGGTGATCACTCTTGACCCGAAAAATTGATCGTCCTTTAACACCGGTTCATAGACAACAACCTCTATGCCTTTTGCTTTTATGCGTTTCATAATGCCTTGAATGCTAGAAAAGCGGAAGTTGTCTGAACCAGCTTTCATGATCAACCGATAAATACCAACAGTCTTTGGCATTCGCCTTAGGATATCACCAGCAATAAAATCTTTGCGAGTAGAATTGGTCGCAACGATAGCCTGAATAAGATTTTGTGGGACATCGCTATAATTGGCGAGAAGCTGCTTCGTATCTTTGGGTAAACAATAGCCACCATATCCGAAAGATGGATTATTGTAGTGCTGGCCAATACGTGGGTCAAGGCCAACTCCCTCAATGATCTGACGTGAATCGAGATTATGCGTGACCGCATAGGTATCCAGTTCGTTAAAATAGGCGACACGCATGGCGAGATAAGTATTCGCGAAAAGCTTAATTGCTTCCGCTTCTGTCGGACCGGTCAAAAGAACAGGCACGTCTTTTTTCTTGGCGCCCTCTACCAGTAGGGCCGCAAATTTCTCCGCACGCGCCGACTTTTCACCAACTACAATACGTGATGGATAAAGATTGTCATACAAGGCACTGCCCTCACGCAGAAATTCAGGCGAAAAGATAATTCGTTTGTTTAGGCGCTGGGAAATACTCTCGGTGAACCCCACAGGCACTGTTGATTTCACAATGATGGTGGCATCAGGGTTAATGTTGATAACGTCACGAATTACAGCTTCAACCGAACTTGTGTTGAAGAAATTAGCTTGCGAATCATAATCTGTCGGCGTGGCGACAATGACGAAACTAGCCCCTTCATAGGCCTCGCGCTTATTGGTCGTTGCGCGCAGATTCAGCAACTTGTTTTGAAGATAATCCTGCGCTTCGGTGTCAATGATCGGTGCCTGTCGCGCGTTGATCATCTTGACCTTGTCCTCGGAAATATCCAAGGCAACGACCTCATGATGCTGAGCTAATAAAATAGCATTGGAAAGCCCGACGTAACCAATACCTGTGACCACGATTTTCAATTGCCATCTCTCTAAGTTATCGAAGCGTTTTCAGTTTTTGAGGTATACCATCCAATACATTAATCTAACGTCAAAACATTATTTACGCATTTATGCACCGGCCCCTCATTTTAAAAAGTGCAGATACCCCTACCTAACTTCGTCACACCAGCCAATAGCGTTAGCTCGTAAACTCGCTTTATAAGACATTTGTACTGTTTATTCGAGCATCAATTTGCCATATTCTCCGTTGTAAATTCAATAGACGAAAGCTACCATCTAGGCTAAAATTAAGGAGAAAAATTAATTGGATAATTAAAATTATCACATATGCAATCCCTGTTTTTCTTGTACATAAGAGAATTAATTTGTATTTTACTACCTAATAAAGATTTTATAAGTATAATTATGGTATAAATAGTAATGGTCTAAAAAATGAAAAAGAAAAATTTGAGCCAAATGTATAATGAACACTCAGGAAAGGTTTCTGACAAATGGACAATATATCTCAAAAAATATGATCATATTTTTACAAATTCTAGAAGAGAAAACGTAAGATTATTAGAAATTGGAATCCAGAACGGCGGCTCACTGGAAATATGGAGTCGCTATTTCGCAAAGGGCGAGATTTTCGTTGGTTGCGATATTAATGAATGCTGCCGCAATCTCAACTATATAGATGATCGCATTCATGTGGTCGTCGGTGACGCCAATTCGGAGAAAACCTATCAATCCGTAACCGCACTGTCGAAGAGTTTTGATATTATTATAGACGATGGGTCGCATAAATCCTCTGACATAATAAAATCTTTTTCGCTTTATTTTAAGAATATAGTGAACGGTGGTATCTATATCGTTGAAGATCTTCATTGTAGCTATTGGAAGGATTTCGAAGGTGGTTTATTCCATCCCCACTCCTCAATATCTTTCTTCAAAAATCTAGTTGATATTATCAATCATGAACATTGGGGCGTCGCAAAGTCGCGCAAGTCACTGTTTGATGGATTCATAAACAAATATGAATTAAATCTAGATGAGGAAGCGCTAGCTTCAATTCATTCGATAGAGTTCGTCAACTCTATGTGCGTCATATACAAAAAATCTGCCGAAAATAACACTTTAGGTAAGCGTATTATCCTTGGAAAAACTGCAACTGTAGCTCCTAACATTCTAGAAAGACATGGTGAGATTCAGCTCAAAACCGACCAGAGTGACAATGAATGGACCGCGCGAGCATCACCAATACATGAAGAACTCGCTGAGAAACTCGCGGAAGTCAGGAGCGTACATGTTGAAGTTCGGAAAGTACGCAGTGAGCTAGAAAGTGCGAAAATGCGTGCCGTTGAGGCAGAGGACTGCATTAAAGATCTTCAGAGGAAAATTACAACCACGGAAGATGTCCGCGACGAAATACAAAAGAAACTGTCCAAATCAGAACATACTAAGTTTATACTTAAGAATAAGTTGAATGAATCAAAAAATAAATTTAATAGAAATTTAGAACACCTTGAAGCTATACAAATGTCGACGAGTTGGCGAATGACATCACCTTATCGTCGGATTGGTCATTTTTTAAAACAGATCAAGCAACTCTGCAATGATTTCCGAGAGGCCGTGCATAAAAGAGGCGGACTCGCGGCTTCCAGCCAACTGGCTTTTTCCGCATTTAAGCGAAAGGGCTGGCGAGGTACACGGGAGCGGCTGTTCCAAATCGCATCCGAGACGAAAGGCTACCCGGAGTGGCTCCTGCGTTATAGCACTATAACTCCAGATTTGCGTGCTCGGATCAGAACTATGATCGGTGAAATGGACCAGCCCCCGATGATCTCAATCATTATGCCGGTCTATAATCCCGATCTTGATTGGCTCAAAGAAGCGGTTGAATCGGTCAAGCAGCAATTGTATCCTCACTGGCAGTTGTGTATTGCGGATGATTGTTCAAGCGACCCTAAAGTGCGGTCTGCCCTTCAAAATATGCAAAACAATGATTCGCGTATCAATGTCGTATTGCGGGAAACAAGCGGCCACATAGCAGAAGCGTCAAACAGCGCAGTTTCTTTGGCTGATGGCACGTTTTTGGCCTTGATGGGTCAGGATGATCTGTTGTCCGAAGACGCCTTGTTTCATATTGCCCGCGTCATCGATATGTATCCTGATGCTGCGCTAATCTATTCCGACGAGGACAAGTTCGACGCCTCAGGGGCGCACTTCGATCCACATTTCAAGAGCGATTGGAACCCTGATTTATTTCTATCTTGCAACATGGTCAGTCATCTCGGTGTCTATCGCAAAGACATTTTCAATCTACTTGGCGGCTTCCGTTCGGACTATAATGGATCTCAAGATTACGATTTAGCACTGCGCTTCATTGAGTTGCTGCGTTCAGAGCAGATTTTACATATTCCACACGTACTTTATCATTGGCGTGCTAGCGGCCAAAGCACGGCATGGTCGTATGATAACAAGGATAATATCATCAAAGCAGGACGACGTGCGCTGGAGGACCATCTTAAGCGCCAGAATATAACGGCAGATGTGCAGCATACTGCGCATGGCTTTCGGGTCAGCTATGCCCTGCCAAACCCAGCACCTATGATCAGCCTCATTATCCCTACCCGCAATTCGTTTCAACTTTTACACCAATGCATTTCAAGCATTCTTGAGCGGACTACTTACCAAAATTATGAAATAATCATCATCGACAACAATACTGATGACCCGGATACGCTATCTTATCTGAAAAAACTGGCGAAAGAGAAACAGATCAAAATCGTACGCGATGAGCGACCGTTCAATTATTCCGCATTGAACAATGCGGCAGTTAAACTTGCCGAGGGAGAATTCATCGGCTTGGTTAATAACGATATCGAAGTAATCACGCCCGGCTGGCTTGAAGAAATGCTCTCTCTCGCAGCCTTGCCCGGAGTTGGTGCAGTTGGCGCACGTCTTTGGTATCCAAACGATACGCTTCAGCATGGAGGGGTCATCGTTGGTCTTGGTGGAGTCGCCTGTCATGCCCATCGATGCCTACCGCAGGGGCAGCCGGGCTACTTCGCTCGCGCAGAACTCATTCAGACAATGACGGCCGTTACAGCAGCATGTTTGGTTATCCGAAAAAGTAGCTTCGAGGCAGTCGGAGGCTTGAACGAAAACGATCTGGCTGTAGCTTTCAATGATGTTGATTTGTGTTTGAAACTACGCGAAGCGGGCTATCGCAATATCTGGACCCCATATGCCGAACTATATCATCATGAATCCGCTTCTCGGGGACTGGAGGATAACATGGAAAAGATACAACGCTTTCAAAGCGAGATTGATTACATGAGGAAGCGCTGGAACACTGATACATTCGCTGATCCTGCCTATAATCCCAATCTGACACTGAACGCTGAAGATTTTTCTCTCGCATGGCCACCAAGAGTGAAGTTGTGACTTGTGGGAACTAGGTAGGCCCAGTATTCAGGCTTTTCCTAGCCTCAACCAGCTTACCCATCGACCATGTGTTAATTTGGATTTGTTCGAGACACTTATTGAACACGGTTTGATATTGAACTGCACCCCATTTCGACCGGAAAAGTCGGCATAAGCAGAAAGGCTCTAAATCAAGCTAGCCGACTTTTCCGGTGAAATGGGGAGCACTCCACCAGTCTTTTGATTTTTGTCTATTTAATCAACCGGACATTTAGTTATCTTTATCATTGATGCCATAGTCGGCTGATTGCCCCTCCATGGAGTTACCCAGTAAAAGCCGGACTTTTTAGGTTTTTAAGGGGCAACTCCAGAAAGTACAATAAGATACGAAGTGTCTGCCCAAAGATAGGTGGCACTCGAAATTGGAAGCAGGGCAGTTAAAAATGAATGCCTGACAACATCTGTGTTAACCCCTCAATAAACGTCGTCTGCGGATGCCAATCAAGCATGCGCCTTGCCTTAGCGATATCGAGTTGGTTGATATCAACATCGGTACGACGTTTCTCCACGAATTCGCGTCTAAACCCCACTCCTAGAACTGTCTCCATCGAATCTAGGACTTCCAGAACTGATCGGGATTCTCCACTGCCGATATTAAATACCTGTTGCTGTGGACCGGAGACATCAATAGCCGCAACGCAGGCATCAACGACATCGTCGACAAAAACGTAGTCGCGTCGTGCTAGCCCATCACCAATAATCTGAATAGCTTCATCACGGCCATGATGTTCAAGAACGGAGGGGATCAGCCCTTGTCCTTTGCGGTAGGTCTGACCAGGTCCATAGGCATTCGCAACCCTTAAGATCACATAGTCCAGACCGCTCACATACCCCTGCATTTGCAAATACTTCTCGGTAGTGAGTTTAGTGAGTCCGTGTGAACTAATAGGATTGGTCGGATGGTCTTCTGGTATGGGGCAAATTCGGGTAGGTCCATACACTGTCCCACCCGAAGATACAAAAATATAGCGCTTCACACCCGCTGCGATACAGCTATTCATGAACTCAATGTGGGGAATGATGTTGGAGGTCACATCAGCGATCATGTAGTGGTTGCCAAGTCCCGGACTCGACGAACTGATCAGTTGAACCACAGTATTGATACCATCGAGCGACGACGCCATAGCTAAAGGGTCCATCAGATCGGCGTTAATAATATCAACGTTGCCCTTCCCTAGATCAAGAAGATCGTTATCCGTATGACGTAGAACAGCACGCACATTGCGACCTTCTCGAGCAAGACGCTCGGTTAGGTGCTTGCCGATGAAGCCACCCGCCCCATAAACTCCAATCATTTCTTATCCTTAGCCCAAGCAGTCAGGAATGCTTTCATTCGTCTTCGTTCATCGAATCAGAAACCTTGTCAAATCCGGACAAGCGTAGCGCGTCGCGGGCAAGTGGAAAAGATGCCAAGACGCGATCCCATGACGCAACATGCCCATCTGTAGCGTCGTTCCACGGCGCGAAACGCTTCAAATAACGATTATGGATAAGAGGTATACCCCAATCGGGCTCCTTGAAAGCCTCCTTCTGTAGAACGACGAATCGAAAATTATCTGCTTTATGAATTTTACTCAGCAGTTGGACCACGGCCTTCGATTTTTCTTGAGCTCCATCTTCCTCTGTACGGTAGAAATATACCACTGAGTCGCCACTCAGTGCGATACGGTAAAACTTGTCGATCAAATAGCGAAACTTGCTTTGAAGCGATGCAAAGGTATTTTCGAAAGCCTCACCTTCCCACGGATCACTATCTTTAAAGGGAGAGTGAAGCAGATAATTGTGCGAACTATCGAAGATCAGCCCAGTCCCAGGGCGAGGTGTGAGATTCTTAAGTTGAAGGGTACCTTCGAAGCTGTCGCTCAGAAGAGAAATGAGAGCGTCAAACTTGGTCACATTCCAACTAAAAAAACACGAACTATCTCGGCCAAGTACACGACGAATCTGAAAGGCCCCCTCACAATTAACCCCTATTGAAAAGTAATAATCAAACTGCATCTAGCATCTGCCTTCTCATCCATCTCATTCTGACAAAAGCGTTTTTCACCTCATTTTGGACGGCCCTGCGACAGTAGAGGTATCCTCCAACTAAGGCATGATAAGCTGCAATACTTGGGTGGCATCCGCTAAAGTCAAAGGTTATGGGGTCTAAGAAAACGAGTCAAGGAAAGTTCAATCCAGGGGAGCAACTCCGCCCAGCGGGCAGTCCCCCCGGCAATTAACGGGCTTCAAAAGTAGAATTTTCTCGGGCTATATGATCGAGGAGATTTTGATGAAGACGAGCAGATTCAGCGAACTGCAAATCCTTGCCATCCTTCGTTAAGCGGAAGGCAGCGATTTCATGGCCGACCGGCTGAAGGATGGAAGGCAATTCCGGCTGCTGAACGTCCTAGACGACTTCAACCGCGAAGGTTTGGGCATTGAGGTAGACTTCTTGCTGCCTGCCGAACGCGTCATCCGCAGCCTCAACCAGATCATCGAATGGTGCGGCAAACCATTCGCAATTCGTGTTGACAACGTCCTAGCTTAGGAGCAAAACGCGATTGAGGGCGTCAGATCACGGGGCATCCGAGCGACTGGGTACCCTTAAAATAGTTGCCCAAGCGGGCTCCGCTGTCAAGATGTGGTCTCTTCCATAGCAAATACAGGGTCGGTCTTGCTGCCGCCCTCACCGTCCTTAAGACGAGATCCTAAATCCCAAGCGGAAGGCCCGAACATTATCTACGAGGTCAGGAACCTGCCTCCACGGCTCTACAGAGAGGGGTCCTTCCGCCTGGGCTCGTCCCTTCGAAGAAGGGGCGATAGGGTTCGCCGGTTTTAATCACAGCGTGAATGGTGCGGGCCATTTTTGCGGCGATGGCAGTATAAGCTTTGCGGCGCAAATCTAGGTTGTAGCGATCCTGCGCGATATAGCGCTCGAATTTGTCTCGAAAACTGTTGGTCCTCTTCAGGACCGCAGTCTGCCCTGCCAGCCACAAAGTGCGGCGCAATCGGGCATTTCCATATTTGGAGATCTTGCTTCGACCCCGGAACATTCCGGATTGAACCGTGGCCAGATCCATGCCGCAGAACTTCAGAAATTGGCGGTGATGGCGGAAGCGCCGCAAATCACCCGTCTCAGCCAGCACGGTCAGAGCATTGATAGGTCCGATGCCGGGAATGGTGCGCAATAACTGATAATCGGGCTGACCACCGAGTAGTTCGACAGCACGATCTTCGATGGCGTTGCGCTGACGGATCAGACTTCTCCCCTCGGCCAGCATCATGCGGAACATACGGATCGCATCTGAACCCGGCGAGACAGGCAACCCGGCAGACGCCTTCGCTGTCTCGTAAATATCTGATAACATGAGTGACTTCTCCACCTTGCGTCCAACTACCGCCCAAGCGGCCTCGATGAATTGCTCCTTGGTCATGGCGCTGATCATGTGCGGAGAGGGGAACATCTCGAGAAACGCCAGGAACCAATCCGTGCGCGAGCTGCGATGGAACCGGTCGGCTTCCGGAAAATAGAGTGGTAGGTAGTGGGTCAGGATGCGATGCCAGAGCTCCGTCTTGGCGCGCGACACCGCATCATGGGTCTTGGATAATTCCTGTATGTCGTTTGTGCCAGCCACCATCGGGTCCTGGAATATCTGCACCGCGCCGATCTGCAACATGTGCAAGATGACCTGGGCATCCTTCGGATCGTTCTTGTCCTAGCTGTTGTGCAGGGCCTCACGAGTGCGGGCAAGGGCGATCGAGGACACGAGCTTCAGGTCGAAGCCGGCAATGCCGAGGTGATACATCAGCACGCGATGATAATTGCCGGTGGCCTCAAAACCGACGCGGACAGGCATGTTGTATTCCCGCAAGATCCCAATCAGTCGCTGGAAGTCATCGGTGCTATTTGTGATCGTAAGGCGCCGCCGGCGCGTCTTGGCCGGGACCGCGATCAGTACCTCGTGCCGGTGTTTGGAAATGTCGATGCCTACCAGAACACGGGCATCCGAAGTATGCTCAATCTTGGCCATAGCCGGTCTCCTCTGTGGTGTGGTTCGCAAAACCACTATAGAGACCTGAGACCCGGTTATGGCCGTCTGCTGCGCAATTTTTAGAAGCTGCGCAGGCGGCCATAACCTTCAACGGCGTATCATTCCCAACATGCTATGGGCCGAAATACGTCAGTGGCAAACTGATGGAATGGGCTGCCAACCAAGGCATCGCCTTGAGCCATATCCAACCCGGCAAACCACAACAGAATGCGTATGTCGAGCGCTACAATCGCACCGTTCGACACGAATGGCTAGACCAGCACATCATTGAAAGCATCGAAGAGGCTCAGGAATTCGCTACACAATGGCTATAGACCTACAACTATGGGCATCGGCGGCGTAATGCCCGCACAGAAACTGAAAATGGCCGCGTGAACTCTACTGACGAGCCCCGTTAAAACGGGGGGATTACCTTTCGACGATGTAGTTTTTGTTATATTTTGGTAATCTGATCAGAATCAGTGATCTATACCAGATCAGAATGGAAACACCACTATTAGTGTTTTTAGCGTGTTAATCGTATTGAAAGTTATCTAAGTATGACCGAGTGGGTACTGAACGATCTCGACTTTGTCAAAGCTTGGGAGCAATGCGCCCCCTACACTATGACCAGTTCAGCACGAGGCTATGCATTGTGGCAGGCAATCGAGCATATTACTCGTGAGCAGGTCCCCGGGTGCATGATTGAATGCGGCACTTGGAAAGGGGGATCGGCGATGTTGATGCTCCTCGCCGCCCGCCATTTCGGCTGGAACGGCACGGTTATGCTGTTCGATACGTTTACCGGAATGACCGAGCCGAGCCAATATGACATCGACTATATGGGTAACGACGCACGCGCGCTAATGGAGGAGACCGCTGATAGGCGAGAGGACGCACCAGTCTGGGCCTATGCTGACTTAGATGAGGTTAAGGCAAATGTCCTTCGAGTGGCTGGCGATGGGGTGAAGGTCCAATTCATTAAAGGACCCGTTGAAAACACACTAGAGAACATCAAGACGGGAGTTATTGCCCTCTTGCGCCTCGATACTGATTTTTACGAGAGCACGGCTATCGAGATGAAGATTCTCTATCCGAAG